>NZ_JAHOEA010000016.1 GCF_019127135.1 Segatella copri | reverse complement strand
CATCATCTGTAAAAGAGTAGCCATTCAACTCTACCTCACGGGTCTCAAACCAACCAGTGTCCTCATTATACACACGTTCAATTCTTGTCTTACGTTTCATTGTCACTTCTGTTTGTTCCTAAGTGACAACCTTTTTCAGGGAAGTACAATATATAGATAGATTATGATCATCGAACGCAAAAGATACATACAGCAACTGCTCAATAGCAGACACAATGGACTGGTAAAAATCATCACCGGTATTAGAAGATGCGGAAAGTCTTTCCTGCTATTCAACTTATTCAAGAGACAACTCAAACTAGATGGTGTAGACAAAGAGCACATCATAGAAATGGCTTTTGATGACTTTGGCAATAAGGTATATCGCGACCCTGATAAGTTCTACCAGTATGTAAAGAGCCTCATCAAGGACGGTAGGATGTACTATATCCTTTTGGACGAGGTGCAGATGCTGAAAGATTTTGAGGATGTTCTGAATGGATTGCTCCATATCCCCAATGCTGACATATATGTTACAGGCAGCAACGCCAAGTTCTTGTCAAAGGACATCATTACCGAGTTCAGAGGTCGAGGCTACCAGATTCATATTTCACCACTCAGTTTCTCCGAATTCATGTCTGTCTACCAAGGCAGCCAAGAGAGCGGTTGGGTAGAATATCTACAATATGGCGGACTGCCACCTGTCATCCTACAACCTACAGATGAAGATAAGATTAAGGTACTTAAAGACCTTTGGCAAGAAACTTACTTGATTGACATTCTTAACAGAAATCGCATCAAGAACAATGCTGAGCTAGAAGAACTTCTCTGTATGTTATCATCTGGCATAGGAGGACTGGTAAATCCTCAAAAACTATCGAATACATTCAAGACCAACAAAAATATATCCATTGGCTCTACCACTCTGAAAACATACATCAATTATTGCTCAGATGCCTTTCTTATAGAGGAAGCCAAGAGATACGACGTGAAGGGAAGAAAATATATCAGTACTCCTATGAAGTATTACTTCACCGACTTAGGACTGCGCAATGCACTCATCAATTTTCGCCAAATAGAGAAGCCCCATCTCATGGAGAATGCGATATATTGCGAGCTGAGAAGACAGGGATTCAATGTGGATGTAGGCGTGGTAACAGTGAATGGGAAAGACGAAAACGGCACTAGTTATCGCAAACAACTAGAGGTAGACTTCGTGTGCAACAAGGGCAGTCGCCGATGCTATATCCAGTCGGTCCTCAGCCTGCCATCGCAAGACAAGATAGAGCAAGAAATCAACTCATTGCGCCGCATAGATGATGGTTTCGAGCGAATCGTCATTGTGGGCGAAAGCCTCATCAGCAACCGTGATGCAAATGGTATACTCTTCATGAGCATCTATGATTTCATGCTGAATGACTTATAATCAACAATAAATAAGGGGCGTGCTTAAATGAGCACGCCCCCAGACGAGAGATTTTATGTATTCTTTTCACAAAGAATTCTATAAATATATATTTATTTCATGATGGAAAGTTTAGGTGTCGCAACGTTCATCTTCTTGCGAGCACCCGAAGCATCTATCTTCAAGAGATAAGGTGCTATCATATTCATCAAGCCACCAATACGGGTGTCACCTGTGAACTCCTTTGAAGAGAATGCGTAAAGCGACAGATAATTTACGTTATAAGTCCATGAACCATCATTTTCGAACTCAGCATAGGTTCCATCTTCATCATTATGGAAAGCAGCAGAGTAGGTAACAGACGGAGACCATGTTATATAACCAGCCTCCGAATCACCTAAAACGATACCCATATTATAGATTGTATTCTCATCTACCTGGTAGTCGCCGATATAAGAGCCTGCAGCAATAGACAACTTACAAGAAGCCGCATCGAAATTTACAGGAATTGTAAAGCCTAAATCAGGCAATATCAAGGATAGCTTTCCTGCCTCATCGGCTACCAAGTTTGCTTGAAATGCACTAGTCTTACCCGTTGAAGCATTTGTAAATGCCAGATAATACGTGCCTGCAATATCTTCTGCAAAATCATACTGAGAAACAAGAACAGAATCCTTAAACTCTCCAAATGAATACTTTACGTAAGCCTGACGCATATGACCAGTTTCATTGACTGCAGAAGAAACTACTACGCTGTCATTCTCAACACTGGCAGTAAGCCAGTCTGCAGTAGTAGAAACAACCGTTTTACCATTGGTATTCAAGGCAAAAGCCTCTCGTGATGCGCCATTAGCTAAGGAAACGGCAGTACCCATATCACTCTGGAAATAGAAACCCTGCTGCTGTACTGTTACATTTACAGAATCTACTCCAGACTTGATGGTAAGCAAACTGGAACGGCCATTATTAGTCTCGTTATTATCTACCGAAACCTGAACGGTAGAATCATTCAGAGCCGTAGCCTTACACCAGTCGCTGGCACTGGAGAAAGTGATAGGACCTTGCGACTTAACCACAACAGTTCCTGTACCAGCACTGGCAGAGAACAAAACATCTGATTTTACCACAGAGATGGTAGACGCACGATTGTATTCTGCCCCTACCTCATCGTCGTCGCTACAAGCGACGAACGACAAGGCCAAAGTAGCCATACATATTAAACTAAATATCTTTTTCATATCAAATTCATTTTTTATTGTTTAACCAATCCGTACAAATATGGAAGACGGTTGCTACCATTAATCAACCATGAACTATTATTGAACTGACCAACAGAAGAACCTGATGGAGTTATCAACCACAAAATGAACGAATCCGTAACCAAGCCTGAATAAGAATTAGTCTGGAATGTATATACAGGTTTTTCTGTATCCATATTCCACTGTGTCTGAACTCCGGCTTCCGATGCCCAAGTAAGGCTACCACCAGCTTCAAGACCCCAAGCGCAGAGCCAGACATCGTTGCCACCATATGAGCCAACAATCTGAGAGTTCAATTCCAGGTTACCCTTGCTCTTGTTAAACTTCAATACAGGCTTGATATTATCATTGAGACCTTCCATGATGAAGCCAGACTTATCTTCTGTAGGTGTCAATGTAACATTGAGAGCATAATAAACACTCTTACCGGTAGATGGATTCTTATGTGGCCAATAATACAGTTTATAATTACCTGCATATTGATCATACTTCACATAATCGGCTGGCAAAGTACCATTAAATGTTACGGCAGTACCGCCAGAAGTTACACCAGTAAACGTGTTAGTCTCAGCATTGAAGTTCAAAGAACTCAGTAGCTCGCCGTTGATACTGAATGGCATGTAGAAACGAATACCAGTATCAGTAAAGGCAAAAGCCTGCTGCTGTGCATTGGAACCATCCTCATTGCTAATCAGCAACTGTTTGTTATCCAAATCAAATTCACCCAAGAATTTTGTATCACCAACAGTACCTTGCAGACCAGAGACGATGAAATTGTCTTCCATTTCCAGTACCTTATTGATATACTCTTCAGGTGAAGTTTCCAGCTTACGGAAATAGAAGGTATTTCCTGTCTTCTTGCCATGTACCTTGATTGCATCATCACCGATAGAATCTACAACAAATTCGAAATCACCATGATATGCCTCATAGTTGCCAGCTGATGGTGTAGCAAAGAGATGCATCAGATCATTATATGTATCAAATGTCAAGACCGGTCCCTGGTCATTTGTCATCTTATAAAGACTTTCACAGGAATTGCCCGGATTCAGGTCACTAGAAACCGTAGCTTTTCCATCAGCAAACTTTATGGTGAAAACACATCCGCCATACGACTGGGCCTCCTCTGGATAATATTCCAAGAGCCAGCCATTTTCTGCACTAGTAAACGCCTTATCGGCATTATCCATTGCATCTTGTACTCGCAAGGCAGCATCCTTGTCGAAGATTTCCTCTTGATCTTTCAGACAAGACTGAAAGGCGAACATCGGCAAGAGGAGCAATATATATATGAATAGTTTCTTTTTCATATTCCTTTTATGTTAAAGTTATTTCACACTAATATCTGTCAAATCAACTTTGCCTGCAGCCAAATCTGCCTGACGACGAAGAATCGTATCACGGAGTTTGTCCATATCAATACCCCAGGAATCCTTCATGTAGCTCTTAACGATATCAAGTTTGGCCTGCAGAAGAGGTGCACCGTTCTCTCCAGCCTCAGCCATCCATTCATCCCACTGCTCCTTAGAGTTGGTTACATATAAAGACATCATCTCTGCAAAATCCTCCGTATCAGAATGCTGAGCATAATCAGAAATAAAGCCTCGTTCCAAGTAACCCACATTAAAAGGTTCTTCACTCCAGGAATCTGCGACATAAGAATTACCGGTAATCAACTTAAACTCAGCAGAATATTCTTTAGTCTGATTCAGAATATGGGTAAACTCATGATGAATCGTCTTAAAATAGTAATGGTTCAACGCAGTAGGACTACTCTTGTATGTATCCAGATAATTAACACCCGTCAGCAAGATTTTCTTGCCGCTTTCTGCAGTACCTAAGATAATAGTACCATTGTTACGATACTCCCACTCACCGATGGTGAAAATCATCTTAGGGAAGTAGTTACGTGTAAAATCGATACCGGCAACCTCATCATAAGATTCCAGACAGAGATATTTCACCAGATGTGCCATCTCGATGGCCTGGTTTAACTCTGCAGGAATGGTATAATAGTCAGCATCGGTCTCTTTATACTCATAACGATACTTGAACTCCAGATTATACGGATTGACAAAATTGGCAGTGAGCCACTTGTCAAAGTCGTTGGCCTGCTTCTTATCTATCGTAATTACGCTCTCGGCATTCAAGTCATCTTCTGAACAGGAAACCAAGGCTGTACCTGTAGATACCGCAAGCAAAGCATATAATAAATACTTTTTCATTTTCTTTCCTTATTATTGTTAATAACTTGGTTCTTCCTCACTACATTATTCTGTAGGAGTTGTAGCAGTTGTTGCCTTGCGTGGATTAGCAGGGCAACCAGCATCACGAACCTTCGGTGGTATCTGGATGGCACGGCGTTCATCATCCTTCGTCAAGACATCAGTCTTCACAGCTGGCAAACCATTTGCACTCATAGTACGACGAATGATTTCTATACCATATCTCTTGATATCAAACCAACGAAGACCACCCTCCATGGTTTCGATACGGCGGAAGTTTAGCATACACTGAAGCATGCACTCCTGTGTGCTACCCTCTGCATCAATAGAGAATGCAGGATTCAGATGCTTCTTAATGGTAGAATTAATACCCTTAGGATCATCATCGGTAACCGTATAAGAATAAGGTATGTCCTTGTAGAATTCTGTGATGTTCTCTGGTGTAAGTACCTTGTTGGTCTTCACCATATTCTGCATCCAGAGTGTCAGATCGGCTGCAGCCTCATCATACTTCTTCAGCATGATATAAGCCTCAGCACGGTTGAGCAAACATTCGTCTGTAGTAAACGTGGTAATCACTGTACGGCGATAACCTATCTGTGCCACAGGATCAGAAAACTCAAACTTATAAGGCATCTTCCAGAAGATAGTCTTATCAAGGTTGGTTGCAGTATATGACTTCATGTCGGAATAGAAAGAAGCACTGCCCCAAATATTTCCAGCCTTACCATCCTCATGACTTGCAACATACGAACCATGAGCATATTTTGAGTAAACTCTGTAAGGACCAAATGCCAAACCTAAGCTACTTACAGCCGTATTAAGCATAAGATTACAGTTTACACCTGCATCAATATACTGATTAGTAACGGCATCATAAGTCTGCGTCATACCAGCAATGGCTTTCCAGTCACGCAACATGGTCTTAGGCTGACTTCCCAGACACTTAGTGGCATATTCTACAGCCTTGTCCCACTTTTCATAATACAGGTAGAAACGGGTAGCAAAAGCATAGGCTGCACGAGTATTGAAATGATACTTAGGCACCTCCAGATGAGAATCACCTACCAAAGGTAAAGCCTCCTGAATATCCTTATCTATCTTTTCATAAGTTTCGGCTACAGTACCACGAGGAGTCTGTGCCATCAACTCACTCGAAGTCATACTAATATACGGAATACCTGCATCTTTCGTACTGGTCTGAGAGTTATAAGCCTTTGAGAAAAGGTTTACCAAAATAAAATGATTGTAAGCACGACAGAGCAAAGCTTCTGCCTTTTCTTCCTTCAGCGAAGTTGTGGTGGCACCACCCATCTCTTCAATACCATCAAGAGCCAGATTGGCATTGGCGATGGCATTATAGCTAGCCTCCCAATAATCCTCAGGAGAATCATTGTCACCCTCTGTTACATCCTCCCAGGCGTATACCTGATCGACGAAGCGGTCGGTATTAGGATTCGACTCTCCATAATTATCAGAATTATCAGACATAAGTTCTGTAACCAGCGCATATGTCTTGTCGGGATAAGCTGAAGTCAAGATGCTCTTTACCTTTTCTTCAGTATCTATTGTCGTACGGTTGTCTGGCAATGTATCCAGGAAATCATCGCATGATGTAAACGATGCTCCCGCAGCAAGTACCATCAACACATATAATATTTTCTTCTTCATACGTTTTTCTTCCTTAAAAAATTAAATACCCAAGTTCAATGTCATTGTAAACTGACGAGCCATAGGAACGGCAACACCACCCGTATTGAAGAATTCAGGATCCTGACCATTCAGCTTCTTATCTGCATAAATCAAGAAGAGGTTGGTACCCTGCAATTTCAATGACAGATTGCTTAATCTCAAAGCTGAAGCCCATGCCTTAGGGAATTCATAGCCCAAAGATATTTCCTTCATACGAATAAAATCGCCCTTAGCAATACGCTCTGTTGAATAGTTATATGCATTATAAGCATACTTCAAATCGGTATCCATCTTGTTCTGAGTCTTGCTGGCGATAACAGGAACCGAAGTTCTGTTCTCGTCACCTGGCACTGCCCAACGATTCTTAAACTCCTTAGGAGTAGAAGTCAAATCATCATATTCATTACTGAAAACAGGATCCAGACGAACTACATTACCAAACGAATAAGTAAGGAAGACATTCAATGTGAAACCTTTATATTTAAAGATATTACCCAAACTACCTACATCGGTTGGATCTACACTACCCTCATACTTCAGATATTTCAAGTTCTCAGGATCTGATGACTGGAAATAGATGTCACTTACTGTAACATTACCATCCTGATTGATAAAGGTAGGAAGACCTTCCTTGTTCAAGCCCATAAACTGAATAGAGAACAAACTTCTGACAGGATAGCCCTCCTGAGCGAAACCTGTACCAGAAACCAAGTCAATCATACGTTTACTTGTCTTCAAGTCTGTAACCTCATTATGAGTATGAGAGTAAATAAAGCTGGTTGACCATGTAAAGTCCTCTGTTTTGATATTGGTAGTATTCAAACTAAGCTCCAAACCACTAGACTTCATGGAAGCGATGTTACCATAACGCTGTACCTCTCCAGAAAGTCCCCACGTATTGGCAAGACCAATCAAATCGTAGTTGTTACGCTTATACCAGTCAATTGCCAGATTGATACGGTTATTCAAGAAACCAGCCTCCAAGCCAAGATTCAACTCATGCTTCTTCTCATAAGTCAGATCACTATTTGCAGCCTCTTTCTGATACAAAGCACTTTCCTTTACACCTGCAAAAGGACGCCAAGGAACAGTACTGCCTATCACTGCAAGAGAATTGGTTACAGAAGGACGGTCACCAGTCAAAGAGTAAGAAGCCTTCAATGTCAAGTGAGACAAAGCTGGCTCAAGAGCCTTAAACCAACTCTCCTCATGAGCATTCCATGCACCGGAAATATTCCATGTAGGCATCCAGCGGGAAGAACGGCTCTTACCCAATCCATTGGTACCCTCATAACGAACAGTACCATTCACTGTATACTTTCCTTTATAAGAATAGGTAGCATTGCCAAAGAAGGCAGCACTACGCTGGTGCTTATTTACCAAAGTATAATATTCAGAGTTATCCTCTACACCTTTTTTAAATACCTGATAAGCATAGTTGGCAATCTCACCCATACTATACTGCATACCCCAACCACGGAACCATGTAGAATGACGGTCGTTACTGTTGGTTTCCATACCACCATAGAAATTTACGATGTGATCTTCATTGAATACATCGTTATAACTGATGGCAGCACGCATATCCCATCCAAAAAGACGGTTGTCGGTGCGCTCATAAATACCACCATTAGGCAATACTGAGACTGGCAACGCATAAACATCATCAGGATCGGTATAAAGAAGATTATTATTATTACGGATAGTTGATGTAGCCATCGCACGATAAGCTAAAGCCTGGTTTGAACTATCCAAAATATAATGTTCCTGTGAAGTAGCAGAATATTTCACTGCACCCAACAAAGAGAGTTCTACCTTCTTGATTGGCTTGTAGTTAACACGTCCCTGCAAACGGAAATCAGAAACATTCAAATCCATATAGTTACTTTCCAACTCATGGAAGATATTGAAATCAGCATAGTTGCGGGTATAATACAGAGTAGGATCAAGCGCACGAGATGTGTTCAACGCATAAGAATATGGGTTGATATCGAAATCACGCTTTACCTCACCAGATACAGCATCAATAGAACTGCTCAATGTACCAGGGGCCTTCTGCTTACGATATGATGCATTACTGATCAAGTTCAAATTCAACTTATCCGAAATATTGAAAGTTGAATTCAAGTTGGCTGTATAACGCTCTACCTTACTCTGCAATGTCCATCCTGGATCAAACATAGCACTGGCAGATGCATAATACTGAGCCTTATCAGTACCTGCACTTACACTTACAGAGTGGTTGTGCTGAATGGCAGTTGAGAAAAGAGAATCAAACCAGTTGGTATTGCGATACTCTGCGCTACGCAAATAGGCAGCCTTAGCTTCTGGAGTATTAGCCAAAGCAAACTGACCGGTTGTAGGATCATACTGACTCAACAACTGATACATCTTACCATACACACCACTTTCTGAAGCTACGGAAGTCTCAGCATAATTAAGATAACCTTTCTGTTCCAATTCCTGATAAACAGACATCTGGTCCTGAGAATTCATGATATTGAAGTTAGCATAGCTAGGCTTCAAACGCATTGTATATTCACCTGTATAGCTAACACGAGCCTGACCGGCACGTCCTTTTTTAGTAGTAACTACGATGACACCAGCCATGGCACGGGCACCATAAATAGAGGTAGCAGAACCATCCTTCAAAATCTGGAAACTTTCAATATCGTCTGAGTTCAAGCCTGCAATAGCTGAAGAAATCAAGGTATTAGCATCACCAGAAGATAACTGGTCTGCACTAACATCTACCACATCCTCCATGATGACACCATCTACAACCCAAAGAGGTTTAGAAGAACCATAGATAGAAGTAGCACCACGGACACGAATCTTTGGAGCGGTACCGAAAGTACCAGAAACGTTCTGTACAGACACACCGGCTGCACGACCTTCGAGGGAGCGGCTGATATCAGCTACACCATCCAACTTTGCATCTGCAGCATTTACGCTTGTGGCAGAACCTGTAAAAAGTCGCTTATCCACTTTCTGCATACCCGTTACAACCACCTCGCCCAAACTCTTGCTATCTGCCTTCAGGCGGATAGTCATCTTGGCGGCTGGAGTCAAGGTCTGGCTCTGCATACCGATGTAGCTAACTACAAGTTTCTTACCAGCAGGTACCTCCAAAGAGAAGTGACCGTCAATATCGGTGACGGTACCTGTACGTGCCGCTCCGGCGACTACGACAGATGCACCGATGACAGGTTCACCATCTTCCAGAGAAACTACGGTACCTGTTACTTTCGTTTGAGCCAATGCCCCCCCACATAAAAGGAAGAGATTGACTAACAAGAAAAGCAATTTTTTTTCCATAAAATCCTCTCTTAAAAATTAAACAACTCTTATAACTTTATATTATTATTTTTTCTCTTCTTACACTTTTTAAATATCTCTCATTAATTTACGGGTGCAAAGATAAGAAAAAGTATTGAATTAATGCAAACTTTATCGATATTTTTATAGAAAAAAGTTAGATTTTCTTGATTTTCGTCTACATTTAGAAATATCGTCTACACTTTTAATAGAAAAAAGTCAGAAATAATAGATTTAAGCAAAGTTTACGAAAAGAAAACAAAAATGTTCTAAAACACAAAAAAGGCAAGGTTTCTGTAAAACCCCATTCAGAAGTTTCCCAGAAGTCTTGCCTTTCTTTACCTATATTTACTACTTAAGTACCTTTATCAGCCACTTGATTATTTATATTTGCCGCTTAGATATTTTATTCAAAAAACATTTTTATTTCTTAAGCGTAAATTCAAACTTCAAGCCGCCTTCCAGCTGATTGCTCACCCGGATGGTTCCGCCATGTAGGAGAACGGCATTCTTGACGATGGCAAGACCCAAACCGGTGCCACCCATCTTGCGGCTGCGTCCCTTATCTACCCGATAGAAACGCTCAAAAAGACGGGAGAGATGCTCGGCAGGAACACCCTGACCGTTATCACAGAAGATGAAATGCCACTTATTGCCCTGCTCCTTGGCACTCAACGTTATCTTACGTCCTTCGCCGGCATAAGCTATGGCATTGTCGGTAAGATTGCGGAACACACTATAGAGCAGACTGCGGTTACCCTTCACGACAATATGCTGGTCGGGAAGAAGATTCTCAAAAGTCATCTGGTGCGACTCTCTTTCGAGCGCCGTCTCACGGGCTATTTCTCTCACCATCTGCGTAATGTCTACCGCCTCGAAATCTATCATATCCGAACCGTCATCCAACCGGTTCAGGGTTGAGATGTCGCGGAGCAGAGAGGTGAGGCGTTCGCTCTGAGCATAACAGCGCTGCAGAAACTGCGACTTCATCTCTTCGTTGATATGCGGATTGTCGAGTATCGTTTCCAGATAACCCTGGATACTTGCCACAGGAGTCTTCAGCTCATGGGCGATATTCTGGGTAAGCTGCCGCTTCAGTACATCCTGTTCACGTCGGGTGGTCTGTATGCGCTTATACATCTTGATGATACGCTCGGCTATCTCGCCCAACTCATCGTTAGGGAACTTGGCGAGATCTTCCACCTCAAGGCTCTCGTTGTGGTCAGCCTTATAAGCAAAGATGCTCAGTTTGGAAACATTCTTACCCAGACGGTCCGTAAAACGGTAGAGCACGATGGTAAGCAGAATGACGGCTACGATGGCAAACCAGATGAAATGCTGGTCGGCCTGCAACGATTTTGCCAAATCATTATTGTAAGGTAGTGCCGTACGGATGATGAGCTTGCTTTCCGGAAAATAAGAAGCCACATAGAAATAGTCATGCTTCAGGGTTTTAGACTGTCGCTCCACGCTTGAGCCTACCCTGTTTTTCAAGGCCTCTGCTATTTCCTCACGCTTAGCATGGTTGGCAAAATGTTCATAGTCGGAACTCATGTTGTCATAAATCACCTTACCGTTCGGACGCACCAACGTAACACGAAGATCCTTGCTTTCATGTTCGCGTACAAAAGCCTGCAACTTTTCATGAGCCACAGTCACATTCTTATTGTGAAGGCTATCCTGCAGAATAATTCCTTCACCAGGAGAGAGCGCCAGATCTTCTGCCAGCAGTTCATTATAATTTTCCAGTTTGATAGTAAGCGTACCTATTTTATACTGTTTCTCTCGTGCCTGCTGGAACACGATAAAACTGACAGCGAACACAAGGAACACCGCCAGCACACTGAAGTACAACTTTCTACCTACACTATTTAACTTAAACATTTTAATTACGCATCAAAATAATAACCAAATCCCAGACGGGTAACGATGCACTTGGCAAACTTACCAATCTTCTTTCTCATACGGGTGATGTTGACATCCACCGTGCGGTCGAGTACCATCACATCCTTAGGCCATACCCGGTCGATAAGTTCCTGACGGGAGAACACCTTGCCGCGCTCTTCGAGGAAAAGACGCAGGAGTTCGAACTCGGTCTTGGTGAAAGGGATATCCTCACCATCGATGCTCACTGTCTTCTTGTCCAGATTCAGCTGCAGTCCCTGATAGTTGATGGTCTTCGATTCATCAGCATCGCCAGCCTGTTCAGCCGTACGGCGCAAGACGGCACGCACTCTGACCATCACCTCTCGGATAGAGAAAGGTTTCGAGATATAATCATCGGCACCGATATTGAATCCTGTCACCGTATCGTTTTCCGTATCACGGGCTGTAAGGAAGATGATTGGAACATTGGCTGTCATCGGATTGCCCTTCAACTGCTTAGCCAGCTGAAAACCGCTCATTCCACCCATCATGACATCCAACAGCAGCAGGTCGAACGAAGCAATGTCCATCTCCAAAGCCTCTTCTGCCGAATTGGCTGTTTCTACCTCGTATCCTTCGGTTTCGAGATTGAACTTCAGGATTTCACACAAGTCTTGCTCGTCATCAACAACAAGTATTCTTTTCATATTCTCTTCCATATTTTATGTTATTTAAAATATCGCTGCAAAATTACGACTTTTCTTTCGTAATAAGCGTTACATTTGATTACATTTTCGTGACATTTAGTACTTTAAAGAAAAAAAACATAAAAAAAAGGCCATTTTGTTACACATTTTAACTTAGTGTTCCAAAATCGCTACATGTTTCTTTGCTAGTTAGAAACAGAAATACTACTTTTGCACCCAATATAACTATAAGTGAGCATTATAACACAACTGAAAGAGTATGAAAGATAAAGTAAATGCAATTCCCTTAATCGGTGAAATCATTAAGGAGGAGTTAAGCAAGCAAGGCAAGACAACAGTATGGCTTGCTGAGCAATTAGGCTGCCACCGTACTAATATATATAAGGTATACGGCAGAGCCACTATAGATACGGGTATGCTTTACCATATCTATCAGTTGCTGAACATTGATTTGTTTAAGGTTTATTCAGACGCTTTGCGTAAGCGCAAGAAAAAGAATCAAGATTTAAACTAAAAATAACTAAAACAATAAGACCTGAGGTTAATCACCCCAGGTCTTATTGTTTTTATGCCAATCGCTTTTCCAGACGCTCGCGGATGGCAGCGATAAAGCCAGCTGAGTTTACAGCCTTAGCCTCAACACCTTCCATCAGGTTTACGAGATCCTTGGTAGCGATACCATCATTCAAAGTATCGAAACATGCAGCCTCCAACTGGTCGCCAAAGTTCTGAAGTTCCTTGATGCCATCCAGTTCGCCACGCTTTCTCAACGCACCGCTCCATGCAAAGATGGTAGCCATCGGGTTGGTAGATGTATCTTCACCCTTCAGGTAGCGATAGTAATGACGGGTCACGGTACCATGGGCTGCCTCATACTCATACTTGCCGTCAGGAGAAACCAATACGGAAGTCATCATCGCCAGAGAACCGAAGGCTGTACTGAGCATATCGCTCATCACATCACCGTCATAGTTCTTGCAAGCCCAGATGAAACCGCCCTTACTGCGGATAACACGGGCTACGGCATCATCAATCAATGTATAGAAATACTCGATGCCGAGTTCTGCAAACTTCTCCTTATAGTCGCTCTCATATACTTCTTCAAAGATTTTACGGAACTGGGCATCATAAGTCTTAGAGATGGTATCCTTGGTAGCGAACCAGAGATCCTGCTTGGTATCAATGGCAAACTTGAAGCAGCTGTGAGCAAAGCTGCGGATACTCTTATCAGTATTGTGCATGCCCTGGATAACTCCGGCGCCATCGAAAGAATGAATCTCTATCTCCTGCTTCTTGCCACTCTTACCCTCGAACACGAGTTTGGCTGTACCTGGCTCATCTGCACGAAGTTCTACACTTTTATATACATCGCCGTAAGCATGACGGGCGATAGTGATAGGCTTCTCCCAGTTCTTTACACATGGGTGGATGCTAGGGATGGTGATAGGAGCACGGAACACAGTACCATCCATGATGCTACGGATAGTTCCATTAGGACTCTTCCACATTTTATGGAGTTTATACTCGTCCATACGCTGTGCATTAGGAGTGATAGTAGCACACTTCACAGCCACACCATATTTCTTAGCCGCCTCGGCAGAGTCGATGGTTACCTGGTCGTTGGTCTGGTCGCGATAAGGCAGACCGAGATCATAATACTCAGACTTCAAATCAACGAAAGGAAGAATCAGTTCGTCCTTAATCATCTTCCAGAGAATTCTTGTCATCTCATCACCGTCCATCTCTACCAATGGAGTTGTCATCTTAATCTTTTCCATAACACAATATAATGTATAATTAATAATTTACAATGTACAATGATTAGGGCAGCCAAGTAGCCCCTTGATATTTTGCCTGCAAAATTAATAAAAATAATTAAGAAAAGAAAGGATATTAAGAATATTTCTAGCAAAATGACAACAAAAAGCACTTTTTCACGGCTTTAAAACATAAAACATGTATATTTATACTGAAAAAGGCATCAATAAGTCTTTAACAACTCATTGATGCCTCTATCTATTTACTTTTTACCATTTTACTTCTCCTCAGGAGCCTTGTCGATCAAGTCCATGAACTGGTCGAGCTTAGGAGTGATGATAATCTGAGTGCGGCGGTTGCGCTGCTTGCCTACCTCTGTATCGTTAGTTGTTACAGGGTTGTACTCACCACGGCCACCAGCTGTAAGACGCTTAGGATTTACACCGAAATGATCCTGCAAGTACTGAACAACAGAAGCTGCACGGAGAGCAGAGAGGTCCCAGTTGTTGCGGATATTCTTCATCTTGGCACTTGTAGTGCTTACTGGTACGTTATCGGTATTACCCTCTACGAGCACGTCGTAATCCTTGTAGTCTGTGATGATCTTAGCAATCTTGCTCAATGTTTCCTGAGCACGGCTGTTTACCTCATAGCTACCACTCTGATAGAGCATATTGTCAGCCAGAGAGATGTAAACTACACCCTTCAGAACCTGAACATCAACCTCCTTCATCTCTTCCTTGCTCAAAGAGCGGGTCAGGTTGTTGGTAAGAACCATGTTGAGCGAATCGCTCTTGCTCTTTACCTCAACCAGGTGGCGGATATACTGGTTGCTCTCGTTGATCTGGTCAACGAGTTTCTCAATGCTCACGTTGTTCTGGCTTGCATTGTTCAAACTCTTGTCAAGTGAGCCTTGCAACTTAGCGTAATCGCTCTTTGCAGAAGCGAGCTGCTCCTGGGCTGCTGCCAGACTAGCCTCTGTAGCTGCCAGTTTTTCCTTGGTAGCCTGATAGTTGCTTGACAATTCCTTATTCTCATTCTGGCAATTCTGAAGATCTTTCTTACTTGCACAGCTTGTAGCCATCAGAGCTACTGCCATCATTGCCATTACCATTAACTTTGTCTGTTTCATATTCTTTCTAATTTAAATTTTCTTGTTATTGTTAATTGATTATAGTATATTCAGCGTCGTTTACTACCTTTATATATTAGAGTTCTCCCGGCTTTTATCCGTTATCCGGAAGCTTCTACCTTTTAGGGCATTCAGAAGCAAATTCACTTCTTTCTGCTGCAAAGTTACAGATAAGACTCGAATAAACACTATTTGTCAAATGCATTTAGACATTTTTAACCTCTAAATCTTTATTTATCACCTTTTTAACCAAAAAAGGCAACTAAAAGCACTTTTCTTACGGCAAAACTGTCAAATGTAGCCTCTTAAGGTAAGAATAGCCCAAATCTCAACAAAAAAAACATAAAAAACAGTGTTTTATTTTGTAGTGTCTTGAAATTGCACTATCTTTGCACTCGAAAAGAAATAAATACATTAATAATATAAAAGAAAGCAAGTATGATTCTTTTTTTTAGAACTCCATCTAAGAGTGTGATTGCGACCGAGATTGACCACAAACCATCTCAGGACGAAATCAATGAACTTTGTTGGCTTTATGGTGACGCGACTTTAGAGGACGCCCAGCAGTTGCAGGGCTTCTATGTCGGCCCACGCCGTGAAATGATTACTCCTTGGAGTACGAATGCCGTTGAGATTACTCAGAACATGAGTCTTAACGGCATTTCACGTATTGAGGAGTACTTCCCTGTGGATAGCGAGGACGCTGAGCACGACCCTATGCTCCAGCGTATGTACAACGGTATCGGACAGGATGTATTCACCGTGAACCACCAGCCAGAACCTATCAAGTACGTCGATGACCTCGAGAAGTATAACGAGGAAGAGGGTCTTGCCCTCAGCGAGGACGAAATGGCTTATCTCCACAAGCTGGAGAAAGAGAACGGACGTCCTCTCACCGACAGCGAAATCTTCGGTTTCGCACAGATCAACTCAGAGCACTGCCGCCACAAGATTTTCGGCGGCCAGTTTATCATCGACGGTAAGGAGATGGAGTCTTCTCTCTTCAACATGATCAAGAAGACCACCAACGAGAATCCTAACAAGATTCTCTCTGCTTACAAGGACAACGTGGCTTTCTCTCAGGGTCCTGTTATCGAGCAGTTTGCTCCAGCCGATCAGACTACCAGCGATTTCTTCCAGGTGAAGGATATCGAGAGCGTTATCTCTCTGAAGGCTGAGACCCACAACTTCCCTACTACCGTAGAGCCTTTCAATGGTGCTGCTACCGGTACGGGTGGTGAAATCCGCGACCGTATGGGTGGTGGTGTAGGTTCATGGCCTATCGCAGGTACAGCCTGCTACATGACTGCTTATCCTCGCCTGAAGGATGACAACGGCAAGAGCGATGTTGAGCGCGACTGGGAAGACATCATGCCAGTACGTAAGTGGCTCTACCAGACTCCAGAGCAGATTCTGATCAAGGCTTCTAACGGTGCATCAGACTTCGGTAACAAGTTCGGTCAGCCTCTCATCACCGGTTCTGTGCTTACATTCGAGCACGAGGAGAATGGTGAGAAGTATGCTTATGATAAGGTTATCATGCTTGCTGGTGGTGTAGGCTACGGCAAGAAGCGTGACTATAAGAAGGGTGAGCCACAGAAGGGCAACAAGGTTGTCGTAGTAGGTGGTGATAACTATCGCATCGGTCTCGGTGGTGGTTCTGTTTCTTCTGTAGATACAGGCCGTTACAGCAATGGTATCGAGTTGAACGCTGTTCAGCGTGCCAACCCTGAGATGCAGAAGCGTGCCTACAACCTGGTTCGTGCACTCGTTGAGAACGATGAGAACCCAGTAGTCAGCATCCACGACCATGGTTCAGCCGGTCACTTGAACTGTCTCTCTGAGTTGGTAGAAGAGTGCGGTGGCGAAATCGATATGTCTAAGTTGCCTATCGGCGACAAGACTTTGAGCGCCAAGGAAATCATCGCCAATGAGAGCCAGGAGCGTATGGGCTTGCTCATCGACGAGAAGTATATCAGCGAGGTTCAGAAGATTGCCGACCGTGAGCGTGCTCCAATGTACGTGGTTGGTGAGACTACTGGCGATGCTCACTTCAGCTTCAAGCAGGCTGACGGTGTGAAGCCATTCGACCTCGATGTAGCTCAGATGTTCGGTCATACTCCTAAGACTGTAATGGTAGATGAGACCGTAGAGCGCAAATATGAAGATGTAACTTATTCTGCAGATAACCTCGACGAGTACTTGCAGCGTGTTCTCCAGATGGAGGCTGTGGCTTGTAAGGACTGGTTGACCAACAAGGTTGACCGTTCCGTAACAGGTAAGATTGCCCGTCAGCAGGGTCAGGGTCAGATTCAGTTGCCACTTTCTGACTGTGGTGTCGTAGCACTCGACTACCGTGGCGAGAAGGGTATCGTAACAGCAATGGGTCATGCCCCTCAGGCTGGTCTTGCCGATCCTAAGGCTGGTTCTGTACTCTCTGTAGCAGAGTCATTGACCAATATCGTATGGGCTCCATTGGCAGATGGCATGGACAGCATCAGCCTCTCTGCTAACTGGATGTGGCCTTGCCGCAGCCAGAAGGGTGAAGATGCCCGTTTGTACGAGGGTGTGAAGGCTTTGTCAGACTTCTGCTGCGCCATTCACGTAAACGTACCAACAGGTAAGGACTCTCTCTCATTGACCCAGCAGTATCCTAACGGCGAGAAGATCATCGCTCCTGGTACCGTTATCGTCAGTGCCGGCGGTGAGGTTTCAGATGTCAAGAAGGTGGTTAGCCCAGTTCTCGTTAACGACAAGAACTCTAGCCTCTACCATATCGACTTCAGCTTCGACGAGCAGCGTCTCGGTGGTTCAGCCTTCGCTCAGAGCCTGGGCAAGGTGGGCAGCGATGTTCCTACCGTAAAGAATCCAGAGTACTTCGTTGACTGCTTCAACGCTGTACAGGAACTCATCAACCGCGGTTGGGTAATGGCTGGTCACGATATCAGTGCCGGTGGTTTGATTACAACTCTCCTCGAGATGACATTCGCCAACGTAGAGGGTGGTATGAAGATCAACCTCCACGACATCGCAGATGCCGACATCATCAAGACTCTCTTCGCTGAGAACCCAGGTGTTGTCATCCAGGTAAGCGATGCTCACAAGGATGAGTTGAAGGCATTCTTCGATGAGAACGGTATCGGTTATGCCAAGATTGGCTATCCAGCTCCTGAACTCCGCAAGATTATCATCAAGAAGGAAGGCTTCGAGCACGAGTTTGATATCGATGCATTGCGCGACGACTGGTATAAGACATCTTACCTCCTCGACCGCAAGCAGAGTATGAACGGTATGGCTAAGAAGCGTTACACCAACTATAAGAAGCAGCCTATCGAGATGAACTTCGGCTACGGCTTCAAGGGAACTCTCTCTAGCTATGGTCTCGACGCTAACCGTCGCACTCCATCTGGCATCAAGGCAGCTATCATCCGTGAGAAGGGTACCAACGGTGAGCGTGAGATGGCATACTCTATGTATCTCGCCGGCTTCGATGTAAAGGATGTGATGATGACCGACTTGATTTCTGGTCGTGAGACTCTGGAGGATGTGAACTTCATCGTATTCTGCGGTGGTTTCTCTAACTCCGATGTTCTCGGTTCTGCCAAGGGTTGGGCTGGTGCATTCCTCTACAATCCTAAGGCTAAGGAGGCACTCGATAAGTTCTATGCTCGTGAGGATACCCTTTCACTCGGTATCTGTAACGGTTGCCAGCTGATGGTTGAGTTGAACCTCATCAATCCTGAGCACAAGCATCGTTCACACCTCTGCCACAACACATCCAAGAAGTTCGAGAGTACATTCCTCGGTCTGACTATTCCTCAGAACGACAGTGTGATGTTCGGTAGCCTGAGCGGTGATAAGCTCGGTATCTGGGTAGCTCACGGCGAGGGCCGTTTCTACTTGCCAGAGCCAGAGGATCACTACAACATCATTGCGAAGTACAACTACGCTGAGTATCCAGGTAATCCTAACGGCAGTGACTACAATGTAGCAGGTATCTGCTCAGCAGATGGTCGCCACTTGGCTATGATGCCACACTTGGAGCGTGCCATCTTCCCATGGCAGAACGCCTGGTATCCAGCAGACCGCCGCAACGATGAGGTAACTCCTTGGATTGAGGCATTTGTCAATGCACGTCAGTGGATTGAAGAAAGAGTAAAGTAAATAAATGAAATATACAGATTTATTTAAGACATTTTTGAAGATTGGCATAGTCACCTTTGGTGGTGGCTATGCCATGATTCCAATTATAGAATCCGAAGTCGTCGACAAGCATCATTGGATGACGAAGGAGGAATTCTTGGATGCCATCGCTACCACCCAGGTTTGTCCGGGAGCCTTGGCCATCAACATGAGTTCCCTGCTCGGATATAAGTTGGCAAAGACACCGGGAGCCATCGTCTGCACCCTCGGCGCTTCGTTGCCTTCGTTCCTTATTATCTTAGCGATAGCCATGTTTTTCCATCAGTTTGAAGACAACAAGGTTGTTGCTGCCATGTTTGCGGGCATCCGTCCTGCCGTTGTAGCATTGATAGCCGTACCAACATTCTCGCTTGCCAAGAGTGCCGGTATTTCGCTTGTCAACTGCTGGATACCTATTCTATCCGCCCTTCTGATTTGGCTTTTGGGCGTCAACCCAATCTGGGTGATTATCGCAGCTGCCGTAGGTGGCTACATCTATGGACAGTTTATCCAGCCAACGGAGTAAGATTAGTTAAAAGTTTATAGTTAATAGTTTATAGGGGCTACGCCTTATTGTAGGAATGCCCTATTAACTTTACACATTATTATATATATATGATATTTCTTCAGCTTTTCATCGTATTCATTCAGATAGGCATCTTCGGATTCGGAGGTGGCTATTCCATGATATCCCTGATTCAGGGACAGGTTGTTACGCAATATCATTGGATGACGATGCAAGAGTTTACCGATGTGGTTGCCATCTCTCAGATGACACCGGGACCTATCGGTATCAACGCTGCTACCTATTGTGGCTATACTGCTGTCCATAATGCCGGCATGAGTGGCATGATGGCAGTACTCGGAAGTGCCATGGCAACCTTTGCCTTGGTTCTCCCATCCTTGGTTTTGATGATTCTTATCAGCAAGATGCTGTACAAGTATATGAACACCTCAGCCGTCCAGAGCATCTTCATCGGTCTTCGCCCAGCCATTGTCGGTCTGGTAGGAGCCGCAGCCCTGCTCCTGATGAATGGCGAAAACTTCTCTACGCCAGCCAATCCCTGGCATTTCTACATCTCCATCGCCCTCTTCTTTGCCACCTTTATCGGCGTAAAAGTGATGAAGATCAATCCTATCCGCATGATACTCTACTCGGCTTTTGCCGGACTGGTATTACTATATTAAACAAAATCTTTCGATTTTATTTGGTAGTAATAAATAAAAATCGTACATTTGCAACAAAAAGGAGATAGACCATGACATACTCACAGGCAGATATTACCGTTCCATACGCTGTGGCGAACTTTGCAGAGATTCGCCACAAGGGATATTATTATGTGGACAAGACCAACTATATTCCACTGCTTGAGCGTTACAAAGCACCAGTTTTTCTCCGTCCTCGCAGATTCGGAAAGAGTCTGCTCGTTTCCATGTTGGCTCACTATTACGACCGCAACATGGCAACACAATTCAAAGATTTGTTTGGTGGAACTTGGATTGGCGAACACCCAACAAACGAGCACAACCAATATCTCGTTGTAAGATATGACTTTTCCACAACTTCCGTTGCCAGCAAGAAGGAAGACATCGAGAAAAACTTCAACGCCGTGAATTGCAGTCCACTCCGTACATTGGTGGAACGCAACAGAGACCTTTTTGGAGATTTCAGGTTCAGAGAGGATGGCAATGCCTCCAACATGTTGGTTGAAGTATGCGAGTTTATCTCTTCCCATAATCTTCCACCTCTTTATATATTAATAGATGAATACGACAACTTTACCAACCAGCTACTAGTTGTCTATAAGGACTCGCTGTACCAGGACCTGACCACAGGGGAAAGTTTCCTACGAACATTCTTCAAGGTTATCAAGGCAGGCATTGGCGAAGGTACCATCCGCACCTGCTTCTGCACAGGAGTACTGCCTGTCACCATGGATGACTTAACCAGTGGCTATAACATCGCAGAGATGTTGACTCTGAAGCCGGAATTTACCAATCTATTGGGCTTTACCCATGAGGAAGCAGCCCAATATCTGAAGTATGTCATCAATAAATATGGCCCTCAAGCCTCTTTCGAGGAATTATGGACTCTGATACTCAACAATTATGACGGTTACCACTTTTTGCCAAATGCAGAACCGTTGTTCAACTCTACCATTCTAACTTACTTCCTCAAGAACTTTGCAGAACTGAAAGGCGGCATCCCTACGGAAATGGTAGATGAGAACCTGCGCACTGACACTAGTTGGATAAGAAGATTGACCATCACGCTTGACAATGCCAAAGAAATGCTCGACAGCCTGTTGATGGATGGAGAATTGTACTATTCACAAGCCGATTTACGCAGCAAGTTCAACAAGCAAAAGTTCTTCTCCCCAGAGTTCTACCCTATCAGCCTCTACTACTTGGGTATGACCACCCTGAAGGACAATTACAAAATGGCTTTGCCAAACTTGACGACCAAGAGTGTATATATGAGTTACTACAACGAATTGAATAGTATCAGCGACAATGCCCGTAAGTTTGTTCCTGCATACGAGGCATTTGCCAGAGACAGAGAACTAGAGCCATTATTCCATAACTATGTTAAGGAATACTTAGGTCAGCTTCCAGCCCAAGCCTTTGACAAGATGAACGAGAATTTCATTCGCTGTTCATTTTTCGAGTTACTGAGCCGCTACTTAAGCAATTGCTATACATTCGCCATCGAACAGAACTTGCCATCAGGTCGTGCCGACTTAGTCTTGACCGGCATTCCTGGCACATCATTCCACAACGACTGTCGCATCATTGAGTTTAAATATTACAAGTCTAAAGACGCAGGCATTGTTGATCAATTGGAAGAGGCACACCTAGAAGATACCCAACAGGTGAAGGCTTATGCAGCAGATATGCAGAAAGCCTATCCTCACTATCAAATAAAAGCATACGTAACTTATATCGCAGGAAACAAGGCTTGCAAGATTTTTAAAGTGAATAGCAATGATTGATTATAACAACCAATAAGAACACTCTTTTCTTCCCCACCTTTATCGGCGTGAAGGTAATAAAGACAAATCCTCCCGAATTTATTTACTGGCAATAAATAAATTCGGGAGGATTTTGTTTTATAATAAGAAAAGGATGATTATCGGATAACCATCTTTATCTTTTTGCCATCAGCTACTATGATGAACACACCTGTAGTAGGAGCCATTATGGTTGCGTTTTGACTGGCAGCCAATTTCTTTCCATCAAGAGAATAGAGAGCAAGCTGCTTGCATCCCTCAGCTGTAATCATTTTACCTGATACAGAAATATGGATGGCTGATACTGGAACTGCAACCACAGGATTGATACCAGTTGCCTCATCACCATATTTCATCACATACTTTTCTACATGATCGGTTGTGATGGTTACAGAGGCCAATCTTCCTTTCTTATCGTATTCGAAATCCTTAATTAAGGACGTATTTGCAGCTGCTCTTGTTGCAGTAGAGCTGTTCTCTGTATACTGTACCAGTCGGTTGTCGTTATCACGGGTATAGGACATGACACTTTCTATATAACTGTTCTTAACTGTATAAGTAAGCGTATTCCCCTCTACGTTACATGCCGATTCGTCTGCATACTCGGTTTTCCAGGAATCAGTAGATGCATCCCATGTATAGTTGGCATGAGAAGATAAATCTGATTTATCTGCAAAGAATGTAGAATCAATATCGCTGATATAAGCAGAACTGTTATATGCCTTTACCGGAGAACTTGGCATTATCAATGCAAACTGAGGTTTAGCAACATGGCTGTTTTCTTCCTTACTGCTTGGCTGCCACTCATCGCCTACCTTATTATAAGTAATGGTTGTACTTCCATTCCCATTATTTGTCTCCTCACGTTTACTGGTTTCTACAATCTTACCATCTTGCAGATCACGATAGATAGTGGTACTGACGCCATTATTTTCGACTGTGATAGGAAAAACACTCGTACGTGGCTCTGGGTCAAAGTCATTATTTTCATAAGACCAATAATAAGTAAATTCTATACCATCAGAGGTTAAAGAGCGCTTATGTCCATAATCCTTTTCGCCATCCTCATATTCCAACTCAACTTCATGATAAGTTCCTTTATCATCAATATAACATTCTTTCATGTCGTAAGAATCAGGACCTTTATAGCTATCTTTCCTCTTTCTTGTATACCCATTCTCTGTATAAGTATAAGTCAAGAGATAACCGCCATCACTATCATAATTTTGATTTTTTGTCACATATCCGTCCTTATTGAATTCATAGTAAGGACAGAGTTCATAGTCGCCCAATTCCAGTTTAAAGGTCGCATCAGGAATCGCAAACTTCTCCCATTTACCATTCTTGAAAATTTCGAGAGGTTTGGTTGGTCTATTAGAAGCATCCACATCACATAATCTATATCTTGCTTCTTCTTTTCCATCGGTAGCATAGTAAACCCAGGTGAGTTCATCCAATTCTTGAGAACTGCTACCTATATGTTTATATATTTCAGAACAATATCTTCCATCCTTAAAAGGATATACATCATAGTTAACGAGATTTCCTGCATCATCATACTCCAAGAATTCACGAGTCATATCTCCACCATCAAACTTATAAGTCCATTGCAAGATGTTCGGATTTTGACGTATCCAGTCATAAGCATCATAGTGATCCTGTATGAATTCTTTCTTTTCACGATCATAGGTATAGGTGATACATTCACGATGTTTTCCATCGTAAATCCATGGATCATTATAATTGGCAGTCTTAACCGTTTTATTTTTTGGAATCCATGAACCTCCATTGTCTGATGAATAGACATAATCGATGATAGTAGTATATCCGTTTTCAGAAGTCTCAGCCGTTTTATTTTTTGGAATCCATGAACCTCCATTGTCAGAAGAATAGACATAAGAGATGGTAGTGGTATAACCATTTTCGGATGTCACCTCATTTTTATATCCTTTTATTATAGATTTCACTTCACCCGTAGAAGGATTATATTCTTTGTAAATGGTAGAATTGTCTGCTGCATTCCACACCTGTCCTAAGCATTTCCTCCAATTTCCCCATCCGTCTTTGAGTTCTTCTCCTTTCCAGGCTGTTGCCTCACAAACGTCACCATTGATTTCAACAGTTACCTTAATATTTTTCTTTTGACCGGAAAGAACGAAGCAGTTTCCAGCCTCATACCAGTTGTATTCTTTGATTTCAGAAATATAATGAATCTGAGAAAAATAAGCTACACCATAAGTTAACTCTTTCATCAGATAAGCCTTACCATCGGTATCATCGCCTACAAGATGGTCGTAGCCATAAGTCTTGCTGCAAAGAAGTGTTTCCTTGCCAGCCTCATCAGAAGTTTTATGCTCATACTTATCCTCGCTGATTGTTCTGCCTTGCTGATCTTCAGCATAAACATAGCGTTCATAACTTCCATCAGGTGATTTCACATAAGCCAATCGTCCCTTCTCATCGAATGTTCGGGTTGGTAAAACATTCAACGAATCTGAGTTATAAATAACATCACATCCAAGCAATTGGTCTTCCTTCTTACTGCCAAAAGAAACTACTGGCATATCAGCAGGCTTGACAACTGAGATGATATTAGGCACACTAATTTCTATTTCTGGCGTAGAGTCAATTGAAGTCGCAAGACTAATTGCAGCATCTGTGTTAACCACCTTTGCTACTTGCTTTTTAGCAAATTGGTTTCTAGCATTTACTGGTTGTAAGGCTAGCGAAGCTGCTCCCAAAACTAATAAGTAAAGTTTTTTATTCATGTCGATTATTTTTAATTAATTAAACTATCATTACTGCATATTTATTATAGAGATAATCTCTATCTATGGGGGCAAAGATACATCATTTAATTATAAACCGATTGGTTCAATTTGGTTCATTTTTCGGCGTTTAGTTTATTTAACGGATTAAGTTTCCGGTTTCTGCAGGAAGTCTACCGCCACTTCCTGTTCTTTTGCAAAGCCTAATATGCCCAATATAAATCGACAAAAAGGTGGATTTTCATCAGAAAATCCACCTTTTACACTATAATTCGCTTTTTGTCCACCTCTTCTTTGTGTTTTTTGTGTACTTTTGCAACTGTGTATTAATAGCGGCATGAATTCTGGCTTTGCTTGGTTTCATGCCAACCAACAAGTAAACAAACAAACCTAAGAATAAGAAATGAATAAGAAAAGACAGATTTTACTTTCAGCAGTGTTGGCCTCTGCTTTGGCAGCCAACGCACAGGTTACCATCAATGTAGATGCCTCTAACCCAGGTATCAAGGTATCTCCTAACCTCTATGGTATCTTCTTCGAGGATATCAACCATGCTGCAGATGGCGGACTCTATGCCGAGCTCATCAGTAATCGTTCTTTTGAGGATGATGACAAGAATATTCCAACCTGGAAGACTGCGGCTCAGGAAGGTGCAAAAATCAATGCACAACTCATCAATAAGGGGTTGCTCAACAAGACACAGGGCAAGGCTCTCCAGCTTACCATTGCTGCCAAACCAGCTGCTACAGCCTCTCTCATCAACGAAGGCTTCTGGGGAATCAACGCCGTGCAGGGCAGAACCTACAAACTATCTTTCTGGGCGAAAGGTAGCTACAAGGGCGGATTGAAAGCTCGCCTCACCAACGCCAAGGGCGATAAGGTGTATGCAGAAACCGCACTCAATGCCAAGGTTGGCAAGAAGTGGACCAAATATACGGCTGAGTTGACTGCCAACGGAAACGATGCCAAGGCTCAGTTCGAACTCGTAGCCAACGGAAAGGGTACCATCGTTCTCGATGTAGTAAGCCTCTTCCCTCCTACTTTCAAGAATCGCGAGAATGGCTTGCGCCCTGATTTGGCTCAGCTTCTCTATAACATCCATCCTAAGTTCGTCCGCTTCCCTGGCGGTTGCTACGTTGAAGGACAGGAATCTCCAGAGAATGCTTTTCACTGGGAGAAAACCATCGGTCCTATCGAGGAACGTCCAGGTCATAAGAACGTAAACTGGCGCTACCGTACCAGCGACGGTATGGGCTTCGACGAGTATCTGCAGCTTGCCGAAGATTTGAACGCCAAGCCTCTCTATGTTGTGAATGTTGGTTTGTGGCACGGCGGCATGACTCCTGTGGATAGCATCCAGCCTTGGATTGACGAGTGCATGAATGCCCTGGAGTATGCCAACGGTCCTGTTACCTCTAAATATGGTGCGCTCCGTGCTAAGAATGGTCATCCTGAGCCATACAACATCGAATATCTGGAGATTGGTAATGAGAACAACCAGCCAGATCCTGCGGCTCAGAGCGACCATTACTACGAGCGCTTCAAGAAGTTCAAGAATGCCGTTCTGGCGAAATATCCTAAGATGCACCTCATCGGTAACGTGGTGGCTTGGGGCGATGACAACCCTAAGTGGGAAAGCAACGAGAGCGTAGAACTCCTCGATGAGCACTACTACAGAAACCCTGCCTGGTTT
Organism: Segatella copri; assembly: GCF_019127135.1. Taxonomy (GTDB): domain Bacteria; phylum Bacteroidota; class Bacteroidia; order Bacteroidales; family Bacteroidaceae; genus Prevotella. Next base: position 37,116 of record NZ_JAHOEA010000016.1, on the reverse strand, counting down.
GCTGAAAACTTCAACAAGTATGACAACTACGACCGCAAGGGCAGCGAGATTTATGTAGGTGAATATGCCGTAACCCAGGGCTTCGGCAATATGGGTTCGCTCGATGCAGCACTCGGTGAGGCTGTCTATATGATGGGCATCGAGAACAATTCGGATATCGTGACCATGGCATCCTATGCTCCTATCTTCGCCAACCTCAACAACCGTATGTGGGCACCGGATATGATTCAGTATACATCAGACAAGGTATTCGGAACTCCATCTTACTACGTTCAGAACGTGATGGCAAACAACATCGGTACCCGTGTACTGAAGGTGAACCAGGAGAATCCATACAAATATGAGCAGACTCAGGTGAAGCCAGCTATCTGCCGTGTAGGTATGGGAACATGGGGCACTCAGGTTTCTTTCGAGGACAAGGGCTACAGCGATGAGAACGGAAAGGCGCTGCCGATGACCGTGCAGGAGTTGCCTACCGATATCCGCGGACAGTGGAAGACTGAGGGTAGCCTCATCAAGCAGACCAGCAACGAAGAGAGCTGCATCCGTCTGAACCCAGGCGAGATTACCAGCAATGGCTATATATATAAGGTACGCGCGAAAAAGGATGCCGGAAACGAAGGTTTCCTCATCATCTTTAACTACGTGGATAAGAACAACTACTGCTGGTTGAACCTCGGTGGCTGGAACAACACCCAGCACGGTGTGGAGTCTATCGTGAATGGTGCCAAGAGCCAGATAGCTACTACCCCAGGCAGCATCGAGACCGGCAAGTGGTATGACATCGAGCTGAAAGTAGTAGGCGACAGCATCTTCGCCAAGTTGGATGGCAAGGAAATATTCTCTACCAAGTTGAAGGCAAACACCCTTCCTGGCATCTTCTCTACAGCCACACTTGATGAACAGACGGGCGAAGTAATCCTGAAGATTGCCAACACCAGCACCGAGCACACCACAGCGAAGATTAATCTTCAGGGCAAGGAAATCAAGGATGGCAAGCTCATCCGCCTTTCTGCCAAGAACGGTCTGGAGGAGAACACCATCGACAATCCTACCAATATCTATCCTGTAGAAAACTACGTAACTACAGAGAAGAATGGTGCCACAGTAGAGATTCCAGCCAGCTCGCTGAATATCATCCGTTTGAAATAACAGACTACATCCAGGGCAGGATGCCCTGGAATCCATATATAGGTAATAACATTTTGAATAGTTGATAAGAAAGTTAGTTAGAAAAGAGAAGGCGGCAACCTGCGTGATGCAGATTGCCGCCTCGTTTTTTATCTGTCGTTTAATTAACCGAAAACATAATTGAAGAGCAGGAAGATGCTCAGGATATACAGCGTAGGATTCAGATCTTTGAACTTACCCACCATCATCTTGATCAATACATAGCTCAGAATACCAAGGCAGATGCCATCGGCAATACTGTAGCAGAGCACCATCGTAATCATCGTGATAAAGGCAGGGAAAGACTCGGAGATATCCTCCAACTCAATCTTCTTGAACGAATCGATCATCAATACACCCACCATTACCAGGGCACCACTGGTGGCTGCGCTCGGAATCAGGAGGAAGATTGGAGCCAGGAAGATGCTCAGGATAAACATCAAACCCACAAAGAAAGATGTCAAGCCCGACTTACCGCCCTCGGCAACGCCCGAAGCACTCTCCACATAAGTGGTAATGGTAGAGCTACCCAGCAATGCACCGGCTGTAGTACCGATGGCATCACTCATCATCGCCTCCTTCACACCCGGAATCTCGCCCTTCTCATTCTCCTTGACACCGAGCTTGGAAACCAATCCCAGAACTGTTCCAATGGTATCGAAGATGTTGACAAGCAACAGCGAGAATACCACCATGAACATCTTAGGAGTAAAGAAGCCGGTGAAATCAAACTGGCAGAAGATAGGAGCAATGCTGTGAGGGGTAGATACCGGCATCCAGTTGTCAGAGAACTGGGTAACTCCCATCGGAATACCTATCAATGTAGAGATGATGATGGCGATAAACAGGGAGCCCTTCACTCTTCTCGCCATCAGACAGCCACAGAGCAGGATGCTGATGAGACCCAGGATGCTGACTGGTGTAAACTTGCCGAGCTGCACGAAAGTATCAGCATTGGCAGTAATGATGCCCGCATTCTTCAAACCGATAAAGGCGATAAACATACCGATACCTGCCGAAATGGCGAATCGGAGGTTCTTCGGAATACATTCCAATATCTTGTCACGGATATTAAGGAAGGTGATAGCAAGGAAGATGATACCCTCTACGAGCAACACTGCCAAAGCCTGCTGCCAGGTCAAGCCCATAGCCTGGCAAAGGGTGAAGGCGAAGAAGGCATTCAGTCCCATACTAGGAGCCTGGGCAAAAGGCAACTTTGCCATGAAAGCCAGCAGGAAGGTGGCGATGGCTGAAGCGATGGCAGTGGCAGTAAAGAGAGCTCCCTTGTCCATACCCGTAGTGGCGAGGATGGTAGGGTTCACTGCCAGAATGTAACACATGGTCAGGAAGGTAGTCATACCAGCTATCAACTCAGTCTTGACCGTAGTAGTCTTTGGGTCGAAACCCAATAAAGCTTTTAATTTGTTCATTTCTTATATTTATATTTATCTCTATTTTCTCTTTCCCCCTTTCCACAACCCAATCCCGTTGTTTCTTCGGGGCGAACAAAGATAAGAAAAAATAATGAGGAATGCCTTATTTTACAAGTTTTTAACTCACCAGAACGCTTGATAGTAAGTTTCATTTGCAAAAAGTACCGATAGTGGTGCCAAAAGTGCCTAAAAAAGCAACTTTTGGCACCACTATCGGCACTTCTTATGTATTTTCCTGCTTCTGCCTTTTCTCCATATTTATTTCCTGCACAAAAAGTTTTTTACGAGAAAAAGTATCAAAGTATCATTATTTAGAGGAAATAACATTCTAAATATCTGATACTTTGCGACATACAAAAATGAGACTTTCGATATATTTTACAGAAAAGTATCATAGAAGTATCATAAAATCGCAAGAAGTATCATAAAATTCGGCTTTGAATCGATTTAAAAGGCTTAAAAAGAAGTGTCTACTCTTCCAGTTTTATAAAAACTTTAGCGTCTACTATTCCAGTATGTAATGAATGACAATACAAACTAGGAATAAGAGAAAAAACTGACAAGCAGAATTAGGAACAAATGCACATAAGGTGTTCAGTCAGAGACTATTAAGTAATCTGTCTGTGCCCGTCAAGTGGGTACTCAGGGACCAAGTAATGGGCATCGACAGACCAAGTTACGGGCACTCATTGCCCGTACTGCGGGCATCGAGCACCCAAAATGTCGGACGTTTTTTGGGCACTTCATACGATTAGGCGGCCCCAAAAATTACGTCCCGACGTAGACTTTATTACATGGCGACGTAATCTTTCTTACGTCCCGACGCATAGATTTCTACATCGCCATGTAACTTCAAGGGCGCCGGGAGAAAATAGCGTTTATTTCGCTACGAAACCGTTTTTTTACCATTCGTAGCGAAATAAACGCTATTTTAACTCAGTTTTAACACTTAACTAATGCATCTTATTCCAGCGTCAGCCACCCATCTTCCGTCCAGCAGATACGCTTCTGAACCAGGATGCTGGCGCCATTCTTGGCGATACTGTAACCATGGCAGAAGAAGAAATCACCATCAGGGAAGGAGTAGGCTGAACTATGGCCCATCGCCTCATATTCCTTCTTGTCACCTTCCAGCAGCAGGGTGCCACCACCCTCTCGCATGTCCCTACCCTCCTTATCCAGATAAGGACCAGCCACCTTCTTGCTCCTGCCCACGGCAACACGATAGTTGCTCTTGATGCCACGGCAGCAGTAATCCCAGCTCACGAAGAGATAGTAATAACCACCATGTTTCATGAAGAAAGGAGCCTCGATGGCATTGGTACCGGCAAACTTAGAAGTAGGATTCGGTTCTGCTGATGCATCGCCTACGGCATGACGGCGGGCGATGGTCTGAGGCTTGGCGCCCTTCTTGACATGCATCGTCTTCTTATCCAACTTGATCATCTGGATGCCATCCCAGAAAGAGCCCCAGGTAAGCCAAGGATTTCCCTTCTCATCAACAATGAAATTCGGATCGATGGCATTCCAGTTGTCTCTATCGCCCTTAGAGGCGACGAGGCAGCCCTCATCCTTCCATCCATCCTTATCAGATAAGGAAGTATTGCTCAGCAAGCCGATGGCAGATGTGTTCTTACCAAAGGTAGAACAGGAATAAGCCAGATACCACTTGTTCTTGAAGCGGATAACATCCGGAGCCCAGATATGCGTGGTAAAACCTGGCACACTATCATGCGTCCATGCCGGAATCTCGCTGTTCTTGAGCACGCCCTGAGGAACGATAGTCCAATGCTTGCGGTCGGTAGAGGTCATCTGCGTGATGCCATGACCTGTGCAGTAGAGATAGTACTTGCCATTCTCATACGCCATTACGGGGTCGTGGACAAAAGGAGTATCTACAACCAAAGGCTGTTGTGCACGAGACTCAGCTGGCGCTAGCATCATGGCTATCGCCACAATGCCAAAATATTTCATTGCAGTTTGTTTCATCTGTATATCTTCTCTATTTTTTTAACAAAAAAGGGGAGTCATAGCTTCACTGCTTAACTCCCCCAAAGATTCTACTTAGATTCTTTTATACCTTAAAAACTAACTAACATTTATTTTTTCTTGCCCCAGAAGCTCTTGCTACCACTGACGCCAGAGTATACGATAGTCAACTTGCGAGGACTAGCCTCCCAGTCTACCTCACGCTGTACCTTGAGCTTGGTAGTACCGATGGTGAGGGTGTTGGAAGAAGTATCGAAGTTCCATACCTTCACATTAGGCCAAGCCGTACCACCAGTCATTGAGCCGTCGGCATTGAGTGTAAATTCGGTGCTGACGCGCTGTTTGCCATACTCATAAGCGAGGTCGATACCTTCCCAAGTGCCAGCCAGTTCGCTAGCCTTGATAGCCACTTGTGGCACAGCGCCATAACGCTCAGGCATGACAACAGGCCATCCGTTCTCATTCCACTTGATACTGCGCACGCCACCCATCATCAGGGCGTTGCTATAAGCATTTCCACCTACATTCTGTGGGAAACGCTGCTGGGATACATAATACCAGTTGCCCGCGCCATCGTCGAAGACGGCACAGTGGCTGATGCCTACCCAACCATATCCCTGACTGAACTTATAAGGATGAGTCAAGACGGTAGGATTGTCACCTGCGCCATTGGCTGCATTAGTCACTCTGTTGTTCATCGTCTCGTAAGGACCGTCCACATTCTTGGAACGAAGCACACGGGTGTTGTAAGGAACATCCAAGCCATCGTAAGCCAAGAAGAGATAATAATATCCATCATGGTATACAACCTCAGGAGCCTCAGCTCCCTGCCAACGACTACCATTGGTACGAGTGAAGATAAGCTTTCCGTAAGGAGCAATCTCATCTGCTGTACCGTATGACTTAGGAAGTTCTTTCAAGGTCTTGCCTGTCTCTGGGTTCAACTGCACGGCAGCGATACCGCTGTGCCAAGAGCCATAGATAAGCCAGTGCTCGCCATTAGGTGTGATGATGAACGAAGGGTCGATGGCATTGAACTTGAAGTAGCCGTCCCAGTCGCTGTTCGATTTGCGAGTCCAGTTCTTACCCTTATCAGAAGAAGAGCAAATCACAAAACCCTTGTCTGTCCACTTGTTGCTGGCTGGGTCCGTAGTCTCTGCCATACCGATGAAGGCACGCTCCGTCCAAGAGCCATCATAGGTAGTGCCACCTGTCTTGATGTAGTTGTTCACCACGATGGCATAGTACATACGATAGAGATTATCCTTCACTTTTCTTACGCAAGGAGCCCAATAGCCATAGCTTGGGTTGGCGATAGGAGCCAAACCTTGCTCAGCACGAATCTCGTTCAACTTAGTCTTCACCCAAGCAGGAGCCACCGTCATCGTACCACCGAGATATTCCCAGTTTACGAGGTCTTTGCTTCGACGAGCATGGAAGTGTCCATGACCTTCGTGGGCATTGCCATAGCTGGCATCAGTCTGATACATATAATAATAGCCGTCGGCTGCCTTCATCACCGATGGGTCGTGCACATTGGCAAGATTCCACTGGCTACGCTTACTCCAGTCGGCTATGGATACATAGTTATCAACATAGGTTGGGCACTTGTAGTTTGCTAAGTCGGCATCCGTTGGATCACTAGGTGTTGGAGTAGGCGTAGGAGTTGGTGTAGGCGTAGGCTTTGGATCGTCAATTGGGTCATCGCCTCCACTGCTACAGCCTACCGCCAAAGTACAAGCGAGCAATAGTACTAAAGTATGAAGTTTCTTCATTGTTTCCTTATGTTTAGTTAGTTTTTATATCCTTTATATTTTCTTTCTAATAAAGGCAGGTCTATGGAAGCCTGTTAGCATCAAGACCTACCTTTATTATTATAGTTTTGCCAAAGATTTCTCTTCGAGGATTATCTGCGGTGAGCACGAGTATAGTGCTTGCGAGCAGATGCTGCAGAGTCGAACTTCAAACAGCTGTTATCTACAGTAAAGTCAACATTGACATCATCAGCCTCTACAGGAATATCCAGATAATACTGTGTAGAAACCTGTCCTGTAGTACCAACCATCACTGCCAAAATATTAACCTTACCATTTTGATTGGCTACATAAACTTGTACTTTGGCACCATTCATACCAGCAAGCCAAGTTGCCCATTCACCCTGAGTTCCTGCATGAGAGATACTAGGAGCACCATCACCACCTACAGCGTTGCCCCATCCCCAGTTGTCAGAACGGAACACACCATACTCACTCAAATCAGCCTTGCGGAGGACTATATCATAATTGTTCCAATTAGCAGCTGCACCATAATTAGTCAGAGAGAATGCACGAGCTTCACCAGAAGGGACATGAACATCTGCATCAAGGTGAGCACTCCACCATGGACTAGTGCAATCCTCTGCACCCAAAACTGCAGGGCTAGGGGTTACGAATGTAGCAGCACTCTTCGTTACATTAACATCGAAAGTTGTCTTAACACCATTTTTTGCAGTTACCGTAATAGCTTGCTTACCAACCTTCATAGGTACGTTAGAGAAAGTTAACTTATCAAGAGCAATGTCACGAGTCTTGCCATCCAAATATGTAGCTTGTACTGCCAAGCCTTTTACATCTAAAGCCAAAGTTGCATTTTCTGGCAATGTTATACCAGAAGCCTCATAATATGTATAGTCAAGACGTGTAGGCGCACTTACTATATGGAGAGCTTTGATAGCTGGCACAACTTCGAATGTCTTCTGTGCAACGATAGGAGTAGAAGCATTCTCGCCCTTGAATGTCTTGTTATAGATGACGATGAGGTTCTTGGTGCCAGAAACATTCATATCGTTGATGGCAGAGAAATAAAGTTCCTTGGCAGGAATTACCTTGGTTATACCTTCCTCGAAGGTTACGGTAGCAGATACATTCTCCATTGCCTTCTCTAGGGGTGTATTCTCGTCTACTTCGGCAGGAACATTGTTCAACACCATAGAAACCGGAGCCTTATCCTGGGCAGATGTATAACCGCCGATAGGTTCTACGTTGCTCTGCATGAAATCGATGTAAGAGCCCTCAGGTACCAGGAAGCAACGGATGTTGGTATTGCTCTCGTCTGCATTCAGATTAGCAATCTTAGATGGCTGAATGTAGGTCTTGGTAACAGTACCATTGGTAATCTTCACCATGAAAGTATCTACACGGGAACGATCAACCGTCAATGTTACCTTACCACCCAACTTATCTACACCCTTGTCTGTATCAGTTTCAAAGGTGAGATTACTCTTCACGCAGCTTCTGTCGATATGGTCACCCCACTCAGAGTTACCGCTTGGTTGGTTATCAAAACGGATAGCACCATACTCGGTATAACCTGTTCCGCCACGATCCACATCATTGGTGATGACGAGGGCGAAGTTCTTATAGGTGTTAGTCGCAGAAGGATTGATGTTCAGATTGAACACGGCATTCCACTTCTGGTTGTCTTGAACCACATAATACTTTGAGAATGAAGTCCAAAAGCCTGAAGAGAAATCAGTATTACCTACAGTATAGACATCCTCATTCATACCTACGAGCACTTCCTCTGTAGATTGGTTAGCTTTTTCGATTGAATCAATCTTTTCAGAGAGCCAATCAGGAGAGTTGACGCTAAACATGTCACTTCCCTCACATCCTGTCATCGCTGTCAATGCCATGGCTGCCACGCAGAAGACGGCTGCTAATTTATTTAGACGTTTCATATTATATCCTATTATAAATATATAAATTGTTATTTTGGTTTTCCTATGGGGCTATCCTTAAGAAACCCCATAGGAATAGATATTATTAGTTGCCCAAGTTAACTACAGGATGAACAGTCCAACCTCTCCCGAAGAAATCGGTTGAGTTGTCTGTATTGTAGTTAGCAGAGTTACCCTTCAAGTTAGGGTTATCATTAAGCAAATTCTGATAGATAGGCAAGAACTCATGACCTGCGACGTATGTATCGTAAGAGCATTTCAACTGTGGGTCTATACCGACCTGTGAGTAGCTAACAGGCTCTTTAATCTTGTATGGAGAGATGCGGAAGGTTGCGTGGTCCTTCAACTGAGCCATACGGTCGTTGTTATAGAAGAATCCCCAACGAATCAAGTCAAGACCACGTCCAGACTCACAACCAAACTCTTTTGGACGCTCTACATTGGCAATCTGCTCGAAGAGCTTATCCTTTGTAGTGAAGTCAGAGAGCTGCAAATCCTTTAAGTTAGCACGCTCACGCACCTTATTTATCCAGTCGATAGCCTGCTGTGTTGGACCGTTTACCTCGTTCTCACACTCTGCTGCACGAAGCAACACATCTGAATAACGCATCATACGGAGGTTGATACCACACTTTAGACCAGTAGTTACCTTATCATAAAGGTTTGTACGGAAGTTGGTCCACTTAGCGATAGGCAGACCACCCCTATCATTATTTGTTGGAATTGTATCAGTAGCCGTCATCTTAGTAGTATAAGCTACGTTACCATTCTCGAAACCTTCCCAGTCTGCCTCGTATGTACCGATAGTCCAATAGAGACGTGGATCCAATTTACCAGCTGTAGTACGCTCTTGTTTGAAGAGGTTGTATAACCATGGTGAAGCAGAGAGGTCTGCCCATCCACCAAATCTTCCTGGACAGTAGTTAGACTCAACAGCATGACCTTGAGAAGCATTAGGACTTACATTGACAGGAGTCCACTCATCGTCAACGCCCTGAGAGCCATAGTCCAAGAACTGAACCTCGAAGAGGCTCTCGTCATTGTTCTCATACTGTGAGCCCTCACGGAAGTTGTCACCATAGTTGGTCATCAACTTATATTGACCATACTTCTGACCGCCAATGATATCCCTTAACACAGTCAAGGCCTCACTATACTTATGTCGAAGCATCAAAGTACGTGCATAGTAACCTGCAGCCGCACCACAAGTAGCACGTCCCTTTGCCCATTCACCACCAGCTTGGCGGTTAGGGAGCAACTCCATAGCCTCCTTCAAGTCAGTCTCAACCTGATCGAGCACCTCATCAAAGGTGTTGTTGGCACCATAGAGACCATCCAATGAAGAATAGGTAGAATAGTCGGTAATCAATGGCACTTCCTTGTAGTAACCTACCAAGTTATAATATGAGAAGGCACGGAGGAAGAGAGCCTGTCCCTTAATGCGCTTCATGCTCTCGCTGAGCTGAGAGTCTTCGCCTGTTGTACGAGAGAGGATAAAGTTGCATACATTGATGGTATAGTATGATTCACGCCATGGCCACATGGAGATTTCATCGGTTGCAGGATCATCCATATCATCAAATGGAAGATACCATACCTGGGATGTGTTCCACACTTCGTCACCTCGCACAGCATCAAGCGTATAACCTACACGAGCCATAGAGCCCTCCATACGGATGTCGTGATAAGCAGCAATGACACACTCTTCCAAGTCATCGGCATTAAAACCGAAAGTACCAGTGGTCTGCTGGTTAGGATTTGTTAAGTCCAACTTGCCTTCGCACGATGCCATCGTCAACGCACCAAGACCGAGGATCATAGCTAATGATAATTTATTTAGTTTCATATCAAATGTTCTTTTAAATAATAATGATTCTTATAATCCTTGTTCTCCCTATTAGAATGTAAAGTGGAGACCACACATGAATGTGCGTGGAGTTGGGAATGAACAGAAGTTGTAACCTGGAGTGAAGGTACCACCAGCGTAGTCAACGTTATATCCCTTGTAGCCTGTGAAGGTGTAGAGGTTCTGTGCAGAAACATAGAGACGCACACCGCTCACGTAGCCGCCAAACCACTTGTCTGGGAAGTTGTAGCCCAACTCTACGTTAGCTATCTTCCAGTAAGCTGCATTCTGAATCTTGCGAGAACTGAAGAGATCGTTCCATGCCAATGTCGCATTATTGGTATAATAGGTGCGTGGTACGCTAGAGATATAGGTACCGTCATCGGCAAAGCGGTTGGCGTCACCCATAGCAACATCCTTGTTACCAGGACCATAGCAAGAATTTAAACTATTATAGATATCATCTGATACATGGTAGTTGAATACACCGTATGTAGAGATATTCAAGTCGAAGTTCTTATACTCCATGCGAGCGCTCAAACCGAAGTTAACCTTTGGCAGGCCACTTCCCAAAACGGTCTGGTCGTAAGTATCGATTACGCCATCAGGCACACCATCAGGACCAGAAACATCTTTGTATAGACAGTCTCCTACGTTGGCACCCTGCTGTGTTGCATGGTTATCAAGTTGATCCTGTGTACGAGCGATGCCCTCGTATACCCAACCATAGAACTGACCAACCTCCTGACCTACGTATGTAGCGTAAGCACCTGTGATGTAAGACTCTGTACCGAAACCGAGAGAAGTTACCTTGTTCTTCAAGGTACTCAAGTTGGCACTGATATCATACTTGAAGGCGTGATCATGGTTGCGATAAGTAGCAGAGAACTCGAAACCACTGTTCTCCATAGAGGCAGCGTTCATAGTTACACTAGTGTTAGCAACACCAGTCTGAGCTGGTACTGGTACACCATAAAGCAAATCTTCTGACTTATTCTTATACCATTCAGCTGTGAACTCTAAACGATTGTTGAACATAGCCAAGTCGATACCTATGTTGGTAGTCTTCTTCTTCTCCCAAGCGATGTTCTCATTTACGTATGTTGCAATCTTAGAACCTGTCACCTTGTCATTACCAAAGCTATAGGTCATGTTGTTACGGTTCATTGTTGCCATATACTGGTACTCACCGATGTTCTCATTACCGAGTTCACCGTAGCTGGCACGCACCTTGAACATATTGACGATGTCATGACTGATAGGGAAGAACTTTTCCTTATCGAAACGCCAACCTACAGATATAGAAGGGAAGGTTGCCCAACGGATATTCTTGGTCAAACGTGAACTACCATCTCGACGTACTACAGCAGAAAGCAAGTACTTCTCATCATAGTTATAGTTCAAACGTCCTACGTATGATGCCAAGGCATGCTTGTACTCAAATGACTCAGAGTAGGTGTTCTTGGCATTCTGAAGCTGGAGGAAGTAAGGTTCTGTGAAGTTGATACCCCAACCAGTCAGGACATTAGTATTTTCCTCCTCATAGGTCATACCAGCGAGCAGGTTGATGTTGTGCTTGCCAATCTTACCATCGTATGTAATGGTATTCTCAACCAAGGCATCGCTGTAGTTGCGTGAACCCTTGGTAAGGCGCTCGTTCTCCTTGGCGAGGTATACACGGTTGCTCTGAATCCAGGAAGGAATCCAAGTCTTGTCCTTAGCCTCGGTCTTGCTATAAGAGAGGTTCACATTATAATGAAGGCCATGGTTCTTGCTCTTAATGCCTACCATCTTAAAGAGGTCTACATCAGCAGAAGCCGTACCTACGAAGCGGTCTACCAAAGTGTTGCGCTGCAAGAGGTTATTCACCAATAATGGGTTGGATGCAGAGATATCACCGTGGATGCCATCATAGTAAACACCATAGCCATAGGCATCGTAGCGATAACCATTAGCTGCACCTACCTTGTCATCGAGAACCCATGTTGATTTATCATAAGCCTTGATGGTTGGCTGCATCAAGAGTGTACCACGGAGCACGTTGGTTACAGATCCATAAAGTCCCTGAACATACTCGCCGGCATTAGAAAGACCCATATTGTCCTGGTCTGAATGAGAATATACCAAGCTAGTACGGAACTTCACGAATTTGGTGTCCATAGTGTTGTTGACGCGGGCTGTGTAACGCTCGTAGTTAGGACCTGCACCTTCCAAGGTACCCTTCTGGTTGAAGTAATCGAGAGATACATTATAAGTACTGTTGGCACTACCACCGCTGAGGGCTACGTTATGGTTCTGTCGGGTACCAGTCTTGAATACCTCGTCAAACCAGTCTGTATTGGTTGCATCCTGGAAATGATATTTGCCATCCTCACCAAGTTTATAACCACCTGCGAGAGTTGTATTAGAGTTGGCGCAAGCCTGACCGAGATAGTTGCTATACTGGTCGGCATTCATCACATCATATACATCACTAGGAATCTGGTCAACACCGAAGTAACCAGAGTAGTTCACCTTCAGAGGCTGATCTTTCTTACCATTCTTGGTAGTGATAATAACGACACCATTCGCAGCACGAGAACCATAGATGGCACCCGCAGAAGCATCCTTCAGAATCTGAATGGTCTCGATATCATTAGGAGAGAAGTCACGGATAGTGGTACCCATTGGCACACCATCGATGACATAAAGAGGAGCTGTGCTACCGAAAGAACCGATACCACGAATTCTCACACTAGGATCTGCACCAGGCTGACCATCAGATGTAATCTGCACACCGGCAACCTTACCTTCAAGCATAGTAGAGATGTTAGAGTTTGACACCTTCTTCATCTCCTCAGCATTTACGATAGATACAGAACCGGTAAGGTCTGCCTTTTTCTGTGTACCATAACCCACTACTACAACCTGATCGAGCACCTGATTGTCGGCAGAGAGTTGGATAGATTCGATAATGGCACGACCGCGCACTGCAATCTCACGCTCCTTGTAGCCAAGATAGCTCACGAAAAGAGTCGCATTAGCCTTTACTCGAATTTCGAAATTACCATCTAAGTCGGTAACTGCACCAGTCTTGGCATCTTTAGTCTTAACTGTTGCACCAATCAGAGGTTCACCCTGATCATCTACAACATGTCCCTTGACCGTGATCACCTGATCTTGTGCAACTGCAGCCATTGCGGACATTGGGGTGACAAAAGAAGCACCACCAACAGCACCTAGGCATAGCATCATAGAGAATAATTGTTTCCTCATTGCTTATCAATTTTTAGGTTTATACTTTGTTTATTCAATTTTTACAGTTTGTTATTGCTTCGTCCGTTCTCTTTTTAGGTTGCGGATGAAATGATTAATGCTGGCCAAACTATACATCAACCATCATTTTTCAGTGGCAAAAGTACAATTTATCGGATTATATTGGGTGGACAAATGGGTTTTATAGGTGGACAAAACGTATAAACAGTGGATTTTTAAGGATATTACGTGCTTATCCACCAGTTGTGTACCCACACATACAAAACAAGGGGGTTACTTGACTTATATCAAGCAACCCCATGGTTTTATTTTGTTTACTTAACAAATTATCACATCCTGGAACATTATTTCTCCGAAGAATCCAAGGAGAACTATGCCATATCTGAACCCTGAGAATCCAACTGATCCTTATATGCAGTCGGAGAGATGCCAAACTGCCTGGTGAAGCAACGGGTGAAATACTTCGGATCGTTGAAGCCTACACGGTAGGCTATCTCCGTGATATTTCGGTTGGAAGTTTTATCAGCCATCATCTTGCGCGAGATGTCGAGACGGTAGTTGCGGATAAACTGGGCTGTTGGCAAGCCTGTCTCCTTGGTGAGATTCTTGCTCAGCACACTGCGGGATATGCCCAAAGCATCTGCCAGTTCCTGAACTCCGAACTCAGAATTATCGTAGTTTTTCTCCATCACATCCATCACTTCTTCCATGAATGGACGCGTATTCTCCTCTACCATCTTCCTGTCAACCTCAATGCTCTTCTTCTGACTGTCCTGATAACGCTTCTGGTTCTGCAGAATCATCTGGATGCGACTCTGCAGTTTTTCTGGTTCATCACTTTCCTTCATGGCAGCCTCGATAGGACGATACAGAGCTTCTACTTCCTCTTCGCGCATCTTGTTGAGACGGCGCACATAAGCATATTGGAGCAAGGCGATGATACCTATTATAATAAGGGTAACAAACCACCAGCTCTTCCAGAAATAAGGAGTAATCTGAACTTCTACAGAGATCACCTGCTCCTTGTCGGAATTGATAGATGGGATATATTTCACCTCAAACTTATAGTCTCCAGCTGGCAGAGTGGAATAACGCACACTATGCTGACCAGCCTTGAGTTGAACCCACTCATTCTCGTATCCCTTCATGCGATAAAGGTACACACCCTGTGTCTCGCAGCCATAATTGAGCGCTGAGAAAAAGAGGGTGAACGACTTATCACTCTCATGGATACGCAACTTTCTGGCAATAGAAATGTCTTCTTCCAGATAATCGCTGCCGGCAAAGACAGGCTGGTTATCTACCAGAAGTTCGGTAAAGCACAACTTACCCGTCTGATGCACAGAACGGTTTATGCCCTTTACAGCCATCATACCCACATCGGTGCCCAGGAATATTTCGTCCTTGGCATTGCGGATGGCACCATTGAAATAGAACTGCGAACTGATCAGACCATCTTCACGGGAGAAACTGCAGAATGCCTCGGTCTTCGGATTGAAGATAGAGAGTCCGTTATCGGTAGCTATCCACAACATACCCTGATTATCCTCTACAATACCCTTCACGATATTGTTGGCAAGTCCGTTATTGGTGGTATACGACTTCACTTGAGTCTTTCCGTTTTTATCGCTGGTATAGCAATACAGACCGTAGCCGTTACTGCCCATCCATATCTTTCCATCCTTAGCCTGACAGAAAGACAATATCTTATCGAAGACTCCACTCTTCGGATTGTCGAGTTTATACTGATGATACGTCACAGCGAAATCGCCCTTGCCATGAGCACGCGACTTGAGGTCGACCTCTACCATTCCCCGCACACAACCCATCAGGAGTTTGCCCTTTCGGGTTATCAGAGAACCAATGCAGCCGCGCACATTCTGGCATCCCCTGAAAGGTTCAATGAGTTGGCGGCGCTTCATATCATAGAAGAAGAGACCGTCATTGGTTCCGAGCCACATACCATCATTGATAGGATCGTAAGCCAAGGCACCGGCAAAGTTGAGTAAATGCTGATGCTTTGCATCTATCACCAGAGGAATAATCTTGCCCGGCTGACTGAGATTCATCACAGCAAAGCCCCTTCCCCAGGTACCAATCCAGAGCTGATTGCGGTTATCGGCTGCAAGAACCGAGACGGTATTATGCGGCAAACCGGAATTTGCCACCGTATAATGAATAAAGTTCCTGCTGCCTGGAGCCAAAGCATTGAGACCTCCCTCTACTGTTCCTACCCACAGGGTTCCGTCGGCTGCCGCATACATGGCATTGACAGCATTAGGAGAGATACTGCCCGGGGTGGCGGGGTCGTGACGGTAGAATTCCAAATCCAGCTGACGTGGAGCCAGTTTGATAACACCACCCGTCTCAGAGCCTACCCATATCTGTCCGTTCTTTGAGAAAAGACTGTTGATAAAGTTGCTGCTCAGCGGATTCACAGCCGTAGCAGTATTCCAATGTTCTATCTCTCCGGTCTTATCATTGAAGATATCTACGCCACAGAGCGTTCCTACCAAAAGTTTGTCATCTGGAGAAACGGCAAGGCTCGTCACTACTTCGTGCTGGAGCGAATGGTCGGTAGCAGAGCTATGGAATTCCTGCTTGCCACTATTAAACAATCCGCGATTCGTACCCATCCATATCTTGCCATGATATGAGATGATGGCACCGGCATACCTACCTTCGAGCGGAGGGAAGAGGGATGAGATGTTCTTTGCCACAAGCTGATTGTTCTTCACTGAGAACTCGCTCACCACTCCATTGTTGCATAATACAACTGTTCCTCTGCGATAGACATCACAGATTCCGAGGTCGGGAGCATTATAAGGATAGGATGTGGACAAGACGCTGCTCACCTCGCCCTTTTCGTTAAAGCCGAAACGGGTAAGCTGGTTGAAAGACAGCATCCATATATTGCCCTTTGCATCACAATATATTCGGGTGCAAAGGTTCTTGAATACTTTGTTGAGTTGTGCCTCTACCTGACTGTTCTCACAAGGTGGAACAACAGGCTGCATGGTATTGAGGTCGAGCACCTGCGGACCTTCTTCGAAAGCCACCCAAAGGCGCTTGAACGGATCTTCGCAGACATTACGGCAACTGTTGCTTCGCAGACTGATTCCTACAGACCCCAAACCGAAGTTCATGAAATTGAAACCATCGTAGCGTACCAATCCACCACCATGTGTACTGATCCATACGAAGCCGTAGGAATCCTGAAAGATATCATCAGCAAAGTTATTCGGCATACCTGCAGCCATATTGAGATAGCTTACATTATAGCGACTAGGCAGCCCACCTTGCGCCCAACTGCTCAAGGTTATGAAAAGAATGCTTATTATAGAAAGAATGTATCTAATCATTTATCTATATAGGTTATGCGTGCAAAAGTACGAAGAAAAAATGAAACCAAAGAATATTTATATAAAAAAACGTTCCTAGAAGTGTAAATTTACAACTCTAGGAACGTTCATATAGGAATATACTTGCGTTGGCAATTGAAAGTACTTTCATCAGGCATCGAAAGTACTTTCATCGGGCAACGAAGCTACTTGCGTTTTAGAACTCAAGAATCATGCTCTGGCGAGGACGGAGCTTCACGTTCTTGTTGATAAGAACGGTGCGACCGTTTGTAACATCCGTAGCCTTATCATGAGAACCGATAATCTCTGCATAACGGGAAACATTCAGTTCGTTTGCCTCGTTCTTGCCATTGATAACCGTCATCACATTCTTACCCTTATACTGGCGGGCAATGACATACACACCCTTCTGTGGACAGAACTGGGTCTGCTTGCCCTTGGTGATAACCTCGTTGCCCTGACGCCAATGCAATAATCGGCTGAGCCAGTCGAACATCTGGTTTTCTGCCAGTGTTCTTCCTTCGGCAGTAAAGGCATTGTGCTTATCACCAGCCCAACCGCCAGGGAAGTCCTTGCGTACATTGCCATCGGTCACGCTCTTGGTACCATTCATCAGCACCTCTGTACCATAATAGAGCTGAGGAGTGCGATTGATGGTCAGAAGCAATGACAGCGCCTGCTTCAAAGCCAGGGTATCCTTGCCTTCGCCCAGAAAGCGGTCGGTATCATGATTCTCGATGAATGCCATTACGCTCTTTGGATTAGGATAGAGATAGTCGTAGCAGAACACGTTGTAGAGACGGTTCATGCCGTTCCACCAGTCATCGGTCTCCTCTTTCTTTGCACTGTTGATGCGGTCGAAGAAGGCGAAATCCATAACGGTTGGCAGATAGCTGTTCTTCTCAGAAAGTTTGCTGTCCTTCTGCCAGGCTGCAGTATAGGCAGGTTCGGTTACCCAAGTCTCGCCTACGGTATTGAAGTGAGGATACTCCTCGCCCAGCACCTTCATCCAGTGTGCCATCGCATCGCGGTCGGCATAAGGATAGGTATCCATACGGATGCCGTCGATACCAGCGCTCTCTATCCACCACTCACTGTTCTGAATCAGATACTTGATAACGTGTGGGTTACGCTGGTTGAGGTCTGGCATAGTTGGAACAAACCAGCCGTCTACGGTTTCTGTGAGATCAACCTTGCTGGCGTATGGGTCAAGTACCGGAGTCAGCTTATAACTGGTCTGCAGATACTTATCGTTCACCTTAGCAGCGCCATCCACCGTACCGATGCTCTTCTGATGCTCGGCAGTCTGATTTTCAGGAGCCAGCCATTCTGGTTTATTAAACCAGTCCTTTGAAGGCATATCGGCAACCCAAGGATGCTCGAAGCCGCAATGGTTGAAAATCATATCCATCACAATCTTCAAACCTTTCTTGTGAGCCTCATCTATCAGCTGCTTATAATCGGCATTGGTTCCGAAACGTGGGTCTACACGATAATAATTGGTGGTAGCATAACCATGATAACTGCTGTTCTTGCCGTTACTTGGACTGTCGTTCTCCAAAACCGGGGTAAACCACAGGGCGGTTACACCCAACTGGTTGAAATAATCAAGATGCTGGCGGATTCCCTCCAGGTCGCCACCATGCCGCAGACTAGGCTCTGCACGGTTGCAGGTCTTATCACGCATCGTCTTAAAGGCATCATTCTTCAGATTGCCGTTGGCAAAACGGTCTGGCATCAGCATATAGAGCACATCTTCATTAGAGAAACCGATGCGCTTATCGCCCGCCATCTCACGGTCTTTCAACACATACTTTACCTTCTTCGACTGTTTGCCCTGCTTGAAGTTGAGGGTCATCTCACCAGCCTTTGCCCCATCGAGGTTAAGATAAACCAGGAGATAATTAGGAGAATCAAGGCGGGCGATGCTGTCTACCTTCACACCCGGATAGTCTACCGTTACATCGGCATTCTTGATATCCTTGCCATACACCATCAGCTGGAGTGAAGCATCTTTCATGCCCACATACCAGTCGGTAGGTTCAATGCGGTTCACGTTGACCGCCGCATTCATACTTATTGCACTACTCATAAGCAATAAAGAAGCTATTATCTTTTTCATATTACACCTTATTATATATATAAACTATTTCTGATAAAGTATCAGGGCTGACTGAGGGGCAACCTCAACTTCCTTTCCCGAAACAAAGCCTAAGCCTTCCTCATTGATTATACCATTGCAGCAAGCCACGGTATAATTACCCTCAGGAATCTGCATCTTCTTTGCCTCCTTATTGAAGTTATAGATCACGATGATGTTCTTCCACGCATCAATGCCCTCCAGATTCTTGAGTTGGAAACCTACGAGGCAAGTCTCCTGAACAGGCAGAAACTTCAGATGCTGACGCACCTTATCGCCTGTTGAAAGACGGAAGGCTGGATGATTCTTACGGAGCTGGATCAGACTCTTGTAATAAGCAAACGCCTGCGGATACTTCTGCAGATTGGTCCAGGTAAACTGGTTGATGCTGTCAGGAGAATTATAGCTATTGTGTACTCCCTTCTTGTCGCGGAGCATCTCTTCGCCGGCAAGGATGAAAGGAACACCCTGTGAAGTGAAGACGCAGGTCTGCGCAAGCTTATCGATGCGGAGCAACTCGGCAGTACGTATCGCTTCAGGGATATTCTTGTCGGTAAGAGATGCGATGCTTGCCTTCAGACGGTCTACCAGACACATATCGTCGTGGCAGCTTACATAACTAATCTGCTCGGTAGGATTGTTGGTCCAAGGCTCCTTGTCATAGTTCACCTTTGTCATATCCACCTGCGGATGAGCAATGCCACCCACAATACCGAACTTCAGGCTCTCCTCCTGACCTGTAAGACCAGCCAGGAGCGCACCATTATGGTCATCAGAGAAAGGACCACGGAGCGCATCGCGCATATCATCGCTGAAAGCACCGATGCCCTTGAGCTGCTGGGTATTCGCCTTCACCGCCAGTTTCCCGGTAGGATAAGCACAACTGCCTGCACTCCATCCCTCACCATAAATATAAATGCTAGGATCGATGCGGTTTACCATCTCACGGATAGCCTGCATGGTTTCGATGTCATGAACGCCCATCAGGTCGAAACGGAAACCGTCGATATGATATTCGTCTATCCAATATTTCACGCTCTCCAGCATATACTGACGCATGAGAGGCTTTTCAGAAGCAGTCTCGTTTCCACAGCCTGAACCGTCAGAATACTTACCGTCCTTGGTCTTGCGATAATAATAATCAGGATAGGTACGCTGGAAATTGCTGCCGTTGATATCGAAAGTATGGTTATATACGGCATCGAAAATCACTCGGATGCCTGCCTTATGCAGCGCCATCACCATCTCCTTGAACTCCTTGATGCGGGTTGCTGGAGAATAAGGGTCGGTAGCGTAACTGCCTTCCGGCACATTATAGTTTTTCGGATCATAACCCCAGTTGAACTGTGGTTTGTCGAGTCGGTTCTCATCTATAGAAGCGAAATCGAATACAGGCTGGAAGTGGATGGCGTTGATGCCCAGATTCTTGAGGTATTCGATGGCCTTAGGCTCGGTGAGGGCGAGATATTTACCCTTATATTTCAAGCCGGATGTAGGAGAAATGGAGAAATCACGCACGTGAAGCTCGTAGACAACGAGATCGGCTGGCGATTTCAGGGCAGGACGCACGTCCTTATCCCATCCAGATGGATCGGTATCATACAAATCTACTATGGCGCCACGGTTTCCGTTCACACCTACCGCCTTGGCAAATGTGCCCGGTGTTTCACCCTTGCCTATATCAAAGGTATAGAACTTTCCCTTGAGGTCGCCCTTTACTGTAGCCTCCCAGCGTTCGTCACCCAACTTCTTCATCTTCAGCGTTTTATATGCTTTTCCTCCCTGACCTTGCTTATAAAGGCGGAGGGTTACAGAAGATTTTTGGGCTGTTGGAGCATTCAGGATAAACATGGTTTTCTCCTTGGAATACATCATCTCATTGAATGTCTGCTGGGCATTCAATGAAGTTGGTAAAACGGTTGCTGTCAATGCTGCAATTATTAGTTTTTGGACATTCATATTGTTAAGTTGTTGTTATACAGGATATTAAAGCGAACTGAGCGAAAAAAACTGTGACAGATTATCTACGCTCATTTTTAGCGTATTTCCGACCAACCGGACAGTTGGACGGAAATACGGAAATTATAGGCTTATTTAGCGAGCAAAGAGATGGCGAAACCACCACCACGTGCTTCGTTAATCTTCAAAACATCACCCTTCTTCACAGTCTTGTGAACAATCTTGTAAGATTTAGGGTTCTTCTCATAGTCAGCATTCTTGCCGTCCTGATAGATAGCGCAAGCATACTTCTTGCCCTTATCCAGGAAGTCGAGTTTTACTACGGCTGTGCGGGCTGCATCAGTCTTGCCACCAACAAACCAGTTATCGGTACCCTTAGCCTTACGGGCTACGGTGATATACTTGGCTGGCTCAGCCTCCAGATACTTGGAGTCGTCCCAGTCGCAAGCTACGTCGCGGATGAACTGGAAGGCATCGTCATACTTCTCATAATGCTCTGGAAGATCGGCAGCCATCTGCAAAGGACTGTACATTACGAGATAGAGAGAAAGCTGACCACAGAGGGTGGTATGAACATAACTCTTATTGTTGCTCCACTCAGAAAGCTTGGTCTCGAAGATACCAGGAGTATAATCCATCGGACCACCCTGCAGACGGGTGAATGGCAACATTACGGTATGATAAGGCTTGCTGCCGCCAAATGCTTCATATTCTGTACCACGTGCACTCTCGTTGCCAACCAGGTTAGGCCAGGTGCGGCAGATACCTGTAGGACGGGTTGCCTCGTGGGCATTCACCATAATATGATGCTTGGCAGCGGTCTCGACGACACGCTGGTAGTGATTGTTCATCAACTGGCTGTAGTGATACTCACCTCTTGGGATGATATCACCTACATAACCGGTCTTCACGGCATCATAACCATATTTGTTCATCAGGTTGAAGGCATCTTCCAGATGGCGCTCGTAGTTGAGAGCTGCAGAAGATGTCTCGTGGTGCATCATCAGCTTCACACCCTTAGAGTGAGCATATTCGTTGAGCATCTTGATATCAAAGTCAGGATATGGAGTCACGAAGTCGAAGACATCAAGTTTCTGATGACCGAACCAGTCTTCCCAACCTTCGTTCCAGCCTTCTACCAATACTTCCTGCAAACCGTTCTTGGCTGCAAAGTCGATGTAGCGCTTCACTTCCTCGTTGGTTGCACCATGAGTACCGTTAGGCTTGCACTTGCTGTAATCGGTTACACCGAGACGCACAGATGGCAGATCGTTGGTATAGCTCCAGGTCTTGGTGCCTACAATCATGTTCCACCATACACCGCAGTACTTGGTAGGATGAATCCAGGATGTATCCTTAATCTTGCAAGGCTCGTTAAGGTTCAATATCAACTTGCATGAAAGCATATCACGTGCATCATCACTTACCATCACGGTACGCCAAGGGGTATTGAATGGTGTCTGGATGAAGCCCTTTCTGCCCACGGCATCAGGAGTGAGCCAAGACTCGAAGGTCAATGTCTTTTCATCCAGATTGAGGTGCATGGTAGGATAATCCAGACAGGCAGCCTCATGGATGTTGATGTAGAGTCCGTCCTTGGTCTTCATCTGGAGAGAGGTCTGAACACCGGTATCAGAGAAGACGGTGGTAGATGAATTGCTCTTGTAAGCTTCACGGTTTTTCGCAATAATTGGGCGAATGCCTGTCAATGGAGTAATGTTGTAATCATACTCCTGTGTATCATAATCACCAGGAATCCAGTAAGCGGTATGATCGCCTGCCATGGCAAACTGGGTATGTTCCTCCTGGATGACAAAATAATTCAGACTTTCCTGTTGTGGGAACTCATAGCGCAAGCCCATACCATAATCATATACACGGAAACGGATGGTAATGTTACGCTTAGAAGCAGCCTGGTTCAGGTTTACCTCCATCTCGTTATAATGGTTGCGGATGGTAGCGGTCTCGCCCCATACCGGCTTCCAGGTTTCATCGAAAGTAGATGTCTTGCTGCCGGTTTCAGTAAAACCATCCATCAGGCTGGTTTCCTCCATACCCTTAGAGGCATGTTTATCCTTAGCCAGTTCCAATCCTAAGTGGGATGGCTTGCATACAGTCTTTCCCTTATAGCTCATCTCATAGGTAGGCTGTCCCTTTTCGGTCAAAGAGAATGTTACCGAGACGTTGCCGTCAGGCGACTTTACGGTCTGGGCCGCTGCCAACATAGGAAGCAAGAGACCCATCACTAATACATTCAGTTTTTTCATACTGTTCAGTTGTTGTTTATTCTTGTTTTTGAATCTTCGTTAGTTTATCTCAATCATTATCTGTTTATTCTTAAGATAGTGCAAAGATACAAAAAACAAAAATACCCTCCACATTTGGGAGGGTATTTTTCTGCAAATGAGTGTGCAAACGTTTGCACGGTATATATAATCATGTTAGTTAGACTCTTCCAGACTGCGAAATCATTTCGGTGATATTCTGCACGAAACGCTTGTCAGCTGCCAGATCCTCTATGTTGAGGTGCATGCGGTAACGCCAGTAATGCTTAGGGTTAGCCGGGATATTGATACGCTCAGCATCAGCATCAGGCAGACGGAGAGCCTCATCGGTAGCCAACCAGTCCTGGATGCTCAATATGCAGAGCATGGATGGAGAGGTGAGATGGCGGCTGATGATGTCGCTAGCCAACCAGCCTGGGAGTGGATGAGGTGCTGGTCCCTGACGGTAGAGCATCGTATTGTAATACTCCTGGGTACGCTGGATATTCTCATCCCACCACATGCGCAGAGTAGGCATATCGTGGCTCGAAATAGTACATACCGAGCGGTATGGGTTACGGCTCAGATGTCCGAACTTAACCGATGGATCCTTTGGCATGCTCTGGAGTTCCAAGCCCAACATCTTCAATTCGTTCATTACCCATGGCACACAATCAGGCACCATACCAAGGTCTTCTGCACAAACCAGCATGCGGGTAGCCTGAACCAGCTTAGGCAACTTTTTCATCGCCTCCTGATACCAGAACTGGTTGTTGCGGCGATAGAAATAGTCGTTGTAAAGGCGGTTGAACGCAGCCTTGTCATTATCATAGAGCGACTCGTAGATAAAGTCAAGCTGGGCTGAGATACGTGGATGGAAGACGCTAGGGTTGGTATGATCACGTACAAAGAGTACATCGCTGATCAGGGCATACAAGCCATCACGCAGCCAAAGTTCCTTCTCATCTGTTGCATCAGCAAATAGAGCCTCTACCTTGCGCTGGGTATCTACCTCAGGCTTCATCTGATAACGCTCGTCATCCAGACGGTCGAGATACTTCTCCTTTACCTCGCCGGCACGCTCATGGAACATGCGGTCCAATACCCAATCGGTAATGAACGGACGGGTAAAACGGTCTTCCTGGAAGTGCAAACCATAGCTTTCTATCTCTTCACGGCTCATGGCAAGCGCCGGTGCAAACTGTCCGAGCAATCCATGTACGCTATGTACCGGAATCTCCCAGATACGGAAGAAGCCCAATACGTGGTCGATGCGGTAAGCATCAAAATATCTTGCCATGTTCTGGAAACGGCGGTTCCACCACTGGCAGCCATCCTTCAGCATCTCAAACCAGTTATAGGTAGGGAATCCCCAGTTCTGACCATTGGCAGAGAAGTCATCAGGTGGAGCGCCCGCCTGACCATTGAGGTTGAAGTATTTAGGTTCCGTCCATACATCGCAACCATTGCGGTTTACGCCGATTGGAATATCACCCTTCAAAATAACGCCCTTAGCCTTGGCATGCTCGTGAGCCTCCTGCATCTGGCGGTCCAGTACGAACTGTACGAAATAAAAGAACGCCACGTTCTTGTAAGCAGCAGTCTTAGGGTCGGCAAGCGCCTTGCGCTCAGCCTCATCCCATACCTGATGATCTGGCCACTGGTTGAAATCAGCCGTACCATTCTTATCACGCAGGTATGAATACTGTGCGTAAGGAACCAGCCACAGTTCAGTATCCTGGAAGAAAGCCTTATATTCGGCTGTCTTCATCATCTTTTCACCTTCCTGATTAAAGATTTGGCGCAAGTAATTTATCTTGAAATCATTTACTTTCTCGTAATCTATCTTATCCAGTGCGTTCAACTCAGCACGTGTCTTCTCAGCCTCAGCACGAGCCTTGGCATCCTTCAGCTCTGGGAGAGCATGGAGGTCGGCATACTGCGGATGAATAGCGAAGACGCTGATGCAGCTGTATGGATAACTGTCGGTCCATGTATGAGTGATGGTGGTATCATTGATAGGAAGGAGCTGGAGCACCTTCTGACCGGTAGAAGCCACAAAATCAATCATGGTCTTCAGGTCACCGAAATCACCGATACCGGCACTCTTACGGGTACGCAATGAGAATACTGGCACCTGCGTTCCGGCAAGTTTGCGGTTATACAGAGCGAAGAAAGCCTGGTCGAGTTCATAAGATACCAACTCACCTGCCTTCATCTCCGGCAAATCCACGGTTCTGTTCATGCTGTTTTCCCAGAGAAGCTCGTTCTTTGCATTTCTGAAAGCAACGAACTTAAACTCCAGATGGCTGCCCTCAAGATGAGTCACATCAATATCAGCAACCCATTCATTATAGGTATGCTGAGTCATCGGAAGAATCTTCTGCACATCCCAGGCACCCAATACTTTATCTGCACCCAATACACCCAGACGCTCACCATCACGAAGCTGAGGAGCACGGACTATCAGACGCACAATCTTGCTGCCCGTTTCCGGCTTCATCTCCTGTGGAGCCTGATGATTGATGCAATCGGTAAAGGCACTGCTGTAGAGGTAAGCATCCTCAGGCATTGCCTTCCAATGATCGTAAAGGGTATAAACCGCAGCCTTCTTGGCATTTACATCGAGCTGATGCTTAATCATAAGCCATTCGGTCTTGACTGCTCTTCCTTCACGTTCTACACTATAATAATAGGTATACGATTTTTCTGGTGATTCAACACACCAGTCGCATGCCCATCTTTCACCATCTGTTGTCTCGAGAGGAAGTTTCAGTTCACCTTCCTCCGTCTGAATGTTTACGACGATCTGTTCGCCGAACATTGCTTTATACTCAATATTAAACTGTACTGTCATAAGACTCTTAAAGGCTCTTGAAAATGTTATAATTTATATTTGCTGCCACAAAGGTAAGAAAAACGCATGAAAAACGTATCAGAAATTTGCATATTTTTTTCTCACAAATCATGCAAACGTTTGCACATCCCCACTCCGTAGAAACAATCAATTAATCGTTCATCTCATTTTATTCTGATTTTTTATCCTTGATGATGCTCACAGACAGCGCACCCGCAATCAGCAGAATACCTGCCACAATCATCATATCGCTCTGACGAGAACCCACCAGCCCCAGGATAGTTCCACCGCAGATGGCAGCCACAATCTGAGGGATACAGATTGTTCCGTTAAACAGACCGAGATAAGCACCCATGTGACCATATCCCTGCAAAGCATTGGTAACAAAGGTGAAAGGCATCGCCAGCATGGCTGCCCAACCGGCACCAATCATCAGGAACGGAACAAACTGCAGATACTGGTCATGCAGGAATGGTATCAGGGCAAAACCCACACCGCCGATAACCAGACTGACAGCGTATGCCACCTTCGTATTCTTAAACTGAGGGAGAATCACAGCCCAGATAACACTACCTACAGCCTGAACTGCAAAGAGAATGCCCACCCAGTTGCCTGCCTCCTGAAATGCTTCAGAAGCAGGGTCGGTAGTATTCCATACGGTTTCAGCGATGGCTCCCGTAGAATAATTCCAGAGATAAAGGAAACCAGCCCAGCAGAAGAACTGAACCAGTCCCACCTTCCAGAAGGTAGATGGCGCCTTGCGCAGCAAAGTAATCCAACCGGCCTTGTCTTCAGAAGCCTCAGCATTAGGATTCTTCACTCCTCCCTCTTCACTCTTCGCTTCATTATACTCCGCATACTGCTGTGGATTCCACTCCTTCACCTTCATCGTGGTGTAGATAACACAGAGAATCAGGATAGCCGCACCGATATAGAACGACCAGATGACAGAATCAGGAACCACACCCTTCTCAGCATAATTTTTGATACCGAGGAAGGTAAAGAGGAACGGGAAGATATATCCGGCTACAGAACCGGCATTGCAGAGGAAACTCTGGATAGAGTAAGCCTTTGCCTTCTGTTTTTCATTTACCATATCACCTACCAGCATCTTGAACGGCTGCATCGCCATGTTAATGCTCGTATCGAGGAACATCAGCGCTATCAGTCCGAAGAGCATCGCACCGCTCACGGTCAGTCCGAGCGAACCGGCGTTCGGCAGCAGGCACATTACCAGGACGGCAATCGTAGCACCCACAAAGAGATAAGGGATGCGGCGACCGAAGCGGCACCACGTCTTATCGCTCAACGTGCCCACGATAGGCTGAACCAGGATTCCCATCAGAGGAGGGAGAATCCAGAAATAACTCAAGTTGTGTGGGTCAGCACCCAACGTTGCAAAGATTCGGGAGATGTTGGCGCTCTGTAGGGCGTAGGCAATCTGTACTCCGAAAAATCCGAAGCTCAAGTTCCAGAGCTTCCAGAAACTTAAATCAGGTTTTTGTTTCATCGTTATATTGTTTTTATATTTTTATCTTGTTGTTCCTCTCACCACGAGTCGTGTTCTCACCACTCTTTTCTCAACCTCATCTCTAGGGATGGAGCCTTCCACCTGACCAATCAGAATATTGGCAGCTTCCTCGCCTACGGCTACACCTCGCTGCTCAACCGTAGTAAGCATCGGGTCGCACGCCTTGGCACGGTCACCATTGGTGAATCCGCAGATGCTGATTTCTTCAGGCACCTTGAACCCCATCCGCTTGGCGGTATAGAGGATGCCGATTGCCGTATCATCATTGATGGCAAAGAAAGCATCCGGACGATCTTCCTCTATCAGAATATCCGGCGTTATTGCTTCGGCATTGGCACGGTCATCACAGATCTTCACCCAGTCAGGGTTCTCCGTCAAACCATGCTTTACCAGCGCATCATGATAACCGTTATATCGGTTTTTGGAGATTTCCAGATTCATCGGCGAGCCGTAGAAGGCAATCTTCTTGCAGCCCGTATCAATCATGTGGGTAACGGCAGTAAAGGCACCCATATAGTCATCTACCACCACTCGCGAGCAGTTCACGCCCGTACATATTCTATCATAGAAGATGAGCGGCACCCCTTTCTGCAGCAGCTTTTCGAAATGGTCATACTGCTTGGTATCCTTCGCCTGTGAAACGATGATGCCACAAACCTTGTTCTGATAGAAGTCTTCACAGATGGCCACCTCCTTATCGTAACGCTCGTTACTCTGCGCCACCATCACACGGTAACCTCTGGCTCTAGCCTCTTCCTCTATACCCGAAAGCACCGACATGAAGTAATAGTGTACCACCTGAGGCACAATAACTCCAATCACCTTCATCGGCTTCACCTTATTATGTCTTAAAGCTTCACCCAGGAAATTAGGAAAGAAGTTATGTTCACGCGCGTATTTCTGAATACGCTCCTTCTGGGCAGTACTGATACGAGAACTGTCCTTCAATGCCCGGCTCACTGTGGCAACACTTACGCCCAGGTCGCGAGCAATATCTTTCATTGTTATTATTTCTTTATCACCCATTGTTTTTAGATCTGCTGCAAAATTACGAAATATCCTCAATATCAGTTCAAAAATCTTGACCTAAATCAAGTAATTTCAGTGCAAACGTTTGCACAAAATAAATAACGGAATTAACACAAAAATAGTACAACATTAGAGAAAAGAACTTAATTTTGCACACAGAAACGACAAGTTTATGGGCAAACGCCCCATTCCTACCTTATATAATATAAGTAAGATGCCAGAAAGACTAAACAAGAGCCAGAACGGCATTTTGAGTAGGAACGACAACAACTTAAGCCAAGAAGAAAAGAAGAAAAAGTAAATAAATATAATACATTAACTTAAAAATCAAGCAAATGATGAAGCAGGTAAAAATTAAATTGCCTCTCAGAGCGTTGACCCTAGCAAGCGGTCTGCTTCTGACGGTGAGTTCCTTTGCGCAGAGTAATGCAATTAAGGGACATGTGAAGGATGCTTCTGGTGAGCCTATCATGGGTGCTACCATTACAGTTAACGGTAAGGCAGTGGGCATTACCGACATGGATGGTAACTTCTCAGTTGATGCAGCGCCAGGTGCCAAGATTACATTCACCTATCTGGGTATGACACCACAGACTGTGAAGGCATCTAGTAACATGAACATTACCTTGGAAGATGACTCTAAGTCTTTGAACGAAGTCGTTGTCATCGGCTACGGTGTGGCAAAGAAGAACGACTTGACAGGTTCCGTTACAGCTATCAAGCCTGATGAGAAGAACCATGGTATCATTACTTCCGCACAGGATATGATCCAGGGTAAAATTGCCGGTGTAAATGTAAACTCATCAACGGGTGCTCCTGGTGATGGTGCACAGATTCGTATCCGTGGTGGTGCTTCTCTTACTGCGAGCAACAACCCATTGATTGTTATCGATGGTATGCCTATGGATAACAATAATACAAAGGGTGTTAACAACCCTCTTTCTCTTGTCAATCCTAACGATATCGAGAGCTTCACCGTATTGAAGGATGCTTCAGCTACAGCCATCTATGGTTCCCGTGGTTCTAATGGTGTCATCATCATTACCACCAAGAAGGGTCGTAGCGGTCAGAAGCCACAGGTTTCTTACAATGGTACACTTTCAGTAAGTACTGTTGCCAAGAAGATGGATGTGATGAATGCTTCCGAATATACAGACTTCATCAAGAACTATTATGGTGAAGATTCTTCTGCCTACAAAGGTTTAGGCTGGAAGAAGTTCAATGAAGATGGAACTCCAGATTATTCTGCCGGCACATACGATACCGACTGGCAGGACGAGATTTACCGTGCAGCTGTCAGCCATGAGCATAATGTAAGTTTAACAGGTGGCATCAGCAAGCAGTCTTGGTCTATGCCATATCGTGTCAGCGTAGGCTACACTGGTCAGGAAGGTATCTTGAAGGGTTCTGACTATAAGCGCGTTACCGCAGGCTTCAACATCAATCCTTCATTGCTCGACAAGCACCTCAACCTGAACATCAACGGTAAGTATTCTTACTCAAAAACAAATCCAGGTGGACAGGATGCAGTAGGTGCAGCTGTCTCTATGGATCCTACTCGCCCTGTAAAGAGCAGCGACGAGAAATTCAAGAACTGGGGTGGCTATTGGCAGTGGGCATTACCTACTACCTCATATGACCCAACATTCCCATATAACCGTAACGACGATGCTCCTACAAACCCTGTAGAAAAAGTTGAAAACTACGATTTCTACAAGAGTGCGCATATTCTCTTGGGTAATGTAGAGGCAGACTATAAGATACATGGTTTCGAAGACCTTCATCTTCACGCCAACATAGCTGGAGAATATAGCACTGGTGGAGAGTACAACACCAACAATCCACAATCTACATACGGATTCTACTATGGTGGCAACAGCGAAAATAAGGAGAAGAAGTATAACGTTGTAGCTACTGCCTATGCTCAGTACACCAAGGACTTCAACAAGGCTAACCACTTCGACATCATGGCTGGTTATGAGTATAGCCACATGAAATATTGGGGAGACCAGTGGAGCAAGTCTATGTATCCATCTACCTACGAAGGTAAGAACGACAAGGGCGAAGCTCTTGCAGGAACCGTGAAGTCTTACGATACAAGCAACTGGAAGGGACAGACTTACCTCGTGAGCTGGTATGGACGTGCCAACTATTCTCTGTTGGATCGTTACCTCCTTACATTCACTGCCCGTTATGATGGTTCAAGCCGCTTTGCAGACGGACACCGTTGGGGTTTCTTCCCATCAGCAGCCTTCGCATGGCGTATCAAAGACGAAAAATTCCTGAAAGATGTTGATGCTATCAGCGACTTGAAACTCCGACTTGGTTGGGGTAAGACCGGTCAGCAGGATACAGGTAAAGAGTACTACACCGCTACCTATAAGAAGAGTACAAGTAATCACTTCCTCTATCCAATCGGTGGTATTGCCAACAACCCAGGTTTGCTCTACCGTCCATTGGCATACAATGACGAATTGACTTGGGAGACGACTACTACATGGAACGTAGGTCTCGACTATGGTATGTTCGACCAGAGACTCACCATCAACCTTGATGGTTATATCCGCAAGACAACCGACTTGCTCAGCACAACAACCATCGCTGCAGGTCAGAACTTTGACAATGCGCTCTTGATGAATGCAGGTACATTGGAAAACAAGGGCTTTGAGGTAGCTATCACAGGTCGTCCTATCCAGACCAAGGACTGGTTTGTAGAATTGAGCGTCAACGCTGCTTACAACAAGAACGAGATTACCGAACTTGCAGGCGGTCGTGATTTGATGGAGGCAGGAATGAAGGTAGGTCAGGACCAGGCTATCACCTATCATAAGGTAGGAAAGCCAGCCAACTCATTCTTGGTTTACCAGCAGGTTTACGATGAGAGCGGACGTCCAATCATGGGTTGCT
The DNA here is from genome assembly GCF_019127135.1 of Segatella copri. GTDB lineage: Bacteria > Bacteroidota > Bacteroidia > Bacteroidales > Bacteroidaceae > Prevotella. The sequence continues at coordinate 5,656 of NZ_JAHOEA010000016.1, read as the reverse complement.
ACGTAGATCGTAATGGCGATGGTACAATTGACGAGAACGACAGATACTTCTATAAGAATATCGTGGCTCCTTGGACAGGCGGTTTCAGCTTCAAGGTTGCATACAAGAACTGGGATCTCGGCAGTAATTTCCGTGCAAGCTTCGGAAACTATCTCTACAATGGATACGCTGAGGGTGCAATAAATACGAAAGAAATTTGTAGTGCTAAGGGATATTACAAAAACAGCACAAAGGATATTGTAAATTTGGGCTGGACTTCATACAACTATCCTCTTACTGACTACTTCGTTCAGAATGGTAGCTTCTTGAAGTGCGACAACATCACACTGGGCTATAACTTCAACAATCTGCTGAAGGGTGGCAACTACAAGGGCATCTCTGGCCGTATCTACGCCTCATGCTCTAACGTATTTACTATCACCAAGTATAAAGGTATCGACCCTGAAGTAACATCAGGTAAGGACGACAACATCTATCCTCGTTGCCGCACATTCCTGCTCGGTCTGAACCTTAACTTCTAACATTTTAAAATAGATTTCGATATGAAACTCAATAAATTCAAAATAATTGCCCCAGCAGCAGCTCTTCTGCTTTCAGCAAGCTTGAGCTCTTGCATGGATGACTTGAACAAGGGAAACATTGACCCTACTGTTGATGCCAATCCTAATATTATGGGCTTATACAGCAAGTGCTATGCTGGTCTTATCATGGAGGGTAATGACGGTAATGCCGATTTCACTATCGACGACAATGGTAAGTCAACCCTTCTACGCAACCTGTTCAACTTCAACGAGGTACCTACCGACGAAGCTGTCTGCTGGTGGTCGGATGGCGGTATCGCAGATGTTGCCTACAATAAGTTCGATCCGGGTAATGCTACTCTGAAGAACCTCTACTATCGTCTGATGTCGAACATCTCTTACGAGAATCATTTCTTGAGCCTCGACGCAGCCAAAGAGGATAAAACTAAGTATGCAGAGGTACGTGTACTTCGTGCCTACAGCTATTTCTTGATGCTCGACTTCTTCGGAGACCCGACATTCATTGACAAGATTTCTGCAGAGACACCGCGTCAGGCTCACTCTTACAACTCTAATTTTGAGGAAGGCAAGAGCTACACTCGCGCAGAGCTTCTTCAGATGGGCCGTGAATTCCTGTTCAACTGGGTAAAGGACGAATTGCTGGCAGCAGAGCCAGACTTGCTGGCAGCAAAGCCTGAGACTGACAGCGACCCAGACTATGGTCGCATTGACAAAGGCACATGCTGGTTGCTCTTAAGCCGTCTGTACCTCAATGCTGGTACATACCTCAATAACGATGGTCAGAACAATCAATATTGGGATAAGGCTCTCGAATATGCCGAGAAGGTTATCAATTCAGACTATAAGCTCTTCGATGACAGCAAGATGTCTAATGAGGCAAAGGCTAATGGCTACAAGCCATACGACCTGCTCTTCATGGGCGACAATGGTTCAAATGGTGCAAGCTGCGAGGCTCTTCTCCCATTGATGCAAGATGGAGAAAAGACTCAGGGATGGGGTGGTTCTATGTTCTATGTAGCAGCTCTTTGGGATGCTACGATGCAGACTGTTACAGGTAAGGATGCTGCCACTACTGCCAACACATGGTCAGGTATGCGTGTTCGTCCACAATTCGTAGAGAAGTTCTTCACCGATCCAAAAGTTGTTGTAAACAAGTCAGCTTCCGAAATCCGTGCTATGAACGTTGACGACCGTGCTATCCTTTGGGGTAAGGGCAACAGTGACGGCGATCGTACTTTGGAGATTGGTGCTAACGATAAGTTCGTCAAGGGTATTGCAACACCAAAATGGAATAACAACTATTCTAATGGTGGTACTCCTCACGACAGCTATAACGTAGATATAGACTTCTTCCTCTTCCGTGTAGCTGAGGCTTACCTCAATGCAGCAGAGGCAGAGATGCACATCAATGGCGAGGGTTCGGCTAAGGCTAAGGGTTATATCGACGCTCTCCGCAATCGTGCCCACGCAGCCGTACGTGCTTCTTATACTCTTAACGACGTGCTCGATGAGCGTGCCCGTGAGTTGTATTGCGAAGGTCTGCGCCGTACCGACTTGATTCGTTTCAATCAGTTTGGTGGAACTCAGGCTACATACAAATGGGAACTTAAGGGTGGTAGTACTAATGGTACAACCTTCACCAAGACCTATAATGTATATCCTCTCCCATCTTCAGAGGTTCGTTCTAACAAGAACTTGACACAGATTGATGGATACAACGAGGTTCAAAACTAAAGTATAATAGAATTATAAAAGAAAACACAATATGAAGAATAAATATATAATTGGTGCTCTGCTTATCGGCATCATCAGCTTATTCGCATCATGTTCGGATGACAACGACTCAAACCCAACGCTGATTCAGCCTACGGAGTTCAAGTTGAATACTCCAGAATATGTAAATTCTACTATTGACTTGGCGCATTCTACAGAATTAGGCCTTACATGGTCACAGCCTAAGTACACAGCAGACAATGCTCCAATCAATGTAACATACGAGATACAGGTTTCTCCTACTAACTCTTTCACAGTTTCTACTGACGAAGCTGCGGCAGACGAAAGTGGCGAAAAGGTGCCAGACTACGCTGTTCTTAGCAATACCACACAGAGATGTGATATTTCAGCCTCTGCTGAAGAAGTTGACAAAGCTTTGGTGAAGATTCTGAAATGGAAAGAAGACAATGTTCCTGCTGAGCAGGAGGTGTACGTTCGTATGAACGCTTTCATTCTGGAAGGCACAAATCATCTGAACCCTATCGCATCAAACTCAGTAAAGCTTAACGTAAAGCCTTACTACATAGAGTTGAAGGATGCTACTCCTATCATGTGGTATCTTGTAGGTAACATGTTCGGAGGCAATTGGGGCGATAAGAAGGAAGATATTGGCGTAAAAGCTTTCCCTATGTTCCTGAAGCCTAACTACTCTTACGACAAGAAGACTGGTGCAGGCGAGGTAGAATACACAAACTACTTCATTACGGGTGATTACAAGGACAATGGAGACGTTGATGGAGCAGGTTTCAAGATTCAGTCAGACTTCGATTGGACTCACAGTATGAATTCCAAGGGCAACACTGCGGGCACAATAGTATATCGTGCTACTGAGGGCGAAAGTGGTCACATCGTAGCTCCAAAAGCAGGTTACTTCACAATCACAATTAACACTGCAGACAATACTGCTACAATGAAAGAATACGAGGGTACAGTGAAGGATTATGGTACTATCCAGATTGCTGGCTCATTCAACGATTGGGCAGATACTCCAATGCTTCCTTACAATACTGAGGGCGTTGAGAACCATGCTTGGTACTACGTAATGGAAGTTCCTGCTGGCGAGACTGCACAGTTCAAGTTCAAGATTGCAGGATCTTGGGATACAAGCTGGGGATATGGCGCAGAAGATGGCGCTATCAACATGTATGGTAAATGTGGTACAGGTGGTAACTCTAACCTCGGCTTGGCAGAAGGCAAGTATGTCATCTCATTCAACGACATCACAGGTGCATTCAGCATCGTTAAATTGTAAATCACTTAAAGTATAGACAATTATGATTAAGAAAATATTATTGGGAATGACCCTGCTGATGTCTATGGTATCTTGTACCGAGGACTACACAGATTGGGGTAACCCACAGAGCAATCCTGAGGAGGAAGCTGTATCATTTGGAAACGGTAGCGTTACTCCAGAAGGTGTCATCAACTTGGCAGATGTTACAGGAGATAAGGTAAAAGTAGCGAGCATTGTTGCTCCTACTTCTACCAAAGATACTTACACGCCTAGTTTCAAGATTAATTTCGATGGTCAGTCATTCGACATTGATGCTAATGGTAACATGGCAAAAGCTGACTTGGTAAATTACATCACAGGTAAGTTTGGCAAGCGCCCAACAGAGCGCGACCTTGATGCCACTCTTGACGCATGGCTAAGCAATGGTTCAACAGCCGCAAAGATGGCTACATCTGCAAAATTCCAGGTAAAGGCTGTTCCAGAGGCTCCATTCATAGATGCAGCTTACTACCTCGTAGGTGACTTGACCGGATGGGGTTTGGATACCAAATTGAAATTTGCTCACTCTGATGTAGACGTTTATGAGGATCCTGTATTCACCCTTATGTTTACAACAACTAAGGACAATCAATGCTGGAAGATAATTCCACAGGGAAATGTAGATGCTGGTAACATTTGGGCTGTAGAAAATGCTCCTAAGGGTGTTGTTGGTATTGAACAAGATGGAGATAACGCTATGAGCGGTAAACTTCTTACTACCAACTCTAAGGGTAATAAGGCTGGCGCTGGTAAGATTGCCAAGGCAGGTATGTATCAGATGACAATCAACATGATGGACTACACTTATACCATCAAGCAGATTGCACCAGAATATTACCTTGTAGGTGCATTGCAGGACTGGAAAGCTGATAAACCTGAATACAAGACTTGTCTCATGTATGCAGAAACTCCTATGGTTCAGAGCTATACTACTAAGTGGAATGGCGATGCAAATCTAAAGATTATGCTTGGTAGCGATTTCGGAAAATGGGAAAATGCTTATGGTAGTGCAACAATGGCTGACGCCAATACTCCAACAGGTAGCTTAAAAGCTGACAATAATGCTGGTGCCATCATTTGCCCTGAAAAAGGTGCATTCTATACCTTTACTGCAGATTTCTCTACCATGACTTACAAATGGACAAAGCTCGAGAACCAGAATCCTACAGCATACGAGAAAGTTGGTCTTATCGGTGTTGGTGGCGATTGGGACAATGATGTTGACATGACAGAGGTTACTCCTCACAACTGGTTTATTGAAAAAACCATCCCTGAAGGTAGCTTCAAGATCCGTGCTAACCATGAGTGGAACGATGCAGCCAACTGGGGCTTTGCAGAGGGTCAGAAATTCTCTTCAACTGGTAAGTTGATTACAAGCGGAGGCAGTAAGGATATTAAGATTGCTGCTGGCAAATACCGCATCTTCTTCAATGATATTACTCTCGAGTATGCTATCATTGCTGTTGCAGAATAAACATTTATTTTAATAATACATTATAGGCGGCTCTCAATTCCGGGAGCCGCCTATTTTTCTTTCTCCCCATCCTTTTCAAGTATTTTTTCCCTAAAACCTTGGAAGTTACGAGGAAAAGTCGTATCTTTGCAGAAGAAAAGCTGCACTCGGCAAATTGAAAGCAAGTTTTCTTGGCGCTCGTTTGCATTTTCTTTGCACCGAATAAATACAACATTTATATTTTTATGATTATGAGAACAGGCGACAAAGTATTAATATCTCCAGACTTGACACATGCCAAAGACTGGACACAGGGCGAAGTGATTGAAGTTGAGAACAATCCTTTCGTAGGAATTGTCATCTCCGCAAAAACCGCAGATGGGAACATCTTCTTTGGATATAAAGACTTATTTGAACCAGTAAAGGAGGCAGTATGTACGCACTAGCATTTGATTTGGTTAAAAACTCATAGAATAGACGACTCTCCTCCAATCCGGGAGTCGCCTATTTTTTCTTTATCCCCCTCTCAACATTTTTTTCCTAAAACCTTGGAAGTTATGAGGAAAAGTCGTATCTTTGCAGAAGAAAAGCTGCACTCGGCAAATTGAAAGCAAG
>NZ_JAHOEA010000165.1 GCF_019127135.1 Segatella copri | reverse complement strand
TAACAGTACTTTATGGTATGTCTCGTCTGCCGAGACATAATCCTGCTGCAACACTACTTGGCAGATAGCCTTATAGAAGTTTTCCAGAACATCGGCACTTCTGGCAATCAGTTTGTTTGCCGTGGCTTTCCTTAACGTAAACCCATTGTCGGCAAAGTATTTGATGATTCGCTCTACCGGCATGGAATAGATGTATCGCATCTGCAGGAGTCCTGATGCAAAGGAAGGTGAATAGGAAGAATTCAACAACAGAGCCGGCGGAGTCTTCCCCGGATACATGATACTTCCATCAGTATAAGTGTTGATGTGATACACGGTCTTGATGAATTTGATGGGTTCCATGCTGTAACGTATACAGGTACGAGTTCCGAAGAGACGCAACGTCTTCAAAAGCCCTGCATCCATGACTGGATCTATCGTAACATGCACCTCTTCCATCTCGCAATGCATGTCACGCTTGGCACCATTGTTTTTGCGTGCCTTTCTCTTTTCGGCCTGCTCTGTTTTCTTCTTGTCAAATTCCTCCTGCGTCATCGAGGCTTGCGGATTCTTTTCCTGACGTTCGGACTTCTTGCCTGAAACGAGCTTGCCGAGTGCCTTGTTCTGACGATTCGCTTTGTCAATGGCGATTCCTTTCTGGACGAGTAGTTCTTCTAATGACTTTATACGTTCAATGAGTTCG
>NZ_JAHOEA010000164.1 GCF_019127135.1 Segatella copri | reverse complement strand
ACGTATGCGAAAACAGGAAGAAGGAATAAGGGGATAAGCTGAGCGGCGACAGGGATATTCCGAAGGCACCAACGGCTGGTTTTCATCCAGACATTTCCCGATGAAACAGCAAATCATAACGACTCAAGAACCTGCCTTTTACGGGTGTCCGGGCCATCAGTTTCTCCCCCATCCTTCTCCGTTTACAGACGCTTACTAAAACTAAATTTCAACCACTAAAACAAGCATGTGATAGTTATTATCCACTTAGTATTAATCATTAAAAAACAAAGCAAAATGAAAAGAGTAAACTGGAAAACCATCATCAACTTCCTCATCACGGTATTAACAGCTGTAGCCAGCTCATTCTGTGTACAGAACTGCTAAAAGAAAGAAGGTTGCCATGACACAGAAACATCGTAGCATTTCACTCATCGTGATCCACTGTTCTGCCACGAGAGTGACTCAGGATTTCACATTCGAGCAGTTGGAGGCGTGCCATCTTGCCCGCGGTTTCCGGAGTATCGGTTATCATTATTACATCACGAAGGATGGTGTGGTATATCCGGGTCGTCCGGAGTCAGAGGTAGGAGCCCATGCCCGTCATTACAATGCCCACAGCATCGGCATCTGTTATGAGGGAGGTCTCGACAAGAACGGCAAGCCTGCCGACACGCGTACTCCAGCCCAGAATCAGTCTCTGTATTCGCTTCTGGAGAGCCTCTGCCTCTCCTATCCTGATGCAGAGATACTGGGCCACC
>NZ_JAHOEA010000163.1 GCF_019127135.1 Segatella copri | reverse complement strand
CCAAGACAAAGCCTACGGACAAGGGGTCGAAGAAAGGCTACCTCTGGGCTGTAAGTGCGCCTAAACTGGGACTTGTCTTCTTCGTATATGAGGATGGTTCACGCTCTGAGCAGGTCATACTTAACGTATTCTCAGATTATAAAGGTACCATACAGAGTGATGCGTATGCTCCTTACCGGAAACTGGAGTCGGATGCTTATCCGGACATCATGAGAATCGCCTGTCTACAGCATGTCAAGAGAGACTTCATCGACTGCGGCAAGGAAGACAAGGATGCTCAGGAAGTCGTAGATATCCTCAACAGATTTTATCGAGAAGACAAAAAACATAAGGTTGGGGTAAATGGATGGACCGTTGAAGACCATCTTGCCTATCGGCAGTCATACGCACCGGACATTTTGCAGGATTTATTGGAGAAACTGGAGGAAATATCTTCCAGGAAGGATTTACTGCCCAAGTCTACCTTGGCGCAGGCGGTCGGCTATGCCCTTAATGAATATAATGCCATTTGTGACATCTTCAAAAGAGGTGATACGGCTCTCGATAACAACTACATTGAGAGAATCCAGAGGTACATATCACTATCAAGAAGAAACTCAATGTTCTTTGGCTCGCACGAAGGAGCAAGACGGGGAGCTATCCTATATTCTATAGCTATTTCATGCAAGTTGAATGGCATCAATCTGTTTGAATACATTAGCGATGTCATAGAAAAGACCATTGAATGGCAACCGAATACCCCACTGGAGAAATATAGAGACTTACTTCCTGACCGATGGAAAAAGCAGTAGCAGCATT
>NZ_JAHOEA010000162.1 GCF_019127135.1 Segatella copri | reverse complement strand
GAGCGACCTATACACAATTTAACTGAAATCTCTTGTTGTGTTAGGTGCTCAAGAGTGTACAGACGGTACACTTCCTTGGTAAGTTCGACATCTTTCAGTGTTGCTTCTAATGATTCTTTCATGTAATTGAAACTTTAGGAGTCAACCATATTTACAAAAAGACAAATATTGCTTATTTTTGCAGAAAAAAAAGATGGCAAAGGAAATATAAGTTTATCAGTAATTTCTCATAAATCGTGTAATAATTCATAAAAAAGAAGGCTTTTACTTGTCTGATTCAAGTTTTTATCTTATCTTTGCATTATGAAGAAGGAAAAGGAATATACATTGACTGCCATCCGTGAATGCCTGGCTAAGAATATGCCACCATACGGAAAAGCGATACTTTTTGGCTCACAAGCTAGAGGCACCGCTAGGGATGATAGCGACTGGGACATTCTTGTTATCTTAGACAAGGATCAACTTCTACCTTCTGATTATGATAATGTAACCTATCCTCTTACCGAGCTAGGATGGGATTTAGGAAAAGAAATAAATCCTGTAATGTATTCCGCTAAGGAGTGGCAGAAATATAAGATTACACCATTTTATAAAAATGTTGAAAAGGAAGGAGTAAGATTATGGGGCTAACAAACGATGAAAGAAGTTTTTTTTAAATAGCATCATCAAACTTATCAAGGAAAAACAATAATGTGCAATATAACTTTCACCCAAAAGTCGTACTTTTGCGGCTCAGGGGAGATTGTCCGTAGATAGACAACGGGGGTGTAATTTAAACTGTGTCAAGGCTTGTTCTTAACTTTCATTCCCACTCCC
>NZ_JAHOEA010000161.1 GCF_019127135.1 Segatella copri | reverse complement strand
GGGACCGGGTTATGGCTCAAATGATCCGAACCGCCCAGGTCAGGGATTGTAATTTGAGGATTCTAACATAAGTAAGGGCTGCAGATGGTAACAATGCCGTTTGCAGCCCTCGTTGTTTTAATGGCTGAAGCGTCGAGATGCCATCTTGATTAATCCTGTTTAACTGAACTTTCGCAAGTAAGCTCCACACGCCCTAATAGGGCAGAAGGTGCTGTGGTATAAGTCCGTAATACTGGTTTGCAAGTCCGCTAGGCGTTAGGGAGAAACGCCTAACGGACTTGCAGCCAGCCATTGTTTGCCTTAACTTTTGGATAAAATCAGCCATTGTTTGCCTTGACTTTTGGATAAAAGCTGTATTCTTGGAGGCGTATATAAACACCCAAAAAAGATACATAATCTTTACAATTCTATCTTTCGAAAGAGTGCGGAAGTTTGAATCAAAACAGGCTAACAAAGGTTACATATAGGAACAGCATAACGAACATGCTGCCCCTTTTTTCTTATTGTTGGCATTACGCAAAACGGACTTTCTGGAGGCTCTGAGAGACGGAAAAGAGTGACTATCTGGCTACAAATTCAGCTAGAGAAGATAAAAAGCAGAAATTACTGATTTTTGTAAAATACCAGAGAAAAGAGCCATTTTTAACGCGCGCGAACCTAATAAGGTGTCCAGTTGCCCACCAAATGGACACCTAAATGGGAGCAACTGGACACCTAGTGGGGGCAACTGGACACCTTATTTCAATTATTTTTTGTATATTTGCAGCATGATTGCTAGATTGGAGCCATGCCGGATTGCTGTCCGACATACCTGTTCATCATGCAGACAAGCCTCTTATGTTTCCAGAAATCATCTTCGCTCTGATGATCCAATGGACATGATAGCGAAGCCTATCCCATCATAGAG
>NZ_JAHOEA010000160.1 GCF_019127135.1 Segatella copri | reverse complement strand
TACAACCTTTATACAAAATTCGTCAAAATACTCGAGATATGCAAGCAATTCTCTGAAAATCTCGTCAATGAATCGGGTAATGTTCCACGTCGTGGTCCTGTTCCCAAGTTTTCGGATTTGGAAGTGGTGGCGCTATCCTTGACGGCAGAGACCGAGAGCATTGATAGTGAGAAGTGGTTGTTCGACTATAAATTGCAAGAGTACAAGGACAACATTCCTAATCTCATATCAAGGAGACAGTTCAATGACCGCAGGAAGAAAACGGCAGGCCTGTGTGAGGAACTGCGCAAGCGGATTGCCATGGAAATGGATGGCGGAGAGGAACAATTCTTTGTTGACTCCAAGCCGATAGAGGTCTGTAGGGTTGCAAGAGGAAAACGTTGCAAGATGGGACGTACCGGCAATTTCTCGCAAGCTCCCGACTTCGGCTTCTGTGCTTCGCAGAACACGTATTATTTTGGTTATAAGTTACACGCTCTCTGTGGGTTAAGTGGAGTTATCCATTCCTATGATCTGTCAAAGGCAAGTGTGGCGGACCTCCATTATATGAAGGATGTAAAACATACTTATCACGACTGTAGCATCTATGGTGACAAAGGGTATATTGGAGCTGACGTACAGCTTGACTTGTTCGAAACCGCACACATAAGACTGGAGTGTCCGTATCGGCTCAACCAAAAGGATTGGAAACCGACATTCATTCCGTTTGCAAAGGCAAGAAAGAGGATTGAGACAATATTCTCACAACTTACAGACCAGTTCTTGGTCATCAGGAACTATGCGAAAATAACGAATGGTTTGTTTGCCAGGATCATTGGCAAAATTAGTGCACTTACCATTCTGCAATACGTAAACTTCATTAACGACAAGCCCATTGGCAGAATTAAGTATGCACTAAATTAATTCCGCCAACAGGTAA
>NZ_JAHOEA010000159.1 GCF_019127135.1 Segatella copri | reverse complement strand
GAGCGACCTATACACAATTTAACTGAAATCTCTTGTTGTGTTAGGTGCTCAAGAGTGTACAGACGGTACACTTCCTTGGTAAGTTCGACATCTTTCAGTGTTGCTTCTAATGATTCTTTCATGTAATTGAAACTTTAGGAGTCAACCATATTTACAAAAAGACACATGTACGTGGGTTTGAGTGACCACGTACACGGGTGAATTCTTTAATCGGCGTGCGGCTGTTAATAGTTAACCTCTTCTGCATACCGGTCGAACCTCATGTTGGTGTATCCATGTTGCTGGCACCATTTCAGCACGTACTGCTGTTGTTCAGGCACGAGTCCTGTCTGTCCTAATTTATAGCGATAATATGAAGTCTTGCTTCCGAAGTAGGAAGTCATGTGTACTCTGAAAGCGGCTTCGTCTTTACGCTTCAGTTCTTCAAGAATATTCGTAAAGCCGTATGCCATTTTCATCATCTGTAGCTGTAGGAAATGTTCGCACTTGTTGTCGTGGTAGGCATCGGGATAGATGGCGTAGCCTTTGGTCTGTTCCGGTTTTTTGTAGGTTACGGACAGATAGTGTGCACATTCCTGAGCCAGTGGACATTGCTGGTTGAAGCAATAGTCCCATGAGTTGTAAGCACTTTCTTTGTTGAAGTAGAGTCTGACTAAATCTGCTTGTGTCATTGGTCTTTGGGATTAAAATTGTATAAAAAGTGGTTTCACAGGAGTCGTAAGCTTCTAGGTGGAATCGGCAGGAATTTTTCCTGTTGGTTGCAAAAATACAAAAAATGTTCGAAACCGCAAGCCTTTTTCTCCACTTTTTTAATGTTTTTCTCCTGGAAAATTAAGTATTCCTCTGCTTTTTCGCTGAGAATCCCCCGTTTTTCGCCCGAGTGGTAAGCGTCTCCGCGTTTATACCTTGCATAATTCAAAAAAAAAGCAGTAACAGCTGATTAAACTAATGCTGCTACTGCTTTTTCCATCGGTCAGGAAGTAAGTCTCTATATTTCTCCAG
>NZ_JAHOEA010000158.1 GCF_019127135.1 Segatella copri | reverse complement strand
AATCTATGAAAAAGTATGATAAACTATGAGCAAGTATGAGCAACTGTGAGTTGACCCCTCACCGATTTCGTATCTTTGCATTGTGGTTCAGAGATAACATCTCATACCACCAAGAGGCAATGCGCAGCGCCCCCTACACACAAACACAATTTATTAACCTTAAAATGAAGACACTATGATTCTGTACACATTGAAGAAGTATGTCAACGAGAAGTTGAGCGCCGCTTACGGCAAGTTTTTCGCCTACCCTGTAGTCACCCAGACCTATGGTCTTGATGAACTCGCAGAGCACATGTCAAAGCACAACACCCCGTTCTCCAAGGGAGCCATCATGGGTATGCTCACCGACATGGTGAGCTGCGTAAGAGAACTGGTTCTGCAGGGTATCGCCGTGAAGATTCCAGACCTCGCCATCTTCAGCATCGGCATCAAGAACAAGGAAGGTGCTGTCTCCGAGAAGGAGTTCACCATCACCAAGAACATTGCCGGACTGAAGCTCCGTGCACGTGGCACCGGCGAGTTCAAGGCTTCCAGTCTGAACCTCGATGCATCTCTGAAGAAGGCTACAGCCGTAACAGGCGAGGTAATCCCTCCGGATGACGGCAAGGACAACACAGGCGATACCACCCAGGGTGGCGGAACAAACCAGGGAGGTGATTCAACACAGACTGGCGGATCCGACAACACCGAGAGCGGCGGCTCTGATGGTGGCGGCAACATGGGCTAACCCATCCGCCAGCAGATGAAGAAAGAAGGTTTTAGACAGGATGCAGTCCGGGATTCGGCTATAGCACCCCCGGCTATTCATCAATATAGCAAGCAGCATTGAAACACGCGCTATCAAGCCCATCTGCTCATCCTGTCAGCCTTCCTTCACAAAAGTATCGCCCGGATATTGGAAATCCGAGTCCCCAATCCATTTATTAACCTTAAAAATCAAATGAAAATGAAAAGAGAAACACTCAAGAAAATTCTGAATTTCGTCATTACCGTTCTCACCGCC
>NZ_JAHOEA010000157.1 GCF_019127135.1 Segatella copri | reverse complement strand
TCCCAAGGGTCTTGACTGCTCTCCGATATGGATGGCTCCTGGTTGTTCTTGTGATAGCCTTGTTCGTATTGCAGAGTAGAGTTGGATTTTGGTGATACACGGTTCTCCATTCCCTCAAACCTTGTATTCAGCTTGCCTAAGCTATAGCCTCGGCTAATCTGCGTACCCTTGAAGCTATATCCATCCTTGCTGAAACGGATGCCTTGAACCTTGGTTTGCTCCTTATCCATATAGACAAACTCTAAGTGAACACCTCGTTTTGCAAGTTCACTTTTGAACTCGTCCCAGCTATCTGCCATTCTCAATGCGCTCTTTACAGCATTGTGAATCTCATATTTTGCACGCTCTGCATTGCGCAATTTGCGAGTGTTAGTCTTGCTCTTGTCCGTTCCGTAGGTCAGTCCATACTTGGATTTTAGAGCCTTGGTCACTTGCTCATTACGCCTGTAATCATTCCTGTCTGATATGAGCTTGCCCTCGTTATTGATGCGATTGTACACGATATGACAATGTGGATTGTCCGTGTTGTGATGCCTTACAATTATGAATTGGGTATCGGTGATGCCCATCATCTGCATGTATTCAAGGGCAATCTTAGCCATAAACTCATCCGTCAAACGTGGCTTGTCCTCGGGCTTAAAGCTCAAAGCAATGTGTCCCACAGGCTTCTTAATCCTTGGATTTAGCTGCCTCTGTAGCTCGAAACTTTGCGTTATCTCGGCGTTCGTGCCGAGTAACACACCATCCGAGGCGATGATTTTCGCCTCGTCCTTGCTTGTAACATAGCGGATGCAACCACCAAATGAGCTGCCTTTCTTTAGCTTGCCTATCATGGTGTATCCTCCCTTCTGTTCATTCCGCTTGGATTAGGTTTGGAATTTCCTTGCCGATACTCGACAAGGACGGTTTTCAATCTCTTCAACAAGTCCACCACATACACATGGGTTTCCTGGAAACCTCTCTGATGCGACAGCTTGGTAAGTTGGTTGAGGTTGTTCGCCATGC
>NZ_JAHOEA010000015.1 GCF_019127135.1 Segatella copri | reverse complement strand
GCTGCTGTTGTATGCCAAGATGCCAGAAGCGGTGCTGGAGGAATTGTTTATGTGTCCAACAAGGAGACCGGCACGCTCTGTATCAGAAGTAGCAGTAACATTACCAGTGCCAAGCACATTGTTCAGATTGCAACTTTGAGCATTTCCTATCAAGTTTCCGACATTTGAAGTTCCCGTTATATCGCCATAGTTGGCACAATTCTGAATGGTTCCTGGGGATGCGATAAAATATCCAACCATGCCGCCAACGTTAGCCGCACTTCCTGTTACAAAACCATAATTGGCGCATGAAGTGATGGATCTGTAGGAACCGTCATAATAACCAACAATACCTCCTACACAGGATGCACCCATCACCATTGCATGGTTTTCGCAGTTGATAATGTTGCCAATTGTAGATCCTGCTATTCCGCCAACGTTTTCAATTCCTTCTACCGAACATTTTTCTAAGGTCTTGATGTTTTCAATAATACAATACCCATCGTATCCTGCCAAAATTCCAGTATTATTACCAGTACTATTCACCTTCGCATTGTCGAAAGTGATGTTCTTGATGCTGCCATTACCTGCATAGCCGAAGAAACCGGCATCACCAGAGGTGGCGTTGATGTAGAGATTACTGATGGTCTTCCCGTTGCCATCGAATGTACCTTGATACATATTATCTGAGTTACCGATAGGAGTCCAGCTGAGCTCTGTTACCTGCTTTTCGGTATCAGCCTTATGGCATACAGTGCTCATATCAATTTCTTCCACATCATCGGCAATCTTTGTACAGGTGCTAGGATGATTATCATTCACGTAGTCACGGAACCATGCCAGATGCTCTGCCGTCTTCAGCACAAATGGTTCCGCCTCGGTTCCTTTACCAATCATACCTGCTGGCAATTCATAATCAATACCATTCAGTTTTACATTCAGCTTGACTTCGCCTTCGATGGCATTGCCATTGTATTCTCGTGCACCGATATAATATGTGGTGCCTTTCGTTACTGTATAGGTGATTTTGAAGTCAATGCCATTGATATTATCATTATATGTCAAGTAATATTCAGCCGTACGGCTCTCCCACAGGGTACCATAGGTATCTTTACCGTTGCTGTTTGCCCTCACCTCCAATGTGCCATCTTCTGGAGCTGTATATTTATAAAGGTTGTAACCGCTGATTTCATTCCTATCGCCAAATACCTTTTCGATTGTTATGGCATTGTTGCCCAATTTCAAGAAAGGAATTTCCTGCAGACACTTCGTGCACTTGTCGTTCTCATCATATTCATGTCCGGTAGCTGATAATACTACAAGACTGCTCACCATTTGTGTCATCTGCTCGTTCGAGAAAGACTTATGACAAAGATTACATTCCCAATATTCGATGTTGCCATCTGTGGTGCAGGTAGCAGCCACGAATTTGTGATGTTTGGGACTATCGCCATGCTTAAATGTAAATGTGCCCTCTTTTGCAGGCTTGGTATTGGTAAATGTACCTGTACCTTCCAGCTCGCCTAAACAAGTCATTGTCACATTACCATCCAAGTAAACCTCATCAGCAGAGCCAAGTAAAGGATAATCGTTTGTGTTCAGTTTTTGCCCCCATTTTGCACTTCCTGATATGTTTTTCTGAAGCTGATTGGCAACCAGTCCGCTCTTCAACTGTTCTTCAGTAAATGCCATTATCTTTTCGGCAGATGTCAATGAGCCATATCCGATAGCCTTGACTGCATCACCTGTCTGCTCTGTTCCATTGATGGTAAGCTTCGCGCTGCTGTTGTATGCCAAGATGCCAGAAGCGGTGCTGGAGGAATTGTTTATGTGTCCAACAAGGAGACCGGCACGCTCTGTATCAGAAGTAGCAGTAACATTACCAGTGCCAAGCACATTGTTCAGATTGCAACTTTGAGCATTTCCTATCAAATTTCCGGCATAAGAAGTTCCTGTTACATCGCCATAGTTGGCACTGTTCTGAATGGTTCCAGAGGCAAAAGTTCCAACCATGCCACCAACGATTCCGTTCGCACATGTTACGGTACCATAATTGGCGCATGAAGTGATGGAATTACCGGAATAGGCAGCTACAATTCCTCCGAGAGATCTTATACCCTTCACTGTTGCACGGTTTTCGCAGTTGCTGATGTTGCCGTTAGCATCTCCTGCTATTCCGCCAACGTAGTTTTTTCCTTCTACCGAACAGTTTGCCAAGGTCTTGATATTTTCAATAATACAAGAACCTGCGTTTCCTGCCAAAATTCCAGTATCTGCTTTATCATTCTTTACTTTCGCTTTATTGAACGTGATGTTCTTGATGCTGCCCCTATCAGCATAGCCGAAGAAACCGGTATAATTAGAGGTGGCATTGATGTAGAGATTACTGATGGTCTTCCCGTTGCCATCGAATGTACCTTGATACTTATTACCAGAGTTACCAATAGGAGTCCAGCTGAGTTCATCAGTATTCTTGGCGGCATCCTTCGCATGGCAGAACTCAGACAAGTCGATATCAGCAATCAGCTTTGCAGATGCTGATGAGTGAGTAGTTCCTGCTGCTTCGCCTTCGTCCCCAATAGTTCCGTTCACATAGTCGCGGAACCACGCCAGTTCGGCAGCTGTGGATATCTGATAAGGATTGTCTACTCCATCACCAATGGAAGGCTTGGAAGGTGTTTGTGCCCATGCCCCCCCATAAGGCATGAGGATAGCCATCACGAGCAGCAGCATCGTGACGAGCCAATTCGATTTGTGTAATTGTTTCTTTTTCATACACGTTTTGTTATAAATGATTAATGTTAATATTTTGTCTTATATATCTGCTTGCCAGTTTATCGCAAAGATCAGGAGCTTTCCTCTATGATGGGATAGGCTTCGCTATCATGTCCATTGGATCATCAGAGCGAAGATCATTCCTGGAAACATAAGAGGCTTGCCTGCATGATGAACAGGTATGCCGGACAGCAATCCGGCATGGCTCCAATCTCGCAATCATGCCGCAAATATACAAAAAATATTTGGAAAAAGGTGTCGCATTCCCCTGCCTATGTGTCGCATTCCTATCATTTAGGTGTCGCATTGGTGGGGGAATGCGACAACTAAAAGGGATTTTTTCGATAAAAATGTCGCTTCTCTCTGGTGTTTTACAAAAATTAGCAATTTAGGCTTCCTGTCATCCAGAGCAGCATTTGTAGCCGGATAGTCACTCTCTTCCGTCTCTCAGAGTCTCCTGAAAGTCCGTTTTGCGTAATGCCAATAATACGAAAAAAGGGGCAGCATGTTCGTTATGCTGTCCCTACATGTAACCTTTGTTAGCCTGTTTTGATTCAAACTTCCGCACTCTTTCGAAAGATAAAATTGTAAAGATACTATACCAAATGAAAACTTGTCGACCTTTACCTCTTACGCCTGACGTTGCCATTAATCCCCTTTCGGAGCAACGCTTAGTTTGCATAAATTACTCATTGCATAAAGTGGGATTACATCTACGTGGCGACAGGCATTTTGAGATTCTTTATCAATGTATTCAAACTCTCCAAAATTCTCTAAGGATGTACGAACTGCATGATGGAGCGCTTTCTTTCTCATGAATAGCCATAAACTTTGCATACTGCCCCTGGTAGTAGCTTTCACTTCAATCGGTATAACCACACCATCTTTCGCTTCCAGATAATCAATTTCTGCATTGGCTCCTTTTGACAGATTCTGCCAATAGTACATCTCTGCCTTTTGGAAACAGTCGTGATTCTTGACGAGTTCCAAGCCAGCGAACATTTCTGAAGCCGCCCCTTTATTGACAAAATCAACATCCGAAGCCAAAAGGATATTAGCTGCAGGAGTACCCAACATGGTTTGCATCAGCCCCAAATCTAAGAAAAGGTATTTTCTGTAGCTACTATTCTCTTCTGCACCAAGTGGAACTCCATTTCCATCAGTATGGGTTACCGGCTTTATGAGTCCTGCTAATGTCAATAGATGAAGTGCATCTTTGATGACCGAAGAATGAACATCATCGGCAACCTGTCTATAAACAAACTTACTGCCAGCCTGCAAAGCAACGGAACGCAAGACCTTTCTCAATAAAGCTGGAGATATACGCGACTTATACTTGGCAAAATCGTCCTGATAGGTATCCAGAATATCGTTATGGACATGAGCGCATTCCAAATAACTTTGGGTCTCAATCCATTCTGTAACTGCTGCAGGCATGCCACCCACCAGATAGAAGGTCTTCAGCTGGTCTACCAGTTTGTTGTGAACGGCATCAGGAAGCGGAGATGAGGGTGATGCCTGCTGCTTGTAACTTATAGTGGTATCCAGTCCCTGTGCCATGAGAAATTCATCAAAGGAAAAAGGGTACATGTAGAGTGAACGTATTCTCCCCACTCCAAAGGAAGGAAGTTCCTCTAAGGTAAATTCCAGTAATGAGCCGGCTGCGATGACATGTAGTTCCGGATAATCCTCTTTGAAATAACGGAGCGACATGATTGCTTCCTGGCTAACTTGTATCTCATCTATGAAGAGTAGAGTTTCTCCAGGTATTACAGGGATTCCGGTAGTTGCACTTATGCCTTCACACGTTCTATGCACGTCAATATCTTTTGAAAAGAGTCCTCTTATGGATGGTTGACTCTCTAAATTTATCTCCACAAAGTACTTAAACGCTTTGCCTAACTGACGTACAGCAGAAGATTTTCCTACTTGTCTGGCTCCACGTATAAGCAAAGGTTTCCTTCTTTGAGAAACCTTCCATTCCAGGAGTTTTTTATCTATGTTTCGTTTGTAATATGCCATTTTGCGTAATTTATTGATTTTCAGTGCAAAGATACAACTTTTATCCAAAAGTCAAGGCAAACAATAGTTAATTTTATCCAAAAGTCGGGGCAAACAATGGCTAATTCTATCCAAAAGTCGGGGCTAACAGTGGCAGGTTGTAGCAGTTCCCCAAAGTGGACTGTAGCAGTTCCCCAAAGTGGAGGTAGTCCTCGTATTTGTTTATACGAATTTATACGAACAGGTCATCCATTGTAATTTGTACTTGAGCCAAGGCTGCATACTGCGTAAGGCGCACGCCAAAAGTAGTAATCATCGTTGGGATAATGCCACTTTTTATCCCTGTTTCTGCCACGAAATCAGCCATACGATTACGAATGCGCATATCCGAGAAAAACAAGGATTCTTTAGCCAAATCGAGCAATTTTCCTTCGATTTGGCTATAGAATACCTTGTAGATTGCTATTATCCCCCTGGGCTAAGAGCTTTTGAGCTTTCAGCCCGTGCCGTACAGTTCTTTAAGACTTACACAGGCAAGATTTTGAGAATCTGGGGGAATTTTAGGCAAAAAGATTTTGAGGAAAAGAATATTTTATGTATATTTGCCCCCAATTGTAACACCAACAAGTAAAGATTTTGAATATATTCATTATGAAACAAAGGAATACAGACATCGACTGGATAAGAGCCATCCTCATTATTCTCATGATATTGATTCATATCGTGAGCTTCGGCAACGCATACCCCCAACTCAAGGCAGGCATTCTCTCGTTCATGATGCCTACCTTCCTCATCATCACGGGCTATCTCGTGAATATCGAGAAGACAGGAAAACAGATGAGAAACTATCTGAAATGTCTCGCCTTACCTTACGTCATCATGGTGACAGGATTCTCGGTCCTCTCCTATTTCATGCCGGTGAGAGATGGCATCACGGAACTCTCCCTCTCTCAGATTTGTGAGAAGATATTCGTTACTTCCATCGGTCCTTATTGGTTCATCCAGACCATGATTATCTGCGGAGCACTCTACTACTTCTGCTTCCATGGAAGGAATTGGAATGATTTACGCAAGAATTATACGAAAAGAGATACCTATGCCAGTCTTTTCGTCTTCGCTGTTACGTTGCTTCTGATATCAGAAACGCCAGCCCTGTCGGCAAGCGCAGCTGCCTATTACTTCATCGGCGTGGTCATCCGACAGAGCAAAATGGAGTGGAGCAAGCTGTTCCGCCACGAGTTCTTTGCCATCTTCCTATGGATTTATCTGCTCTACCGCAACGACTGGTACAACTGGGGAAGTCTGGCTGTCGTCTTCTCCTGCTGGTGCTGCATCAGCACCCTACTGTTCCTGCAACACCTGTTCGATACTCCCGAACGCTTCAAGGATTTCAGTCCGAAGATAGAAAAAGTGGCAAGAGTAACCAGCAGAATCAAGGACACCTTATTATATATAGGCCGCAACACGCTGCCCATCTACCTCTTCCACCCTATCTTTACGATGGCAGCCAAGTTCTATCATCCCCTCTTTAGCTGGGACAGGAGCGAAATCTGTTTTGCCCTCGTTACCATTTTCATCGCTATAGCCGGAAGCATCGGCATCGCCAAGATGATGGAGAAGACCCATCTGGCTTATCTCTTCGGAAAAGGAAAGATACTGAGATAAATAATACCAGGATATATTTGGTAATTTGGAGATTTTGAAGTACTTTTGCAACATGAATATCAAGAACAAGATAAATAATATGGATGATGCCAAGCGAGAGAAGCTGGGCGAAGTCATCAGATTCGGAATCGTAGGCGGACTGGCTACGGTACTGCAATATGTCATCTACCTGGCTATGATGCCGGCACTGACCCATTTCATCCCCAACATGGGCGACCACAGTCTGGCTACCACAGCCAACACCATCGCCTATATCGTGAGTTTCATCTTCAATTTCATCGCCAGTACCCGCTATACCTTCAAGGTAAAGGCGAATGCCAAGCGCGGAGCAGGATTCACCCTCTCCCACATCGTCAACTACTCGATGCAGACCCTCTGCCTCAACCTCTTCGTAGGCTTGGGTCTAGCCAAACAACTGGCTATGATACCCACCCTCTGCATCTGCATCCCGGTAAACTTCCTCCTGGTAAGGTTCTTCCTGAAGAAATAAGGGGATTCCCAAAACACGATAAAAAAAAGATATGAAAAAGATATTCGATATTTTTAAAATCAAGAAAGAGGAAAGATGGCTCGCACTGGGCATCTTCCTGGCACTGGCCATACTGAACGGTGTAGTGATAGCCCGCTATGCCGGTACCTTTACCCTCGTTACGGATGACTATTACAAGAACTTCATCCGCCACTTCTGCGTATCCGGTTTCGACCCTTTAACCTATTGGGTATTAAGCGATTGGAATGCGGCATATAATGTATACCGCCACCCGCTGCTCGCCTTTTACATGTATATCCCTTACCTCATCAATATGGGACTGATGAAACTCACAGGTTACAACTGTGCCCTTTTCATCGCAGTAATCATCCAGATGTTCTGCGGGTTCTATGCCACCCTTTTCCTGCAGAGAATCTTTCGCGAAGTGCTGGAACTGGACAAGGCAACATCCTCTATTCTCACCTTGCTGTTCTTCTCCTTCGGCTACGTCATGGTAACCTGCATCGTGCCCGACCACTTCGTCATCTCCATGCTGCTGCTCATTCTGGCACTCTACGTCTCCGGACGCAGAATCAAACATAACCACCCGCTCAAGATATGGCAAACGGTGGTATATTTCGTTCTGACAGCCGGCACATCACTCAATAATGGTCTGAAAATCTTCTTTTCAGCCCTCTTTGTCAACAGAAAGCGTTTCTTCTGCCCTAAATATCTCCTTCTGGCAGTCATCCTGCCAGCAGCCCTGCTATGGGGATTCTGCCGATGGGAATACCGCACCTTCGTATGGCCTGTCGAGATGGCACGAAAGGAGATGAAAGCCAAGAAGGCTGCCGAAAAGAAAGCCCGACAGGAGCGTATGGCACAACTCAAACAGATAAAGGATTCGCTGACAAAAGATTCCATCCAAAGAGGTCTGAAGATTATTACGCCTGAAGAAATAGCACAGAAAGCCAAGAACGACAGCATACAGAAGGCAAAGCAACTGGCCCGGAATGAAGCCAGAAAGAAAAGAGGACCTAAGCAAGGTGCCCCTATCATGAAAGGCGAATTCATGAACTGGACCGATGCCACCAGTTCCCGAACCCTGTCTATCGTAGAGAACCTGATGGGCGAATCTATCCAGCTGCATCAGGATTACGTGCTGCAGGATGAATTGCGCCACCGCCCGATGTTCGTCAACTACCGATATGCCTTCAACTATATCGTAGAGGCACTTATCATCATCCTGTTCCTTGCCGGCATCTGGGCTGGCAGAAAGAGCAGGTATCTCTGGCTGGTCATGTCGTATTTCGGCCTCGACATGCTGCTACATATCGGACTCGGATTCGGTCTCAACGAAGTATATATCATGTCAGGCCATTGGATATATGCCCTCCCTATCGCCATCGGTTTCCTTCTGAAAGAAACCAGGCATCAGCGCTACAGCCTCTGTCTGAAGAGTCTGTTGCTCACCATAGGACTCTTCCTGCTGATATATAACGGCATCCTGATTATCGGATATTTCTGCTAAATAAAAGATCTTTCGCATGTGGGGAAGTTAAGGGAAGTTAGAGGGAAGTTAAGGGACAAATGTCCTAAGTTTAAGCTAGAAGACTATTGTCTCTTAACTTCCCGAACGACCGTAGGGAGTGATAACTTCTTTAACTTCTTTAACTCCTTTAACTTCTGAACTTGCGAAACTTGAGTCTGCGATTAAACGTGCTTATCACTTCCCAGCATTTTGCGCCAGCGGCGCCCCATTGCCTTGAAGATACCCGAGAAATTGCCATAGCGCAAGTTCAGCAGCAGTTCCTCCAGAGAGCGCGACATCTTGATGAGCGGATGTCCCCAGGCATTGGTCTTGTACAACCGTTCCTTGAAATCTACGTTTTCCACCACATATTTAGGATGTTTCAGCGGAAACTCCAGTTCATGGCGCTTCATCGTGAAGATACGGCGGTAAGCTTTCGGGGTGGTCTTCATGCTACCCGCAAAATGGGTAGAATCTGCAGAGAGACCCAGATTGTTGATGAGATTCCTGGATGGCATGATAGCCAGACTGGAATTCAGCAGCATCGAAGCCCAGAATATACTCTCATAAAACTCCTTGCCGCTATGGGCATGATCCCGGCACATCGGAATGAAATCCTTGCGGTATCCGCGCTGCTTCACCAGCGACTGCAGACGCTGCATAGCCTGCTTGTCGCGCAGGAAGGCATAGTCACCCTCCCATTTATCCACCACGCGCCGCCAGGAAGCCCATCCCCAGATAGCGAAGATAGAGGTAAAGAAATAGCTGTCCTCGCAATCGGGCGTTATCTCATCCTCATTGAATCCGGCAATCATGGCGATGCGTTCATCGTGCTCATAGCGGTCGAGCATCTCCTTGCAGAAAGGGAAGAACGACTGGCTCGGCACATCGTCATCTTCCAGTACGATACACTTGTCTACCATCGAGAAAGCCCATTTCTGGGAGAGATACTCCGATGGGTCGCATCCCTGGTTCTTTGTCTGATAAGAGCGGTGAACCTCGCACTCCCAATCAATATTCTCATCTGATGCAATCTGACGGCAAGCCTCGATACCCGGCACGTCACGTTCGCCCCTTGCTCCATCCTGATAAAGGAACAACTTGGCGGGACGAGCCTTCTTCACCTCGTCGAACACTTTCTGAAAATTGTCGGGACGATTGAAGAAGAGCATCAATACGGCGACATCAATCTTAGCTGGTTGTTTCATATATATTTCTTATTTACATCATTAGCCAACTCAATATACCATACTGAACTTTCACAAGTGGTTTAAGAACGGGCTGAAGGCCCAAAAGCTCCTAGCCCAGGGCAACACCCTGGGTATAAACAGCAACCAGCAAGGCGCCCTGTAAGGGCAAAAGCCTTGTAAATTGACTAGTTCTTTAAAGCTTTTGCCCTTACAGGGCGACAAGTTTGCGCCCATAAAAACCCAGGGTGTTGCCCTGGGCTAGGAGCTTCTGCCCTTTCAGGGCGTGTGGAGCTTACTAGCAAATTCAGTACTATACCTCTGCAAAGATAACTTAAAAAGAAGACAACGCCAAATAAAACCGCCACAAAAACCAGACAAAACGAAATATTTCCTCATTTTTCTTCTCACAATCAATTTTTTACACTAACTTTGCACCCAAAATAAGAATAAGACAATGAAGAATATTTTTAAAATAAAGAAAGAAGAAAGGATACCGGGCCTCGTGGCTCTATTGGTATTCGTACTGCTCAACGGGTTGTTCTTCTACAAATACGGCAACCTTTTCCTCAGAGCGCACCACGTCAGCTTCTGGCAGTTATTCGCCAAAACCTTCCATGTATCCGGCTTTGATGCATGGTCGTATATCTTTATGTCGAATGGCAAACTCTATTTCGAGATTCCGCGCCATCCGCTCTTTGCTGTCATCCTTTATCCCTTCTATCTCATCAATAAGGAACTGATATCTTCGGGCGATACCAACTATGCGATGATATTCATGGCAATCCTGCTCATAGCAAGCGCCTTCTATTCCTTCATCTTCGTATACCGCATCTTCCGGGAAATCATAGAACTGAAGAAGAAAGACTGCATTCTTTTCTCTGCCATGCTCTATTCCTTCGGTATGGTGATGGTATCCATGCTGGTACCGGACCACTTCTGCTGGTCGCTCCTCATGCTGACCATGACGCTGTATCTGGCAGGCATGGCGATGAAGGAGAGACGCCAACTGTCTGCCTGGACCATCGGCATCCTCAGTTTCCTGACCGGAGGAGTCACCCTCAGCAACATTGCCAAGACCTATCTGGCAGCCTGGTTTACCAACGGCAGGAAGGTCTTTGCCCCTAAGAATCTCGTGGCTATGATTCTGCCAGCCATCCTGCTGGTAACTACTGCCTATCTTATCTATACGGAGGTAAGGGAGCCCCAGTTTCATGCAGACAAGCAGATTGAGGTAAAGGCACATGCCAAAGACCCGGAACAGCAGCGCAAGGATTCCATCCATCATGCCTGGGTTCTGGCACATACCGGAGAACCGATGAAGCAGGAGGGATTCTGGAAATGGACCGATACGTCAACTTCCAGGACCGATGCCCTGATTCACAACATGATGGGAGAATCCATCCAGCTCCACGACTCTTATCTCCTGGACGATATGTGCGTAAACCGCCCTACCATCGTGAAGTATAACTATGCATTCAATTATGTCATCGAAGCCATCATCTCGCTGCTGTTCATCATCGGCATCGTGGTTGGCATCCGGCACAAATTCTTCCTCCTGGTACTGAGCTGGCTAGGATTAGACATCGTCATCCATTTTGTGATGGGATTCGGTCTGAACGAGATGTATATCATGGCTTGCCACTGGATATTCATCATTCCTATTGCCATCGCCTATCTGATGAAGACGCTCACACCGGGCAAACAGGTTATCCTGAGATATTTCTGCTGGTTACTCACCCTGTATCTCTGGGCATGGAATGGCTACTGGCTGTTCACCTACATGTCAGACCAGGCAACCCAGGTCATGAAATAAGCGGCCCAAAAAGCCCCATTCTTTATAATAACTCTCTAAAAAAGGAATCTTATGAACATAGCAGTCATCTTTGCAGGAGGCTCCGGCCTCAGAATGCACACCAAATCAAGACCTAAGCAGTTTCTGGAACTGAATGGCAAACCTATCATCATCTATACTTTGGAATTGTTCGACAATCATCCGGAGATAGATGGCATCGTCGTAGCCTGCATCGAATCATGGATTCCTTTTCTGGAGAAGATGATACGCAAGTTCGAAATCAGCAAGGTGGTGAAGATTGTACCGGGTGGCAACAGCGGACAGGATTCCATCTATCACGGACTCTGTGCTGCCGAGGAATTTGCCGGCGGCAGAGATGCCAACGTGCTCATTCATGACGGCGTACGCCCACTCATCACCGAGGAAACCATTACAGACAATATCCGAAAGGTGGAAGAATGCGGCTCCTGCATCACCTGTATACCAGCCACAGAGACTTTCATCGTAAAACAGGAAGACAACTCGTTGGAAATTCCGGAACGCGACAATTCTCTGATTGCCAGAGCACCACAGAGTTTCCGACTGAAAGACATCCTCTCTTCACACCGCAAGGCGATTGAAGAAGGCAGACACAACTTCATCGATTCCTGTACGATGATGAGCCACTACGGCTATAAACTCGGTACCATCATCGGTCCGATGGAGAACATCAAGATTACAACACCAACCGATTTCTTTGTGTTCCGTGCCATGGTAACGGTACATGAGAACCAGCAGATTTTCGGTTTCTGATAAAGATAGAGAAGATATGAAACATAACGAAATAGAACTGGAAGACTGGAAAGACTTTGCCAAAAACTTTCCGCTTTACGGACAACTGAGAAACAAGACCATCGGCATTACGGGAGCTACGGGCTTACTGGGCTCCTGCATGGTTCATTGCCTGGAAGAACTCGACAGACAGCACGGACTGAACCTGACCATCGTATGCTTCGTAAGAAACGAAGAAAAGGCGCAGCAGGTACTGGGTCATCCTCAGGAAGATGCCCATTCTGCAGAGGTTTTGGGCAAGAACATCGTGATCCTGAAGCATGATTTCAGCAAGACAGAGGAGATGCCGCAGGAGGTTCACATCGATTATCTGGTGCATTTTGCCAGTCCTACTGCATCCCAATACTTTGTCAGCAAGCCGGTAGAAACCATGATGACCGATTTCGACGGCACAGCCCAGCTCCTGCGTTTCGCCCTTCTACAGAACACCGCCTCTATCGTCAATGTTTCATCCCTGGAGGTATATGGAAGCATCTATGATGATTCCCATCCGCTCAGCGAGGAAGAGCAGGGCTACATCCATCTTTCAGATACCCGCAGCAGCTATCCCGTAGCCAAGAGAGCAGCCGAATGTCTCTGCCATGCCTATGCCCGCGAATATGGGGTGCATGTCAAGACAGCCCGCCTCGCCCAGACCTTCGGAGCAGGAGTTACAGCAGATGACAACCGCGTCTTCGCACAGTTTGCCCGCAACATCATTGCCGGAGAAGACATCGTTCTCCATACCACCGGTGAACTGAGCCGCTGCTACTGCTATACGGTTGATGCCATCGAGGCAATCCTTTTTATCCTGCTGAAGGGTGAAGACGGCGAGGCATACAATGTTGCCAACGAGTCAACCTATATTTCCATCATCGATATGGCGAAGTTCCTCTGCAACACCTTCAATCCGGATATCCAGCCGGTTATCCAGCTGAAAGAAGGCATGGGCTATTCTCCGATGACCCGGCTCCGTCTGTCCTGCAGCAAGGTGCATCAGCTCGGCTGGACGCCAAGATACGACATGAAAACCATGTTCCAGCGTCTCATCAATTCCTTGAAAGCATCATCTGCATCTCATTAAAAAGCATCCATCAGCATCATGACATCCATTCTAAAGAGAATATACAAGAGTACATTGGGAATATACGAGCGCAAGGACCTGTCGTCCTGGAGCCATACTCCAGCCTGTTCTACTCCCATCTACGGCATCTACCATATCTTCTGCGACGCCAACTGGAAAGAGATGGTAAGGGAACAGATGCAGCATCTCGCCGACAGCGGACTGCTCGAGGCTAGCAACCGTCTCTATATCAGCTGTATCGCCAGAAACAACGAAGACATCATGGAATTAGAAGATATCCTGCGACAATATGCGGCAGATAAGATAGAATTTGTTTCCAAGACCACCAATCCACAGCGATTCGAATTTCCGGCACTCGACTATATGTATGAGAAATCGCAGCACGAAGACTTCCTCTTCTACTATTTCCATACCAAGGGAATCACCTATCAGACTACCCTGCATCAGGAAGACAGGGAATTCAAGGGATTCGTGGATAAGATTGTGGCATGGAGAAGAATGATGGAATATTTCCTGATGAACCAGTGGAAAGTGGCTGTCAACACCCTGGAAGCGGGATATGATACCTACGGAAGCTATCTCTTCCCTCCTTTCAGGAACAAGATGTATGCCGGCAACTTCTGGTGGGCGAAGGCGTCTTATTTCAGAACGCTCCCTGCCCTAGACGAAGATACCAAGCTGCACAACCGGTTCATGGCTGAGGAATGGCTGCTGAGTCTGCCGGGGGTAAAGGCTTTCTCGGCTTTCGATACGGTGGCAGACCTGTATTTTGTCAGGATTCCGCCTACCATCTATGAGGTGGGCAGACATTCCCTCTTCGATTCCCTCAGATTCTGCACCATCTATACCTATAGAAAATACCAGCGCAAATGGTTCGGTTACAGCTATAAACAGCACTGCCAACAAAAATTCCAGCAACTCAAGCAATCGCTTTAGTTGCTGGAATTTTCCATTTATAACTGGTTCATGATTTGAACTCCAACTTGCCGACGTGCAGATTCACCTTGTCCAGATCCGGCAACTGCATATAGTTGCCATATTGGTCGGTCAGCACCTTGTCGTAGTTGCCCGGCACAGGCATCTGATGCCCCTCAAACTCCAGGGTAGTCAGCGGGAAGATGTCTTCCAGATGGCGCTCTACGACAAAAGGCACACCGAAAGCATCCAGATAAGCACCACCGGTCAGTTTGGCGATGCCCCTCATCACCGGATAAATCACCCGTTCATTCAGATGCACCCAGCGCATCACCTTGCCGATAATCACCTCATTCTTCAGATCCTTCCGCTTCAATATCTTATAGGTGTGTCCGATGGTCTGCATCGACAGCCGCTGCAACCATTTGGGATGCTTGTCGATAGGAAAGATGTCTATGTAGATGCCCCGCTCCTTGAAAATCCGGTCATAGCCGTTGTTCTCATCCAGCACCGAACGGCGGTCTCTCAACTTGGCATACTGGAAGAAATAGTTTTCATCCGTCTGTCTGCATTGCAGCGCCATCGTCCCGTCCAGTTCTCGGGGCAGAATCTCTATCATCTTCAGATAATCCTCCCGCAGCATCTGCACATCCATGTCATCATCCCAGGGAATAAAACCCTGATGGCGGGCTGCACCTATCAGCGTACCGCCTATCAGCCAGTAACGGATGTGATGGCGCTTGCAGATGGCATCAAAAGCCAGCAGCAGCTCTACCATCCTCTGCTGATGCTTCCACAACTGGGAACCTTCGGGATTAAACCGGGCTCTCAGCTCCTCATTACTATATTGTCTTGCCTGATTTTCCATCATATTCTTCTATTTTTTCTTTAATACAAAACGGATACACTCGTCCAAAATGGCAACCCGGGCTGTCTTCATGACCACGAAATATAATACGGCAGCCATCACAACCCTTGCCAGGAGCAGACATGCCAGATTGGTAATGCCCGCCGTTGCCAGATAGGTAAGGCTCATCACGCCCAGAGCCGCCAGCAGGAACGGACAGGTATCTTTCAGAAAGTCGAGCGGACGGTAGCTGATATAGCGGTAAGCCAGCGCATACCATACAAACATCCAGATGATGGTCAATGCCACGTAGACAGATACCATCAGACGGATGCCGTAAGGCCAGAGAAACAGCATCAGCACAATCTGGGTAACGCTCAGCGATACCGTACACCAGAAATAGGCGCCAGATTTACCCTTGCTGATCACCACGTTGGAAAACAGCGTATATAGCGGCATCACCGAACCGCCCACGCACAGCATGCGCAGCAGTTCTGCGCTCGACTGCCATTTCTCGGTAAGCGTGATGATGATGAACTCATTGGAAACGAGTCCCAGTCCGAACAGCAGGGGGAAGGAAAGGAAGCAGATAAACCTCACCATCTTCCTGAAAGCCATCAGCTGGCGCTCCTTGTCGTCAGAGAGATTCACCAAGGTAGGCTGGATGACCGGATTCAGCATTCCCTGCAACAGCAGATAACACTTCGAGTTCCACTGGTAAGCCTGGTTGTAGCTACCCGTAATGGCATTGTTGTAGAAACGTCCCAAAAGGATATTCATCACGTTGTCATTGATTTTGGTGGCGATGGTTGTGGCAGCTATCTTGAAGCTGAACGGAAACATCGTCTTCACGGGCGTGAAATCTATCTTCAGCGAAGGTCGCCAGGTGGAATAATGCCATACCAGCAGGGTATTCAGTCCCACATAGACCACTCCCTGGGTTGCCAATGACCAATAGGCAAAGCCATTCCATGCCATCAGCACACCCACGCTACTCGACAGCAGCACCGCCGTGATACTTGCCTTCGCCTGCTGCTTCACCATCATGTTCTTGAAGAGGAATGCAGCCTGAGCCGTACCCAGACTGGAAAAGAGAATCGTGACGAAAGCCAGCCTGCACAACGCGATAAGCCGGTCATCATGATAGAAATCTGCAATGAAAGGGGCACAGAGGAAAAGGATGACATAAAGAGAACCGCCCACGATGATGTTAAACCAGAACACGGAGTTGTAATCATTGGAGGTAGGATGCTTCAGGTTACCGATGGCAGAAGCGAATCCACTGTTCTGGAGTGCAATCGCTATCAGCGGGAACACATTGATCATCGCCATCATTCCGTAGTCTTCCTTTGACAGCAGTCGTCCCAGGATGATGCCGAATACCAGTCCGATAACCTGCATCGCTCCATTGTTCATTGCCCCCCAGAAAAGTCCCTTGGCTGTTTTCTCCTTCAGTGTTTCTGCCATATCTTCTAATCTTTTTTATCTTCCTGTTTTACTATTCTCCCCGGATTCCCTACCACGGTAGCCCCGTCGGGAATATCCTGGAATACCACGGCACCGGCGCCTATCGTCACGTGGTTGCCGATATGGATGCCGCCGAAGACCGTGGCGCCGGTATAAATCTTCACGTCATTTCCTATGGTAGGCCTGCCGCCCTTGCCGTTGCCCAGCGTCACCATCTGCAGACAGTAGAAGTCATCACCTATGCTTTCTGCGTTGAGATAGGTGGCATAGCTGTGCTCCAGATGCGCACCCTTCCCGATATGCGGGCACCAGATGGTCATCGTACGCTCGGGAGGCAACAGCCAGCTGATGAAAACCGAACGGTATTCGCCCATGCGGTAATAAAACAGATTGCGGAAACTCCTTTCGCGGGTGCATGCCTTAATCAGGTTAAGCACCGTAGGCTTCCTGTCCTGCACCTTCAGCAGGTCGGCATCTATCTTCTTCTTATGGAGCAGATACAGAGCGATATGCGGCAACATGCGCACCGCCGAAGCTGACAATATGATGGTTTGTACTATCGGATTCATGACTCTAAATCTTATTTTTATCTTTGCAAAGATACAAAAAATAAAGCAACTAGCATGCTTTTATCCGAAAACAATTGTTCTTTTCACTAAAAATAAGATAATAGAACAGGGTTTGTAGAATTTTAGTCGGTTTTATTGCTAAATAATGTGAATTAAATAGCTTTCCATACAACTTTTCCGTACCTTTGCACAAAGTTATATATAACGATATTTTAGAAGAGGATAAAACAGAACATCATGAAGAGGATATTGATTGTAGAAGACGATTTGGCATTCGGAACAATGATACAGACTTGGCTCAAAAAGAAAGGATTCGATGTAGAAAGGGTAACATCCGTAGGCGCTGCCATCAAAGCGATGGGAGCCGGCGATGCATTCCATCTGGTTCTTTCCGACTTGCGCCTGCCCGACCACGACGGACTGGTATTGCTCCAGCATATCAGAAAGTCCGATGCCCACCTGCCTTTTATCGTAATGACTAGCTATGCAGAGGTTCAGAATGCCGTATGTGCCATGAAATCGGGTGCTACCGATTACGTGGCTAAACCCTTCCATCCCGAAATCCTCTTAGAGAAAATCCGTGAGGCTATCCAGTCGGCCGCTTCAGCGGTTTCTGCCCCTCAGCGTGCGGAATCTGCCGCCATGCAGGATGCGCCCCAAGAAGAGCAGCAGGGCGCTACGGAAGTGCCCAGATATATAAAAGGTGAAAGCGAGGCTTCCAAACAGCTCTACGAGTTCGTTTCGCTCGTTGCCCCAACCCCGATGTCAGTGCTCATTCTCGGAGCCAGCGGCACCGGAAAGGAATATGTGGCGCGCAGCATCCATGAACAGAGTCTGCGCAAGGACAAGCCTTTCTATGCCATCGACTGCGGCGCCATTCCTAAGGAGGTGGCAGCATCTGAATTCTTCGGATATAAGAAGGGTGCCTTTACCGGAGCTGAACAGGATAAGAAGGGCGCCTTCGAGATAGCTAACGGCGGAACGGTTTTCCTCGATGAAATGGGAAACCTCAACTACGAAGTACAGGTGCAGCTCCTCAGAGCCTTGCAGGAGAGAAAAATCCGTCCGCTGGGCAGCACGCAGGAGATTGATGTGGATATCCGACTCATCTGTGCCACCAACGAGAATCTGGCGCAGGCGGTAGCCGAAGGCAAATTCAGAGAGGACCTCTATCACCGCATCAACGAGTTTACCATCTACATGCCTGCCCTCAAGGACAGAGGTGCCGACATCTTCCTCTTTGCCAACCTCTTCATCAAGCATGCCAACCAGGAACTGGGCAAGAATGTGCTCGGACTGGATGCCAAAGCCTCCGAAATTATTGCCTCATACGACTGGCCGGGCAACCTGCGCGAACTGAACAATGTGATGAAGCGCGCCACCCTGCTCACCCGTGGCAAGTATATCGGTGCCCAGGAACTGGAGAAGACGATGGCACAGACCTCCACAGCCCGACCAATCAATATGCAGCTGCACAGCGAACAGTCGGAACAGGAAAGCATCGCCGCTGCCCTGAGAGCCACCCACGGCAACAAGAGCAAGGCAGCCCAACTGCTTGCCATCGACCGCAAGACTCTCTACAACAAAATGAAGAAATACGGCATGGAGTAAAACATATCACACCCCGATTCCCCAATATATTCCACACTATATTGGGGAATTTTTCTACACCTTTTCCCCACTTTCCCCACATCCCGTTTCTGGCACAAAACACCATTTACCCTGATTATCAGATACTTAACCAAATTTATCATTTTCTGGCACGCCTATTGTGATATTATTTAGCGAACTCGCAAATGAGTTTCAGCAAGAGAATTAATAAACAAAATAATATTCACAATTTAAAAACAAAAGAATTATGAAAAAGTTAGTATTTGCAGTTATCGCAGCAGTAGCAATGGTATCAGTTAGCAATGTATTTGCAGGTAACAGAATGGTAAGCGTTGCAGGTTCAGAACCAGTAGACACAGTAGCTCCAGCCGACACAACAGCAACACCTGTTGAGACCCCAGCAGAGACTCCTACAGACACTACAGCAACAACAGTGAATTCAACCGTAGCAGAGTAAATTCACCTTCAGAAAATAGTAATTACGCGTCGCTTTCAATGAAACAGGAGATAGATGACCAGCTTTTGGCATTTATCTCCTGTTTTCGTTGGTTTATATCGCATTTTTGATTAACTTTGCACGCAAATAGCAAAAAGACTCAAAACATTAAAAGATTAGAAGATGCAGAAAACAAACGTTCCTTTCAAGGTAGCCCTGGGTTACATCATCGTCGCCATCGTACTGATTCTGGCGATAGGGTTGGTATATCGCAACACCACAGCCGTGCTCGCTATCAACCAGGCAACCCGCGACTATATCGAAAAGCGCCAGGCAGCCGACAGCACCATGTCGAGCCTGCTCAAGGAGGAACAGACCAATCTGCAGCAGCTTACCCGTGCCATGCAGGGTAAGTCATCCCACAACTATCTGCACGAGAAGATGAACAGCCTCAACAGTGGCGAAGATTCCGTTGTCGTGCATTCCAAGGCACCCAAGACTCATGTGGCAAAGAACACTACCGTAGAGGTGATGAAAACCCGCAAGGGCTTCTTCCGCCGCCTTGCCGATGCCTTCAAGAAGGAACATGCCGAAACACTCAGCATCAGACGCGACAGCAACCAGGCTGTCACCGATACCCTCTCTACCCCGGTCAACGTAGCCGGAAACGTAGCCAATATCCTGAAACAGATTGACCGCCAGGAGAAGCAGTCTATGCGCGATAACCACGAGGCTATCAACCGCGAGGTGAGAGACCTGCAGATAACCAATGCCCGCCTCGCCCTGCGCTCCTCCCAGCAGCTCAACGATATCCACCAGCGCGAACGTCAGGCGATGCAGCAGGCTATCAACCAGGCGATGCAGGCGCGCCAGAATCTGCTCTGGCAGATAGGTCTGCTTGCCATCGTAGCCATCACAGCCGCCGTCATCCTCGTCTATTACATCTACCGCGATACGCAGAAGGAACGCATCTACCGCGAGAATCTCGAAGAGGCTAACGAGGAAATCAGGCGCATCATGAACCAGCGCGAACGCCTGCTCCTCACCATCACCCACGACATCAAGGCTCCGGCTGCCAGCATCTCGGGCTTCATCGACCTGATGAAGGATTATGTCGACAACCCGCAAGGCATCTCCTGCCTCAACAGCATCAAGGGTTCTGCCACCCATCTCTCCCGGCTCGTTGCCGCCCTGCTCGATTATCACCAGTTGGAAAACGGACTGATGAAGCTGAACCCGGTAGATTTCTCGCCTGCCGACATGTTCCGCCAGTGTGCCGGAGAGATGCAGATCCTGAGCCGTGAGAAGGGACTGGAACTGCATCTGGAGCTCGATGGCATCAGCAGTTCTCAGACCTACTACCGTGCCGATGCCTTCCGTATCCGTCAGATACTCAACAACCTGGTTAGCAATGCTATCAAGTATACCGATAAGGGCAGCGTCACCATCCAGGCAGCCATCAGTCCCCAGCACCTCCTCACCTTCTCGGTAAGGGATACCGGCAAGGGCATGACCGCCGAAGAGCGCCAGAAGGTGTTCCAGGCGTTCACCCGTCTGAAGAGTGCCCAGGGCATCGAGGGCACCGGTCTCGGACTGAACATCACCCAGGAACTGGTCAATCTGCTCCAGGGCACCCTGCGTCTGGAATCCGTCAAGGACAAGGGCAGCACCTTCACCGTCACCATTCCGCTTGCCTTAGGCACCGCTCCTGCAGTAGAAGAGGCAGAAGAGCAGAAGCCGCTCACCCCAGTCAAGCTCCATTTCGAAAATCACAAGATACTGCTACTCGATGACGACCCGTTGCAGCTCCGTCTGCTTCAGGAGATGCTGAAGAAGCTGGTAGGCGACAGCTGGCAAGTCTTTGCCTGTCTGCATGTAGCCGAGGCGCTCACCATGCTCCACAACGAGCATCCTGCGCTGATGATGATGGATATCGAAATGCCCGAGATGAACGGCATCAGGATGATTCAGCACATCAACCACAGCCACATGAAGGTAGTAGCGATGACCGCCCACGATGCCAGCATCATCAGAGAGTTGAAAGAAGCCGGTTTCGACGATTGCCTCTTCAAACCGTTCAGCACAGAGAAACTGAAAGAAATCCTCGGTTTGGAGGATGCAGCATCAGCAGCAGAGGATATAGCAGAGGATACCGCATCAGAAACAGAGGATACTGCATCAGAAACAGAAGATATTGCAGAGGAAACAGAGGATACTGCAGAGGAAGCCAATAAGAATTCCCGTTTTGCAGCCCTCCTGACCTTTGCAGAAGGCGATCCGGAGGCAGAAGCCGAGATACTCAGCACCGTCAAGCAGGAGTTGTCATCCCATCTCCAGAACCTCCAGCAGGCAACAGATGGCGAGTTATCAATAGAAGCCATCGGCAAGACAGCCCACAAGCTCCTCCCTATCGCCACGATGATAGAGATGGAGACCCGCCAGTACATCGCCGCCCTCGCTCCCGAGCATATCAGCGATCTGTCAGAATCTCAGATAAGAGCCTACACCCAGTCCGTCATCACCGACCTGAAGGGGCTTTTAAAGGTAAAAAAGTAAAAAGGTAAAAAAGGGCTAACCCCCGTTCGGCCCCGTTCCCAGCGATTCCATCGCTGGTCCCCATAAAGTAAAAAGCCCCTGATGTAAAAACACACCAGGGGCTATTTTTCAAGACTTGAGGGGACCAGCGATGGAATCGCTGGGAACGGGGGCGCAAAGGGGGAAGGCTTTTTTTACCTTTTTACCTTTTAAAAGCCCCTCTTATCACAAACCAGGCATGAACTGCAAGGGTGGGAAGAAGGCCGTAATGGGTGCGCATCACCTGGAAACGCTCCTTCAGGGAGGCTTGATGGTACTGCGTGGTCATGCCACCATCCAGAAAATGGGTGACAACGGCATGGACGTTGCGCAACGGGAGCTTGCGGCGAGATGACTCTCGCATGATGCGGATGCACCAGTCTACATCTGCCGAATAACGGTAGTGCAGATCGTAATGAATCTCACGGGCTATGTCTGTGCGGGCATAGAATGACTGGTGACACACCAGCATACCCCAGATGAACGAACGCCACGTGAGCTTCTTGGGTGGGGCTAGGCGGCGATGACGCAGAAAATGGCCCATCTCGTTTACGATATCGGTATCGCCGTAAAGTACGCCGGGCAGTACTTCTCCTTCGCCTACGCAGCCTTCTACGTACTCCAGCGTATCGGCTGTAGGAAAGGTGTCGCCGGCATTCATGAACACCAGGTAATCGCCCGTAGCACGGTCTATGCTCTTGTTCATGGCATCATAAAGTCCCTTGTCGGGCTCTGATATCACCACGATTTCGTGCGAGCTCTCGCCTACTGCATTGCGATGCTGATATGCCTTCACCAGCTGGAGGGTACGGTCGCGGGAACCGCCATCCATGATGATGTGCTCGATGTTGCAGTAGGTCTGGCGCTGCACGCTGTCGAGGGTACGCTGCAACTCCTTCTCGGCATTGTACGTACAGGTTACGACGGTGAACTTAATCATAACTTATAGTTTTTGTAGGCCATCGCCTCGTTATAAACTTCAATATATTTCAATGCTACGGCATGCTGCGAATAATTCTGTGCTACCTTCTGCAGACATGCCTGCTTCAGAGCCGCCCTGTCGGCCTCTTCGAGTACCCAGTGGATGCCACTCGCCAGATCTTCGGTATCGCGGTAGTTGGCCACGTAGCCGTTCTGCTGATGGTCTATCATCTCCGGTATTCCTCCTACCCTGAAACCGATGCTCGGCACGCCGCACGCCATCGACTCCATGATGGTGTTAGGGAGGTTATCTTCGAGCGATGGCAGCACGAAGGCATCTGCCGAATTGTAGATTGCCACTATCTGCTTCTCATCGCTGACATAGCCGAGCGAATAGGACGGCAGGGTGAGATTTACTTCCTCGGAATGGCCGCCCAGGATGGCGATGGCGGTATTCTCCTTCATCTCGGGATAGCGCGCTACCAGCCGGTCGATGGCTTCGATGAAATAACGCATGCCCTTGCGCTCGTCGGTTACGCGCTGCGATACGAAGAGGATGATATGCTTGTCGGCTGGCAGACCGGCACGCAGACGCGCCTCTGCCTGATCCTGCGGACAGAACACGTGGGTATCTATCGGATTCGGGATGTTGGTGATGCGCTGGCCTACGAAGAGACCGCTACCCTTTGCCTGTTTTTCGAGCCAACGGCTACAGGTGACGAAGGAGATGGCGCCGCGATGGTAGAGTTCCTTCTTGCGGCGGAATATCTTTGCTGAGAGGTCGTTCTTGCTGCCTTTATTGGGGAGAAGCGGACAGTTGCCGCAGGCGGAGGCATAGCGGTTGCAGCCGCGCGCATAATGGCAGATGCCGGTAGCTGGCCAGAGATCGTGCATGGTCCATACCACCGGTTTGCCGCTGCGGATAATCTTGCGGATGTTCTTGAGTGAGAGCATGCCCTGATTGATCCAGGAGAGATGGATGACATCTGCCTCCTGAAACTCGCGGAGCTTGGTGATATCGGTGCCGGATGTTGCCATGTCTACCTCCCAGAGGCGCTGACGGGAGAAATGGAGATGCAAGAATACGCACCAGCGCTCCCACAGGAAGTTCCACTGCAACCTGAGCGAACGGGGCAGACTGACCACGGTGATGTCTTCAGTCTCCTTGTCGCGTACCAACATCTTTGCCTTAACGCCATTGTTGTTAAGGGCATCCATCAGGCGGTTGGCTGCTACTGCCGCTCCGCCTGTCTTTTCACTTGTATTTACTATGAGTACTCTCATCTGCGTATATTTTTGATACTGCAAAAGCTGCGTATATTGATTGATACTGCAAAGATAGTATAAATCGGAGACAAAACAAAATAAAAAGGCATGTTTTTTTCGAGGAAGTCGGAAAAGGAGGGGTATGGGGATAAAAAAACATACCACAACTCTCAACGAGCTGTGGCATGCAATATGTTTAACTTAAAAAATCTAATCAAAATAGTCTCACGACTTTCTCAATTATCGGTTAAACAATCTACCTTAAAACCTAATAACTAAAAACCTAAATCTATTACTACTAACCTAAACAATCTATTAACCTTTTGACGCTGCAAAATTACTACTATTTCGGCTATCCACCAAATATTTAGCCAAGAAAGTGTGACGTTTTTACATTTTTTTGATATATATCAAGCAAAAATGAACAAAAGAAACGGAAATTAACAACTTTCTGACACTTTGCGGTTTATAAGGCTTTTGCCTTTACAGGTCGCCTTGCTTGCGTTCTATCCTTTCTGGATAAGAACGGTGGCATAGGCGGAGATGCCCTCCATTCTGCCCGTAAATCCGAGTTTCTCGGTGGTTGTTGCCTTAATGGATATCTGGTCTTCGTCTACCCCCATTACCTCTGCCAGACAGGCTTTCATGGCTGGCACATGCGGATTGAGTTTAGGGCGTTCGGCACAGACTGTGGCATCGATATTGCCCAGTGTATAGCCCTTGGTAGCTATCAGTTGCATCGTTTTGCGGAGCAGAATCTTAGAATCCACATTCAGAGTCTCTGCTGCCGTATCAGGGAAATGATATCCGATATCACGCATGTTGGCGGCACCCAGCAGGGCATCGCAAATGGCATGTATCAGCACATCGGCATCGCTGTGACCCAGCAATCCCAGTTCATAATCTATCTTAATTCCTCCCAACCACAAGTCGCGGTTCTCCACCAGCTTGTGGACATCATATCCAAATCCTACACGTATATTCATATCTACATATAATAACTAATCAATAATCACTAAAAACTATCTCTTAAAGAGGTCCTTCAGTCCATCCATATCAAACGACAGGGTGAAGCGGAGAGTCTGGTCGAGCGGGTTACTCTTGGCGGTAGCCACCACATAGGCGGCATCGAGCGAAAAGACGTTCATCTTGAAACCGGCACCCACGGTGAAGTACTTGCGGTTACCCTTGCTCTGACTCTCGTGATGATAACCGGCACGGAGCGCAAACTTATCATTGTATACATACTCGGCACCCAGACCATAGTTGATTTCCTCCAGCTCTTCCTTGAAACCGCCAGGGGCATCGCTGAAACTCTTGAAGATACCGCTGATGCCCGAAATATCATCATACTCACGATGCACACGGTCTTCGTATTCAGAATTGTCCTCACCCTCTTCCTGCTTCGGAACGGTAGGCACCAGATACTTGCTGGCATCGGCTGCCAGGGTAACGCGGTTGTATTCGTCGATAGGAATCATCAGCGAAGCGCCCAGACGCATGTTGGCTGGCAGGAACTCGCCATACTCCTTGCCGCTGAAGGTAATCTTACTACCGATGTTAGAAATATTCAATCCCAAGCCCAACTGGCATTCGCGCTGGCCGATGACCACATAGTTCTGGTAATAGGCGGCGATATCGGCTGCGAAAGCGGAGGCAGGCGAATTATCTTCGGTATAATCGAAGCGCATATCGGAATAGATCCAGCGGATGGCGGCAGCAAGAGAGAACTTCTCACTGAGCATCAGAGAATAAGCCACATCGACCGACATCTCGTAAGGATTGATGGTCATACCCGTGCCACTCTCGGCACCCTCCTGACTGGTAAACACTTCACCCATATTGAAATAACGGAGCGATGCTGATACGGCACTGTAATCGCCAATACGGTAATAGCCAGAGAGATAGGCAAGATTCATATCATTGACCAGCGAACGCAGCCAAGGGGTGAAACTGAGCGAAACACCGGCACGCGAAATGGTGAAAGGATATTTTGCCGGATTCCAGTACTGGGAGTTGACATCAGGGTCGGTAGCCGCACCGACATCTCCCAAACCGCCACCACGGGCATCTGGAGCTATGGTTTGTGAAATGACTGCATAGTTCACAGGATTGAAGAGGTCTTTCTTATCCTGCGCCTTCACTTCTGATGCCATCAGAGCGAGACATCCCAAGATGAATATCTTATAGATTCTTTTCATTGCCATTGTAAATATATTTTTTATTTGATGATGATGAGTTTCTTGACTTTAGAGGTGTAGCTGCTGCCATCGCTCGCCACCTTGACGCGATAGAGATATACGCCGGTGCCCAGAGGGGTGCCGCTATCGGAGGTGAGGTCCCAGCTGACGGTATAGCTGCCCGAGGCCGGTACACCGCTTTCGGAATGGCGCCAGTGCTGTCTGCCCGATGAATCGAACACTTCTACCACCACGTCCATATCGCTCTCTGTGCGGTCGTGACTGATGATGAAGGTAGTGGAGGTCTTCGCCGGATTGGCAGTTACGCCCACATCGAAGAGCGCCGGACTCAGTCCCTTCACCACATTGAAACGGAGCTTCACCGTAGAACTGTTGTTCTGGATATCCCAGGCACGGAAGGTGAGTTCGTGACTGCCCGGTTCCAGTTGCGGTATGCTGTAATAGGTGGAACCGCTGGTATAGGTTCCGAAATCGTAGGTGAAATTGCTGTTCAGCACATAGGTCTTCGACATATCGCCATCTATCACCAGCTGCAGGTCGTGGCCGATACCGCTTCCGGCAGCATTGATTCCGTCCTTATCGGTTATCTTTGCCACAAAGAACGGGGTGGTGTTGACTTTGCCGCCGTCTGCGAAGGAAGGCGAATTGAGATAGCAGTAGATGGAAGGACCGATGGAATCGTTCTTCATCTCCTCGCTCTCGCCTACCGTAAACTGCTCGCTGGAGCCGTGGGCGGAGAGGGTCTTGACGGTATTCACCGCATAGAGGTTGACCAGACCGCTCTGGTTGGAATAATTGATATCCAGCGGAACGGCAAAGGAGAAGGCAAACTTGCCGCCTCTGACGCTATCTGTGCCCTGATACAGGGTCTTGGTTCTGTCTTTGTATTCGAAAGCCTTCTCAGCACCATCCTTGCCAGTATCGTTCAGGCGACAGGTAACCGTTTCCTTAGAATCTCTTACGATAGCGGTAATCACGCCCCGGAAGTCGTCTGCTCCCTCTATATGACCTGCCATGCGGGCTACAGAGCCTGCCTTCAGCATCGGCAGGGTTTCAGACTCGGCAACAGGAATGCCATTGATGGAATCTACTACTATCTGATACTTAGGCAGATTGAGCGCAAGCGCCGGATCGCCCAAGAGGGAATAGTTGAGATGGTTCACCGTGACATCGGAGCCGGGAGTCGGGCCGTTGCCGCTCACCAGATCGTTCTGAGCCAGACGGTGTGCTTCGCCCATCGTGACAGGCTTGCCGTCTACCAGACTGAGCACTCTGTAGATGAAGGCGTGGTTGATATACTTGTTATACAGGGAGGAAACGGTACGGGTGGTGCCATAGAAGGCTACTGCGCCGCCTTTATCGTTGAGCAGCGCATATTCGCCGATGTTGGCCTGGAGTCCGTCGAACGGCATGATATCGCAGGAGGCAGTTACCCAGAGCGGCAGGTTGGTATTGCGGAAATCGGCAAAATCGTTGAGTTTCAGAACCGATTCGTGCGATATCTGGGTAGGATCGCCATGTCCGGCATAATCCATGATGAGGGCTCCCGCAGCCTGCTGCTGCTTGATGATCTTGGTTGCCTCTGGATAGGTATTGCCCGTAGAGGAGGTTTCGCGGGTATAGGCATCCCACATCACCTTCTTGACGAGATAGGCGGGATAGGTGGTGAGCACATCATTTGCCACCTCATCGG
This sequence comes from Segatella copri, assembly GCF_019127135.1. GTDB lineage: Bacteria > Bacteroidota > Bacteroidia > Bacteroidales > Bacteroidaceae > Prevotella. The sequence goes on along the minus strand of NZ_JAHOEA010000015.1, from coordinate 38,236 downwards.
CATCCTGCATGTGGAGGTTGCCGTTTCCGTCATCACCCATAAACATCAGGGTGTTCTGCCAGGCGCCTACATTGGCATTCTGAGCATAACTGATGGTCTTGTCTACCAGCACCTTGGCCTCTTCTGCATAGGTTACCGGGAAGCGGCCTACGGCTACATCCTGCAGTTCACGGCTAGGATACAGTCCGGCTCCCTCGCCGAGCATACCGAACCAACTGTCGCTGACGAAGCAGTTTACGGCGCTGAAGGAGTTTTCACTCTCAAAGCACAGCAGGTAATCGTCAGGATTCAGAATTCTGCAACCGGAGGTAAGCATGCGGTTATCCCATACGCAGTCGCCGAAGAGCAGGAGATATTTCGGCATGTCAGCCTCGCTCTGCGCCTTATCGGAAAGCATGCGCAGGTAGCGGCGGTAGGCGTTGGCATCGGGAGTACCGCTAGAAAATTCGTTATAGAGTTCATCGGCAGGCACAATGGTAACGCGCAGTCCGTCGTGCTGCTCATGAAATTCTTTCAGTCGCTGTGCCTGTTTCAGCAGTTTCTGTGAGGTCGGGATGATGATGACCATATCGGCAGCTCCATCGGCATGATGATCCTGGTTGGTGATGCCGTAGACATACTGGGCAGCCGGAATCTTTCCACCTGAGGCAAGGTTGGCAGCGGTAAAGGCACAGCTTCTAGGCTCTGCCCACGTTACGGAGATATAATCGAGGCGGATGGAAGCACCTGACAAGACCTTGATAGAGATGGTATCCTTATCTTGGAAATCGGAAATGGGATAAGTGGCAACCTGCTCTGTAGCCTTGAGATATTTAATCTCCTCCGCCGAACCGTCATCTTTGATAGAAAGGGTGATTTCGCCCAAAACCTTGCCATTCTTCAGTATCTGAGCCTTGCTGTCTGTGGCGGTAGTCAGGGCTACGGAGAGTTTGCCTGCCGCAGAACCGGTGGTATTCGTGATTACCACTTTCTTTTCATCGCCCACCTTCAGTTCTTCTGCATCGAAGAGGTTTCTGCCGCCATGATAATAGCTGAAACCATCTGACTCATAGAGGGAATGGTAATCGTATGACTGCGGATAATGGGAAGAGACAAAGGTGGCTGAATCCTGCACCAGTGGCTCTCCATCGGTTTGGGTAATAAAATAGTAGCCGTAATCGGAATAAGGATTACGGATGCGCTGGAGGGCGGTTTCTGACTTCCAGGATACCGGTCCCTGGGCATAGAAATAATGCTTGCCGCCTACGATGCACTGGGGAACTTCCTGCAAATCGTCGGTAGCCTGCAGTTCGCTCGCCATAAGGGCTTCGTTCTGCAGATTGCCGCCATAGCCGTAAATCTTCACCTTGCTGATATCGGAGAAGCCTGCCTGGCGCACTACCTGTTCGGTAAGCTGATGGAAACCGGTTTCGCTGACTCTGATCTTCGCCCATCTGCCTGAGGCTAGGACGGAATGGGAGGCATAGAGGGAAGAGGCTGAGCGCAAAGCATCAGAAGAAGTGAAGGCTGATACTTTGCCCTTAGCCAGTAAAGAACCTCGACTGGAACGCTCGGAGCGCTTCAGAGGACGGGATTCTACCTGGAGCATGAAGCTAACCAGCAGCTGATGGCGGTTATTGCGGAACACGACAGGACTGAAATCTATCTGGAGTACGCCCTGCTTGCGGCATTCGGTAACCCGCTGCTGGAGTAATACCTGCTCAGGAGGGACTGCACCCGACAGGCGGTTGTAATTGGCGATGTCGGAGGCTGTCATATCGATATACTCGCCATATTTCAGGCTGACGGTATATACAGAATCACGATATGCACCGGTCAGAGGAATGGAATACACGAAACGGGGCAACACGGAATCTACTCTGACTTCTGAAGAGGTCAGATTGAAGAATCGCTGTGCCTGAGCAGGAACCACCAGCATGAGCAGACATGCCAGCAGCATGTATTTCCAAACCTTTGTTGTGTTCATATCGATATATTACTTGCAATATTGTTTATTTACAGTGAAAATCGAGCACCTTCCTGTCTTCGAGATAGCCTACGAGATGGTCGTCAATGTTGACAGGACCGCAGCCTGTAGGACATCCGGTATAGAGCAGGTCGCCCGTCTTGAGCGTGAAGTACTGGCTGATGTAGGAGATGATTTCATCTACCTTGTAGAGCATATCGCTCGTGCAGCCTTCCTGTACGGTCTTGTCATTGAGGTCGAGGCGGAAGTGCAGTGCCTGGATATCACGGAACTTCTGGATGTCTACCCATTCGCCGATAACGGCAGAACCGTCAAATCCCTTGGCGAGTTCCCAAGGCTGACCAGCCTCACGCAGCTTCTTCTGCATCTCGCGTGCCGTAAAGTCGATACCTACGGTTACAGCATCGTAATAGCGGTGGGCAAAACGCTGCGGAATGGTCTTTCCCAACTTGGAAATTCTGACCACTACTTCGGTTTCATACTCTATTCTTCCCAGATGATCAGGGATGAAGAAAGGCTTGCCGTTATTGAGCAAAGCAGAATCTGCCTTGGTAAAGATGACAGGACGCTCTGGTTTAGATAACGTACCATGCAGCGATTTATTGTGTTCGGTATAGTTCATACCGATGGCAAATATCTTCATAACATCAAATTTTTATATAAAAAAGAAATGGGAGTTAGAAGCAAAGCGAGGCTTAACTTCATAACTCCCGGTATTCTAATTTAACTATAAGTCAAATTAACGCTTGCTTTTGAGTAATGATTACTCAGCAGCAAGAGTAAAGCGCTGGTAAGCAACGATCTTGAGATCCTTGCTCTGAGAAGCGAGGTACTGAGCAACTGTCTGCTTGTCACCGTCACCGAACTGGAACTCCTGATCAACGAGGCAGTTCTCCTTGAAGAACTTAGCCAGACGACCATTAGCAATGTTCTGGATCATAGTAGGGTTCAAAGTAGCAGCCTTCTCCTCACCAACAGTCTTCTTGATGTTGCGAGCCTCTTCAGCCTGCTCAGGTGTCAACCAACCCTTCTTGGTGTTGCTCTCGATGTGCTCCTCAGAGTCAACGTGAGCTGGGTTGATGCCAGCCTTCTTCAAAGCTGCGTTAACAGCCTTCTCTACAAGCTCTTCCTTAGTCTTGGCAACAGCAACTTCGAGCTCAGTCTTCTTAGTCTCCTCAGAAACTGAAGACTCGTCGAGAGCTACAGGGCGCATAGCAGCAACCTGCATAGCTACCTTGTGACCAGCCTCCTCGTTGTTCTCGTTGAGCTGAACCATAGTACACAAAGTGTGCTTGTTCATGTGGTCGTAAACCTCGATGTTGTCACCCTCGAGAACACAGTAGCCGTCGAGCTCCATCTTCTCGCCAGTGATACCAGAGCGCTGTGTAACAGCAGCCTGAGCATCAGCATCGCCAACCTTCAAAGTCTTCACCTCGTCGAGAGTGTGAGCCTTGGCAGCGATAGCAGCGTCGAGGATGTCAGATGTCAACTTGATGAAGTCAGCACCGTTAGCTACGAAGTCAGTCTCGCACTTGAGAGCGATGATAGCAGCGAAATCGTTAACCTTCTTAACGAGAACGCAACCGTTAGAAGTCTCACGGTCAGAACGCTTAGCAGCGATAGCGAGACCACGCTCACGGAGCAACTCCTTTGCCTTATCGAAATCACCTTCAGCCTCTGTGAGTGCCTTCTTAACGTCAGCAAGACCAGCACCAGTCATAGCGCGAAGTTTCTTGATATCTTCAATTGAAACAGCCATAATAATATTTTTATATTAAAAAGTTAATAATAATCTTTGCTTAAAAGCTACTAAAGCCATCGAATCATAAACAGAATCAATGGCTTCAGTATATATTTCTTTGCCTAATTACTCAGCCTCGTCCTTGCGGGCAGCCTTCTTCTTAGGCTGGTCCTTCTGCTCAGCAGCAGCCTTGTCGTCAGCCTTCTCAGCCTTGCGCTCCTCGAGAGCCTCAGCGATAGCACCGCAAACTGCAGTAAGGATAGCATCTACAGAATCCTTAGCATCGTCGTTAGCTGGGATAACGTAATCAACATTCTTAGGATCAGAGTTGGTATCTACGATACCGAACACTGGAATACCAAGACGGTTAGCCTCCTTAACAGCGATATGCTCCTTCATTACGTCAACAACGAAGAGGGCTACTGGGAGACGAGCCATATCTGCGATAGAACCGAGGTTCTTCTCCAACTTAGCACGCTGGCGGCTTACCTGAAGCAACTCACGCTTAGAGAGGTTAGAGAATGTACCATCGTTCAACAGACGATCGATGTTTGTCATTTTCTTAACTGCCTTACGGATTGTAGGGAAGTTGGTGAGCATACCACCAGCCCAACGCTCGTTTACGTATGGCATATTGATAGAAGCTGCCTTCTCAGCAACTACGTCCTTAGCTTGTTTTTTAGTAGCGACAAACAGAATCTTTCTACCTGTCTTGGCAATTGTCTTGAGAGCCTCAGCAGCCTCGTCAATCTTAGCGACAGTCTTGTTGAGGTCGATAATATGAATACCGTTACGCTCCATGAAGATGTAAGGAGCCATTGCTGGATTCCACTTGCGACGGAGGTGTCCGAAGTGGCAACCTGCCTGAAGTAACTGGTCAAAATTTGTTCTTGACATTGTTTTTTCTTTTTTAATTGTGTTTACTTTCTTTTTGAATCTAATGTTAGATCAGTCGATGAGTAGTCCCCGATTAATGGAATCTCACCGATTTAGATACTAAACTTTTTAGCTCAGCTATATATAATCTGTATATATATAATAAAATATGTATAAGATTAACGCTTGCTGAACTGGAAGCGACGACGAGCCTTTGGCTGACCTGGCTTCTTACGCTCAACAGCACGTGAGTCACGTGTCATGAAGCCTGCATCCTTCAAAGCCTTCTTATCGTTAGCGTCGATCTTAACGAGCGCGCGAGCGATAGCGAGGCGGAGAGCCTGGCTCTGACCGGTGAAACCACCACCGTCGAGGTTTGCCTTAATATCATACTTACCCTCAGCTTCGAGCAACTGCAATGGCTGCTTTACTACATAGCGAAGGATTGCTGATGGGAAATATGTCTCAATATCTTTCTTGTTGATTGTGATCTTACCGGTACCCTCTGTGAGGTATACACGAGCTACAGCGCTCTTACGGCGACCAATTGCATTAATTACTTCCATTCTACCTTAATTATTTATACTGGTTAATATCAATAGCCTTTGGCTGCTGTGCCTCGTGCTTGTGCTCTGTGCCATCGTAAATGAAGAGGTTGTCCATCAAAGAACGACCGAGAGGGCCCTTTGGCAACATACCCTTAATAGCGTGACGGAGGATCTTGTCCATTCCATCAGGACGCTTGCGCAACTCTGCTGGAGTGTTGAAGCGCTGACCACCTGGATAACCAGTGTAACGAGTGTAAACCTTATCAGTTTCCTTCTTACCAGTGAAAACTACCTTAGCGGCATTGATAATGATTACGTTGTCACCACAATCTACGTGTGGAGTGAAAGTTGGCTTGTACTTTCCGCGGAGCAATTTAGCAACCTTAGAGCAGAGGCGACCTACAACCTGGTCGGTAGCGTCGATTACGACCCACTCTTTCTTAGCTGTTTCCTTGTTTACGGAAATAGTCTTGTAACTTAATGTGTCCATTTTAAAATTTAAATTTACTACTAAAAAACGTTTTAATCTTTTTTACTCACTATTTAGATAGGTGATTCACTAACCACATACCCCGGCCACAGGACATGCTATTAACACACCATATCTTGGGGACTCTAAGTGTATCCCCGAAATAATCGGACTGCAAAATTACACATATTTTTTTGATTATGTGTAGGTTACGAGTTTTAACCCCAAACTTTTATGAATATTTAACTTAGTTCGCGCTTTTCTGCTCAGGATAAGCAAAAAAAAGCTCCCTCAGCACAAAGACTGAGGAAGCCGAAATGAAGTCAATTTTAAGCCCTACTTCATGGGCTCGAGAGAAGATATATAATTTACTTTAAAATCACCTTCTTGCCATTGATGATGACAAGACCCTTGACAGACTTGCTTACGCACTTGCCGTCGATAGAGTAAACCTTGCCAGCCTTCACAGCCTCGCTGACAGAGATGTTGCTGATGCCAGTTGCAACCTTCTCAGCCTCTTTAGCCTCATCTATTATCTTCTGAGCCTCACGCAGGATTTCGTCAATTCTAGCCATCATCGTGTTGAACTGCTCCTGAGTCAAGTCTTCCTGATAAAGCTTCATGTACATCTGGGTTAATTCTACATTGAGGTCATCCAGCTTGTTAAAGTACTTATCCTTTACTGTTGGACACTCAGAGTCAAGGGTAGAGACGTATTCATCCATCTTCTGAGAAGCTGGATAATACTTTGCGTTGAACTGAGCCATCCACTCATCCTTCTGTGCCTGAGCATACAAGCCAGAAACATTCTCCTTGAAATAACCAAACTCCTGTGCAAAGCCATCAATCTTGTCCTCTGTATAAGGAGCCGTAGGATCGGCTGGTGCCTGAGCAAACTCAGCAGCAAGGTTCTTCCAATACTCTGCTGATTCATTTACCGCAGAAAGGTCATACTCAGAGAAATCCTTCTTTATCTTTGCTATTTCTGCATCCAATGAAGCGAGTGTTGCTGTGATGTCATCCAGCAAAGTGCTGGCTTTCTTTGATGCAGCCAAGAGGGCATCGGCCTTTTTGCTGATAGCATCCAACTGGTCACACATCTTCTTTGCCTGCTCTGCTGTCTCTATAGGACTACCCATCATAATCGGCATATAAACCTGCATCATGTCAGCATCCAGCTCATCGAAAGCTGGTGCATAATGATTCTGTACGTTCGCAGGAATCTGTCCCAAGCACTCAGCCTTGTGCATATAAGCAGCATTATAACTGCTATTCACCTGGAAAGAATAAACCTCCTGCTCTGCATTCTTCACTGCATCCTTGATACCTTCTGCTATCTCTTTTACAGAAGCCAGATAGCTATCAACCTCAGCTGCAGTAAGCGTCTTTGCTTCAAACTTTGCCTTAGCCTCATCTGCTATCTTATCAAGACTTTCCTTGTTGAAATTCAACGAGTATTTGGTATCCTCTGCATCAGGATACTTGTCGTTGATTTCCTTCAGCATAGCGTCGATGTTCTGCTGCACTTCTGCGATAGACTTCACAAGTGCATCATACTGCTCCTGAGTTGCAAGAGTCTGACCCTCTTCTGCTGCAGCCGCAAAAGGCTGGGCAGCTGATACTGAAACCGCTGGTGCTGCGCTCAACATGAGCATAGCCGCAAAAAGTAATTGTTTCTTCATAATCACTTACATTAAAAGTTAATACTAATATTTATTATCTCACGATTTTATATACGCTGTTTCCCTGCTTCACGATATAAATGCCATGACGCATCTCCTTGGCAGAAACCCTGCGGCCATTGAGATCGTAGAATCTCTTCTGTCCATTACGTGACGGGGTGGCTGTGACGGAACTGATACCCGTAGAACTTGCCGGTGTCACGATGAGTTCCTTGGAACTGTAAGAAAGTTCACCCTTCTTGCTGGCGTTTACTACCAGCGCATAGGTAGCATCTGTTTCCAGACCTGAGAATGCGAACTCAGTCTTGCCATTGGTAGAAACCTTCTGGTAGGCTGCCACCGGTTCGTGAATCAATGCATTGCATCCCAAAAGCACATCATCGATATAGAAAGCACCGGAAGTACGCTGGATGACATTCAGTCTTACTGAATCAGCCAACTCCGGCAAATCATAGCTATAGGTATCTCCCGAAGCCATATCAGCACCGCCCTGCAAAGTAGCAATCTGCTTCCATTCTCCATACTGATAAGCCTCTACTGCCAAGGTTGCCTTGGTTGAAGAAGATGACTTGGCGAAGAACTTGACAGAAGATATACGGTTGCCGGCAGATGCCATCTTCAGATAGGTATCTATCTTGTTCAGACGGAGGCAAGGTGATTCCTCGCCATAATTGTTCATGCTCAGGTTACCATTGGTTTTCCAAAGCGAAGGCATACCCTCGAGTTCTTTGCTGAAATCATAGCCCTTCTGAGTTGCCTCTGTTGCATAAACCAACTTATGCAGGGTGACCACGTAATCATCTGCTGCTTCCATACTTTTCCATGAAGCCGTGAAGCCTGTTTTACCGACTGCGGTAGCCTTTACATCAGTCACATAATACTTGCTGAAAGGAATAGCGGCAGTAGTAAACTGCTGGGTGTAGACATCAGAAGAATAAGAGCCACGGTTAGCCTGCAAGGTAATCTCATAGGTTGTTTCAGGACTCAAGCGCTCAACATGAAGAGAAGGCTGTGCTGCTGTATATACCTTATTATTATAGAGCGGCAGAGATTCTTTCTTTCCATTCACCACTGAACTGATGTTCAGAACATATTGCTTGGCAACCGGCACATCTGTCCATCCTATCACAATACTGCTATCCTGGACCTCAGTAACCTTCACGTCAGGAGTATTCAGTTTCAGGTTCAGTCCGCCGAGCATGAGATTGATAACGCCATCCTTCTCCTCGATATCATCCAGTGACATCACCTTGCCACCAGCCCAGGAAGTCAGATTACACTGAGTCACATTCGATGTTCCAGGGAACGGATCTCCCGCACGGGTATTGTCGGTAAGCTTGTTGTCAGCCTCAACGATATCCAAACGCTGATGAGTGCCAGTGATGTTCAACTCATTTTTCTCCCAAGCCTTGGCATCATAATCGATATGCCAGAGCAACATGCCATGACCCGGAATGAACGCATCCCAGCCCTTCTGCTGGCGGTTCTCCATGATGAAGTATTCCTGATCATTGGTTCCTCCCACAGGCACCATGTATGCCTTGTTGCTGTCGTTCAGGTCGGGCAGAACATTGAGGGTATCTACCCCATTCTTCAACACGGTCAGGTCGAGCCATCCCAGACAGGCACGCTCATAGGCAGAGAATGCCGCAGGCGTATTGCCATTGTTGTTATAAGAAGCCTGTGCCATGGTATCGAAAGAACCAGGGGCGAAGGTTGTTATGCCATAATTAACATCATAATGGTCGGCAAGACCCAGCACATGACCGAATTCATGCACAAAGGTACCGATGCCGGCAGGCTGAGGTGTGATGAGGGTACCATTGATTTCGTTGCTGCAGGTATAGTTGCCTACCTCTACTCCATTCAGTTTCAGCGAAGTTTCGCTGAGTCCTGCATCTTTAGCCATGTCTGAATAATAGGCAGAATGTGGCCAGATAGCATTGCCATCGCCAGAATCAGCCTCACCCTTTCCGGCATAGAAAAAATAGATGTTGTCAATGTAGCCATCCTGGTTATGGTCATATTGGGAGAAATCAACCGATGAGGCTGCAAGTGTACAAGCCTCTCTCACGAATTCCTCCAGACGGACAGGATTATCTACGGAAGAGCCTTTGTTGGCTCCATAATAAGAATATTTCTCAGGCAATGTTACAGGACCGATGACATCAAACTGAGGTTGGAATCTGCCATTGGAACTGTTCAGATAGAAATCTCTCGCACTTCCATTGGCACCATTGCTGTAAGTAAATCCAGGTTCATTGAGCATGTTGTTGAAGAACTGATGTGCATCGCTACCTACGGTAGAGAATTTGGTATCAGCAAACTGCACCAAGATGACCAATGAGTGAACCTCACCAATGGTTGGGAAATTGTTCAATTTCTCTTTCTGAGGATTGCTGCCGACTTTCAAAGAAGCATTCCTGCGAGACGAAAGGGTTTGCTGCAACTGCTGCAGACGGGCACGCTTGAAAGATTCAAGGATGGCAGACTTGTCCTGACTCTCAACGAACGCCTTGACCTTTGCTGTGCGCTCAGAAGCCTCAACAGCCTTGATGCCGCTAGCCTGCACCTTGCCATCCTTCCAGTCGGCATACTCGTAATTCCGCTGTCGGGCATTAAACACGAGCGGAATGCCATCGGAAGTCAGCGCATAATGGCCGTGCTCATCACCGCGCATCTGGATGGTGAGCCAGGAGCCATCAGCCTGCTTCACCTTCAAAGGCTTAGGATAAGCAGGAATAGCAAAGGTGGTCTGCACGAAGCAGACCACCAATAAGCTGAATATAATGATTCTTTTCATACTTACTTGATAACGAACTTAGCTGTAGCCTTATGACCAGCCTTATCAGTTGCCTTTACGATATAGAGACCAGAAGTCAAACCAGAAGTACTGAATGCAGCACCTGAAGTCTTGCCTACGAGCTTGCCATTTACACTGTAAACCCAGATTGCATTAGCACCCTCGGCAGAAATCTGACCATCAGCAGCCTTGATAACCAAAGCCTCTGCATCCTCTACATTCTCGATACCACTTACAAAGTTCTTGAAAATGGTTACATTGATAGTAGCTGAGAACTCACCGAACTTAACGGTAACTACATCGATACCCTGCTTCTTACCCTTGATAACCAGGTCGATGGTGTTGCCGTGAGCCTCACCAAAAGTAACAATGGCATTATCCTTAGAAGTAGAAACATCCAAGTCTGACTCCAAGTCAGCGTTCTCCATGCCGTATACAGAAACCTTGACAACAGCAGTACCCTCATCGGTAGTACCTACAGTTACGTCATCAGAGCTGACAGCAAGTGCCTTTGCAATATTGTTGAAGTAAAGAGTAGGTATCTTGCTTCCGTCCTCCTTCCAAGGCTCAGCGAGTGTGTTTCCGTAAGCATACTGCAAACCTGTGAAGAAGTCCTTTCCCATCTCCTTGGCAGCCTTGTAGGCACCCTCAACGCTGGTAGCGTCTGTGCTACCTGCATCGTTGGTAGAATAGTTGTTTGACAAACGCTTCTCAACCTCAGGAGTCTCGCCCTCAGCATATTCCTCATCAGCAACAGTCTTACCGGCAATCTGATGAACAGTAGCAGGAGCGTTCACCTCTTCGCCATCCTGTAATGCTTTGACAGAACCATCGAATACACAGTTCTTTGCAAAACCGGAGGCACCATACATCCTGTTCCTCTCCATTACACCAATGATACCACCGGCAGCATAACCGTCCCAGGCAGACTTCTTGGTAGCTACGATATCAGCATGGCTGACAACATTAGAGATTTCGTTGAAGTAATTATAACCAACTAAACCACCTACTGCATTCTCAGCTGTCAACTGACCGCGAACCTCGCAGTTGGTGAACTTACAGTAATCATGAGGAGTACCTGCAATACCGACAATACCACCCAAAACAGTCTTGGCTATGGCATTGACATTTGCATAACATGCGTTCACACTAGAGGCAGAACGTGTCTGACCAACGATACCACCTACATTCTCAGAGTTAGGCAAAGTAATCTCACCTTGGAAAGAACAGTTATTAATATTGGTCCCAAGATTAGCGCTACCAACGAGACCGCCCGCAGCTACAAAGTCCTGATCATCACCTGAAATTTTGGCACCATAAACAAAAATGCTATCTACATTGGTAGCCTTGCCCTCACCATCATAAGTGTAATTGGTCTCACCTGCCAACACACCTGCATACTGGTTGGTATTGGTCACCTCTACAGTAGGATTCACGAAAATCAAGTTCTTGGCAATACCATTGAGGTCGAGGGTACCAAACAAACCTGCATGATCCTCTGTAGTCTTCACACCGAGGTTGTAGATAGTATGACCATCACCATCCAGAGAACCAGTGAAGTTCTTGACAGGAGCCCACCACTGTGCAGCCTTAGACATATCAATATCAGCTACCATCTTGTAGTTCTTGGTTGGCTCCAGAGCCAGCTGCTGGAAGTCACCAGTAGTAGAAATCAGGTATGGATCCTCTACGGTACCTGTACCACCCTGTTCAAACTTGGTGAAAGGAAGGTCGTAGAAGTTCATGTCATACTTGTTGTTCGCTCTATCCTCGAACACGACAAACATCTGGCGCTTGCCCAATTCGTCCATAACAGGGAAACTTGCCTGTGAGAAGACATAGTTATCATCACCACGCCATGACTTGATAACGGTACCATCGAGTGTGGAAACTTCCAATACATTGTCAATCTTGTTACTGCCATCCGTGCGGCGCTTCTTGGCAATATATACATACTCCATATCATCATCGGTATTGAAGAGATATGGGTTGAGTGAGGTGCTGTTGATCAACGGAGTGAAGTTTTCTGCCTTCAGACCCAAGTTAAGTCTGTCAACATGATCGATGGTGCAATCAGGGTTCACCCAAGCGATAGGAGCAAGAACCTCGCCTGCCTCATTAGACTGTGCCTGTGACAAAGCAATGACATACTGGTAGCCCTGTGCATTGGCAGTAGTTGGGTAACGGTCGAAATTAGAAGAGATGGCATTGCCATCAATGCTCTGTGGCAACACACTAACCTTCTCGCAAGAAGGAACATCAACCAGCTGAATCTGCTGACCTGAGCCTTCGCTTGTACCTATGGTCTGCAAGAACCACATCTGGTCTGACTTACCATGGATGGTATTCAGCAAGCCCCTCTTGTTGCTTGTTACCTTGTCGCAGATATCCTTCAACTTACCATTCTCTGAATCGTAAACAGCATAAGAAATCAAGTCTCCATCCATAGCAGGAGTATAATCGTAAAGCCCTACTACATAGTTCAATTTGCCGTTGTTGCTGAAGTAGCCCTTAGACAAATCGTTGTTGCCGAAGAGACCGAAAGCTGCAGAACGGTATGGAGTGCCCTCTGGTGCATTGATAGATACACGGACGCTATCCACCTTGTTGAAACTCTTATCGAAAGTTCTCAATACCAGAAAGTTGTCCGGCTCCTGCTTAATATCCATGGAACCATCACCTGCATCGGTTTTTGTAAATGGCTTATCATACTCTGCCAGAACATAGTAAGGAGTACCATCCACATTCATACAGTTGAAGCAAGAACCCTGAAGATAGGTAATCTTGTTGTCAATATCAAAGTTGAAAGTATGCTCTACAGTCCAGTCTGTCTGTCCATTGGCAGGAGGTGCGATGACATCGATACTATACTTCTCATCAGACTCGTGAGTCATGATGAGACGCTGGTAGCTATTCCATCCCTTTGAAGCATCGAATACAAGACCGGTACCCTCCATCTCGAACTTGATTTCACCTGTATTGATATCATAAGCACGGGTGAGGTACTTGTTTGCGCCATTGAAGGCATCGTGGAACTCTACCAGGATTTCGTTAGACTTCTCGTCTCTATCGAAGAGTTTCTTGGTGATAGGACCGTATGGAGTGATGTCTGCCACATGCTTCCATCCTTCAGGAACCTTGACGCTGAAAGAACCTACCTGCTTGTGGTTATTATCAAACAGGGTAATCTTTGAAGACTCGTGGAAGTGGGCTGTATAAAACTCGCTGTAAACAGAGTCTCTGGAAGTAATGTCCTGGGTAAAATACCAGTTGCTTGCGTCTGGAGCAGTTACCCATCCGTAAGTCTGACCCGAAGCCGCATTGGCAGGAGTATCACTACTACGCATAGGAGCATTGCTGACTGTAGCAAAGCCAGCCTGACGCATCTGATAAGCACTGTTGCTGCAATCCACCAAACCAGGAACAGATACCAGGCGATGAATGTCAACATTCTTAAACTTTTTGGCAAACGATGCCTTGCTAGAGGCCATCGCTGCTGTGCCGCTTGCTCCCAGGAGCAAAGAGAGGCAAAGTGTAGATAAAATTCTCATAATAAAAACTTATTAAGTTTATTTGATGATAGATGATTTACGATATGACTGCCATGCAGAAAGCTTGGTAACAAGACTGCTGGCAGATGGCGCCAACTGGCGAGCCAATGCCGGTGCCTGCTGCTTGACAGAAGCAGGATCTTTCTTTGGAACTGACATGATATATGGCGCTACCATCCAGCAGAAGTCGTTGTAATAATTAGCCTCTGAAGCACTCTTCGCCTTGAATGTCTGCAAGAGCATGGCAAGGAATTCGCCCGTCTTGTTATTGATGGTATAAGCAGTTCCGCCAAAGAATCCGTAAGTTCCATACTCCTCGCTATACTTCAAGGTAGCAGAAAGAAGACCAGACTCTGAGCCCACATAGCCAAGAGCATCCGTATCGAGGAAGGTATCATAGATATAGTACTTACCAAACTTACCCAGATACTGGCTGCTGCGGGTCTCCACACTACCTGTTTCTTCGTTGATAGAAACAGGGAATACCAGTCCCATTTCAGGAATAGCAAGTTCGGTACGGCTCAATTTGGCACGAACAGTCTGGAGTTCCAACTTCGTATCCTCATTAAAATCGTAATAAGCAAACACGTATTCTCCGGCAATATCCTTGTCGAAATCAAACTGCTTCACGATGAATGAATCGGTAACGGCTGCTACCTGATACTTGATATAATCAGCACGGAGATGACCGGTTGTATTCTCGCTGAGCGATACCTTCAATTCCTTGCTATTGGTATCAACCGAAGCTTTCGCCCACTCAGGAGCATAGATAACCTTCATATCGGTGTTAGAACGGTATGTCTTCGTAAACTCAACAGGCTGATTGTTGCTATAAATCATATTAGCATTGTTTATCTCAAGCACCAAGCCATACTGAGCTACATTGATAACCACAGAATCGGTCTCAGTCTTCTTGATAACCAACTTGGCGTTACGCGACTGGCGGGAGTCGTTGGCAATAGCAGCCAGTTTCACGGTGCTACCCTCAATGCTGGTACTGAGCCATGAAGGCTCATCGGTATAAGCCTTCATAGGGGTACAGTCTACAGTGACAGCACCCTCGCTGTCGTTAGGTCCGAGCATAGTCTGGGCAGAAAGCACGTTGATGGTGCTCTCAGCCACAGCCTGATAATCGCTATCGCTGCTGCATGAGGCCATCAGCCCCATGGCAGCTATACCTATTATATATATAGATTTCTTCATCTTCATTTTTTATTTGTTTGGAGTCAAATTAGAAAGGAAATACCATTCGATGACAAATATATACTTATCATCCTTCGTGATAGGCTCACCTTTGCTTGTACAAGCCAAGGCAATAAAAGTATCGGTGGTATAGCCTCTATCAGCCACGGTTCCATCATCCTCGAAAT
This sequence comes from Segatella copri, assembly GCF_019127135.1. Classification (GTDB taxonomy): domain Bacteria; phylum Bacteroidota; class Bacteroidia; order Bacteroidales; family Bacteroidaceae; genus Prevotella. The sequence continues at coordinate 23,230 of NZ_JAHOEA010000015.1, read as the reverse complement.
CACCTTCCTGAGCAACACCGTGCCATACGATATTCATACCACCATTTCCGAGCAATGCACCCTTATTCAAGTCAGCATTCATCAGCCACAGGGCAGGATATCTACCGCTAGGATCTTCAATCATCTGAGATGGCAGGTTAAGGTTACCCGTCTCTGGATCGAAGTCCAATCCTATATTATAAGTATATCCACCTGTGGTGAATGTACCCTTCAGCATGTTCTCCTCATCTTCTATCTTAGAGATGGTTATATCGCAGGAACCCTGCATGGCAGAGAGGGTCCATTTGCCTACCCAGGTATCGATGCTAGGAGCATAAGTTTTCAAGGTAAGAGCCTCATTGTCTTTGGCTGACAACACGCCAGTCGGGCTGACCAGGAAGTCCTGTACCTCGTTGCCATCCAGAACCACAGGCTCATTTACGGCATGGATACCGGTGGTAGTAATATAGAATGGCTGCTCTACAATCTGTCCGTTGGCTGTACGCGAAAGGATGCGACGTTTGCTGGAATTAATCTCAATCATCTTGCTGGCATCAGTAGAATTGCCTACGCGATAGTTCACACCCAAGCGCTTCTGCACATCAGCGATGCTGTTCAGATAAGAAGTCCAGTCCAGATCGGCAGGTATGCGGGTGAATACCATTTCATTCTCCCACTTCTTTCCTCTTACGAAGATACTGTCTTCTGTAAGTTTGGTAACAACAAACTCCCAGTCGCCCTGGTCACCTTCAATCTCACCATAAGTAGGTTCTCCCAGGAAATGGAAGATATTGTTGTAAGTATTGAAGGCGAGCACTGGTCCCATGCTGCGGTCAACGGTATAACTGGATGTTACACGCTCTGTAGGGTCAGCGATGGCTGCATCACCAGCCACAGTCACCTTGCCATTGGCAAACTTCATGAGGAAGGTGTAACCGCCACCGGTCATTCCCTTGCCTGTAAAATAATGAAGCTGCCATCCGTTCTCAGAAGATTCCAGAATCTTCTGGGTATTCTCAATGGTGCTCTCGATGCGGTTGGCAGCCGACTCGTCGAAGAATTCCTTGTCATCGTGCAGACACGACTGCAAGCTCATGCTGCCCAACAAGCAAACGATAGCTACAAATATATGTTTCATAAATCTATTCTATTTTAAATGTTCCAAATCCAAAGAACTCAACTCTTTACCTCTTCGCAGGATGGCTGCTCGCAATACATCGATATCCACATCCCATGAATCCAGCATATAGTTTCTCACGATGTTAAGCTTCTGGTTCAATGCAGCTACAGCCTCGTCGCCACCTACCTTCTGGGCATCGTCGAGGATAGCCTGCCACTGCTCAGGAGTATAAGTGATATAGGTTGACAGCATCTCGGCAAAGTCCTCCAGACCCTCTGACATGGCGTATGGAGTAACAAAACCCTTGCCATGAGCCACAGAATCCTGAACCTGATACCAGTTACCACTTACGTAACCCGACTCGGTAATCTTATTATAAGATGTGTCGTAAGGCTTCTTCTGGTTCAAAATGTGGGTGAACTCGTGGTGCATGGTGTGGAAGTAATACTCTGTCATAGAAGCATAGCTTTCCAGCATGGCATCGGTCAGACTGTTCACCTGATAGAGTGTAACCTTTAGACCGCCCTCGGCAGTACCCAGAACAATAGTTCCGTTGCTGTTGTAGGCTGGACTACCAATCAGGTGGATAACTCTTGGCACATTGTGCTTCACGAAATCAGGTCCCAATACCTCGGCGTATGAATCAAGCCAGAGATACTTGATGATGATAGCCAACTTAGCTGACTTGGCAGAATCGGCTGGTGTCAGGGTATACTGATAATCAGACTCGATGTCCTCCATCTTATACTTGAAATCGATGTTGTAAGGACTGGTGTAGTTCTTCTGCAACCACATATCCAACTGGTCTCTCTCTGGAGAGGTAACAGGGAAGATGGTTGGTCCGTCCGGGTCATTGTCTGAGCAGGCCACGAAGCCCAGGCCCATCACCAATGCCAACATCAACATATATATATTATGTTTCATTTCTTTCTATTACTTTATGTTTTTTACTTATTGCGAGGGTTTGGTGTAACACCCGCTGTGATTACATCCTGTGGCAACTGGATGGCAAGACGTGGGTCACGTGCCTCCATGGTGTCGGTGATGCCTGTAATCTTGTAGTTGCTCTTCACATCACGGCGATAGATAGTGATGCCGTAACGCTTTACATCCTGCATGCGCAAGCCCTCATGAATGGTCATGATTCGACGGAGGTGAAGGATGCACTGCAACATAGGCTCCTCTGTATCCTTGCTGATGGCGAAGGTTGTATGAAACGCCTTACGTGGAGTTGGCTTCTCAGGAGTATAATAAGCGGTAACATCATCGCTATAGAACTTCTTGACATCATCCAGTGTAAGCTGCACGCCCTCCCTAGAGAAGGCAGCCAACTCGGTATTCAGGTCGTCCAAAGCCTCTGCGTAATGACCGAGCAAAGCCTGAGCCTCAGCTCTTACGAGCAAAGTCTCATCGGCAGTAAACTCTGCATATACTGCGTGAGGGGTACCGATACCTGCCTGGATATCAGCATATTCGAAATCATAAGGGACCTTACGGAGAATGTACTTGGAAAGAGATCCTGAGTTGAACACGGTATAGTTGAACACCTTGTCGCTAACTCCCCAAGGACCCTCTGACTGGATGGTCTCCTTGCTTGAAACAATGGCACTATGTGCATACTTGTCACCATACTGGAACGGACCACCGATGGCACCCCATTCAGAAGCAACTACCTGCAACAGGAGGTTTGCCTTGACCGATGAACTGATGTAAGCATTAGGCTGAACCTGCTTGTTAGGAGAAAGAGAACGCCAGGCTGCCCAGTCTCTCAACATACTCTTGGCATTGCTGCCCAACACTTTGTTGGCATACTCCACAGCCTTGTCATACTTCTGATAATAGAGGTAGAAACGGGCTGCGAAAGCGGCTGCAGAGGTAGAAGTGAAATGGAACTTAGGCTTGTCATAAGTTGAGCCTACCAGTTTCAATCCTTCCTGCAAGTCCTTGTCTATCTTGGCATAAAGGTCTGCCAGTGTACCACGGTCGTACTTCACGTGCACATTGGTTTCAACGGTTTCCGGGTAAGGAAGACCCAGGTCGCTGGCTGCAGTGGTTTCATCATAAGCCATGCAGAATACGTTTGCCAACTGGAACATGGCATAGGCACGGCACAGGAGAGCCTCACCCTTCTGGGCTGCATAAGAGCTCTGGTCTGCCTGACTGTTGATGTGTTGCAAAGCGATATTGGCTGTGGTGATGGCATCATAGTAGGTTGACCAGTAAGTAGAAGGTGTCTCATAAGAACTGGTCTCGGTGATGTCGTCCCATTCGTATGCCTGCTGCTGGAAACGGTCGGCAGCATCCCAACCGGTATTCAGGTTACAATCGGTATTGTCTGAATACATTTCCAGCAAATAGGCTGGATGTACCTGTGGGTAAGCATTAACCAGGAGCTTGGATACATCGGAAGGGCTCTGCAAGTCCAGACGGCTATCTGGCTGCTTGTCCAGATAATCGTTGCAGGAAGACAAGCCAGCCGACAATGCCAACGCTACAATGGCGATATATAATTTCTTTATTTTCATTTTTATTTTCTACTATAATTAAAGTCCAAGTTTCAATGTAAGAGTAAACTGCTTTGGCATTGGTGAAGCCACACCACCCGCATTCATAAACTCAGGATCCTGACCGTTCAGCTTCTTGTCTGCATAGAGCAGCATGAGGTTGGTAGCCTGAAGCTTCAATGAGATGTTGTTCACTGGTGATTTTTCAAACCAGCGGTGTGGGAAGTCGTATGCCAGTGAAATTTCCTTCAAGCGGATGAAGTCACCCTTGGCTGTGCGAACAGATGTATAGTTGTAAGCATTGTAGGCAGTAGCAAGCAATGTGCTGTTCTGCTCATACTCATAACGGCTCACTACACCAGGCACATTGGTAACATTCTCATCACCAGGCTGCATCCAGCGGTTCTTGAAATCGTGGGTCATAGAGGTCAAGTCGTTATACTTGGCACTGAAAGCCGGGTCAAGACGAACCACGTTGCCGAAGGCGTATGTAAGGAATACGTTCAGATGGAAGCCCTTATAATTAAAGGTGTTACCCAAAGAACCATTGTAAACTGGGTCTGTAGAACCCTCGTAAATCAGATAATCTGTATTGTCACGCTCCTGGAAGTTGAGGTTACCCACGGTAGCCTGGCCCTTCTCATTGATGCATACTGGATAACCCTTCTCATTGATGCCCACGAATGGGATTGAGAACAAGGCACGGGCTGGATAACCCTGCTTGGCAAAACCGTTACCCTGAACCAGGTCGATAACGCGACCCTGATTGTAGAGGTCAGTAATCTCTGTACGGTTGTGAGAATAAATCAGACTGGTCTGCCAGCTGAAATCCTGGGTCTTGATATTGGTAGAAGAGATACTCAACTCCTCACCCCATGACTTCATGGAACCTACATTGGCATAAGCGGTGCCATAGAGCTGGGTAACAGTAGGAGCAATCTCATCGAAGTTGCGACGCTGATATACATCGAAGGTCACATTCAGACGGTTGTTGAAGAAACCTGCATCCACACCGAAGTTGAACTCGTGCTTCTTCTCGTAAGTAAGCTCATCATTACCGAGTGCTGCTACCACAAATCCCAACTCCTTGTCGGTAGTTGTAGGACGGTAAGGGGTATTCATAGAGAGCTTGGTAAGTGCATTGCAGTAAGCTGCATCTGGAGGAGTACCAGTCAAACTGTAAGACACACGGAAGGTGAGGCTTGACAATGGCTGAAGCTTAGGGAAGAAGCTCTCCTCGTGTACGTTCCATGCACCTGACAGGTTCCATGTAGGCATCCAACGTGCCTTGGTGGTACGACCCATCTGGTTAGAACCTTCATAGCGGAATGTTCCGTTCACTACATACTTGCCGTTGAAAGAATAGGTTGCATTGGCATAGAATGCGGCACTACGTGAATCGGTGTTGCGCAAGCTGTAATAGTTTGAGTTCTCCTGGTCCAACTTCTTGAAATAGAGATACTCGAAGTAAGCGGTCTCACCACGGTAGTTCATACCCCAGCCGTTAAACCAGCTGCGGTTACGGCTGATGCTGGTAGTTTCGAGACCACCAAAGAGGTTGACGATGTGCTTCTGCGCAAAAGTATGGTTGTAGTTGACTGTGGCACGGAAGTCATAGTCCAACATACGGTTCTCTGTACGCTGATAGATACCACCCTGCTTCAATACTGATACTGGCAAGGCATAGAGGTCGTCCTTATCAGTGAAGAGCAGCTTGTTGGCATCACGGATCAGTGCGTTGTCCATGGCGCGATAAGCCAAAGCCTGGTTGGAATCTTCCAGAATGTTGTGCTCCTGTGAAGAAGTGCTATACTTGATGGCACCCAGGGTAGCGAACTCAAGATCCTTGAATGGCTTCCACTTCAACTCCAACTGGAACTTGGCATCAGCCACGTTCAGGTCGATGTAGTTGCTCTCCAACTCATGCAGGATGTTGAATGCTGCATAGTTGGCATGATAATAAGTATAAGGATCGAGCGCACGTGATGTGTTCAGGGCGTAAGAATATGGGTTGATATCGAAGTCACGCTTCACCTGACCTGATACTACATCCACATCCTGTCCCAAAGTTCCTGGAGCTCTCTGCTTACGGTAAGAACCACCACCAATCAAGTTGACAGAAAGATTATCAAGAATATGATGAGTCATATTCATGCTCACGGTATAACGGTTCACCTTGCTATCCTTGTACCATCCTGGGTCAACCATAGCAGAAAGTGAAGCATAATAGTTACTCTTCTCGGTACCACCGCTCAAGCTTACAGAGTGGTTCTGCATGATGGCAGAAGAGAAAAGCTGCTTGAACCAGTTGGTATTGCGATACTCAGCCTGCTGGAGATAAGCATTCTGAGACTCCTGATTGTTGGCAAGTCCGAACATACCAGAAGTACTGTTGTAGGTATTGATGAGCTCATACATCTTTCCATATACACCATAGTCGCTACCATTGAGAATATCTGAAAGATTGAGCCATCCCTTATCCCTCAACTCCTTGTAGATGGCCATCTGGTCCTGAGAGTTGAGAATATCAAAATTGCCATAAGATGGAATCAGACGGGTGGTAAACTCACCGGTATAGTTCAGATGAGCCTGTCCCTGCTTACCCTTCTTGGTAGTAACGACGATGACACCTGCCATCGCACGCGCACCATAAATAGAGGTAGCAGAACCATCCTTCAGAATCTGGAAACTCTCGATATCATCAGAGTTCAAGCCTGCGATGGCAGAAGAGATCAGGGTCTCCGGGTCACCGGAAGCCAAATCATCTGCGCTCACATCGGATACATCCTCCATGATAACGCCATCCACTACCCAAAGAGGTTTTGAAGAACCATAGATAGATGTTGCACCACGCACACGAATCTTTGGAGCAGAACCAAAGGTACCACTCACGTTCTGCACAGACACACCGGCAGCACGGCCTTCCAAAGAACGGCTGATGTCGGCAACACCATTCAATTTTGCTTCCTCGGCATTTACACGGTCGGTAGCACCGGTAAATAAGCGTCGGTCTGTTTTCTGTAAACCAGTAACAACTACCTCCTGCAACTGTGCTTCTGGATGAAGCACCACCTTCATGTGGGCAGAGGCAAGCACTGTCTGACTTTTCATTCCCACGTAACTAAACACGAGTTTAGTTCCATTAGGAACATTCAGTTTAAAGTTACCGTCAATATCTGTGACTGTACCCTTAGTGGCTGCCCCCCCCAGAAATTAAAACAGAGGCACCAATAATCGGTTCGTTGTCATCCGCAGATATTACGGTTCCAGATACGTCAATCTGGGCAAACGCTGCTCCGATGCTCATCAAGAGACAAACAAAGAAGAGCGAGAGTCTTTTTTCCATAATTTCTCGTCTTATTTTAAATTATTTTATAATAATGTGATATCGGCTGCAAAATTACAACAAAAATATGAAATATTATCTTTTTTTGCATAAAATCTGCAAAAATATCCTATTTTTCCTGTTTTTTGTAAGACAAATCGAGAAATTAATAAAAAATAGATAGCACAAAGCCACAACAGGGCAACAAAGTATCATCTTATCATTATTCATTCGTTAAAAGCAAAAAGTATGCTGAGTGCCTTCCTTCACCATGATACCCTTTTCGCAGAAATGGTTGAGCCACTTCTGAGCCATGTATGGAGTCAAGCCGAAGTGGATGCAAATGTCGTATTTCAGTTCCATATTTCTTGTTGTTTGATGGTTCGTTGTTTTCTATATTCTTTGTCTTCTATGAAAGATGATGCAAATATATATAATGATGATGCAAATCATATATAATAATGTGATAACTTGTATCTTTTGGTGTAAACTATTAGGTTTATTTAAACATTGGTATATGTCATGTGATTATACGGCATTTGTCATACGACCGTATGATAAGTGTCGTATAATCGCATGACAAATGTCACGCAATCGATCTAATTGCTTCCTTGCATCGTTATCAAGCAACGAAACAAACTTCCTCACGTTCTTTATATTACTTTTAACCTACTTTACCATATTCACAGAACAAAAAAGAGTGCACTGTAATAAACAATGCACTCTTTTTTATTATCTCAATTCCTTATCCAGGAAATATTATCTGATGAACAGCAGCTCACGATACTTTGGCAAAGTCCAAAGTTCATCGGCTACGAGAAGCTCGAGCTTGTCTATCTGATAACGGATTTCCTCCATCTTTGGAGCTACCGTGTCGTGATATGCTACTGCCTTCTCGCGCTCGCTCTCTATCTTGTTGGCTACCTTGCGGGCATCTACCAATGCCTCAACACCACGCTCTATTGCCTCGGTGCGCTCGGCTATCTCACGGATAATCTTCACGTTGCGGGCGGTCAGCTTCTTGCCTTCCTCGCCACCGAAGATGTGAATCATACCCTCTACGTTCTTTGCCAGACGGCTCTGATAGTGGGTAGCCACAGGGATGATGTGGTTCATGGTCAGGTCACCCATCACACGAGCCTCAATCTGAATCTTCTTGGTATAAGTCTCCCACTTCACCTCGTTACGCGCCTTCAACTCGCTCTCACTCATCACGTTGGTCTTGGCAAACATCTCGATGCTCTCCTTGTCCAGATAGCGGTCGAAGACTACCGGGCAGGATGCCTCGCAGTCCAAGCCACGCTTCTGAGCCTCTTCCTTCCACTCATCAGAATAGCCGTTGCCATCGAAGCGGATAGGCTTGCAGGTCTTAATGTCCTCGCGTACAATATCTATAATAGCCGATGTCTGGTCCTCACCCTTTGCTATCAAGGCATCTACACGAGTCTTGAAGTCTTCGAGTGCCTCAGCTACGGCAGCATTCAATACGATGAGGGATGACGCACAGTTGGCCTCTGAACCTACAGCACGGAACTCGAAACGGTTTCCGGTGAAGGCGAACGGAGAGGTACGGTTGCGGTCGGTATTATCGATCATCAGCTCTGGAATCTCAGGGATATCCAGCTCCATACCCTTCTTGCCAGCCAGAGCAAAGAGTTCTTCCTTATCTGCCTTCTCGATATGGTCGAGCAGGTCGGTGAGCTGCTTGCCGAGGAATGAAGAGATAATGGCTGGAGGTGCCTCGTTGGCTCCGAGTCGGTGCGCATTGGTAGCACTCATGATAGATGCCTTCAGCAGTCCGTTGTGCTTGTAAACACCCATCAAGGTCTCTACGATGAAAACTACGAAGCGGAGGTTATCCTCTGGTGTCTTACCTGCAGCATGGAGCAATACACCAGTATCGGTGCAGAGACTCCAGTTGTTGTGCTTGCCCGAACCGTTGACGCCGGCGAATGGCTTCTCGTGAAGGAGTACACGGAAACTGTGCTTATGAGCCACACGCTTCATCAAACTCATCAGGAGCATATTATGGTCTACAGCAAGATTGCACTCCTCATAGATAGGTGCCAGCTCAAACTGGTTTGGTGCCACCTCATTATGACGGGTCTTGCAAGGGATGCCGAGTTCGAGTGCCTGGATTTCCAGATCTTTCATGAAAGCCTGCACACGCTCAGGGATGGTTCCGAAATAATGGTCGTCCATCTGCTGGTTCTTCGCAGAGTCGTGTCCCATCAGGGTACGGCCCGTAAGCATCAGGTCAGGACGAGCCGAGTAAAGGCTCTCATCTACCAGAAAGTACTCCTGCTCCCAACCGAGATTGGTCTGCACCTTCTTTACCTGTGGATAGAAATAGTGGCACACCTCGGTAGCCGCCTCACTCAGGGTATGGAGCGAGCGGAGCAATGGAGCCTTGTAGTCCAAAGCCTCACCGGTATAAGAAATAAAGATGGTTGGGATACAGAGGGTATCGTCGATGATGAACACAGGCGATGTAGGATCCCATGCAGAATAGCCACGAGCCTCGAAGGTATTGCGGATACCACCGTTAGGGAATGAGCTGGCATCAGGTTCCTGCTGGACAAGCAACTTGCCAGAGAATTCCTCAATCATACCACCCTTTCCGTCATGCTCTACGAAGGCATCATGCTTCTCTGCAGTACCTTCTGTCAATGGCTGGAACCAGTGCGTATAATGCGTTACCCCATTTTCTTCAGCCCAGAGCTTCATGCCGGCAGCCACGGCATCAGCGATGGAACGGTCCAGACGACTGCCGTTATCTATCACATCGATGAGTTTCTCGTACACATCAGATGGCAGATACTTGTACATCTTCTGGCGGTTGAATACATACTTGGCGAAGTACTCCGAAGGACGCACCTTGGGAGCCTCTACCTCTACAGGTCTTTTCTTAAAAGCCTCGGCTACAACCTCAAATCTCAAATTAGCCATTCTTCTTTTATTGTTTTATTAAAGTTTGCGGGTGCAAAGTTACGAAATAATTGGCTAACTGCTACCATTTCGGTCGTTTTTTTATGCATAATTCAAACTTTTCTTATTTTTTGCATACAAAAAGTTCTCCGTTCCATGCTTCTGCGAGGACAAAAGTCTATTTCTTCTTACCCGTCTTCCATTCAAAGACATAATCGATACCCTTGATCTTTACCTTGACAAAGAGATCGGAAGTCTTGCGGTCTGAAGTATAAAGATAGCCCGAAACCACTTCACCCGGATGGATGGTGGTACGCTCGAGATAGCCCAAATCCTCCGGCATCTTATCAGAATACTTCATACGATTGCCTGATTCCAGCTGCTGCATCTTGCAAATGCGGGTCTGGAAATCCTTCAGTGTATTAGATGTTCCTGCATCAAACACCTGTGCACCCAAGTTGGCATTCACATTATTTTCATGCTCTGTCTCCACAACAGCCTTGTTCTTGACCGAACGTTTCGCAACCTTCTTCTTGAACTTCTTGATTTTCTCATCATACTCATCAGCACTCACCAGTTCGAAATTCTTGCGCTTGCCACCCTTCATGTCATAGATTTCAATCTGGGCAGGGTCGATATCCACATTGATCATGCTCTTGTTGACAATGAACAAGCCAATCTCACGATAACCACCGATATTCTCATCTACCACCGAATTGCTGACACCCACAATAAGTCCGTTCTTGTTGTAATAAGGCCAAGCCACACCATTCTTATACTCAGTCACAATTTCATCCTGGGAAGGGACTTCCAAAATAGGCTGACGGTCGGAGAGAGAATATTTAGAATAATTTCCATCAGCATCTACAACAACATAGAATCCTTCAGAAACATCATTCTTGTAAGGAGTAAGGGTACAGACTCTGCCATTCTCAGAGAAAGAGGCACCAACACCTGTTTTCTTGCCCTCATTCATAAAGAAATGCTCCTTTACGTTACCATTATTAAAATAAGAGGTATATTCGCCTGTGAGCAAACCGGATTGATAGTTCTTCTGAGTCTCTACTTTTCCATTCTTGAAATAGGTTGTGACCGCACCTATAAACTCACTTTTTGCATCATCCTTCTTGTCGATGACAGCAAAACTGCCTTCCCCTTGCAGTTCACCGCTCATATAATAAGTTCTGAACTCCTTAGGTGCCGTAGTATCAGCAGGATAGAGTGCCAGGCGGTAATAAGTGGCGAAAGCCTTATTAGGGGTTACTTTCCAATTTTTATTGTAATAGATGGTATCGAGCCGGTCTTGCGGTACAGGAGGCGTTTCTGGGATACTGTCCACTTGCACAGTTGTCTGATTCTCCACTCCGGCAGGGGTCTCCTCCTTCTGGTTCTGCAACTTGCTTACAGGTTCAAACCTCTTCACGTGCTCTACCTTCTGAGCCAGGGCTACCTGTCCCAGAGAAAGAGCAATCATCATGATGATGACAGAATACTTTTCTCTAATCATACGTATATTGTTTTAAATTCTTAAAAATCTATCTTATTTTTTCGTTAAATTCATCATTTTCTGACAAACACATTGCAAAAATAGAAAAATTACCGTAAATGAGCAAATTTTTGGATATTTTTTTTCTTTAAAAGCACAACTGACTGAACCTTAGCCGTCTTCATCATCCTGCCTAAGCGTTTTTGTTGCCAGCAAAAGCCTAAACGTTGGTTTTTCAGGTTTATTTGACATCAAAAAAATCCCTTGCAACCGCTAGAGCTGCAAGGGATTCACATTATCCACTTATCTATTTGTACCTTAAGGATCTATTGAAGATTGGAGGCCGGCAATTAGAAACGGTATACAACAAAGCTGTTTGGCTTCATCTTCACGTTCAACACATTGCCCTGAACCTGTGCATCTGATGTAACAGGAACTACTACATTCTTGTTATCTATCTTGTTTTCTGCCTGGATATCATCAGCATGAAGAACAGTTACCTTACCTGGATTCAACTTCTTCAAACCATTGAAAGTTACATTGATTTCCTTCTCCTCCTTAGAGGTGTTGGCAATCTTCACGATGTAACTCTTGGTTGGCTTGTCGAAACAAGCTGTGGCATAGAGGCCATTCTCGCCTGCTACAGCCTTGCAGTTCTCGGTAAGCTTCAACACGTTGGTACCCTTGTTCTCGCCATAGAGCTGCTGAACATAGTAGTTGGCAGAACGGACAGAAGAAAGGTTATCAAACCAGATGAGGTCCGGACGCCACTGCCATCCCTCTACATGAGCGAAGAGAGGAGCGTAGGTAGCCTGATAAACCACATCGGCATTGCGCTCCAAACCGGTCATGAAAGCTGCCTCAGAAAGGGCTGCCTCCCAAGAGTTTGGATCATTCTTGGCATGAGCTGCATACTCACCGGCAAAGACCTTAGGACCCTTGCGGTCGTACTTGTCGTAACGGCTGGCATTGCTGCGGAACCACTCTGGGCTCTTGTAGTAGTGCTCATCCACCATGTCTACGCCCAACTTGCGCATCTGCTCCCAACCGTAGTCGAAGTCCTTGCCATCAGCAGATGGACCAGATGAACCGCAGATTTTGATTTTTGGATACTTGGCATGGATCTGCTCCATGAACTTCTGCAAGCGCTCAGGATACATAGGTCCCCACTGCTCGTTACCGATACCAATCTGCTTCAGATTGAATGGAGCAGGATGACCCATGTCGGCACGGAGCTTACCCCACTTGGAAGTAACAGGTCCATTGGCAAACTCGATGAGGTCGAGTGCATCGTCGATATAGCTCTGAAGATCCTTGACTGCTACATGTGCATTAGGATCCTTATCATCGTTCTGAAACTGGCAAGCCAAACCTACAGAGAGAATAGGTAATGGCTCAGCACCAATCTTCTCTGAAAGGAGGAAATACTCATAGAAGCCCAAGCCCAATGACTGATAGTAGTTAGGGAAAAGACGATGTGGGAAGGTATCTCTCCAGCGGTTCTCATTCAAAGGACGGTTCTCAGGAGCACCCACAGAGTTCTTCCACTCGTAACGGGTATCGAGGTCAGTTCCCTCTACGATACATCCACCAGGGAAACGGAAGATACCTGGCTTCAGGTCGGCAAGATCCTGTACAAGGTCGGCACGGAGACCGTTCCAGTTGTCCTGAGGGAAGAGAGAGATATGGTCGAGATCTACGCTCTCGGAACCCTTCTCCAGATAAACACGCATCAAACCCTTGGCATCGGTCTGAGGAGAAGTCAGGGTAGCAGTAAGCTTCTGCCATTTATTATTGGTGATGTTGATGACCTGCTTGGCAATGACATCATTCTTTGAATTGACGAGTTCTACGCGAATCTTGCCCTGCTTGCCATCGATGAGATGAAGACGGCCATAAACAGAGAAATCGTACTTCATATCCTTCTTCAAGCCCATGCCGAAGAAGCCACGGTTCTCAAGACCAGTCTGTTTCTCACGTGCGCCTGCGCTCTCAAGTGTTACATAATGAGGATTGCGGTCGAAGGCAGGTTTAACATCGCTGAGGGTTACATTTCCGAATGTATTCCATCCCATCAGGCGCTGTGGAAACTCGAAGGAACGGTTCTCTACCATCTCTGCATAGAGTCCACCATCGGCACCGAAGTTGATATCCTCGAAGAAGATACCATACATGGTAGGCTGGATTTCTGCTCCAGGCTTGTTAGCCTGAACAGTAAACTGATGCTGTGCGAAAGCTCCGAGTGAAGACATCGCCAGCAATGCTGCTGCGAAAAATTTTGCTTTTCTCATATTGTTCGTTATTTTATTTTTTAGGTCTGTACTTACACCTTATTAAATATAGGTGGTGCAGTAATTTGCTGCAAAGATAAAAAAATCCACCCCGAATGAGGTGGATTTTCTGTTTAAATATATTGGATTTTCGTATAAATCCCTGCTTTTCTACTATTTATCTAATGGAATGAGCACGAAAGTGAAGTTCTTATCGCCATAATGGAGGCGATATTTCTCCAAAGGCCATGCACCCCAAGAGTTCTCACCAGCCACACCAGAATGCTCTGCATCGAGGAAGAGATTGGTGAATCTTGACTTCTTCAGATTGAAACTGTGGCGCTGATCCTTGTCATCTCCATCATCCAGTTCTTCTGTGTCGAAGTGGATAGCGGAAGCATAGAATGGCTTGCAGCTCTTCACCTTGAATCCGAAGCCGGAAGCATCGGTCTGGTTCCACCAGCGCATATCGCCCTTGGTTCCACTCTCCTGTGGACGAATGTATGGGAAGTACTGGTTATCGGCATCATCGCTGTAGATTCCAATACGCATGCAGTCCTCACGGTCTGAATAGTTCTCGATAGGACCACGACCGTAATACTGGCTCTTGTCCATATCGTATGGCAACTGCATCAGCATACCGAAACGGAACAGATCGCTGACCTTGGCATCATCAGCAGCATCGAACTCCTGGCTTACCTTTATCGCACCGGTGTTAGGCATGATGAGATATTCTATTTCCAGCTCGCCCTTCACCTCTGGCATCTCATAGGTTGCACAGATATTAATGGTGTTTGCCTTCTTATCCTTTTCAACAGCTACGCCCTTCAGGTTCATGACAGGGTTCTTCCAAACCTTGAACTTCTTCTGCAGACCTGCACCGAAATCATTATCGGTAGGAGCACGCCAGAAGTTTGGCTTCAGGGTACCGCCCTCGCCGAGGAGCGACTTGCCACGATAGGTATATTCAGAGATGAGACCGGTTGTGCGGTTCACCTTCACAGTCAGATCAGGAGTAGTGACGGTGATATCCTGCTCGCCCTTCTTGTCGATGAGCTTAGCCTTCACCTTCTTGCCGTTCTGAGCCTTAGCCAGATTGTCTGCACAATGACCGCAGCACTTGCCTTCCTTCACAGCCAGCTGGGCATAAGCCACAATCTGACCAGCCTCCATCAGAGGTTCAGCCTTCTTCAGACGGAAATCGATGTTGAGGAACACCTCCTTGCCCTTTACCTTAGAAAGGTCGTAAGGGATGGTGAAGTTCTTGGTCTGCTGGGCAGCTACATCGATATCAGCGATGGTACCGTTCTGAGTCTCCAAGCCATCCTCTATCAGGCTCCAAGCTAAGGCATAGTTGCTCAAATCGCGGAAGAAGTTCTCATTGTATACACTTACTTCGCCCTTCTCTGCATTCACCATCTTAGTCCAGATGTTCTGATACTGGTAAGCTACCTCGTAGGCATGAGGATTGAGCTGACGGTCTGGACCGATGATACCATTGCAGTTGAAGTTGTTGTCGCTAGGATCGTAACTGTTGTAATCACCACCATAGCAGTATTCTATCTTGCGGAGTTCTTCATTGCTCATCTTCTCTGGATTCTTGATGGTCATCGGCTTCAAAGCCTTGCGATGCAAGCCCTGGTCGACGAAATCCCAGTCGAAACCACCCTGGAGGATAGGATACTTGCGAATCAGATCCCAGTAATCCTTCAAGTTACCGCCTGAGTTACCCATAGTATGGTTGTACTCACACTGGATGAGTGGCATCGGACTGTTAGGGTCCTTCGCATACTTTTCACAAGCACTTACAGGATAGTACATAGGGCAGAAGATATCGGTACCCTCGCCTCTGCAAGCCTGCTCATACTGAACCGGACGGCTCTGGTCCTGGCTCTTGATCCACTTGTAGGCCTGCAGGAAGTTATCGCCCATCACTGTCTCATTACCCATACTCCAGGTTACGACACTAGGATGATTGAAGTACATGGAAACATTGTGCTGGTTGCGCTCCATAATCTGCTTGGCAAACATCGGTTTCTTGGCAGCAGCATCATCGCCATACTGGAAACCGTGACTCTCCTGGTTAGCCTCAGCTATCATATAGATACCATACTCATCGCAGAGTTCGTACCAGCGTGGATCGTCAGGATAGTGGCAAGTACGGACAGCGTTGATATTCAGACGCTTCATAGTCTTGATATCCTGAATCATGCGCTCCATGCTCAATACGTAACCTCCGTCAGGGTCCATCTCATGACGGTTGGCACCCTTGATGAGCACAGGCTGACCGTTGACAAGGAACTGCTTGTTTTTGATTTCCACCTTGCGGAAACCTACCTTGACAGGAGTCATGCTAGCTGATTTCATGTTGCCATTCTTCAGCGCGCTTGAGAGGGAAACCTGCAGTGTATATAAATAAGGTGTCTCTGCACTCCACTTCTGAGGATTAGCTACGTTCATCGTAATGTTGGCTGTTCCATTCTTTGCCAATCCTGTAGCTGTAGCCACCTGCTTGCCCTCTTTGTCGAAGAGGATGAAGTTCAGCTTGCCTGTTCCCTTTACCTTGGCAGAGATGTTGAGCACACCATCCTTGTAGTTGTTTACAAGGTCAGGAGTAATACGGATATCCTCCAGCTGCAACTTGGCATCGCGGGCAAAGAGATAGCTTTCACGAGCCACACCGCTCAAGCGCCAGAAGTCCTGATCCTCATCCCAGGAACCATCACACCAGCGGAAGGTCTGGAAGGCAATCAGATTCTTGCCCTTCTTCAGATAAGGAGTGATGTCAAACTCGGCAGCCACCTTGCTATCCTCTGCATAACCGGCAAACTTGCCGTTTACATAGAGATAGATATTGGAAGTTACGCTACCGAAATGGGCTATTACCTGCTTGCCATCCCAGTTGGCAGGGATGTCAATGATGCGACGGTAGGAACCTACATGGTTATCCTTGGTAGGAACAGCTGGTGGCTGCTGGTCGAAATGTCCACGCCATGCAAAACCAATATTTACATACTCCGGATCACCGAATCCGTTCATCTCCCAGATGCCAGGCAGATTCATGGTCTTCCATTTGGAATCATCAAGATCTTCCTTGTAGAAATCGGTAGGACGCTGGTCTGCATTAGCCACCCAGTTGAACTTCCAGGTTCCGTCGAGCGAAAGGAAATACTTGCTCTCCGTCTTGTTCATGTGCAGGATATCCTTGCTCACGATCTTACCGTCTTTCTCTGAAACCCAGTCATCTGCCGGATAGGTGAAGAAATTGGTGTGCAACGGAAAACGGTTGATGGCATTCACCTGAAGGTCGTGCCATTCTGTGTAAGTTGGCTGCTGGACGGTCGTCTTATTCAACGACTTAATGGCAGCCTTCGGTTTTGTTGCGCCAAAGGTTGTCATAGCCAATCCTGCCAAACTTAATGTAGCGAATAGTCTCTGTTTCATGTTTGTCAGTTGTTATTAATACTATTTTAAATTGATATATACCTTAAATATATAGGGTTCACCTATACCTTATTATATATAGGCATCTTACTTGATGGCAAGATACTTATCATATTCGCATGCTGTGAGAAGCATGGCTCCCACACCGAAGTTTGCCTGAGAGTTGGCATCTACGGTCTGACCAGGGATGGCTCTCTCTCCGATAGGCTGAACATAACCAACCTTTCCATCAGGCTGAACGGCAGTCTCTGTCAGATAAGTCCAGGCACGGTCGATGACCTTCTTGTACTCCTTCTTGTTGAGATAACCATTGTTGACACCCCAAAGCATACCATAGGTGAAGAAGGCTGTACCACTGGTCTCAGGACCTGGAGCGTGCTCTGGATCCATCATAGAACGGGTCCAGTATCCTTCAGGCTGTTGAATATCAGCTACAGCCTTAGCCAATTTCTGGAATTTATCTACAAAGAACTGATAGTGCTTGTAGTCCTTTGGCATATCCTGAAGCACCTTAGCCAAGCCTGCAAGAACCCAGCCATCACCACGAGCCCAGAAGTCCTTCTTTCCGTTGGCACTCTTGTGCTTAGGATAAACATACTTGCCATCACGGAAGTAGAGGTTGGTCTCCTTGTCAAGCATAATCTCATCGGTAGTGAGAAGATTATCGTAAAGTTTGTCGAGAAACTTGGTATCGCCGGTCAGCTTATACATCTTAGTCATCACAGGCATCACCATATAGAGGGCATCGCTCCACCACCAGTAGTCTGTTGGCTGAGAATAAGCCTCGTAGTGCATCACCTCCTTGGCACGCTTCACCATATATTCTGATGCTGCGGCATTACCCTTGGCAGCCTCGATGTTATAGAGGTCGATATAAGTCTGGAAGCAGATCTGCCAGTCACCAAAGAGTACGTAATCCTTACCTTCGCCGTATGGCTTGTACTTCCACTTGGCAGGATTAGCCTCTGTTGCACCCGTCCAGTCGTTGTGTTCAGCCCAACGGATAGAGTAATCGAGCATCTTCTGATCCTTCAGCATCTTATATACCTCCATGTTTCCGGTATGATAAGCGGCATTATCCCAGAAGGCACGAACCTCAGGCTTGTTGTTGGCCTGCCAGTAGTTATTCACCTTAGTGATGAGTTCCACCACCTGCTCATGGTCCCATTTCTTGGAAGCCTTCACTTCCTTCTTGTTCTGTTTCTTGACCTTAGCGGTCTTCTTTGCTGGCTGCGCTGCATTCAAAGGCAAAGCCAAGGCTGCAGCCGCCAGCATCATCAATATCTTGCGCATAACAATCTATAAACTCTTAACTATAAACTCTTAACTAAAATTACCACTTGTCCTTGGTGACGATATCGTCCTTCCAGTGATGATCCTTAGGGAACTGCTGGTTGTTCCATGCCTTCACCTGAGTCCAAGGCTGTGCTGCATCGGTCCAGAAAGGATGGTCGGCAGGCAAACCGAGAGGCATGAAGGCGAGGGTTGTCATATAGAGCGAACCGTTGTTGGTATACCAGTCGGCAACGTTCTTCTGACTGTTTCCGCAGAAACCGATAGAGAGATAACCCTTCTCATTGAAGTTGTTCTCCTGGTCGAACATGCGATGAAGCACCTTGGTCAACGCTGCACGCACCTGACCGTTGCTCAAATCCTTAGGCAACTTCTGGTACCATGCCATCAGAGCCAGCGGCTGCATCGTAGCCATACGGTAAGGAATACTTCTTCCGAATGCTGGGAAGGTTCCTTCAGGAGAGATGAATCTTTCGAGAATGATGCTGTACTTCTGGCAGCGCTTCAACTCTCTGTTATAGTACTTCTGATAGTCGAGACGGGAATTGACCTTGGCATCTACCATCGCCTGGAGAGTTTCCAGATACATAGGATGGAACACGTAACTGCTGTAGTAATCGAATGCGAACGAAGGACCATCAGCATACCAGCCATCCCCTACATACCACTCCTCTACCTTGCGGCAAGCCGAATTGACGCGATATTCATCGAAATCGCCACCCGCCTTTGCCATGAAACTCTCGATGGTTGAAGAGAAGAGCAACCAGTTGGTATAAGGAGGGTCGATGTGGCGGAGCTTGGAAAACTCTGTGAGATAACGCTTCTTGGTCACCTCATCAAGAGGTTTCCAGAGTGTATCGTAAGCACGGAGAAAACTCTCTGCAATATAGGCTGCATCTACCAGATTCTGACCACCGATGCCCCAGCAGAGATAGTCAGGACTCTGAGGGTCTACAGCATTCTTATAAGAAGCCAATGCCCATTCACGCAACTGTTTGCGCTGTTTGCCCTCGGCAGTAGCATCATCCGGAAGGGTAAGCCAGGGAGCTACACCAGCCATCAGTCTGCCGAAGCACTCCATATAGAGCACCTTCCTGTTGCGGTTGTCGAAGCTGGGACTGAACTCAGTCTGCATATTCTTCTGTAACTCGCCTTTAGCCATGTTTTCCAAAACAGGCTGTGCCATCTTGTAGGCAAGCGAACACCAGTATTGGCGGTCGCTCTGCTGAGCTGCCTTCTTCTTGGCTGAGATTCCCATAAAAGGAACCAAAGCCAGGACGAGCGTCATCATGATACTTTTAAATATATAATTCATAGATAGTCGTAAATTTGTTTGCTGTTATTGATAATTGTAAGTTGAGAGTTGCCGGTAGCCTGAGCTAAGCAACTGCAAATATATGAAAATTAAGTTAGAAACAAGCAGAGCGACCGTATATTTTATTATTTTTTCAACACTGGTGCACCATTTTCCCAAGAAATAGGTACCCACAGGTGTCTGCTGTCACTCAAATGTTTTGGATTCCACATGTCTGCCATGAACACATAGTCGGCACCATGGAACATCTTCTTCTGTGCTGCAGTTTCCACCTTATATATAAAGGTACCCTGCGCACCGAAGGTTTTGTTGGCACCCTCGCCACGGCAAGGATTAGGCAACTGTTCCCAAGGACCATAGATATTCTTAGCCTTGAACATGCGAGCTGCATTAGGTGCCCACCCGGTACATCCGCTGGTAATCATCCAGTAGATTCCATCCTGCTTGAAGATGGTAGGAGCCTCGTTCTGTCCACCTGCTGCCACACGTACATAGCTGCCGTTATGCTGCATGTAGTCATCTGTCAGCTGTGCAATCTGGAGCGTTAAGTTATCCTCAGAAGAATAGATATGATAAGCCTTGCCATCATCATCGATGAAGACCGTCATATCTCTTGCCATCTGACCTCCAGCGAAGTCTCTCATCCAGAACATACCGCGCTCAATCTGCTTGCGCCATTCTGGAGTCCACCAGCTCTTCAGTTCTGGGAAGAGAAGCTGATGCTTGAGATCGGTAGTATCCGGCTTAGCGAAGCCTACAGGATAGATGCCCGGATTCACTCTACCCGAGCGAACGAACTTGAAAGGTCCGAAAGGTGTATCGCTGGTAGCCACACCATAGCGGGCAGCACCATATCCTCTGCCTTTCAATTCGAGAAGGAACCACATCACGAACTTTCTGGTCTTCTTGTTGTAGAGAACCTTTTGACGTTCAATGATGCATCCGCCCTCGATGTCGCTACCTGCTTCATTGGATACAGGGAGTACTAATCCATGATTCTTCCAGTTCTTGAGATCTTTTGAAGTAAAGCAGCTTACACCGAGTGAGCTGTAAGGCTTTCCATTCTCTGAGCGGCTTTCGCCATACCAATAGTAGGTACCTTTGTAGTTGAAGATGTTGCCACCATGTGCATTGATATGCTTGCCGGTATTGTCCTTCCACACGCCTCCGTCCATCGGAGCCTGTGCCAGAGTTGGGAGACACGACATCATCCACAACATCATTAATACGAATAATTTATTCATTTTGCTGACGTTATTATTAAGTTAGTGAAAACTCTAGTTGTTTATTTCGGTTGCAAAATTAGGCAAAAAAAACCTCAAATGGGTCTAATATTCGGTATAAAAGGGATACAAATCAGGAATTTCCATTATTAGTCGTGGAAATCTATCGTTTTTTCATACATTTCCACGACTAACAACTCATTTCTCATCACTATTCTGCGCGAAACGATGTTTTTACCCCATTTCGCGCAAAATAGCGTCTCATTATTTTGAGCGAAACGATATTTTTAGTATCTTTGCAGCCGAGATATTTTTGTTTTCGTGTAAATTTTACCAAACAATAATCTTGTTTTCGTGTAAATTTCATCTAACAATAATCTCGTTTTCGTGTAAGCATTGTATTTATCAAACCTATTTTAGAGAAGTTTATAATGAAAAGGAAAATATATGATAAGCTTGTCGAGTGGAAGCAACAAAGGAAAGGTGAAACCGCATTGATGGTGGAAGGAGCCAGACGTGTAGGAAAAAGCTATATGGTGGAAGAATTTGCCAAGAAGGAATATCGCAGCTATATTCTTATCGACTTCAACAGAGTCGGGGAAGATGTCAAACATCTGTTCGACATTTATCTCGACAATCTAG
Source organism: Segatella copri (assembly GCF_019127135.1). Classification (GTDB taxonomy): domain Bacteria; phylum Bacteroidota; class Bacteroidia; order Bacteroidales; family Bacteroidaceae; genus Prevotella. Next base: position 1,701 of record NZ_JAHOEA010000015.1, on the reverse strand, counting down.
ACATGCTCTTTATGCACCTGAGCATTTACAGTGGCAAAAAGCTATATCCTAGAGATTCACTCATCATCTTTGATGAAGTACAATTCTGTCCACGTGCACGTACTGCCATCAAATATTTGGTTGCAGACGGCAGATATGATTATATAGAGACAGGTTCATTAATCTCTATTCGAAGGAATACAGAAAACATTCTGATTCCTTCCGAAGAAGAGACCATCTATATGTATCCTATGGACTTCGAGGAATTCTTATGGGCAAATGGTGACGACATGATGATGGATTTCATCAGAAACCAATTTGCCAACAAACAGCCTTTAGGACAAGCCTTGCATCGAAAGGCCATGGATTTCTTTAGGCTATACTTGATTGTTGGTGGTATGCCACAAGCTGTCCAGAAATATATAGACACGCATAGTTTTGAAGATACAGACAGAGTAAAAAGGCAAATACTCACCTTATATCGCAACAGTATTTACGACTATGCAGGCAACTATGCAGAGAAGGTAGCAAGCATCTTTGACCAGATTCCTTCACAGCTCCAAAAGCATGAGAAAAAGTTCAAGTTGGCAGATTTAAGCAAGGATGCTAGAATGCGTGATTACGACAGTGCTTTTCTATGGCTAAAAGATGCCATGATTATCAATACGTGTTACAACACGACAGAACCGAGCATCGGACTTAATCTAAAAAGAGAAGACTCTAGTCTGAAATGCTATTTGGCAGACACAGGACTGCTTATCAGTCACGCTTTTGACGAACGAGGCATCATATCAGAAGAGTTATATCAAAAGATACTGAAGGACAAACTCGAAATGAACTCAGGTATGCTCATCGAAAATATTGTTGCTCAGATGCTCAAAGCCTCAGGTCATCATCTGTTTTTCTACTCTAACAACGACAGAGAAGACAAAGATTCAAGGATGGAGATAGACTTTCTCATTGCCAAAAGCAAGACCACATCTCGGCACAACATATCTCCTATAGAGGTAAAATCCACAGTAAGGTACACCACGACCTCGCTGACTAAATGTATAAAAAAATACGATAAGTATTTAGCAACTCCATACGTTATTCATGCAGCTGATCTGAAAATAGAAAACGGTATCGAGTATTTACCTTTATATATGGTTCCATTACTATAACGCACCGAGTCTTCGCTATGGAAGACTTGCTTAAATAACTATTAATTGATATTTATTAGTCGTGGAAATCTATTGTTTTTTCGCACATTTCCACGACTAATAGCAACTATTTCCAGTAACTATTATGAAGGAGAATATTATAGGCAGAGAACTGGAAACGATTTGTTTGAAAAATAAGGAAAAGCACCATTAAAACTGCCGAAAAAAATAACACGGACAAATTGAATTTGTCCGGCTCTTTTGTCCGGGCGCTTATAGCATATTGATAAACAAGTACTTACGAACCTCCGGACAATTTGTCCGGACAAATTCAATTTGTCCGTGTTATTTTTTTAGAGAAACCTACAAGAGGTTTAGCTCTTGCAGTATACAAAATGGTGAGTTACGCAATCAAAAACTATGAGTTCCGGGGCAAGAAACTATGAGTTAGATTGTTTAACATAAAACTCTAAAGCAGCCAAAGGAGAATAAGAGAGGTTGGAACGTAAACAGTTGGGAATGAGCAGATTTGCACAAAGTTGCCAAATCGCCATAAAGCAAGCGAGTGAGGAATATTGAA
>NZ_JAHOEA010000156.1 GCF_019127135.1 Segatella copri | reverse complement strand
TCCCAAGGGTCTTGACTGCTCTCCGATATGGATGGCTCCTGGTTGTTCTTGTGATTGCCTTGCTCATATTGCTGAGCAGATTTGGCTCTTGCTGATAAAAGGTTCTCCGTTCCCTCTAATCTCGCATTCAGCTTGCCAAAGCTATAGCCTCGGCTAATCTGCGTACCTTTGAAGCTATATCCATCCTTGCAGAAACGGATACCTTGTACCTTGGTTCGTTCCTTGTCCTTATAGACAAGCTCCAAGTGAACACCTTGCTTTGCAAGTTCATTCTTGAACTTCTGCCAACTATCAGCGCCTTTCAAGGCATCCTTGACGGCATTGTGAATCTCGTATTTGGCACGCTCAGCATTGCGTAACTTGCGAGTATTAGTATTGCTCTTGTCCGTTCCGTAGGTCAGTCCATACTTGGATTTTAGAGCCTTGGTCACCTGCTCATTACGCCTGTAATCATTCCTGTCTGATATGAGCTTGCCATCGTTATTGATGCGGTTGTACACGATATGGCAATGAGGATTGTCCGTGTTGTGATGCCTTACAATGATGAATTGGGTATCGGTGATGCCCATCATCTGCATGTATTCAAGGGCTATCTTAGCCATGAACTCATCCGTCAAACGTGGCTTGTCCTCGGGTTTGAAGCTCAATGCAATGTGTCCCACAGGCTTCTTAATCCTTGGATTTAGTTGCCTTTGTAGCTCAAAACTTTGCGTCATCTCGGCATTCGTGCCGAGTAACACACCATCAGAGGCAAGGATTTTCGCCTCGTCCTTGCCTGTAACATAGCGGATGCAACCACCAAATGAGCTGCCCTTCTTTAGCTTGCCTATCATGTGGTATCCTCCTTTCTGCCCATACTGCTTGGCTTCGGTTTATAACTTGCTTGGCGATACTCGCCAAGGATTTCTTTCAATCTTCTCAACAAGTCCACCACATACACATGGGTTTCATGGAAACCTCTCTGATGCGACAGCTTGGTAAGTTGGTTGAGGTTGTTCGCCATACCGATGAG
>NZ_JAHOEA010000155.1 GCF_019127135.1 Segatella copri | reverse complement strand
CAAGTGCCAATGGTTACAGGAAGAGACGGCAACTTCGAGGTGTTTGGCAAGGGTACACCACTTATCTATATCAATGGGCGTGTCGTACAAGACAAAAACGAGCTTGCACAACTCAACTCACAAGACATCAAGAATGTGGAAGTCATCACCAATCCTGGTGCCAAGTATGATGCTTCGGTCAAGTCTGTCATTCGTATTCGTACCAAACCATCGCAAGGTGAAGGCTTGGGTGGAACACTTCGTGCCAAAAATGGTTTCCGACACTATTTTTCGAGCATGGAGCAAGCAAACTTGAAATATCGTAAAGGAGGCTTGGAACTATTCTCCAATCTCAATTATTATACCGGCAAATTCTATAGCTATGGAGTCACGAATCTGGAAACGAAAGCTTCTACCAATTGGCTTCAGAACATAGAAAGCATCGGTCGTATGCGAAACAATGAGTTCTTCGGCAAGTTTGGATTGTCATGGATGCTCAATGAGCATCATTCCATTGGCGCTTATTATGTGAATGGAGTGGGACTGCAAAAGGAACATCCTGATTATAAAACCACTTCGTATGCAGATGGAACTCTGAAAGATATGGTTTCCACCGTAGGACTCAACAGGACACATGCCATGCCTAAGCATCATGCCAATATCTATTACAATGGAGAAGTGGGCAAACTTGGCGTTGACTTCAACATGGACTACATGTGGAGAAAAAAGCGCAAGACTTCCGATCTGTCGGAGATAAACCTCAACAATGAGGACAATTCGATTACATCCAATGGTATCGGGCACTCACGAATGTTTGCCGAGAAGCTGGTTTTGAGCTATCCTCTGTGGAAAGGACAACTTGAAGTGGGCAATGAGTACACCGCCTCACAGACATTGAATGATTTCAACATCAATATGGCTACTATCGGAAATAGCAACACCAAGAGCGATGAGAAAAACATGGCTGGTTTTCTCTCCATAGGTCAGCAGTTCGGAAAGGTTGCCGTAGAGGCAGGACTTCGTTACGAGCATGTCAACTTCAAATACAC
>NZ_JAHOEA010000154.1 GCF_019127135.1 Segatella copri | reverse complement strand
GAAAGGTTGCCGTAGAGGCAGGACTTCGTTACGAGCATGTCAACTTCAAATACACAGAAAATGGACAACTCAAAGAAGACCAAAGCAAGACTTACAACAACGTGTTCCCTTCTTTGGCTATTTCTACAGAGATTGGAAAAACGCAATTATCATTGAGCTACACAAGCAAGACTCAACGTCCATCATACGATGACCTTGACGGAACAGTCAGCTATGTCAATCGCTTGACCTTGGAAAGTGGCAATCCTTACCTATCCCCTATGAAGATTCATTCTGTTGAGTTGATGGGTGCATGGAAGCAATTCTTTGCAAAGGTTTCATACGAACATAGGAAGGATGCCTTTATCCAGACTACGAAATCTTATGGCGAGGATGGAGAGGTAAAGTTGCTGACCATGGAGAATACTCCAAAGATTGATGAACTACAAGCATTTGTTGGCGCACAATTTAAGGTTGGCATTTGGGAACCTAAAGTGAATGCAGGCATCATCAAACAGTGGTTCACTGGCGAATATATGGGTGAACGCAAATCCTTCAGCAATCCTTTGGGAATCGTGCAGTTCCAGAATGCCATCCATCTGCCTGGCGACATTTGGATGAATATCGATATGGAATGGAACAGTCGTGGCAACAAGGACAACATGAAGCTAAGTTCTTCCTCATACCTTAATACCAAGCTTTACAAAGCTTTCTGTAAGAACCGTTTCTCCGTGTCACTTGAAGCCAATGACATTTTCGACAAGAGCTACCGTGATGTAACATTCTACAACAAGGATGTCACACTTTGGCAAAATATGACAAGCGATAATCGTGCCTTGCTCTTGACATTACAGTATAACTTCAATACATCAAGAGACCGTTATAAGGGCAAGGGTGCAGGCAATGAAGAATTGAGTCGTTTCTAAAAATTAAAAGAGGTATCCGAAAATCTTTAAAAGAGTAGAAATATGATTTCAATAAAACGTTATGGCAGCAGGTGTTCGGATAGTCTATGTCCGAACACCTGCCGTTTGTTTTAGGATGCATATTGTGTT
>NZ_JAHOEA010000153.1 GCF_019127135.1 Segatella copri | reverse complement strand
AAAACGTTTTCGTAAATACCGAATGTACCATCTTCACGCAAACTGTAGCTTCCTGTTCCCAGAGTTGTAGCTGTATAGACACCGCCTATTATGGCACTTGCCAAGTCATGACAGATAGGCATCATGCCCGACTTGCCATCCCAGTCTCTCAGAGTCAGCGACTTGATTGCTGGAGCTGCAAAGAAGTTGGCGTTATACTCTACATTCTGTGCCGTTGCAACCAATTTCTGAGCTGCGTTCTCTGCAGCAAGTTTAACAACCATTGGTGTGCCAGCCTCGATGACAGACTGCTCATCGAGCATAAGAACGAATTTCAATACACTTGCATCAGCTGAAGGCATGTGAATCATCATATTTCCTACAGGATAGCACTTCTCTGCACCAGTAACATCAGCTACATTGATATCAAAAGGAAGGCAGAGTGTTACATAACCCGTCTGTCCCTCTTTGAGCTGACGGCTATACTGCAGGTCCTTTACCGTGAACTTAGCCTGGGTGTTGATGGCTGAAGCATCGGTAAGGGCCAGTTTCTCGACATAGAACTTGCCATCTGTTGACTTTGTAGCCTTCAGTGTTCCATCTGCATCTGCTGCATACTTATGCTCAGGGCAGCTCTCGTTGCTGCAGCCCATGTGATAGATGTGATTGGCTGAGTCGAACACAGGACTGGTTATAGTGGCAGATGCAACGTGAATCAATTCACTATCAGAAGAACTGTTGCTATATGAGGAAGTCGTTCCATCGCAGTAACGGAATGATCCATTATATACTGTATTGCCTTCTGCAGCAACAAGCACAGGATAAGCATCTGCATCAGTAACCAAGAGTTTCTGATACCAAGCCAGCTTGCCTTCTGATGTACTTCCGTTGAGCAGGTAAGCCACCTCGCCGCTCTTCAGCTGCTCTGCGGTGAAAGCCTTGATCACGTCAGCTTCATTCTTACCATCAGGATAGTTCAATGAGCCTAGTCCGATAGCCTTTACGGCATCATCTGTCTGCTCAGTTTTATTGATGGTAAGCTTCAAGCTGCTGTTGTATGCCAAGATGCCAGAAGCGGTGCTGGAGGAATTGTTTATGTGT
>NZ_JAHOEA010000152.1 GCF_019127135.1 Segatella copri | reverse complement strand
GAAGACCCGAGCAAGGCACAAAAGGCTGTTCTTTCGATTGCCGGTGCAAAGATACAACATTTTCGGGCAGAATGCAAGCTTTCACCCTAACTTTCTATGCGAGAAAAGCTATAAGTATCTGTAATACAATAAGTTCTATTGATTTTCTATCTGAACTTTATTGCAAAACAATCCACAATGGGAAAAGTACGGATGAAAAACAAGCGTGTCATTAAGGGTCAGTGTCATTAAGGGTCATTTAGAAAAATGAAAGTGTCATTTTGAGCTATAGTATATATAAATATTTATTTATATATATTATAGGGGAGTTTTCTCCCCCGAAAATGAAAATGACCCTTAATGACCTTGACCCTTAATGACACGCTAGATGACCTTGTGAGTTTTACCTGATATAGGTTGTGTGTATGTCTGAATGTGTTGGTTGCTAGTGTGTTATGCGTATTTTATTATATTCATACTCTAATATTTTGTGTATAATAATTGTCTACATATTAAGTCACTTTAGTTAGCTGATATGTTGTGCGATTCTACATTTTTATCCCTTTTTCATGTTGTATTTTGTCAAAATACGTCATGTTAGAGCCGGATTTTTACGTCCGAGGAGGGGCATTTTTTACCCTTAGTAGAGGGGGTAAAATACCTTCCTAACCTCCATATTTTGCTTTTTTTCTTCGTAAAATGCAATATTCTTATTGCATTTTGCCTCTTTTTATTTCGGTATTATGAGGGTAAGGATTATTTATATTCTTGGAATATTGATATTAGGTCATTATGTTTTCTGTAGCTGATTTCTAGAGTCGTTTGGTAAACGCACGTAAGCAGGATATGTATTTTTTTTCTTTACAAAAGTGCTCAAAACTTCTCTGAAAGGACTAAGTTTTATAATCGCATTTTTCAGTATCTTTCAGCAGTTATCTTCCTCTTTTTGCGAGAAATTAGGCTAAAAATAGCCAAAAACAGACCGTTTTCCCTTAGTTTATTATCTTCCAAATGAAGAAAATAGTGTGTTTTTTAAAGAAAATAACGCCTAAAAAAGCAAAAAATAGCAGAATGATGCTTTTATTTTGAGTTTCAAGTGGTTGTGGCAGTCGTTGGCTTTAAGTGGCATAGACGAGGAAAAGCGAAAAACGCAGATTGGA
>NZ_JAHOEA010000151.1 GCF_019127135.1 Segatella copri | reverse complement strand
TTCCTTGGTAGGTGCAAAGATACTAATTTCTTTTTATTCCACCTTAGCTTTTATCGCTTTTTCTCTATAGCTTATCCATTTTTTATTGATTTCTCCCTTTTTCTTGGCCGCTTCACGTGGAGTCAATCCATCAAGACTCATATGAGGACGCTCTTCATTATAGAAGTTTATAGCAAGGCTTACCGCTTTTTTCACATCAACAATACTGGTAAACGACATGCCTTTCAGTAACTCATTCTTAATGGTACTATTCACTCTTTCAGCAACAGCATTGTCCTTTGGATTTCCACTTTCCGTCATGCTGATTTTTACGCCATACTTTTTGAGCAAATCCGTATAGGCAAAACTTGCATATTGTACACCACGGTCAGAATGATGAATCAGCTGACTAAGATCATATCCTTCATAATGCTTCAATGCCATTTTGAGGGTTTCTATGGCATAGATAGCTTCCAGTGTCGGAGCCACACTGTAGCCAACGATTTCCTTTGTATAATAATCGGTAATAAGGGCAAGATAACAGAACTGATATTCCCCACTTTCCGGATCAAGAAAATATGGTATATAAGTTATATCACTGACTATCAATTGACAAGGGCGTACCGGAAGCAAATCCTTGACTATGTTTGGATACAAAGGAAGGTTATGGGTGGAGTCTGTCGTCTTCACCCTACGCTTAACCTTTCGAACCTTTAAATTGTACTTTTCAACTATGTCATAAAAGCGATTGTAACCAACACTTCTGGATGTCCCAAATTGTCTTTGGTACATAAGCCAGAGCTTGTTGCCACCTATGCCTGGATCTTTCTTGCGAACTTCTTTTATGAACTCTACGACGAAGGCTTCCTGGGCGACTTTTACCATCTCACTATCTCCATGTTTGTAATAGGCCTGCTTGGTTACACCAAGTAAGCGACACATCGAGGCAATAGGATACTTTCTGTTGTCCCGAGTGTGAAGCCTGTTTGCTACTTGGTGCCAGCTTTTTTTAAGTCTATACCATATGCCTCCTTCCCAAAGGCTACCATTTCCTCATAGAAATCTGCACGAAGACGTTCTGCCTTAAGTTGCTTCTTTAACTCTGCTACCTCCTTGACCAAATCTTTGTAGTCATCGGGAGTAATTTCTTTACCTTGTTTACTCATCTTTTCTGCCAATTCTGGATTTTCGGCTTCAAAGGTACGAATTTTACGCCAAACTGTAGAGCGACCTATACACAATTTAACTGAAATCTCTTGTTGTGTTAGGTGCTCAAGAG
>NZ_JAHOEA010000150.1 GCF_019127135.1 Segatella copri | reverse complement strand
TAACACAATCCACCAACGAAGATGGAAGTCGTTACCCTCAAGTAGTTGACTATTTGACAAATCGGTTGCGTGTGCTTACATCTGAAGCTGGTGGTGTTGGAGGAATGGAAAACTCGCAATTCGCTCTGGCTTTTGATTATGATGTTATTGACAAGCAGATTGTCAGTGGAGTTCCCACAAAGATAGTCTATAAGGTAAATGTCTCAATGCATATTGTTGACTTGAAAGCTCAAAAGGTCTATGCAACCTATTCCAAAGAAATGAAGGGCATAGGAGACAACGAGACGAAGGCTCTTGTTAATACTTTCCAAAAAATAAATGTTTCGAATATTGAAATACGAAACTTCGTACAACAAGGGAAGCGAAAGATAATAGACTATTATGATAATAACTATCAGAATATCATAAAAGTGGCCCAGTCTCTGGCTGTCATGAAGATTTTTGATGCAGCCATTTACAATCTTATGTTGGTGCCAGAATGTTGCAAAGGTTATGAAGCTGTCAATAAAGAATTGATGAAGGTTTATCAACAATTTGTTAATCAGCATTGTAATGAAAATCTAGCACAGGCTCGTGCTGCATGGATTGCTGCGCCTAATAGTGAAGGAGCTGCAACCGCGAGTGTTTATCTCTCTGAAATTTATCCAGATGCAGCATGCTATGGTGATGCCGTGGAACTTGCTGACGAGATTAAGAAGAAGATGGGAGAAGAGTTGAAATTCATGATGCGACAATGGGCAAACAATATATCCTTAGAGAGACAACGTATCAATGCAATGCGGGATATTAGTATAGCCTATGCCAACTCTCATCCCAAAACAGAAGTAACTAATGTATTTTGGAAATAAATATCATAATAAATATACAATGAAAAAAATATTATTAATGATGATTGTTGCCGTTATTGGCACAATCAGTGCAAATGCACAGTTCAAAATTGGTGACATCTACAATCAAAGCAATCTAAAGGGTTTGGTGGTTGATGTAGATGCAAGTGGAAAGCATGGTCTTATCCTTTCCAAAGTTGAAAGTACGTATTTTTTATAAGTGATTGAGAATGAGATAAGTTTTTATCTCATAAAAAGAAGAGGTTACGAATTAGAAATAAACAGAATGTAGCATCCTGCTGTGATTTGCATAACCATCCAAAGAACTCTTTCGGTTGCAAAGGTACGATATTTAATCGGGGATAAAGAATGTTTTAAGATTTTTTATCCTCGATTTTGGGGGTGTAATTTAAACTGTGTCAAGGCTTGTTCTTAACTTTCATTCCCACTCCC
>NZ_JAHOEA010000149.1 GCF_019127135.1 Segatella copri | reverse complement strand
AAATGCTCAATTCAGTTGTTTGCTTCCCTAATTAAGTTTTCGGACGACCTCCCCCACAATCTGTTTCTAAGATTTTGAGGAGTGCCGATGTAACTTGATTCTCTTTCTGAGAATAAGCTCCAAAGACTGATTGTTCTGTGATATTCTTACTCATTTACTTTTTAGATTATGATTTTTTAATGTTTGTCGTGTTTATCTCAACGGCATTGCAAATATAGTCATTTTGGGCGAGAATTTCAAGCGAAAACAAAACTTTTAGTATTCTTTAAACTTTGACGATTGGTTCAATTTGGTTCATTTTGGTTCAAGCTCATTCTTTCCGAGCTTACACCTTATTATATAAGAGAAACGGTTGTTGTAAATGAACTCTCTTTTCTCTCATAAAATAAGGAATCCTACCCTCTTTAATGTTCGTTTTTAAAACTGATACTGCCCCCATGGGATAGGGGAGGAAGATACCTTAGCTATTCAATGTTTATCATTTTCGCCAATTGCAGAAAGTATTCGTTGGACCAGATAGTCATATCTTTTGGATTCTTTATAAACGGCATCACATCTACTTTTACCTGTTTGATGTCTGCTGATCTCAATCTTTGCTCCAAGTCGGCAATGAATTCTTCTTTTGATTTCTCGCATCCGTTAAATTCTTTGATTCTTTCCTGTAGATGTTTGAAATCTAAAGGAATTCTATTCCGGATGTACCATTCGAAATCATACCAATCGCGTCCTTTTACCCGTTTTTTCCATGCTCGATAAACTAATGCGTGCATTTTGCCGGCAAATAAGTCGGGAAGGGTAAAGCATCTTGTCATGAAAGAACGAGGCTCTATCAGAAGTTTTTGCTCCGTAGAAAAATGGAGAGGAGGATTGGTATCTACTTCAATTTTGATTTTGATGGACTTTTCTGTTTGAAATGAAATGTCATAAACGTCGGTGGTATCTTTTAAAAAAGCTGATTCTACTTTTCCAAAATTCTTCTTGTCCTTCTTCTGTATGTCCACTCTTCTCCCGATGGCATCAAATTCATCGATAATTGGTTGGAAGTATTGGGAGAAGTCAAAATTTTCATCTTTGTTCAATAAAGAGAAATCCATATCTTCACTGAAGCGATTTAAACCATGGAAAATGCGTAGGCAGGTTCCACCATAAAAAGCTGCTTTTTCGAAGAAACCGCCTTGGTACAAACCGGCAAGAATTATTTGCTGGTTTACCTCAAAAGTAGCATTTCTTTTAGACTGATCTGTAGAAAGATCATAAGCTGATAACATATTTTCCTGACTTTGACTATGCGTCACCCATCTTGGATTTTTCTATTTTTCGGGGGCAG
>NZ_JAHOEA010000148.1 GCF_019127135.1 Segatella copri | reverse complement strand
TACTATTCTTTTCGCACATAATTTCCTAAGTCGTTGATTGAACGAAAGTTTTCGGTTTTTCTGTATCTCTTATATAAAGATTCTGAAAAATTGGTTCATTTTGGTTCATTTAACAAAATCCCTCTTTTTATTCTTTTTTGTGGCTTATAGGGCTGTCTGTATTTTGGCGTTGGCATCATCTACTTCTGGGCATTTGATAGAATTGAGATAGATTTGCGTGGTGGTTTCGGAATGATGTCCCAATGCCTCGCTGATGACAGATACACCTGATACAATTGCCTCTAAACGAACAAAGGGAAACAACCAGTCTTTGGTCGTTCCCCTTTGTTCGTTGTATTCATTCTGATTACATCACATGATTGTCAAAATGGCTTTGCATGCATATCATCCCGTCCTTCCTTGTTGATAAAGCGAGCTGCACTCGGCAATTTGAAAGCGAGCTTTCATTGCACTCACCGGCATCGTTTTTTCCCATTAAAGAAGGTATTTTTCTACCTCTCCGTCTCTCCTGCAAGGAGAGCTCCACCTTTCTCACCAAGCCTCTCTTTCCTCAGGAACGAGAGGATGTAGCTGGCTACGCTATAGCCTCCGCCAGAGTTTTGGTATCGTCAGCGAAGCCTGTGCCCTAAAGGGCTGCCGATAAGTTCCTACGCAACAGAGTTGCGATTGTTTGTCGGCTGGCGCATCATCAAGATTCTATCAATCTGCCGCTCTCACGTAAACGTTTCTTGAAACCTTGCATCACTGTATCTGCCCATTCATGAAGGTTTTCTTTCATCTCCTGCTTTTGCTTTTCATCAAAAGCAGAATAGGCTATCTGTTGCTCCATACAGGTTTGAGCCGTTTCCTTAGCTAAGTCCAGTGTATGTTCTGTCACTTTACCATTGGTAAGTCTCTCGCCTAATTGGGCGTAGAAGTAGCCTTCACAAAAGGCTATACAATATTCTTTTGCCGTCATAATATTTTCTATTTTATTTTAATGAAATTAGTCCATTCATACCCTAAAACGCTTAGCAATTCACCTTTTCTAGAACGCTACTTTCCATTCCATTGAATACGTATTTTTTTTGTTTGTGGTTTAACCTACATATCCGAAAAGTCGTGGTGATATACTTTCCACATTGTACGGGAAGAGAAGATCTGATTTTTATTCAACCAGAGCTATCAGTTCACAAAGTTCATTAATAAAATCATCAAGCTCCTCTCTTTTTATAGATTTACCACTTCTTAGTGACTGTGCCAGGAAATCTACTTTGGTCAAGAACTCCTGCACTTTCAAACTTGCCCTAGGTGTATCAAATAACTGAAGTTTCGCAAGTGAATAAATATCAACTTGCTTGTTTATAAATATACATAT
>NZ_JAHOEA010000014.1 GCF_019127135.1 Segatella copri | reverse complement strand
ACCAATAGTTACGTTCTACGCAACAGTCTTGTGCCGACAAGTTCATTTCTCCATATTTAGCAGATAACTCAGCCGAGAAGATGGAGTTAAAACGATAGCCGCCATATAAGCCAGCAGCCCAACCGGGATGCGTCTTGTCGTGTCCGAAACTTGAGAAAGTAGAGAAACCGAAAGGCATTCCACCCTCTACTCCTACATACCAGCCTTGCTGACCGGTCTTTCCATCTTCTCTTGCTTCTGCTTTCGCGAAAGAAAATGGAAGAATAAATGCAAGTGCTGCGACCAGTAATCGTTCTTTTCCAGTTAAATAATTTCTCATATTAATCTATTATGTTTTGATTATAATTTACAATATTTTAAATCCTTCATGATACAGATTGTAAAAATCCTAGTGCAAAGATAAGGTTTTTATTTGAAAGTGGGGGGTAATATTTGTTTTTTTGGTATACAATTTTGCTTTTAGGTGTCCAGTTGGTGGACAACTGGACACTTTGTTAGTATTCTTTAACGTTTTCGCTCTCTTTTCTGCCCTCTTTGAATCTGTGGATTGGAGCCGGAATACGACCGGCACGGTTCACGAATGCCTCGCAACATTGATGAATATGATGATCCATTGCTATACAAGATAGATAAGTAATTATACGAAAGAAAAATCCCCCATACCGCTTGAGATAGCAGGATGGGGGATTGGTATTTTAAATCACAAAACAGTTTAATTCTTGAAGCTGTGGATTGGAGCCGGAATACGACCGGCACGGTTCACGAATGCCTCGCAACTGAATGGGTTTACAGGCATGATTGGAGCATGACCGAGCAAACCGCCGAAATCTACATTGTCGCCTACCTTCATGCCCACAACAGGGATGATACGTACGGCGGTAGTCTTCTGGTTAACCATACCGATGGCAGCCTCGTCGGCAATGACACCGGAAATGGTGGTGGCTGGAGTATCGCCAGGGATGGCAATCATATCCAAACCTACTGAGCAGACACAGGTCATCGCTTCCAGTTTCTCAATGGTCAGCGCACCTGCCTCTACAGCGTTAATCATGCCCTGGTCTTCGCTGACAGGGATGAAGGCACCGCTCAAACCACCTACATAAGAAGAAGCCATGATACCGCCCTTCTTAACCTGATCGTTCAGGAGCGCAAGAGCTGCTGTGGTACCAGGAGCACCGGCATGCTCAAGACCGATGAGCTCGAGAATATCGGCTACACTATCACCGATAGCTGGGGTAGGAGCCAATGAAAGGTCGATGATGCCGAAAGGTACGTTCAGACGGCGTGAAGCCTCCTTAGCTACCAACTGACCTACACGGGTAATCTTGAAGGCCGTGCGCTTGATGGTTTCGCAAAGAACCTCGAAGCTTTCGCCCTTCACCTTCTCCAATGCATATTTTACAACGCCCGGACCGCTGACACCAACGCTCACTACCGCATCGGCCTCAGAAACACCGTGGAAGGCACCAGCCATGAACGGATTGTCGTCTGGCGCATTGCAGAGAACAACGAGCTTGGCGCAACCCAGAGAACCTCTGTCCTTGGTTGCCTCGGCTGTATCCTTTACGATTTCGCCCATCAGGCGGACTGCATCCATGTTGATGCCGGTCTTGGTAGAACCCACATTGACAGAACTGCAGACAAAATCGGTCTGTGCCATCGCCTGAGGGATAGAACGGATCAGGAGCTCATCGCTCTTGCTCATACCCTTGCTTACGATGGCAGAATAGCCGCCCAGGAAGTTGACACCGAGCTCCTTGGCACACTGGTCGAGGGTCTTGGCAATCTTTACATAATCGTCGGTAGTCTTGCAGGCAGAACCGCCTACCAGCGAGATAGGAGTGATGGAGATACGCTTGTTGACGATAGGCACACCAAACTCCTTGGAGATTTCTTCGCCGGTCTTCACCAGGTTCTTTGCCAGACGTGTAATCTTGTTATGGATTTTCTGACAGAGCTCATCGAGATTGGTAGATGCGCAATCCAACAGGTTGATACCCATGGTGATGGTACGCACATCGAAATTCTCCTGCTCTATCATCTTGTTGGTTTCGATAACCTCAGATATATTGATCATATTGTTTGCTTTTTAAATTCTGTGCATCATATTGAAAATTTCCTCGCGCTGGCATTTGATCTGCACGCCCATAGCCTTACCAACATTGGTGAGATCATCGGCAACTTCCTCGAAAGTTTTCTGCATCTTGCCCATGTCTACGATCATCATCATGTTGAAATACTCCTGTACGATGGTCTGAGAGATATCCAAGATGTTGATACTGTTCTCTGCCAAATAGGTACAAACCTTGGCGATGATACCAACGGTATCCTTGCCCACTACTGTAATAATCGTTCTGTTCATGTATTTATTCCTTTTTTAAATTGGTAAGTTTTCGGCTGCAAATTTACAACTATTTTGTTAGACTACCAAATAAAAAGTCAGAAAACTTGAAAAAACACTAACGCTTTGCAAGTTTTCTGACTTATTTTTACCAATCTTGTTTCCTTATCTTACTTGATGCCTCTTTCGTTGAGCGCTTTAGAATATTTTGCTGCATTCTGCAGGTGCTCATCATAAGTGCGGGCAAAATTGTGAGTGCCGCTGAAATCCTCCTTGGCACACATGTAAAGGTAATCGTGATGCACATGGTTGAGGACGGCATCGATACCTGCTACGCTCGGAATACGGATAGGCCCCGGTGGCAAGCCTGGGTTCTTGTAGGTATTGTACGGGCTCTTGATAGACAGGAGGTTGTTGTAGATGCGCTTGAGGTCGAATCGCTGCCATGCATATTTGATGGTAGGATCGGCCTGCAACGGCATACCTTCCGGATATTCGGCATTGCGAAGCATCAGACGGTTATAATACATACCGGCTATCATCGGTTTCTCGCCGTTGTTGGCTGTTTCTTCGTCCACGATGCTGGCAAGGGTGATGATTTCAACCGGTGTCAGCTTCATAGCCTTTGCCTTTTCGGTGCGCTCAAAGTTCCAGAACTTGTCGCTTTCTTTCTTCATGCGCTCCAGGAATTTATCTACCGAGATGTTCCAGTAGAGATCGTAGGTGTTAGGTATGAACATGCAGGCGATGGTGGCTGTATCGTAACCATATTTCTGACAGACGCTCTCGTCGCGCAGGGCATGGTAGAGGTCGTTGCTGCCAAACATCATCTTCTTGCCAATCTCATCAGAGAGTTTGTCGAGCGTGCGTACCGATGGGATGGTGAGGCTTACCGGTTCCTGCAAACCGTTCTTCATGTGGCGCCATGTCTTGAGGGAACCGTCGCCCGGAGCAATGGCGTATCTACCTGTTCGGATATGATCGGCATAGCCGGAATGGAGGGTCAGGGTCTTGAATGCCTGGAACGGAATGCTCTTGGCAAATGGGCGGAGCTTGTTGTATACAGAGTCGATGTTATCATCGCTGTCGATGTAAACATACTCGGTCTTGCTGCTCTTCGAGAAGGAAGAGAAACAGTAGATGTAGCCCACGATGGCGATGACTGCGATGCAGCCTATAGCACCATACAGATAGAGCTTAGAAAATGATTTTTTCTTTTTCATATTCTTCTTGTTTGTTATTTTTCGGGTGCAAAAGTACAGTAAAAATGGGAAATAGCAAAGTATAGGAATTTAAAATAGGTTAATTGTCATCTTTCTTTATCCGTTGTGTCTGCTTTTTTGTTACCTTTGCACTTGACTTTTAGAATCAACATGTGTATGGGTGCTTTCGGGCACATTATTATAAAAGGATTATGAAAATGAAGTTTTCGATAGCGTATGCTGCCAAGTGGGGCCATGCCCTGCATGTAGAATTAACTTTTGCCGCCGCTGACGGCTATCAAGATACGATGGACTTGCCGATGACCACCCGGGACGGTTATCGCTGGGAGGTGGAAATGGCGTCAAGGCAGAACCGCCATCACCCTTTCGTGGCTGTGGCTTACTGCTACTGCGTGAAAGATGCTGAGGGAAAGGTGCTGCGCAGAGAATCGCTCGCTTCTGCCCGCCAATATGTTTTTGATGAGAGCAAGAATTTCTATTTCCAGGACTATTGGCTGGAGGAGGATAACCCTTATGTGGAAAAAAATGCCTTCGTATTGCAGCAGCAGGTTAAGTTTACTGATGTCAATCCGACCCGTCTGCCTCTCTTCGACCGTACCATCATCTTCAAGATTCATGCCCCGAAACTCTATGAGGGTGAGGCTGTGGCTCTGTTGGGAAATCATCCTACGCTGGGCAAATGGAATCCTGCACACTTCCTGCAGATGCAGAACAATCATGGCAAGGACTGGGAAATCTCTGTCAATGTGCAGGCCATCGATGCGCCGATAGAATATAAATATGTGGTGATTGATGCACAGACCCAGAAACTGAAGAGATGGGAATTCGGAGATAACAGAACCTTTGGTGTTTCGGGTAATGAACAGGCTGGTGGACAGGGCGTTCCTCAGGGTGAACTCCGCGTCTATCAGCAGGATGTTTATGTGCTTCATGGCGGTGACTTCCGTATCAAGAGGGTTCCGCCTCATGCCCAGTTCAATTTCGATACCTATATCTTCGATCTTGACGGAACCCTGATTTCTTCTCTCCATGACCTGGCTGCAAGTTGCAATTATGCGCTGAAACTGAACGGGATGCCTGAACGTACGCTGGAGGAGGTACGCATGTTTGTAGGAAACGGGGTGAAGAAACTGATGGAACGTGCCGTGCCGGGAGGATTGGAGAACGAGAAGTTTGAGAAAACCCTGCAGGATTTCCGCAAGCATTATATGGTACACAATATGGATAACACGAAGCCTTATCCTGACGTGATGGAGATGCTGGAGGAACTGAAGAACAGGGGAAAGAACATTGCGGTGGTAAGCAACAAGTTTTATGCTGCTACACAGGAAATCTGCCGCCATTTCTTCGGCGACCTGGTAGATGTAGCGATAGGAGAACGGGAAAATATCAAGAAAAAACCGGCTCCAGATACCGTAAACGAGGCCTTGCGACAGCTGCATGTGGATAGAGAAAGAGCGGTATATATCGGCGACAGCGACGTGGATGTGATGACGGCAAAGAACAGCGGAATGCCTTGTATCTCTGTTCTTTGGGGATTCAGAGATCACGATTTCCTGCTGGCACATGGAGCTTCTATCCTGGTATCGTCACCCTTGCAGATATTATAAGAAAGGTAGGATAAAACTATCTGGAAGACCATCATAGAGAATGGTCTTCCAGGTATTTCTTGATAAACTCAAAATAGGTTTCTGAGATAGGAATGCTCTGGTCGCCATAGGTGATGTGCTGCTGGTCTACCGTATCAAACTTTGTCATGTTGGCAAGGAACGAACGGTGTACACGCTTGAATTTCTCTTTAGGCAACCTTTCTTCCAGCTGTTTGAGGTTGCCCAGGGTTCTGACGTTAGGCCTGCCCTCAAGATGGAACCGGATGTAATCTTTGTCGCAGTCAACAAACAGGATATCATCTATCGGGATTCTCACGCATTTGTAATCTCGTTTTACCACCAGGAACCCGTCGCGCTTGATAGGGTTGTAGTTATCATCCTGCATGTAGCTTTCGAAGACTTTCTGGCATGATCTCATAAAGTCATCGTAACTGATGGGCTTGAGCAGATAGTCGAATGCATTCACCTTGTAGGCCTCGATGGCATACTCCTTGAATGCGGTGGTGAAGACAATCTTCACGTTCTTCGGTACAACCTTTGCAAATTCCAGGCCGCTGATCTGCTGCATGTGGATAGCGAGAAAGAGTACGTCGAGATGATTGTGACGGATACCGTCTACAGCATCTATCGCACTTTTGTAGGCTCCGATCAGATGCAGGGTTGGAGTCTTCTCTATATACTGTTCCAGGAGTTGCAATGCTTCCGGATCTTCATCTATGATGGCGCAATTTAAAATCATAATCTTATTGTTTTAGTGATTTTACTCTCGATTTCCGTAAAAACGAAAATTGTGCTTAATTATTGTGATAAGCCGAAAAATTTTTCGGATAAATTTTTATTTTCACGATTTTACCTTAAATTTGTTTAATCTATTTGGTTGTTTGAGGAAAAACCTATAACTTTGGAGTTTGATAAGTAAGACTATAACTGTAAAATATGAAATACAATAAGAAACAACATACCAAATTTTCCTGTCGGAGCAGGTATTTCTTTCTGGCCTTGACCTTGGCTATGGCATCGGTTGATGTCTCTGCCCAGAAGATTTCGCTAGGCTCTTGCATCACCCGTGACGGAGGCCAGTTTAAAGGCGAAATGGTGAGCGGAAAGCCGCAGGGGAAAGGTACTACCATCTATAAGAATGGTGATACCTACGAAGGCTCTTATATGAAAGGTAAGCGCGAGGGTTATGGTGTTTATACCTTCAGCGACGGTGAAAAGTATGAGGGACAGTGGATGCAGGATCAGCAGCATGGTACTGGTACCTACTATTTCCAGAACAACAACAAATATGTAGGTCTCTGGTTTCGCGATTACCAGCATGGTCATGGCGTCATGTTCTATTATAATGGTGATAAATATGATGGCGACTGGTATAAGGACAAGCGGCAGGGACGTGGCGTTTATACTTATTCCAACGGCGCTCAATATAAAGGCCAGTGGATGAACGACATGAAGAATGGCAACGGCTTCTTCAACTGGGGAGACGGAACTACTTATGACGGTCATTGGCTCGACAACCAGCGCTCGGGCAAAGGTACTTTCAAGTATGCTGATGGCGATGTGTATATCGGCGACTGGAAAGATGATATCCAGGATGGTAAGGGTATCTATAAATTTCATAATGGCGACATTTATGAAGGTGATTATGTGCAGGGCGAACGAACGGGGATAGGCATCTTCCGCTCAGCAAAGGGCGCCAAGTATAACGGACAGTTCAAGGATGGTCTGCGTACCGGTCAGGGTACCTTCATCTGGAAAAATGGCGATATCTATGTAGGCGAGTGGAAAGATGATTTGCAGAATGGCAGGGGTAAACTGACCAAGAAGAACGGCGACGTGTTTGAAGGTGAGTTTAAGAATGGCCTGGTAGATGGCAATGTCGTGATTCATTATGCTGATGGCAGAAAATTCAAGGGTGCCTATCATAAAGGTAAGCGCCAGGGACCTTGCATAGAGGAAGATAAAAACGGCAAGCGTTTTGAAGGAACCTACCGTAACGATGTGCGTGAAGGAAGATTTGTTGAGAAAGACCGCAACGGACAGGTTACAGCAAAGGGAACCTACGAGAACGGCAAACGATTCGAAGACTAATCTCTTCAGAAAATAGAGAATTACAAAGAAATTATAAATAACGAGATAGAGAACCTTTATATTTTAATAATGAGAAAAAAGAACATATCATAAAGTTCAAAGCTCAAAGTTCAAAGTTAAAAGTAAATGTTCAAATCTCAAAGTTTAAACTAGAATTATGGTAGTAGATACTTTAGACAATCTGGAGAAATACGTTTCTCTCAATCCGCTCTTCGCTGATGTAGTGAAGTTTATCAAGGAAAATGACCTCTCTAAGCTGGAGGATGGTAAGCATTTAATCAAGGAGGGTGACCTCTTTGTCAACATAACGACAGCTCATGGAAAGAGCGAGGAAGATGCTGTGCTTGAAACACATCGCAAGATGATTGATATTCAGATTCCTCTTGACAACGATGAGACTTATGGCTATACTCCGCTTGCTGATCTTCCTGAAGTGGAATATAACGAGGCAAAGGATTTGACCAAGTATCCTGGTGTGAAAGCGCAGACGCTCGTTACCTGCAAGCCAGGTCAGTTTGCCATTTTCTGGCCACAAGACGGTCATCAGCCATGCATCGGTAACGGTGATATCCACAAGGCTATCTTCAAGATTAAAAATTAAAGAAGAAAAAATCTTCAAGATAAAAATAAAGAATAAAAATATAGAGTAACCATCTAAAATCATGATATATGGCAACAGAAAAGAAAACTACAGCCCAAAAGGCTGCAACTAAAAAAGCAACTGCAAAGAAAACAGTTGCAAAAAAAGCAGCGAAGGCTGTGGTAAAACATATCGGACTCGTGAAGAACGACCCATATCTGGCAGACTATGAGGATGCTATCAAGGGCCGACACGAACATGCACTATGGAAACTCGGTCAGCTGACTAATAACGGCAAAAAGACATTGAGCGATTTTGCCAATGGATACGAGTATTTCGGACTGCATAAGACTGCCCGTGGATGGGTGTTCCGTGAGTGGGCACCTAATGCTACAGACATCTATCTGATCGGTGACTTCAACAACTGGCAGGAAACCGAAAAGTATCGTGCCAAAAGAATAAAGAATACCGGCAACTGGGAACTCAAACTTCTGGAGAAAGCGATGAAACATGGCGATCTCTTCAAGATGAAAGTTCACTGGGAAGGTGGAGAAGGTGAGCGTATTCCTGCATGGGCACAGCGCGTGGTGCAGGACGACCAGACCAAGATTTTCTCTGCTCAGGTATGGAATCCGGAACCATATAAATGGAAGAAGAAAACCTTCAGACCAAATGTGGCGCCGCTGCTTATCTATGAATGCCATATCGGTATGGCGCAGGATGCAGAGAAGGTTGGCACCTACACAGAGTTTAAGGAGAATGTGTTGCCACGTATCATCAAGGATGGTTACAACTGCATTCAGATTATGGCTATCCAGGAGCATCCGTATTATGGCTCCTTCGGCTATCATGTAAGCAGTTTCTTTGCTGCAAGTAGCCGCTTTGGAACTCCTGAAGAGTTGAAGGATCTCATTGATACAGCTCACCAGAATGGCATTGCCGTCATCATGGACATCGTTCACTCTCATGCCGTAAAGAATGAGGTGGAAGGACTGGGTAATCTCGCTGGCGATCCTAATCAGTATTTCTATCCAGGCGACCGTCATGAGCATCCGGCTTGGGACAGTCTCTGCTTCGACTATGGAAAGGATGAAGTCATCCACTTCCTGTTGAGCAACTGCAAGTATTGGCTCAATGAGTTCCATTTCGACGGATTCCGTTTTGATGGTGTAACATCCATGCTCTATTACAGTCATGGTCTGGGTGAGGCATTCTGCAACTACGGCGATTATTTCAATGGTCACGAGGATGATAATGCCATCTGCTATCTTACCCTTGCCAACTGTCTGATTCATGAGGTTAACAAGCATGCCATTACGATTGCCGAAGAGGTGAGTGGAATGCCGGGACTGGCAGCCAAATTTGAGGATGGCGGTTATGGTTTTGACTATCGCATGGCGATGAATATTCCAGATTATTGGATCAAGACCATCAAGGAACTGAAGGATGAGGACTGGAAACCATCCAGCATCTTCTGGGAGGTAAAGAACCGCCGTTCGGATGAGAAGACCATCTCTTACTGTGAGAGTCATGACCAGGCATTGGTGGGCGATAAGACCATCATCTTCCGTCTGATTGATGCCGATATGTACTGGCATTTCAAGAAGGGCGATGAAAACGAAATGGCTCATCGTGGTATAGCTCTGCATAAGATGATCCGTCTGGTTACTGCCTCTACAATTAATGGCGGTTATCTCAACTTCATGGGTAATGAGTTCGGTCACCCAGAGTGGATCGATTTCCCTCGCGAGGGTAATGGCTGGAGCCATAAATACGCCCGCAGACAGTGGAATCTGGTAGATAATCATGAACTCTGCTACCACTATCTTGGAGATTTCGACCGAGAGATGCTCAAGACAATCACAAGCGAAAAGAATTTTAACAAGACACCAGTTGTAGAAATCTGGCATAACGATGGCGATCAGGTTCTCGCCTTTATGCGTGGCGATCTGCTCTTCGTGTTCAACTTCTCGCCAACCCGCTCTTTCACAGACTATGGCTTCCTGGTTCCTACCGGTTCCTACAGCGTAGTGCTTGATTCTGACAACAAGGATTTCGGCGGCAATGGCTTGAATGATGACACGATGACGCATTTGACCAGCTACGATCCACTTTATGTGAAAGACCGTAAGGAGTGGCTGAAGCTTTATCTGCCAGCTCGTACAGCTTTGGTGCTGAAGAAAAATTAATAGATTGATTTATGAAAAATAAAAGGAGTAGTACGGCGAAGATGCAAATCGCCTGTGCTATCATCTTTATCACATTTACCTACGTCTACCTGGCATTTTACCAGGCAGACGTATTGGCAGTGGCTCAGCATGTTTTCTCAGGCGGTTTGACCAACTACAGTTACACGCTAGCTCCACTGCTTATTACACTCGTACTCTATCTGCTGCAAGTGGGAGTGTACGCGGTAACCCGTGTGAAACGCCGTTTCCACGGGCTTACTTATTTCCCTTCGTTCCTCGTCCTGACGATGATTACCGATATTCCCGTTGATATCGACCTTCATCATTCATTGGGGGCGTGGTGGATTATCCTGCCACTCTGTCTGATTCTCTGGGGTGGATTGATATGGATAGCCCGACAGCTGGAGCCGATAGAAGCAGAGCCTCACAGCAACGGCTGGTTCTCGCGCTATATGTGGGTGAATCTGCTTCAGATGCTGGTGATGATATTGCTTGTCAACTTTATAGCAAGCAATGACCGTCTGTTTCATGAACGTATGCGCATGGAACATCTGATGAAAGAAAAACAGTATGAAAAAGCTTTGGAAGTAGGTGAAAAATCGCTCAAGACAGATTCTTCGTTGACGATGCTCCGTATAGCTTGTCTCAACGAAACTGGCGAATTGGGCAGTCGTCTCTTTACCTATACGCTGGTAGGTGGAAGTAAGGCGATGATGCCGGATAGCGTAACCGTGAAGGCTATGATGTGGAAGGCGCCAAAATGGATGCAGAAACCTTCGGCATGGATGGTTAAACATCATCTCAAGTATCGTCTGCCTGTTGACTACCAGCTTTGTGCGCTCTTGCTGGACAAGCAACTCGACAAGTTCGTGGTAGAGGTGCAGAAACATTATAAAGTAACTTCGGGCAAACTGCCTGTTCATTATAAGGAAGCGTTGGTTCTCTATACACATCGCCGCAGTAATCCAAGTATCGTTTATCACGATAATGTGATGGATACTGACTTTGAGGATTATCAGCAGATGGATCATAAATGTGCCAACGAGACTGAAAGGCAGAATGCTCTTCGGGATACTTATGGAAATACCTACTGGTATTATTATGAGTATGGAAACAAATAAAAGTTTTAATTAAGGAGATTGATATGAAAAGACAGATATTCAGAAACTTATGGGTTTTACTGGCATTTTTCCTTCTGCTTGCACCATCTGGGTTGCAGGCACAGAAGAAGGAGATTGTTGCAGCCAAAGATCTGGTAAAGGCTGGCAAGGATTTGGCAAAGGCTGAATCCAGTATGCGCAAACTCCTGACGGATTCTGCCAATCGGGAAAACAGGAAGATTTGGAGCATTCTCTTCGATGCTGTGAAGAAGCAGTATGAGCAGGGTAATGAAAAACTCTATCTCAAACAGGCGTATGATACAGCCCAACTCTTCAATGCAACCAGACAGCTCTTCGTTATAGCCCAAGGACTTGATTCCGTTGAGATGATTCCTAATAAGAAAGGAAAATGTGAGTTTGATTTCCGTAAGCCTCACTCTGAATATTTGAACAGAATCCGGCCGAACCTCTATAACGGAGGAACCTGGTTTATCAGGAAGCAGAAATATAAGGAGGCTTATCAGTTCTTTGACCAGTACATAGCGTGCAGTACAGCACCGATGTTCCAATCGTATAAGTATGCTCAAAAAGACAAATATCTTTCTTCGGCTGCTTATTGGGCTGTTTATGCCGGATATAAGATGCAAGATACCAAAGCTACGCTTCATCATTCTTATGAGGCGCTGAAAGATACGGCTCATTATAACTATATGTTACAGTATCTGGCAGAGACTTATAAACTGGAGAAGGATACTGCGCGCTATCTCTCGACCTTGAAGGAAGGTTTTGAGCGGGATCCGAAATTCCCGTTCTTCTTCCCGCGTCTGGTAGAGTTTTATTCGCAGGAGAACCAGCTCGATTCTGCGCTCGCTGTGGCAGATAAGGCGCTGGCGATAGCTCCCGACAATGATATCTATCTCTTTACCAAGGGAACCATTCTCCTGAATATGGGTGATTTCAAGCAATGCATCGAAGTGAGCAAAAGGGCACTTGCTGTGAACGATTCTTTGGCTGGTGCTTATTATAATATAGGTTTGGCTTATTTCAATCAGGCGGTTGAAATGGATAAGAATTCGCAGCAATCCCGCAAAACTCATCAGGAGATTGACGGACTTTACAACAGTGCGATGCCTTATCTGCAGAAGTACAGAACGATGGCGCCTGATATGCAGGAACAGTGGGCTTTGCCGCTATATACCATCTATCTGAACCTGAACATGGGTAAGGAGTTTGATGAGATTGACAAACTGCTCAATCAGAAAAAGAAATAATGCCTCATGATGAGGAATTTATGAAAACTTCTCTTTATAAAAGAATACTTCTCTTTAGAAATTGATTATTAGAAATTTATGATAGACAGAATTTTAGATAGACTGGGCATTGAGCTCAATGATATGCAGCAGGATTCTATGCAGGCAATCTTGCACGGGAACAAGGATGTGGTGGTACTTTCGCCAACAGGTAGCGGAAAAACACTGGCTTATCTTCTGCCTCTTACCCAACTTATAGATACAACTGATGACGAGGCGCAGGCGGTGGTGGTAACTCCTGGTAGAGAACTCGCTTTGCAGTCGGCTAACGTATTGAAGAATATGGGCAGCGGTTTGCGTGCGATGGCTTGCTATGGCGGTCGTGCTACGATGGATGAGCATCGCGTGATGAAACAGGTTCGTCCTCAGATTGTATTTGGAACTCCGGGTCGTCTCAATGATCATCTGGATAAGGGAAATCTTTCTCCATATCATATAAAATACCTGGTGATTGATGAGTTTGACAAGTGTCTGGAGATGGGTTTCCAGGACGAAATGAGCCGACTGATTAAGTCTTTGCCTGGCTTGCGTCGTCACTTCCTGCTTTCTGCTACCGAAGCAGAGGAAATTCCTCATTTCGTACACATGGGCAGGGTAGAAAAGATAGATTACCGTGTGGATGAAGATCAGGTTCCTGATCGTGTGCATATATATAAGGTGGAAAGTCCGGTAAAGGATAAACTGGAGAGCCTGGCACTTTTGCTCCGTAGCCTGGGCGACCAGAGTACTATTGTTTTCCTCAATTACCGTGATAGTGTAGAGCGTACCAACAAATATCTGGTAGAACAAGGTTTTTCTACATCTTTCTTCCATGGTGGACTGGAACAGAAGGAGCGAGAGGCTTCTCTCTACCGTTTTAGCAACGGAAGTGCCAATATTCTGGTGAGTACGGATCTGGCTTCGCGCGGACTTGATATTCCTGATATAGATAACATCATCCATTATCACATGCCGGAGAGCGAAGATGGTTATATCCATCGTGTAGGACGTACGGCAAGATGGGAAGCCCAGGGCAAGGCTTTCTTCCTGTTAGGTCCTGAAGAGCATATTCCGGAATATGTGGATGCTGAAATTGAGGATTACGAGATGCCTGCTGCTGATCAACTTCCTGCGCCAGCTAAACCTAAGATGGTTACTATATATATAGGTAAAGGAAAGAAGGATAAGATTAGCAAGGGTGACATCTTAGGCTTCCTTTGCAAGAAGGGTGGGCTGCAGTCGGCTGAAATCGGCAAGATTGATGTCAATGACCGTTATGCTTATGCTGCCATTTCCCGAACGAAGTTACGTAGCTTACTGAATAATGTCAAGGGCGAAAAGATAAAAGGTGTCAAAACGATAGTGGAAGAGGTAAGGTAGTTGACAAACTGCTGCTATCTTTTCCTTGTTGCTTGCTAATGTATAATAATTGTAAAAATAGACATAAATATGCAGTTATTATACTAAAATGACTAACATAATGAAAGAAATCTGCGCAAAACGCTAAAAATGTGCAGAAAAATTTGGTAGTTTCAAATAAAAAGTGTAATTTCGCAGTCGTAAATACAATCCAAAGGTTTACTATGTATCCTATATGGGTGTATTGTGCATTAATTTTTCCTGCTAACAGGATTATATCGTATAAAACTTAAATAATTATACAAAGATGAAGAAGTACAATTTTAACGCAGGTCCATCAATGCTTCCACGCGAAGTGATTGAGAACACAGCAAAGCAGATTTTGGATTTTAATGGTTCAGGTCTTTCATTGATGGAAATCAGCCACCGTGCTAAGGATTTCCAGCCAGTAGTTGATGAGGCAGTCTCCTTATTCAAGGAGCTTCTTGACATTCCTGAGGGTTATTCCGTAATCTTCCTTGGTGGTGGTGCATCATTGCAGTTTATGCAGATTCCAGCAAACTTCCTCATCAAGAAGGCTGCCTACATTAATTCTGGCACTTGGGCTAAGAAGGCAATGAAAGAGGCAAAGCATTTTGGTGAGGTCGTGGAGATCGCATCATCGTCCGACGCCAATTTCACTTTCTATCCACAGGTTCCTAACACTGTACCAGCCGATTGTGATTACTTGCATTTGACAAGCAACAATACTATATATGGTACTGAACTCCGTGTTGATCCAGATGTAAACGTACCATTGATTTCTGATATGTCTTCAGATATCATGAGCCGTCCAGTAGATGTTTCTAAGTATACTGCCATCTATGCAGGTGCTCAGAAGAATCTTTCTATGGCTGGTGTTACTGTTATCATCGTAAAGGATGATATGCTCGGCAAGGCTCCTCGCGAGCTTCCTACTATGCTCGATTATCGTACTCACGTAGAGAAGGGCAGTATGTTCAATACTCCTCCTGTTGTTCCTATCTATACCTTGATGGAGAATCTCCGCTGGTTGAAGGCTAATGGTGGTGTTGAGGCTGCTGACAAGCGAGCTCACGAACGTGCAGAAGTTCTTTATGCTGAAATCGACCGCAACAAACTCTTCAAGGGTACTGTTGAAGAAGCATCCCGTTCTTTGATGAACATCTGCTTCGTGATGAACGATGAGTACAAGGAGTTGGAGAAGCCATTCCTCGACTTCGCTACAGAGCGTGGCATGGTAGGTATCAAGGGTCACCGCTCAGTGGGTGGTTTCCGTGCCAGCTGCTACAATGCACAGACCATGGAGGGTGTTCAGGCACTCGTCAAGGCCATGCAGGATTTTGAAGCTAAGTATTAACATTGAACATTGAACTTGGAACTTTGAACTTTATGATTACTCCAAAGATTATATATCTATGTATAATCTGGAAATATTGAAAAAGCAAATCATAAAGTTCAAAGTTCAAGGCTCAAAGTTCCAAGTAAAATCGTAATATGAAAGTATTAGTTGCAACAGAAAAGCCATTCGCAGCGGCTGCTGTGGACGGCATTAAGAAAGAAATAGAGGGAGCAGGCAACGAACTTGTCTTGCTCGAAAAGTATACAGAAAAAGCACAGCTTCTCGATGCAGTGAAGGATGTGGACGCGATGATTATCCGTTCTGACAAGGCTGATGCCGAGGTGCTTGATGCAGCAAAGAACCTGAAGATTATCGTTCGTGCTGGTGCAGGTTATGATAACATCGACCTGGCTGCTGCTACTGCTCATAATGTAGTGGCTGAGAATACTCCTGGTCAGAACTCTAACGCAGTAGCTGAGTTGGTATTCGGCTTGTTGGTTTACACCGTTCGTAATTTCTACAACGGCAAGGCTGGTTCTGAGTTGAAGGGCAAGAAACTGGGTATTCTTGCTTTCGGTAATGTTGGTCGAAATGTGGCTCGCATCGCCAAGGGATTTGGCATGGAGGTAGCTGCTTACGATGCATTCTGCCCAGCTGATGTTATCGAGGCTGCCGGTGTGCATGCTGTAAAGTCACAGGATGAGTTGTTCCAGACTTGTGACATCGTTTCTCTTCATATCCCTGCTACTCCAGAGACTATCAAGAGCATCGACTACAAGACCGTAAACCAGTTGCCTAAGGGTGGCATCCTCATCAATACAGCGCGTAAGGAAGTTATCAATGAGCCTGAGCTCCTGAAACTTCTCACTGAGCGTGAGGACTTGAAGTTCATCACTGATATCAAGCCTGATGCTGATGCAGACTTTGCCAAGTTCGAGGGTAGATACTTCTCAACTCCTAAGAAGATGGGTGCACAGACTGCAGAAGCAAATATCAATGCCGGTATTGCTGCAGCTAAGCAGATTAATGCGTTCTTTAAGGATGGATGCACTAAGTTCCAGGTAAATAAGTAATTATTCTTCCCATACATATAGCTCATGAAGGGTGCTTTTTCACAGAAGCACTCTTGATGGGCTTTTCATGTTTTTATTAAACTAGTCAATTTAAACGAAATATTATGGCAATAGTAAAACCTTTTAAGGGAGTAAGACCTCCTAAAAATCTCGTTGAGCAAGTTGAGTCTCGTCCTTACGATGTTCTCAATTCTGAGGAAGCACGTGCCGAGGCTGGCGATAACGAGAAGAGCCTTTATCATATTATTAAACCTGAAATCAATTTCGAACCAGGTACTTCTGAGTACGATCCTCGCGTTTATGAAAGCGCTGCAGAGAACTTCAGAAAGTTCCAGGAGAATGGCTGGTTGAAACAGGATGATAAGGAACAGTATTATATCTATGCACAGACGATGAACGGCAAGACTCAGTATGGTCTTGTGGTAGGTGCGTATGTAAACGACTATATGACGGGTGTCATCAAGAAACATGAGCTGACACGCCGCGATAAGGAAGAAGACCGTATGAAGCATGTGCGTGTATGCAATGCCAATATCGAACCAGTATTCTTCGCTTATCCTGATAATGAGGTGCTAAACGAACTTCTGATGCGTTATGCAGCAACAACGCCGGAATATGATTTCATTGCTCCAATTGATGGTTTCCGTCATCAGTTCTGGGTTGTAAGCGATGATCAGGATATTGCCACAATTACAGCGGAATTTGCCAAGATGCCTAGCCTTTATATTGCTGACGGTCATCACCGTTCTGCAGCAGCAGCTCTGGTAGGTGCAGAAAAAGCTAAGCAGAATCCTAATCATACAGGTAAGGAGGAATATAACTACTTTATGGCAGTTTGTTTCCAGGCAAGTCAGCTTACCATTCTCGATTATAACCGAGTTGTGAAGGATTTGAATGGTCTGACTTCTGATCAGTTCCTCGATGCTTTGACAAAGAACTTCGAGGTGATAGATATTGATGCAATCAATGTGAATGTATCTGGTGATGAAGAGGGCATACCTTGCTATGAAAAGATGGCTATTGATGATGCTATCAGCCAGTTTGGCTTGGATATTCTGAAACCAGCAGCTCTCCATTCTTTCCTCCTGTATCTGGATGGTAAATGGTATGGTTTGTTTGCCAAGCCAGGAACCTACGACGATGCAGATCCAATCGGCGTGCTCGATGTGGATATTTCATCTCGTCTGATTCTTGATGAAATCCTGGGTATCAAGGATTTACGTTCTGATAAGCGCATCGACTTTGTTGGTGGTCTTCGCGGTCTCGGTGAGTTGAAGCGTCGTGTGGATAGCGGTGAGATGAAGATGGCACTTGCTTTGCATCCGGTTTCTATGCAGCAGATTATGGATATCGCTGACAGTGGTAAGATTATGCCACCTAAGGCAACATGGTTTGAACCTAAGTTGCGCAGCGGTTTGATTATTCACAAGTTGGATTAATGATAGACGAATTTAAGACTATATCAGATACGATAGGCGAGGGATATTACACCGAGAAAAGGAGTAAGTTTCTCGCCTTTGCTCACCATGTTACAACTGTTGACGAGGTGAAGGAAATTGTTGCCGGGTACCGTAAGAAATATTACGATGCCCGACATTGTTGTTATGCATATATGCTAGGTCCTGAACGGACAGAGTTCCGTGCCAATGATGATGGCGAACCTTCTTCTACGGCAGGAAAACCAATCCTCGGCCAAATCACGAAATCAGAATTGACGGATATTTTAATTGTCGTCATCCGATATTTCGGAGGAGTGAAATTGGGAACCAGCGGACTCATTGTTGCCTATCGTGAAGCTGCCATTGATGCGCTGGCTCATTGCGAGGAGGTTACGCAACAGATAGAGGAAATCGTAACCTATGATTTTACTTATCCGATGATGAATGATGTGATGAGGATTGTAAAAGATATGAATCCGCGTATCTTGGATCAGACTTTCGATAATACTTGCAGCATCAAACTTTCTATCAGAAAGAGCGAGGCTGAGCAGTTACGTTCCCGTCTGAAAAAGCTGTCGTTTGAATAGCAGATAGACAGATGAATAACTGCTGGGTAAATAAAAAGAGGGTGAATCATTAATTTATGATACACCCTCTTTTTGATGGTTATTTCTTTTGAATTTATCCCTTTTCTTCCAATTCCTTCTGCAATCGGATGATTTCATCGCGATATTGGGCAGCTTGCATGAAGTCGAGGTCTTTGGCAGCTTGCTTCATCAATGCCGTAGTATTGGCAATGCTCTTCTCCAGTTCTTCCTTGCTCATACTGCGCACGATAGGATCGGCAACGAAGGCAGCACTTTCCGGTTCCACGTAGACGCGAGGCTTAGAACCCTCGGCTCCCATCGGAACAATCTTTGCTCCCTCTTCCTTGCTAGTAGGCAGAGCTGAGGTTATTGCCTTCACAATCTGTTTTGGTGTAATGCCATGGTCTGCATTGTATTTCAACTGGATGCTTCGGCGGCGGGCAGTCTCATCTATCGTTTTCTGCATGCTGTCTGTGATGTTGTCTGCATACATGATTACCTTTCCGTTCACGTTTCGGGCTGCACGGCCAGCTGTCTGGGTCAGAGAACGGTGACTGCGCAGGAACCCTTCCTTATCTGCATCGAGAATAGCTACGAGCGAAACTTCTGGCAAGTCGAGTCCTTCTCGTAACAGGTTGACACCCACCAGCACATCGTAGACACCAGCACGTAGGTCGTTCATAATCTTTACTCGGTCTAAGGTTGCCACATCACTGTGGATATAGGCAGCCTTTACATTGTGATTGAGCAGGAACTCAGTGAGTTCTTCTGCCATACGCTTTGTAAGAGTCGTAATCAGAACTCGCTCGTTGCGGTGTGTTCTTGTTAATATTTCATCCAGAAGATCATCTATCTGGTTCTCACTTGGACGGACTTCGATTTCCGGATCCAGGAGTCCTGTAGGACGAATCAGCTGTTCTACAACCACGCCTTCGGCTTCTCTCAATTCATAGTCTGCCGGAGTTGCACTTACGTAGATGGCCTGCGGAATGAGATCATGAAATTCCTCGAACTTCAGCGGACGGTTGTCGAAGGCAGCAGGCAAACGGAAACCATATTCTACCAGGTTCTTCTTTCGTGCCCGGTCGCCTCCATACATGGCACCAATCTGCGGGATGCTCACATGGCTCTCGTCAACCACAAGCAGGAAATCTTTAGGGAAGAAATCGAGCAGGCAATACGGGCGTTCGCCTTCATGTCTGCCATCGAAATAACGGGAATAGTTCTCAATGCCCGAACAGTGGCCTAATTCCTTGATCATTTCCATATCATATTCTACACGTTCCTTGATGCGCTGTGCCTTGATTCCATCTCCAATACTCTTGAAGAATTCTACCTGTTTAACCAGATCGTCCTGAATTCTGCGAATAGCACTTTCCTGCTGTTCTTTTGATGTTACGAAAAGGTTGGCTGGATAAATCTCGTAATCTTCGAACGAGGCAAGGCGGTGATAAGTGAGCGAATCCACTTCTTCGATACTGTCAATCTCATCGTCCCACCATGTTATGCGCAAAACATGATCGCTGTAAGCCATAAAGATGTCAACCGTTTCGCCTTTCACTCTAAAGTTGCCACGTTGCAGTTCTATGTCATTTCTAACGTAAAGTGCATCAACGAGTTTCCTCAGAAATTCATTTCTGTCGAGTCGCTGCCCGCGATGAATCTTGATGATGTTCTCCTGCATCGCCACAGGTCCGCCCATACCATAGATGCACGATACGGATGAGACAACGATGACATCCTTTCTGCCCGAGAGAAGGGCAGAAACAGCACCGAGTCGCAACTTGTCTATTTCATCATTGATGGCGAGGTCTTTTTCTATATATGTATCAGTAGTTGGCAGATAAGCTTCCGGCTGATAATAGTCGTAGTATGAAACATAATATTCTACAGCGTTCTCAGGGAAGAAACCCTTCATCTCCTGATACAGTTGGGCGGCAAGAGTCTTGTTGTGGCTCAAGATGAGCGTAGGCTTCCCCACGTTGGCAATCACGTTTGCCACCGTAAAGGTCTTACCCGAGCCGGTTACACCCAACAACACCTGTGCAGGGTCTCCTTCAAGCACCCCCTCTGTGAGTTGCCTGATGGCTTGCGGTTGGTCGCCAGTCGGCTTATATTTTGATGTAATCTTAAAATCCATTTTCTTCCTGATTTCTTCTCAAAAGTTCTGTTTCAAGGTGCAAAATTACAAAAAAAACGCCATTAATCGTTATAAAGATTAATTTTTTACGAAAAAATGTATCTTTTCTTTTGATAATAAGTAAATTATGAGTAACTTTGCAGTTCAAAATGAGAATTATGAAGAAATTGACTCTTATCGCATCGTGTGTTGCATTGCTCTTGTCAAGCTGTGCCCACGAATATAACCAGGTATTGAAATCTGGCGATTATACTTATAAGTATGAGTACGCCAAGCAGAGCTATGCTCAGGGCAAGTATTCCCGTGCCATTCCTCTTCTGCAGGAACTGGTAACGATGAAGAAAGGTTCTACCGAGGGTGAGGAATGTTTGTACATGCTGGCTATGGCCGAGTATGGTATGAAGGATTATGAGACTGCTGCAGAGTATTTCAAGAAGTATTACTCTTCTTATCCTAAAGGCGAGTTTGCAGAAAATGCAAAGTACTTTGTAGGAGAGAGTTTGTATCAGAATGCTCCGGAGCCTCGTCTAGACCAGAGTACTACGATTACAGCCATCGCAGCCTTCCAGGAGTTCCTGGATCTTTATCCTGATGCCCGACTCAAGCAGCAGGCAACAAACCGCCTTTTCGCTCTTCAGGATCTCTTGGTTGAGAAGGAGTATAAGAGTGCCAAGCTCTATTTTGATATGGGCACCTATTTCGGCAACTGTACAAACGGAGGTAATAACTATGAGGCTTGTATCGTAACTGCACAGAATGCGCTTAAGGATTATCCTTACAGTAACCGACGCGAGGAGTTTGCATCGCTCATCATGAAAGGCAAATATGAACTGGCTAAGATGAGTGTCGAGAAAAAGCAGCTGGAGCGCTACCAGGATGCTGAGGACGAGTGTTATGGCTTTATCAACGAATATCCTGATTCAAAGGATCGCGCACTTGCCGAGAAGTATATCGAGAAGTGCAAGCTGTATGAGAAAGAGCATCCGGAGACAGCTCTCGACCAACTTGGCAATAATGCCAATTAAAAAGTATATATATATAATAAGGTAAAAACAATATAATAATAATAGTACTATAATTATGGATTTCAAAAAATCAAAGGCACCAGTAAACACAGTAACTCGCAACATTATGGATCTCTGCGATGATACCCATAATATCTACGAGAGCGTAGCTATCATTGCAAAGCGCGCTAATCAGATTTCTATCGAAATCAAGCAGGAGTTGAGTAAGAAACTTCAGGAGTTTGCTTCTTACAACGATTCTTTGGAGGAAGTTTTTGAGAACCGCGAACAGATTGAAATCTCTCGCTACTACGAGAAGTTGCCAAAGCCAACTTTGCTCGCTACAGAAGAGTTTATTGAGAACAATATTTATTGGCGCGATCCAACCAAGACATCTGCGCCAATGGTTCACGATAGCGAAATTTAATATTCCAGGGCTATATGATACAGCGTAAACAGACATTATTTCTGCTCTTTGCTGTCATCGCCATTGCTATCTGTCTTTTCCTTCCTGTCGCCAGCATCGCAGCTAAGACGATGGGAGGAGACACTATGGTTTATAACCTCGGAGTGGTAGGGGAGGCAGGAATGCAGATTTCAACTACTTGCGTTCCTCTGTTCCTTCTGCTCGCCGTTTCAGCCATTATTGCATTGGTAAACATCTTTTTGTACAAGAATCTGAAACTTCAGAAATCACTCTGTTCACTTGCCATGCTTTTTGCAGGTTTATGGTATGTAGATTATATCGTGATGTTCATGGGCTTGATTCCTGTTCCTGAAGCAGAAGGAGCGATGAAGTTTCAGTTTGCCGCTTGCCTTCCTTTGGTAGCAATCATATTCGAATGGATGGCAATGAAAGGTGTGAACGATGACATCAAACTCTTGAGAGCAGCAGACCGAATCAGATAAAAAATGCTAAAAAAGCATTTGAATATCGATAAAAGTTTGCTCAATTCAAATAAAAGTAGTAATTTTGCACCCGCTGTCACGAGATGGCAGCATAAAATTCAAACCTCATTATAAATTAAATTAAAATTAAGATTTAAAAATGGCAACAAAAATCAGATTGCAGCGCGGCGGTCGTAAAAACTATGCTTTCTACAGCATCGTAATCGCTGACGTTAGAGCACCACGTGATGGTAAATTTACTGAGAAGATTGGTACTTTCAACCCTAACACCAATCCAGCTACTGTAGATTTGAATTTCGAGCGCGCACTCTACTGGGTAGAGACAGGTGCACAGCCAACAGACACAGTTCGCAACATCCTCAAGGGCGAGGGCGTTTACTTGATGAAGCACCTCAAGGGTGGCGTTAAGAAGGGCGCATTCGACGATGCTGAGGCTCAGAAGCGTTTCGACGCTTGGAAGAATGGCAAGGACGCTAAGATTTCTGCTGTTCGCGAGGGCGATGCTAAGGCAAAGAAGGAAGCTGCTGCTAAGGAGCTCGAGGCTGAGAAGAAGATGAACGAGGCAATCGCTAAGAAGGTAGCTGATAAGAAGGCTGCTGCAGCTGCTGCTGAGGCAGAGGCTAAGGCTGCTGAGGAAGCTCCTGCAGAGGAGGCTCCAGCTGAGGCTTAATCTTCGACAGAATCTTCTTTTGAGATTTTAAAGTATAAAGGTTGAATTTCTCTTTCGGGAAATCCAACCTTTTTTTTTGTTTCTTTTGATTATGGGTGATAAAAAGGAAAACAGTTATTCGCATATTCTGAAATATACAGGATTGTTTGGCAGTGTGCAAGGATTGGGAATTCTTGTAGGAGTTTTGCGCAATAAATTTACGGCGCTCTTCCTCGGACCTTCTGGAATGGGACTGCTGTCTCTTTTCAGCTCAACGATTTCTGTTCTCAGTTCTGCGTGTAATTTCGGCATTCCTACAAGTGGTGTTAAATTTATTTCTGAAAAGGAACATGCTGCAGATGAATCGCAGTCTGAAAAGGCTGATATCGCCGGAGCGGTTCTTCTTGTCCGCACCTATAGTCTGCTTGCTGCATTTTTCGGAGCCATCGTCTGTGTTCTTCTGGGTCCGTTACTCAATGGGTTTACTTTTTCCTGGGGCAATCATACGCTACATTTCATTCTCCTGGCACCAACCATTTTCTTCACGATTCTGGCTGGAGGTGAAACAGCCATTCTGAAAGCTACCGGACAGTTGCGTGCGTTGGCGATGCAGGCAAGTCTTCTGGCTATTCTTCTGCTTTTGGTTTCGGTTCCGGTTTATTGGATATTTGGTGAGAGAGGTATTCTGCCCGTTCTGTTCATTTTGGCATTTATGCAATGGGCTCTGAATTTTCGATATTCCCGACGAGTTGTACGGTGGGGCGTAAATATGCGAAAAATGACGCTAGTTGCAGGTTTTCCACTTTTGCGACTTGGCGGGGCATTTGTACTTTCGGGTTTGATGAATAGCGGATGCGAATTTCTGATTCGTGCCTTTTTGAACCAACAAGGCAATCTGGAAGTTGTCGGACTTTTCAATGCCGGCATAACGATAGTCTTTGTTTATGCGGGAATGGTATTTTCGGTCATGGATCAGGATTTTTATCCCCGTCTCTCTGGCATTTCGGGTTCCAGAAAAAACGAGGAGTCTGTAAAAGAACGCAATCTCTGTGTGAACCGCCAGCTTGAGATGAATGTCCTGTTGTTGGGGCCTATAGTAGCTGCTATCATTTTGGGACTGCCTCTCATTATTCCTATTTTATACAATGCCCAGTTTATGGGGATGCTCCAGATGACTCAGCTTGCTGCTATTGCCATGTTGTTCAAGGCCGTTTATCTTCCGATAGAATATCTCCCGTTGTCAAGGGGAGATTCCAGACTTTTTCTCATTCAGGAAAGTTTTTGTGTTATCTTGCTGATAATCTGTGAAATAGCTGGTTATCAGTTAGATGGATTGAGAGGAGTAGGAGGGGGTATTGCCGTTGCTTATGCCATAGAGACCTTAGCAGTATTGGCTTTCAGCAGAGCCGTTTATGGTTATCGGTTATCCGCTCTTGGTTTCAGATTCAGTATTTTTCAACTCCTGATTCTGCTCCTGGTGTTGTTCCTGGTTTTCATGATCAGTTATCGTGATTGGCTTTATTGGCTGATTGGCGTTATCATTGTACTCATGAGTACATCGTTTAGTTTTAGGAAAATCCGAAAACTGGTTAGATAAAAATAGAAACTCTGTAGGATAAATTATTTTCTCCGAAAGATAAATTTTTATCTCCGAGAAATAAGAAAATATCTCCGAGAGATAATTTTTTTATTCCAGTAAGATATAAAGATTATTTCAGTGGGATAAATAAAGAAAAAGCCTTGAGAATCAGTTGATTCTCAAGGCTTTTATATGTTTTGTATCTCAAAGAAATTACTTCTTGTTGATAGCGA
The DNA here is from genome assembly GCF_019127135.1 of Segatella copri. GTDB lineage: Bacteria > Bacteroidota > Bacteroidia > Bacteroidales > Bacteroidaceae > Prevotella. Next base: position 47,135 of record NZ_JAHOEA010000014.1, on the reverse strand, counting down.
GGTCGATAGCTACGGCGATAGCAACAGTAGCACCTACCATAGGGTTGTTACCCATACCGAGGAAGCCCATCATCTCTACGTGAGCAGGAACTGAAGAAGAACCTGCGAACTGAGCGTCTGAGTGCATACGACCCATAGTATCAGTCATACCGTAAGAAGCAGGACCTGCAGCCATGTTATCTGGGTGCAAAGTACGACCTGTACCACCACCAGAAGCTACAGAGAAGTATGGCTTACCAGCAGCAATACGCTCCTTCTTGTATGTACCAGCTACTGGGTGCTGGAAACGTGTAGGGTTTGTAGAGTTACCTGTGATAGATACGTCTACATCCTCGCTCCAGTTGATAGCAACACCCTCGCGAACGTCGTCAGCGCCATAGCAGTTAACCTTAGCACGTGGACCGTCGCTGTAAGCGATGCGGTTAACAACCTTCAACTCACCTGTATAGTAGTCGAACTTTGTCTGTACGTATGTGAAACCGTTGATGCGGCTGATGATCTGAGCAGCATCCTTACCAAGACCGTTCAAGATAACGCGCAATGGGTTCTTGCGAACCTTGTTTGCCATCTCAGCAATCTTGATAGCACCCTCAGCAGCAGCGAAAGACTCGTGACCTGCCAAGAAAGCGAAGCACTGAGTCTCCTCACGGAGCAAACGAGCAGCCAAGTTACCGTGACCGAGACCAACCTTACGGTCGTCAGCTACAGAACCAGGAATGCAGAATGCCTGCAAACCGATACCGATAGCCTCAGCTGCGTCAGCAGCAGTCTTAGCACCTTTCTTGATAGCGATAGCAGCACCAGCTACATACGCCCACTTAGCGTTCTCGAAGCAGATACGCTGAGTATCTTCACACATCTGATAAGGGTCAACACCTGCGTCCTCGCAGATTTGATTAGCCTCTTCCAAGCTCTGAATACCGTTAGCATTAAGAGCAGCAAGAACCTGCTTCTCGCGACGTTCCTGACTTTCGTAACTTACTTTTCTAATCATATCTGTATCTCCTTATTATTCTTTACGTGGATCAATTGCTTTAACAACACCCTGCTCAGCAGTTGTACGACCGTAGCTACCTGTGAACTTCTTGACAGCCTCGTTAGCGTCCATACCGTTCTTGATAGCTTCCATCATCTTGCCGAGGTGAACATACTCATAACCACAAACCTGGCTGTCCTTATCGAGGAACTGCTTTGTGATGTAACCCTCTGTCAACTCGAGGTAACGTGTACCCTTAGCTACAGTACCATAGAGAGTACCAGTCTGTGAACGAAGACCCTTACCCAAGTCCTCAAGACCTGCACCGATAACGAGACCGCCCTCAGAGAAAGCGCTCTGGCTACGACCATAAACAATCTGGAGGAAGAGCTCGCGCATAGCTGTATTGATAGCATCGCATACGAGGTCAGTGTTCAAAGCCTCAAGAATAGTCTTGCCTGGGAGAATCTCAGAAGCCATAGCAGCTGAGTGAGTCATACCAGTACAACCGATAGTCTCAACAAGAGCCTCCTGAATAACGCCTTCCTTGATGTTCAAAGAGAGCTTGCAAGCACCCTGCTGAGGAGCACACCAACCCACACCGTGAGTATAACCAGAGATGTCTTTGATCTCTTTTGCCTGAATCCATTTTCCCTCTTCAGGAATTGGAGCTGGTCCGTGGTTAGGACCCTTAGCGACAACGCACATGTTGTCTACTTCTTTAGAATAGATCATATTCGCTAAATTTTATATTAATGAATATTATAAGTATAAAGTTCTGTACTTAATTCATATTATTTTGCTGAAACATCGGTGCCATCACCTCAATTCCGAGCACAAAAGTACAAAAAAAATCCGGAAAATACCTAAAATTGGGTATTCTTTTTAACTCTTTAACCTAATATTTAGATTTTTTCTTGGGTTTATGCACAATTTCATGTATCTTTGCAAACTGAAAATTGCAATTTTGTAGATTATGATCGAAGTAAAGATAAACGATGCCAGGCTTCAGCAGGCTGCCGAGGCAGGCATGGATGAATTTGTAAAGGCTTTCGTGGATGCCATCCGCGAAGCGATTGGTGGCGAACTGACAGCCGAGACCATGGCGCAGCTCAACAGCGACCAGATTACTCTTCTGGCTTGGGATATCCTGCATGAGGAGATGATGGATGGCGGAATGGTTCAGCTCATACATAACGGCTATGGTGCTTTCCTCTGGAAGAACCCTACCGACAAGGCGTTTAAAAACTGGGGATTGGCAGAACTCTCCAAGCTTATCAAGAAGAGTCATTTCCTGTATAAGACAAACCATGAGGAGATTGAGCGCGATCTGACCGATGAGGAGTTTATGGCGCTCTACGAGAAATTTCCTGAGTTTGATGATTTTGACGATGAGTTCGTAGAGAACGAAGAGGAGTGGACCAGCAAGGTTGCCTTCTACATCGATGATCATATCGACAATTTCTGCGAAATTGTCAAAAGTTAATAGTTGATAGTTAATAGCGGCTTCGCCGTATGATAGGAATGCCGTATAAACTATAAACTTTAAACTATAAACTTATAATACATTATTATATATATGAACAAGCAAGAACAGGAACTCCGTAAGAAGAGTCCGATACAGATACGCAACAAGAAGGCTTCGTTCGAGTACTTCTTCGTTGACACATATACCGCAGGCATTGTGCTTACGGGTACAGAGATTAAGTCAATCCGTGGCGGAAAGGCTTCGCTGGTAGATTGTTATTGCGATTTCTATCAGGGCGAACTTTGGGTCAAGGGAATGAACATCTCTCCTTATTTCTATGGCTCTTTCAGCAATCATGAGGCTCGCCGCGACCGCAAACTTCTTCTCACCAAGCGTGAATTGCGCCGTCTTGAGGAGGACAGCAAGCAGCCCGGTTTCACCATTGTTCCAATCCTCATCTTTATCGATAATCACGGTAGAGCCAAGGTGGACATAGCCCTCTGCAAGGGTAAGAAGGAGTATGACAAGCGCCAGACTCTGAAGGAGAAGGAAGACAGAAGGGAGATGGATAGAGCAATCAAGCACTTTTAGCCAATGAAGAATTTAAGAGAGATTGTAAAGGAGAAAATTCTGATTCTCGATGGTGCCATGGGTACTGAGATTCAGAAGTATAATCTTACAGAAGAAGACTTCAGAGGCGAGCGGTTCCGCGATTTGCCGGGCATGATGAAGGGCAACAACGATATGCTCAACATCACTCGTCCTGATGTGATATCTGATATTTACCGACGCTACCTAGAGGCTGGCGCCGATATTATTACTGCGAATACTTTTTCGTGCCAGCGCATTTCGCAGGCTGATTATCACCTGGAGAACTGCGCCCGCGAAATGGCATTCGAGGGTGCACGCCTGGCACGTATCGAATGCGATAAGTTTTCTACACCTGATAAACCACGCTTCGTTGCAGGAGATGTGGGACCAACCAACAAGACATGTTCCATGAGCCCGGACGTCAGCAATCCTGCCGCCCGCGAGATTACCTACGATGAGCTTTTCACCGATGTATGCGAACAGGTGGATGGTCTTATCGAAGGCGGTGCTGACGTGATTCTCATCGAAACCATCTTCGATACACTCAACTGCAAGGCGATGATAGATGCGGCGCTCACCATGATGAAGAAACATGGAGTAGAGTTGCCTGTTATGATCAGTCTTACGGTGAGTGATCTGGCGGGCAGGACGCTCAGTGGTCAGACTGTAGATGCTTTCCTTGCTTCGCTTTCTCCTTATCCTATCTTCTCTGTCGGCATGAACTGTGCCTTTGGTGCTCCTCAGATGAAGCCTTTCATCGAACATATGGCTCAGGTTGCACCTTATTATATTAGTGCGCATCCTAATGCCGGTTTGCCTAATGAAATGGGCGAATATGACGAGACTGCCGAATCGATGGCTCCGCAAATAGCCGAATTCATCGATGAAGGTATCGTGAACATCATTGGCGGATGCTGCGGTACAAGTCCTGAATTCATCGCTCATTATGCCCGTATAGCAGAGGGTAAGAAACCGCACAAAGTTGTGGAGAAACCTAAGTATATGTGGCTCTCGGGATTAGACCTTCTGCAGGTCGATGATTCTGTACATTTACCGGTTGACGCAAGCCGGTTCGTCAATGTGGGCGAACGCTGTAATGTGGCTGGTAGCAGGAAGTTCCTGCGTTTGATTAACGAAAAGAATTATGAAGAAGCCATTGGTATTGCCAGAAAGCAAGTGGCTGATGGAGCAGCTGTCGTTGACGTGAATATGGACGATGGTTTGCTCGATGCGAAAGCCGAGATGGTTAATTTCCTGAATATGATTGCAGCCGAACCTGACATTGCGAAGGTTCCGGTGATGATCGACTCTTCCAAATGGGACGTCATCGTGGCTGGCTTGAAGTGCTGCCAGGGTAAGTGTATTGTCAATTCCATCAGTTTGAAGGAGGGCGAGGAAGTATTCCTTTCTCATGCCCGCGATGTGTTGCGCTATGGTGCAGCCGTTGTTGTGATGTGTTTTGATGAGGTTGGTCAGGCTACCACTTTCGAGCGCCGCATCGAGATAGCAGAACGTGCTTATCATCTTCTGGTAGACAAGTTGGGCATGAATCCGCTCGATATCATCTTCGACCCGAACGTACTTGCCATAGCTACCGGTATGGAGGAGCATGATAATTATGCTGTTGAGTTCATCCGTGCAACGGAGTGGATTCATCAGAATCTGCCTGGTGCACATGTCAGCGGAGGTGTCAGTAACCTCTCGTTCTCATTCCGTGGCAATACTTATATCCGTGAGGCTATCCATTGTGTTTTTCTGCATCATGCCCAGCAGGTAGGTATGGACTTTGGTATTGTAAATGCCAAAGCCAGAATGGATTACAATAAGATTCCTGAAGAACAACTTCAGCTCATCGAGGATGTCGTGCTGAATAGAAGGAAAGGTGCGGCAGACGAACTCATCGAGCTTGCGGCAGAGATAAAAGCACAGGCTGATGCTGCCAAGGCTGCAGCTAAGGCAGGCGGTGTTGCTCCCAAGAAGCCGGCTGCTCCTGAATGGCGAAAGGAGAGTGTAGAAGAACGTCTGAAGTATGCGCTGAGAAAAGGAATCACCGATTTTCTGCAGCAGGATATTGACGAAGCACTTGCCAAATATCCTCATGCAGTAAACGTAATTGAGGGTCCTCTGATGGACGGCATGAACCTGGTAGGCGAACTTTTTGGAAAAGGCGAAATGTTCTTGCCGCAGGTTGTCAAGACGGCTCGCACGATGAAATCGGCAGTTTCTATCCTTCAGCCTCATATCGAGGCAGAAAAACAGGGTGGAGCAACAACTGCCGGTAAGATTCTGATGGCAACCGTGAAGGGCGATGTTCATGATATCGGAAAGAACATCGTCTGCGTGGTTATGTCATGTAACAATTACGAAATCATCGACTTAGGTGTGATGGTTCCAGCCGAACAGATTGTACAGAAAGCTATCGATGAAAAGGTAGACGCAATCGGTTTGAGCGGACTTATCACCCCTTCGCTTGAAGAAATGGTTCATGTGGCCCGAGAAATGCAGAAAGCTGGTTTGCGCATTCCTATCATGGTAGGTGGGGCAACAACGAGCGAACTGCATGTGGCTCTGAAGATTGCGCCTGAATATGACGGACCGGTTATCTGGGTGAAGGACGCATCGCTCAATGCCGGAATCTGTGCCCGATTCCTCAACGAGACAGAATGCCCTAAATTTGAGGCGGAACTGAAGAAGCGCTACGAGAAACTTCGCCAGGACTATCACGAAGAGCAGGCTAAGATAGCCTCGCTCTCAGAGGCTAGAAAGAACAAGCTGGAGCTGTTCTGACAAGATAAAGAATACAACGTTTTTAGGATAATTATATGATTAAAACTGTGATTTTTGATATGGGTGGTGTCATCATCACCCTCGACGAGAATGAGGCAGGCAAACGTTTCATTGAGTTGGGTATGAAGGAGTTTGCGGAGAAGATGGACCCTTATAAGCAGGTTGGCTTAAACGGCCAGCTGGAAGAGGGCAAGATTTCCGAGGAGGAATATCGTCGGGAAGTGAGCAAGAAGATTGGCCGCGAGGTAACCTTCGAGGAACTGCAGCATTGCTGGCTGGGCTACATGAAGGAAATTCCAGAACGCAATCTGGTTACTCTCCGCAATCTTAAGAAGCAGGGCTACCGTGTAATCTTGCTCAGCAATACCAACCCTTACGTTTCTGCCTGGGTAGACAGCGAGGCATTCTCTGCCGACGGTCATCCTATCGGCGATTATTTCGATGCGATGTACCGTTCTTATGAGGCAAAGTATATGAAGCCGGATGAGAATTTCTTCCGTTATGTCCTTTCTCAGGAGAAGATTATGCCAGAGGAGTGCCTGTTTATTGATGATGGTCCTCGTAACTGCTGTGCTGCCTCAGAACTGGGACTGTTTACTTATTGTCCGCAGAATGGAGAAGACTGGTGCGATAAGATTTATGAGCATTTGAAGTAATTATTTGTGGTGATTATTTGCACTAAAATGCAAATAATTGCCATTTTATTTTGTGCTCTGCAATAAAAAATGTACTTTTGCAGTCGCAAATATTAAATACATAATACAATGATTAAGAAGAAAAGATGGCATTGCTTGCCAGGTCAGCCTCTTACAGAGCTCGACAAGCAGGTAATGTTTTGGGAAAACAAGGGTAAACTTGTTCCTACCCGTGACTTGATTAAAACTCCAGAACAGATAGAAGGCATCCGTAAGAGTGGTGTCGTAAACACCGGTTGTCTCGATGCGGTAGCAGAGATGATTCGTCCGGGAATCAACACCCAGGAGATTGATGACCTCTGCATGCAGTATTGTAAGGATCATAATGCCATTCCTGCATGCCTCAACTACGAAGGCTATCCTAAGAGCGTTTGCACTTCTATCAACGAAGTGGTTTGCCATGGTATTCCTAAGGAAGAGGATGTGCTCGAAGAGGGTGATATCATCAATGTGGATATGACAACCATCGTTGATGGCTATTATGCTGACGCCAGCCGTATGTTCATTGTTGGCGGCAAAACTACTCCTGAGAAGGAACAGCTGGTTCGCGTAGCCAAGGAATGCCTGGAAATCGGTATGGAGGTTGCCAAGCCTTACTCGTTTGTAGGTGATATCGGTCATGCTATCGAGAAGCATTGCAAGAAGTATGGTTATGGTGTGGTTCGCGATCTTTGCGGTCATGGCGTAGGTTGCCAGTTCCATGAAGAGCCTGAGGTTCTTCACTATGGTCATAGAGGCACGGGCATGCTGCTTGTTCCGGGTATGGTATTCACCATCGAGCCAATGATTAACATGGGCACCTGGCAGGTATTCCTCGATGCCGACGATCCATACGGATGGGAAGTAATCACCGGCGATGAGAAACCATCTGCGCAGTGGGAGCACACGCTTGTGATGACAGAGACAGGTGTGGAGGTTTTGACACACTAGTGTTAGTTAATAGTTGATAGTTTATAGTTAATAGGGCATTCTTGCTTGAGTCTCATGGATAAGGTGTTTTATGCTATAAACTATAAATTATAAATTATAAACTTTGATATAATGAAGGATATATATATATTAGGTATAGAGAGCAGCTGCGATGATACCTCTGCCGCAGTGCTCAAGAATGGTGTGCTGCTGAGCAATGTTACCGCCTCTCAGGAGGTTCACAAAGCTTATGGCGGTGTTGTTCCGGAGTTGGCTTCCCGTGCCCACCAGCAGAATGTGGTTCCAGTCGTTGACCAGGCCATCGCCCGTGCCGGCATCAAGAAGGAAGATCTTTCAGCCGTAGCCTTCACCCGTGGTCCGGGTCTGATGGGTTCGCTTCTCGTGGGTGTGAGCTTTGCCAAGGGATTCGCCCGTTCGCTCAATATCCCGATGATAGATGTAAACCATCTGCAGGGTCATGTGATGGCTCATTTCATCAAGGAGAGCGATGATGACCAGAGTGCACCTCCATTCCCGTTCATCTGTCTTCTCGTGAGCGGTGGAAATTCGCAGATTGTAAAGGTGAATGCCTACAACGATATGGAAGTGCTGGGACAGACCATCGATGATGCGGCTGGCGAGGCTATTGACAAGTGTGCCAAGGTACTGGAGTGGGGCTATCCTGGTGGTCCTGTCGTAGATAAGTATGCACGCCAGGGTAATCCGAAGGCTTTCAGTTTCTCTGAGCCTCATATTCCGGGTTTGAACTACAGTTTCTCTGGCTTCAAGACAAGTTTCCTCTACAGCTTGCGCAAATGGGTGGCTGCAGATCCTGACTTTGTTGAGAAGAACAAGTACGATCTGGCTGCCAGCATAGAGTTTACCATCGTTGATATTCTGATGAAGAAACTCCGCATGGCTGTCAAGCAGACCGGTATCAAGCATGTGGCTGTAGCTGGAGGTGTGAGCGCCAATAATGGTTTGCGCAACGCTTTCCGCGACCATGCCAAGCGCTTCGGCTGGACTATCTACATCCCTAAGTTCAGCTATACTACCGATAATGCGGCGATGATAGGCTGCGTGGGAACCTTCAAGTATCGTGATGGCGAGTTTGCAACCATCGACTTGCCAGCCTATAGTAAAGTAACATTTAAGTAATTAAGAGTTTATAGTTTATAGTTAATAGGGCAATCTTGTTTTAAGGTTGTTCATGCTATAAACTATAAATTGTAAACTGTAAATAAACAAGATGGAATTTGAAACAAAGATATTGAGCAAGGGCATCCAGGAGATGCTCTACAACAGTGACAAGACAGTAGGCACAGCAGAGAGCTGCACAGGCGGTCGTATCGCCGAGGCGCTGATTTCTGTGCCAGGTGCCAGCAATTACTTCAAGGGTGGTGTAGTAAGCTACACCAACGAGGTAAAGGAGAATCTTTTGGGCGTGAGCCATGAGGTTCTGGAGGAGCAGACTGCCGTTTGCGAAGAAGTGGCTAGAGAGATGGTGCTCGGCACAATCAAGACCCTGAATGTAGACTTCGCCATTTCTGCAACGGGCGTGGCTGGTCCAACGGGTGGAACTCCAGCCATTCCTGTGGGCACAATCTATGTAGGTTATGGCGATAATAACGATGTTCGCGTGGTAAAACTCACCGAAGATTTCGGACGCGACATCAACCTTGCAATTGCCACAAATACAGCGCTTAAAGGCATGCTCGAATTCTTGAAAGAACATGCTGAAGAACTTAAAAAATAGGCTTAAATTGCTAATTTAAGGCTATTAAATATTAATAATCCTTAAAAGACAGCGTTCTTTTAGGGATTATTTTGTTATTACCAAATTATTTTGTAATTTTGCACTCTGTTTGGAATAGGTATCAATTAACGAATTACAAAATTAAAGATAGAAATGTCTAAGATTTGTCAAATTACAGGTAAGAAGGCACAGTTAGGTTGCAATGTGTCTCACTCAAAGCACCGTACAAAGAGAAGCTTTGATGTTAACCTCTTCAGCAAGAAATTCTACTATGTAGAAGAGGGTTGCTGGATCAGCCTCAAGATCAGCGCTGCTGGTCTTCGTCTTATTAATAAGGTAGGTCTCGATGCTGCTTTGAATCAGGCAGTAAAGAAGGGCTACGTAGATTGGAAGGACATTAAAGTTATAGGAGAATAAATATCATGGCAAAGAAAGCAAAAGGTAATAGAGTACAGGTTATCCTCGAGTGCACTGAACACAAGAACAGTGGTATGCCAGGTACAAGCCGTTACGTGACTACAAAGAATCGTAAGAACACTCCTGAGCGTCTTGAGTTGATGAAGTACAACCCAATCCTTAAGAAGATGACTCTTCACAAGGAGATTAAGTAAGCTTAGCTTACAAGTTTAATAATTTTATCAATTTAAATAGACTATGGCAAAGAAAGCGGTCGCTACCCTCCACGAAGGTAACATGGATGGTCGCGCATATACAAAGGTTATCAAGATGGTTAAGAGCCCTAAGACTGGTGCATACGTTTTCGATGAGAAGATGGTACCAAACGAGGCTGTTAAGGATTTCTTCAAGGATTAATTTCCTTGCAGATGAGCATCGTTGAATTTAGATTACATCAAAATTCAAATATAAAGATAAAGGTCGCTACCCAGATAGGGGAGCGACCTTTTTAATTTTTACTTTTCTTAGGACCCAAAACAGTTTTGGCTTCTTTCATATTGTCACTTGACGATATCTTATCGCCAAGTGACGAATCTTCTTGCATTTGACTCATCTTATCACCGCTTGACGCCTCTCACGGCCTGGCTCTCTAACGGATTCTCCGGCCAGAAATGCTTAGGGTATCGGCGCTTCAGTTCCTTGCGGACTTCGAAATAAGTGCCTTGCCAAAAACTTGCGAGATCCTGAGTAAGCTGAACGGGCTTGAAACCGGGAGATAACAACTCAAGCAGAAGAGGCCGTTTGCCAGCATCGACAGTGGGAGTTGATGTCATTCCGAAACACTCCTGAAGCCGTACACTAAGAACTGGGGCTTCGGTTCCCAAGCGATAATCGATGCGGATGTTGCTGCCCGATGGCACACGGATGTGGGTGGGAGCAAAGTGGTCTATCTCCTGCTGAAGGTCGTAAGGAAGGATGTTCCATAAGATTTCGCACAGGTTGAGTTTCTTCAACTCTGTAACAGCAGTCTTCATCTTACCACCTTCTTCGAGATAGAAAGGGAGCCACGCTCGGGCTGTTGTCAGGAGATGCTCTGTTGACAGGTCGGGAATCTCCAGTTCCGGATGCCATTCAGCTACTTGCGCCACGCGCTGTTGCAGACGATGAACGGATTCGTTCCAATCGAACATGCTGAGTCCGTCTTTTTGGGCAGCTTCGCAGATAATGTCCGAAACTGTCTCCCGGCTGGCATTCTGTATCGGCTTGCTGTCTATGACGAGTGCTCCTATCCGTGTTTCCTGCTGCATCTTTACTGCCATCACTTTGCTGTCCCATGAAATATTCTCGCAGGTTTGTGCCGGCAAGTTCTTCCAGTTGACGGGGGCTGAGAGAAATACTCTTCCTTTACGTCTCTGTGCGGGATTGGATGATGAGGTTGAAGATAGGTTGAGTGATGCGATGGCAAGCCATTCGTTTGCAGCCATGCTGTCGCTCGGGTCGATGAAAACCATGTTTCCATTCGACATCTTGTAGTTACCTGCATGGTCGGTGGCATGGGCGATGCGTTCAGGATAGGCTAGGGCGATAAGATGGCCCACTTCCTCAGCATCAATTGGCTCGTTGTCTTCCTTAATACGCAGCATCTTCCTGTATTCCTGCGCAATTTGAGCGATACGGTTCCAACGCCCCAGATTCTTCTTGCTTCGCGCGGAGCGGAGGAGTGAAAGGCGGAGCGCCATGTCAGAATCCTCATTTCCGCCCAACGGATCTTTCTCTTCCAGCAGTGCTGCAATGTCGCAGGCCAAGGCTTGGATTGACGGAGAACCGCTGCTGATTATCATCTTGGCGATTCGCGGATGACAAGGAAGCTGAGCCATTCTGCTGCCTTCTGCGGTGATGCTGCCACTGAGAGCGTGAGCATCATGATCAGAAGTGAGGGCGTTGAGCGACTTAAGAAGTTGCTGGGCCATGGCGAGGTTGCCCCTAGGAGGAGGGGTAAGCCAAGGAAGTAGTTCCGGCTTGTTTTCGCCGAAAGCAGCAATGTCGAGAACTATGGAAGAGAGATCTGCATCCAGTATTTCGGGCAGCCGTTGTTCAGGCATCAGATGTTCAGAGGTCTGTGTCCAAAGCCGGTAACATATGCCTGATGTGATTCTGCCCGCACGTCCCCTTCGTTGCGTAGCCATGTCCTGACTGATGCGAACGGTTTCGAGATGACTCAAGCCTGTACGGGCATCATAAACCAGTTTTCGGCAGAGTCCGGAATCCACAACGATTCGTACCCCCTCGATGGTGAGAGAAGTTTCGGCGATAGGGGTGGCCAATACGATTTTTCTTTCGCCCGGTTTGGAAGGAGCGATGGCGAGTCGCTGCTTTTCTGGCGTGAGGTTGCCGTAGAGTGGATAGATTTCTGTTGAAGATAAGGCAGAACGAAGCAGTTCTTCACATTTCATGATTTCACCTTGTCCCGGCAGAAAGGCAAGAATGTCGCCTTCCTGATTTCTGAAAGCCTGACAGATGGTGGCTGCCATTTCCTGCGCTACCTGATATCTGTCGATGTCGTGGTCTGCATAAATGGTTTCTATCGGAAACATTCTGCCTTCACTCTCGATAAGCGGAGCCTGAAGTGACTGACAGATACTGGAAGCATCGATGGTTGCCGACATGATGATGAGCTTCAGGTCGGGGCGGATGATTTCCTGTGTTTGCCGGGCCAGTGCTAACGCCAGGTCGGAGTTGATGCTGCGTTCATGAAACTCATCAAAGATGAGGCACGAAACTCCTTCGAGTGTAGCATCATTGATCAGCATTCTGGTGAGAATGCCCTCGGTAAGGACTTCGATGCGTGTTTCATCCGAAACCTTGTTTTCGAATCTTACCCGATAGCCGATGGTTTTGCCCACGGGTTCTCCCAGAATCTGTGCCATCCGTTCGGCTATCTGGCGAGCAGCCAGGCGGCGCGGTTCGAGCATCAGAATCTTACCCTGATTTTTAAGATGATCATGGATGAAACCTTCCAATGTCTGATCATTCATGCCCCGCAGAATGGTGAGCGGGAGGAGGGTAGATTTACCGGCTCCAGGAGGAGCTGTAATAACAAGGTTAGCCGACTCCATCAATGCTTCATTGACAGAGTCGGCTATCTGGTAAGCTGGCAGATGACCAGCCTGCTGTTCTATTCTATCTAAGTTCATTTCTTCTTATTTCGCAAACTTCAGAATCTTTTTTATTTCGCAAACTTCAGAATTTTTTTTATTTCACAAACTTCAGAATCTCTTTACTCTTTCTGCCCTTTTTGGCAGGAATCGGCATGAAGCCTTCAGTGAGTCCTGTTTTATCTGTCATGGCCTGGAAAACGGAGGCGGCATAGGAAGAGAGTTTCTTCTCTGCCAGTTCTTGCTTGATAGCATCCTCATCATAATCATCAGCATAGAGCAGAGTGTGCAAATCGTCAAGATATTTTTGCGGAATATTCTGATGCGGCATGCGGCTTTTTATCTGCATGATCTGTGCGATGATAGCCTGTTTGGTCTGGGCAGCGATGGTTTCTGCCTTTTGCTGCTCGAAGGCTGCCAGCGTCTCCTCATCCGTCTCCAACCAGTTCTGTATCATGGCTTCAGTGGTGGTAAGATGACTGTATCCTGCATAGCGAATCAGGGCGATGCGCTTGTTCCAACCCTTCTTTTCGAGATAGCTTTTCTCCATAGGGGTAGTAGCTACCACAAGGTTTGCTTTGGCGTACATGGCTTTCTGATACATAGACTGTTGCAGTGAACGCTTCAAGTAAGGGTTCTTGCAGTTTCTCTCAGAAAGATCTCCCAGTGGACAAACGATGTAGGGAATGTCCATCTGCTTTGCTTTCTTTGCTATCTGGGCTCCCTGCCATGTCCATGCTCCTATAATCAACACAATGTCGGCATCAACCAGACTGTTGGTGATGTCGAGCTGTTTATTCAAGGCTTCGATGTATGGAAGATACATCTTCAGCAACTTCTTTTGGTTGGAAATGAACAAATATACTTTCATCGTTCTGTCGGTTATTTTTAACTGTTAGTATTATGATAGACTTAAACTTCCTTTTTACCCTGTTTAGAGTTTATGAGAAGTGAAATCGTTTTTGTCAGCCCGCCAATAGCGCAATTTGGTAGCCAGATTTCTCCAGATAATTCCATATTCTAAGAATGGCAGTTTGAACATCGCTATTCCGTCATCAAAGTGTCTGATGGCCTTGTTGGCTATCAGCATTCTCACGATGAACAGCAGAAGGAGACTGAAACCTGCGCATCCTGTAAGAATCCAATTCTTCATGAGGATAGAGTAGGCTGCTACGGCCAGCGTTGCTATCAGGCTGAGATGTGGCATGAGATGGTCGAAGAACATGAGGGTTCGCATGGAACCGGCTCTTTCCAGACTCTTGCGTGAAGCCTGCAGATAGAGGTGGGCATTGTGCCAACTCTTGCTCGATGGTGCTTCGCGGATGAGCCATGCATCGCAATCCAGTTCTGTAGCTGTATCGCCACAATGGGCATACTTGTTGACGAGAAAATCGTATTCGCCGCGAACATATTCCAGGTTGCCTTGATAGCCCTGTTCCTTCATGAAGTCGCTCTTGCGGAAAGCTACGTTAGGCATGTGACTGCGATAGCCGTAGGTCTGTTGGGCACGGCGCAAAACATAGTAAGCCTTGCGGATGCTGTCGAAACGGCGTACGCTCTTAGTTTCCTCATCAAGGGCTACATATCCCAATACCAGATGGTTAGGGTCCTGGCATTGAAGGGCCATGGTTTGTAACCACTTGTCGTTGCTTGGGCGACAATTAGGCTCTGTCAGAATAATCCATTCATGTTTGGCAGCCTTCACACCCAGTGTAATCTGCAATTTCTTGCGGCTCATGTAGCGTGAACTCTCAGGAATATAAGTATAATAAAGATGAGGGTTCTCGGCTGCTGTTCGCTTCAGAAAATCCAGTGTCTCGCCATCTGTACTCTGGCAGACTACGATTACCTGATAGTCGGCAGCATACTGCTGGCGCAGGAACATAGGGAGATTCCTCTCCAATTCAGCAAGATTATCGTGTGCGGTAATGAGTATACTGACAGGAGGTTGATTCTCTGCCGTTTCTGTTTTTTGAAAGTGCAACGAGCGCAGAAATGGATTTATCAGCGATCCGAGAACCGCCAATAAAACCACCACTGCGCCTGCTATTATAGTAGTTGTACTAATGATCATCATATTCTTTTTCTCGTAATATAGAAAGCTAGAGAAAGGAAAATCCTATAAACTCTTAACTTTTAACTTTCAACTATATTAAAAGTCTTCTGTAATATACCCCTTTGGCAACTGGCGACAGTTATACTGGCTCGCCATGATCTCACCATAGGCTCCAGCTGAGCGGAGGGCGATGAGGTCGCCGCGATGGGCTTTGTTGATGTCGACAGCCTTGCCGAAGACATCGCTTGATTCGCAGATAGGACCTACAACGTCGTAAGTTTCAACAGGCTCATCGCTTGAGATGTTTTCAATCTTATGGTAAGCCTGATAGAGAGCAGGACGGATAAGGTCGGTCATTCCTGCATCCACAATGGCAAACTGCTTGGCTGTGCCCTGCTTGATGTAGAGTGTCTTGGTGATGAGAGAACCCATCTGACCCACTACGGCTCGACCCAACTCGAAGTGAAGCTTCTGACCATTGCGCAACTTCAGTTTCTTTGCGTATGTATCGAAATAATCCTTGAAATTAGGGATTGGCTGGCGGTTTGGATGATTGTAATCAATGCCCAGTCCGCCGCCCACATTGATGTTCTTCACAATGATGTGATGTGCTTCAAGCTGGTTCTGAAGTTCGTTGATACGGTTGCAGAGTGCCTCGAAATCCCCCATGTCGAGAATCTGGCTTCCGATGTGGAAGTGCAGTCCGAGGAACTGGATGTTCTTCATCTTGGCAGCCTCTTCGATTACGGCTTCCATGTCGCGCATGGCAATTCCGAACTTGTTTTCTGCCAGACCTGTTGTGATGTTTGCATGCGTATGGGCGCCGACATCCGGATTGATGCGGAAACAAACCTGCGCAATCTTATTCTGTTTTTCAGCCAGTTCGTTGATGATTTCCAACTCCGGAATACTCTCTACATTGAAGCAGAAGATGTCTTTTTCCAATCCGAGGTTGATTTCCCAATCGCTCTTGCCTACACCAGCGTAAACAATCTTGCTGGCTGGGAATCCGGCTTTGATGGCAGCCTGAATTTCTCCTCCGCTCACACAGTCAGCTCCTAAACCAGCCTGACAGATGATATTGAGCACCTTAGGGTTAGCATTTGCCTTTACGGCATAGTGCACTTCAAATCCCTCGTGCTTGCCAGCCTCTTCATTGATGGTTTTCAATGTCTGGCGCAACACATTGGTGTCGTAATAGTAGAACGGAGTCTGTATCTCCTGAAACTTATCTATCGGAAATGTACCTTTCATTTCGCTTAATCTTAAATTAATACCTTATTATAGTCAAATCAGAATATCCAATTTATTGTAAATCAGAATATCCAACGAAGAGTGGACAGGAAGCATTACATACGAATTCTTCACTTTTCACTCTTCGTTTTCATTTGCATTACTTCTTCTCGAACAATACGTTGCTCAAGTTCTGTAATGCCTGCTTCTTATCTTTCTCTCTGATGAGGAATGAGATGTTGTAGTTAGAACCACCGTAAGAAATCATGCGTACAGGAATGTTCTTCATCGCATCGGTAGCGATGGTCTCGAAGCCAACGTTGCTCCAGTCCAAATCACCTACAACGCAGATAATACACATATCTGAATCTACAGTTACTGTACCATATTTCTTCAGCTCGTTTACGATGTCGTTAAGATGAGAATCATTATCAATACTCATGCTGACACCCACCTCAGAAGTGGCAATCATATCAATTGGAGTCTGATAGCTCTCAAAGATTTCGAATACCTTGCGGAGGAAGCCTGTAGCGAGTAACATGCGGCTACTCTTGATCTTGATGGCTGTGATGTTGTCCTTGGCAGCAACAGCCTTGATCTTGCCGCGTACGATGACATTGTCGATGATTGTACCGTCGGCCTTAGGATCCATGGTGTTCTTCAAGCGTACAGGGATGCCTGCATACTTAGCTGGCTGGACACAGGTAGGGTGGAGAATCTTGGCACCGAAGTAAGCCAACTCTGCAGCCTCCTCGAAGTTCAACTGGCGTACTGCCTCAGTGTGCTCTACGACACGAGGGTCGTTGTTGTGCATTCCGTCGATGTCGGTCCAGATCTGAATCTCTTCAGCTGGGAGAGCTGCACCGATAAGAGATGCGGTGTAGTCGCTACCGCCACGCTGCAGATTGTCAACCTCGCCATATGCGTTGCGGCAGATGAATCCCTGAGTGATGTAAATCTGATAGCCCTGGTTCTGCTCCATGATAGCAGCCAACTTCTCCTTGATGTACTGAGGATCTGGCTCTGCGTTCTTGTCTGTGCGCATGAAGTCTAATGCGCTGAGCAATACAGCCTTTACACCCTGTTCCTTCAAGTAGTTTACAACCATGTTGGTGCTCATCATCTCGCCCTGAGCCACGATGCTCTTCTCCTCGAAAGAAGTGAAGAGGTCTTTGGTGAATGAGCGGAGATAGTTGAATTCGCCCTGCAAGAACTCACGAGTCGTATTTTTCATCTCCTCGGTAGAGTAGAGTTCTTCTACATGCTGCATGTATTTCTTCTCCAAGTTGTTGATTACCTCGTTGGCGCCCTCTGGATTCTTCTTGTAAAGATAGTCAGAGATCTCAACGAGAGAGTTTGTTGTACCGCTCATCGCAGACAATACGATGAAAGTTGGTTCACCTGATTCTGTAACCAAAGAGGCTACTCCCTTCATGCGCTCTGGTGAGCCTACAGAAGTACCTCCGAATTTCATTACCTTCATAGTCGTAATTTTATTTAATTATTTCACTTAATTATCTTCTCCATCCTCTGTGAGGTCGATACGGTTGTACTCATTTGTTACGTCGTAGAGCACACCTTCCTTACAGCGGTAAACGATGCCTGGGAATTTGTCGAGCATCGGGATGTTATGGGTTGTCATCACAACGGCTGTTCCTTGTTTGGTGATGTCTTTCAGCAGACTCACGATGTTGCTGGCTGTCTCTGGGTCGAGATTGCCTGTAGGTTCATCGGCGATGATGATCTTAGGATTGTTGAGAATGGCGCGGGCGATGGCTACACGCTGCTGCTCACCACCTGAGAGCTCATGAGGCATTTTGTCGATTTTATCAATCATGCCCACTTCGTTGAGAACTTCTTCGATGCGCTTATCTCTGTCTTTCTTGTTTTTCCAGCCTGTTGCCTTAAGCACGAATTCAAAGTTCTTGCGAACGGTGCGGTCGTGTAGCAACTGGAAATCCTGAAAGATGATTCCCAACTCCTTGCGCAGAGCCGGAATCTCCTTTCGCCTGATAATCTTTAGGTCTCTGCCGAGAATTTCAGCCTTTTCGGTTTCGCCCTCTACAAGGTCTAGTTCGCAATAAAGAGTCTTTAAAAGCGAACTTTTACCAGAGCCGACTTTTCCGATAAGGTAGGCGAATTCTCCTTCATCAATATGGAAATTGATGTTCTGGAGCACGCACTTGTCGGCCTGATATATGCTGACGTTCTGATAATCTATTAACATCTTCTATTTTTTTCTCCTTAATGTTGGTTTGTTATTTCATTTCGCCCTTGCTCTTGGCAACGCGACGTTTCTTATCCCATTCCGGGTCGTGACGCATCTGAAGTTCTTTCACAACATCTTCTATTCTCAAACCCTTGCTTGTGAGCAGAACGATGAGGTGATAGAGAAGGTCTGAACTCTCGTAAACGAGTTTCTCGTTGTTGCCATTTGTTGCTTCGATAATAGTTTCAACAGCTTCTTCTCCAACCTTTTGTGCCATTTTGTTAACGCCTTTCTTGAAGAGGCTGGTAGTGTAGCTTCCCTCTGGCATTTCTTCATGGCGCTTGTTGATGAAATCCTGAAGTTCTGAGAGGAAGAGGATAGGGTTGAGCGTGTTCTCTTCTGCCCAACAGGTATCTGTACCTTTGTGGCAGGTTGGACCGTCTGGGTGAACCTTTACCAGCAAGGTGTCGTTATCGCAGTCGTTCTGAATGCTTACAAGGTTCAGGAAGTTGCCTGATGTTTCACCTTTTGTCCAGAGGCAGTTGCGTGAACGGCTCCAGAATGTAACCTTTTTGGTTGCTATTGTCTTATCGTATGCTTCCTGGTTCATGAAACCAAGCATCAAGACGTTCTTTGTAACTGCGTCTTGGATGATGGCAGGAACCAGTCCGCCTAATTTTTCGAAATCTATTTCCATTTTATCTTGTTTTTATTTTCTTACATTATTATATACCCCGTGTTCTATATTCTCACGTTGATTCCTTCTTCTCTCAGATATTTCTTGAGGTCAGGAATGGCAATCTCGCCAAAGTGGAACACGCTGGCTGCCAGTGCAGCATCTGCCTTGCCTTGGGTGAAAGCATCGCGGAAATGCTCCATTTTTCCAGCACCTCCTGAGGCGATGATAGGAATGCTTACTTCTTCAGCAAGACGGGCGAGGGCCTCGTTTGCGAATCCCTGTTTCACACCGTCATGATCCATACTGGTAAAGAGAATTTCACCGGCACCCCGGTCGGCTACTTCCTTAGCCCAGTCAAACAGTCCTAGTTCCACCCGTTCTCTTCCGCCTTTCACATAACAGTGCCAGCCGTCAGAATCGAGACGTGCATCAATGGCGCATACGCAAACCTGTGAGCCATAATGGTTGGCTATTTCATTGATGAGCTCCGGATGTCGGATGGCAGCGCTGTTGATGCTAACCTTGTCAGCTCCTGCGTTGAGCAGGCGGTCAACATCTTTGAGTTCATTGATTCCACCTCCCACAGTAAATGGGATATTGATTTCGGCAGCCACACGGGTTACCATATCCGTAAAGGTTTTGCGCTCTTCGAAACTTGCTGTAATATCTAGGAATACGAGCTCGTCAGCTCCAGCATTGCTATAAGCTTTTCCCAGTTCTACCGGGTCGCCAGCGCTGCGCAGGTTTACGAAATTGGTTCCCTTTACCGTCTCGCCATTCTTCACGTCAAGACAAGGAACGATTCGCTTAGCCAATCCTTTGCTTTTACTTTGAACTTTCACCATTGTATTTAAATTCTTATAGATTGAAGCTTTTGCCCTTACAGGGCGTGTCGAGAATAGCTACGAGTAATTGACTGTCAGCTATTAACTGTCAACTATTAACTATTTAACTAGTTTGTCAACATCGATTTTCCCTTCGTAGAAAGCTTTTCCAAATACTACGGCAGGAATACCTGCAGCTTCCAAAGCTTCGATGTCTTCGTTGCAACTCACTCCGCCTGAAGCGATAAGATGCAGTTGAGGGTAGGCAGCCATTACTTCTTTGTAGAGTTCTATGGCAGGTCCTTGCAGCGTTCCGTCTTTGCTGATTTCTGTGCAGAGAACGTAGCGTACTCCTTTATCGATGTACTTTTTCAGGAAAGGAAGGAGATCTTCAGAAGAATCTTCTTTCCATCCGTTGATAGAAATCTTTCCGTTTCTTACATCGGCTCCCAGAATCAGGCGGTCAGCTCCATATTTGTCCAACCATTGCATGAAGAGATCCGGATTAGTGACGGCAATACTGCCCACTGTAACCATGCTTGCTCCCGCAGCAAAAGCTTTCTCTATATCTTCTTCGGTCTTGATTCCGCCACCGAAATCAACCACGAGAGAGGTTTCTGTGGTAATGGCCTTCAATACCGCATCATTTACGATGTGCTTTGACTTGGCTCCATCGAGGTCTACTACATGAAGGCGCTTGAAGCCCATCTGCTCAAACTGTTTTGCAACCTCGGCAGGATTGTCATTGTAAACCTTCTTCTGGTCGTAATCGCCTTTTGTAAGACGAACACACTGGCCATTTATCAAGTCGATAGCTGGAATTAATTCTATCATATTAGTATTTCCTCTTTTATTTTATCTCTAAAAAGTTCTTTAAAATCTGTTCTCCCACCTTTCCGCTCTTTTCCGGATGGAACTGGCAGGTATAGAAATTGTCTTTGTGGAGCGATGCGCTATAAGGAAGAATGTATTCTGCCTTGGCAATGGTCTCCTCGCAGAGTGGCACATAATAACTATGTACGAAATAGAAGTAGGGATGAAGCAGCGCATCAGCGGTAGACTTGTCTGAGTCAGAATCTATTCTGTTTCCGAACCCCTTATAAAGGTCAGTCTTCAAATCATAGATTTCATTCCATCCCATAGCAGGCACCTTGTCTTCGTGTTTCTGAGGCTGGAATCGCTTTACATCTACATCAAAGATTCCTATGCAATCTACGTCACCTTCTTCCGAATGGCGGCACAAGAGTTGCTGTCCTACACAAATGCCCAGGACGGGTTGCTTCAAGTTCTTGATTACTTGATCAAGTTGATGAGCCTTCAGATATTCCATTGCTTCTCTTGCCTGGCCTTGTCCTGGGAAGAGGACGCGGTCTGCCTTCTGGAGCATTTCTGCATCATCTGTAAGTACAGGTTCGATGCCTAAACGCTTCATGGCGTTGACTACGGAATAGATATTTCCGGCATTATATTTTACGATTGCTACATCCATAACCTAACGTAATTCATTTCTATTTCTTATTTTTCGATGCAAAGGTACACATTTTCTTTTAATTTAAAGAAAATAAAAACAAAAAGATTACGAAATATAGTAGATTTCTTTCAGAAAGTTAGGAATATGGCGGGATTTTACGTTTTCGTTAAGTGAAAAAGGAGCAATTAGATGTAAACCAACATCTAATTGCTCCTTTTGAAGTGTTTATTTTGATAATCGAAACTTCTTAGTTTTCTTCTTCACTGTCTGCTGTGCGGAGAATGATTGAAGTTGCTCCGATGGTGAACAGGGTTCCGTCTTCGATAACACGGCGTTCTCTGTCGCCCAGAATTTCATTGTCAACGAAAGTTCCTGTATAACTTGGTCCATCGCGGAGTACATACTTCAACTTGCCTTTCTTGTCGCGACTAACGTTGATTACGCAATGGTTCATGTCAACGCTTGGGTCTACGGTTTCGATAGGGCAGTTGATTCCGCTGTTCTTCATGTAGCGGCCGATGATGTTGTCGCCCAACTGGAGCGGGATGACCTGCTTGTAAGCGAATACGTTCTCGATGACAACGATAGAACCATATCCCTTCTCGTTGGCATTCTCGTCAAGTTTTTCTTCCTTGCGGGTTTCGCGGAGCTTTGAAACTCCCATTCGGATGCCAAACTGCTTATTGCAATTAGGGCAAACGAAAACGAGACTCTGACCAGCCTGATACTTGGTCTCATCGAAGGTGATAAAATTATCGCACTTAGGACAACGTACTCTTTTCATATTCTTGTTCTTACTTTTCTGTCTATATTTTATAATAATGTGTTGTAAAAGCTTCCGATTTTCCTTGCTCTTTGTTCTAGCTATAAACTATAAACTCTTAACTGTCAACTATTCTTTTACTTTCGTAATCCAGCCGTCTGTAAAGGCATCATAGTTATGTAAGCGGTTGAGAGCAGAATAAGCTTCGCCCTCGGTAGAGTAAGTTCCGTATATAACTTTCACATTATTATCCGTAATCAACACTCTGGCTTCCTTGAATCCCTTGTTTTGGAGGAGTTCTGCATAGCTCGCTGCATTGCGCTTGGTAACACGACTTGCCAAAACGATGCTATAGTAAGAAGAAGCTGCTTGTAATTCATTGTCCTGAGCCATGTTGACAGACTTGGCAGGAATGCTTTCTTCTGCTTGAGATTCTGTACTAAGAACCAGTTCTTGAGGTTGCGCAACTTTATTGATCTCCTTAGGCATGATGCGGTTCAACATACCTGTGTCGATTTGGCTCTTCTGAACGGTTGGTGTTCCCAATGGAGAAGAGTAGGTGAAGAATGCAATGAGAGCGATGCAGGCTGCTGCAATATTGCGCAACCAGCTCTTCTTGATGCTGATAAATTCGGCATTTGATTCTTTTTCGTCTTCATCGTTAACGAACACGGAACTGTTGACAGAGAGTCCGCTCTCCATCTTCTGGTTACTATCTTGATTCTTGACTTTGCTTTCTGTACGATTGTTTTCTACTGTCTTTGCTGGCATTTCTATGATTGAAGCAGCAGAATCTTCAGCCTTCTGAGCCTCTTCTGCAGAAATCTGCGCAAGTGGGAGCATGTTTAAGCCACCCAAGCCATACAACTCAGGTGTAAGGATGCCTGCCTCACATGGTTCGAAGGTGTAGTTTCCGTCTTCGTTCAATATGATGGTGCCAATATCGTTCAGTTCAAATTTGCCTGAATTCTCCAGAGTCTGACGCATCTCTGTTACCTCATCAGCAATGCGGTTCAAAGCTTCCGGATAGCTGATGTCGTATGCTTCAACATACGAAAGTGCAAGGAGAGAATCGTTCATCTGGAGTTGCGGATTGAAGCCAATAGTTCTCAGCGGTGGCAAAAACATGCTGTCTCTGCCATCGTAACGCGCATCTACATGATGAGCCATGAAGCCACCAAATCCTGGGACAATCACGCAATCGTTGCTCAAAAGTAGGATCTCTATATGTCTTTCTAGTCTATTCACGTTTGCAAAGGTAGTGATTTTTTCGGAAATGACCAACAGAAAATAGAGAAAATTTTCGATGAAATCATAAAAAGTCTAATTTGTTTTGTCGTTTCGGGAAAAAGTATTACCTTTGTGCCTAAAATAAATAAGGTATTAATCGATGAAATATACAGAGACAGAAATAGAAGGAGTCTGGCTGATAGAACCTCGGGTATTTGATGATGCTCGCGGCTATTTCTTTGAGGCATGGAAGCAGGCTGAATTCGATGCTCACGTTGGAGGGCATGTGGTGTTTGTGCAAGACAATGAATCGATGTCGGCTCGTGGTGTGCTCAGAGGTTTGCATTATCAGAAAGGTGAATTCTCGCAGGCTAAGTTGGTGCGTGTCATCAAGGGCTGCGTGCTGGATGTTGCTGTTGACCTGCGAAAGGGCAGCAAGACTTTCGGTAAATATGTAATGGTAGAATTGAGTGGAGAGAACAAACGTCAGTTTTTCATTCCTCGCGGTTTTGCCCATGGTTTTCTTGTACTGAGCGACGAAGCAATCTTTACTTATAAGGTTGACAACGTTTATGCTCCTGAACATGAAGCCAGCATTCATTGGGATGATCCTACCATCGGGATAGAATGGCCTATTGAAGGAGTAGAGGTACTTACGTCTGAAAAAGACAGAATCAAGGCAAAGTCTTTCGAAGAGGCTGATTATTTCGAGTAGAATTGGTACAGGCTTTTACCGATTAATTTATTTAAAGAACTCATCATGAAAAAGATAGTTAATTTATGGCTGCTCGGCTGTATCTTGGCTTTTGTTGCTTGTGGTCAGAAGACCGAAAAGCAACAGGAGGTAAAGGAAGATGCTGCGGCTAAGAAAATGTTGCAAGGCATTTGGCTGAACGATGACGATGAGGATGATGTAGCGTTTCGCGTTAAGGGCGACACGATTTATTATCCTGATTCTACCAGTCAGCCTGTCTACTTCTACATTGCTGGCGATACGCTTGTAATGAAGGGTGCTAATATGGCAAAATATCCGATTGTAAAACAGGCTGAGCATATTTTCCAGTTTAAAGTGCAGAATGGAGATGTGGTGAAGCTGGTGAAGACGGAAGATAAATCTTATTTGCAGCAGTTCATCCACAATCGTGCTTCTGTGGCGCTGAATCAGAATACGCTGATCAAACGTGATACGGTGGTTGTAAGGGGCGATGAGAAATATCATCTCTACGTACAGGTTAACCCAACAAGTTATAAGGTCTACAAGAGTTCTTATAATGATGATGGTGTTGAGGTAGACAATGTTTATTACGATAATATTGTGAATCTGCATGTCTATCATGGTGCCAACCGTCTGTTCTCTCGTGATTTCTATAAGAAGGATTTCGGTAAGCAGGTTCCTGCTTCGTTCTTGAATCAGGCTATATTGAGCGACATCGTATTCAATAAGATAGATGAAGCTGGTATTCATTATCTTGCTGTGCTGGCAATGCCTGACAGCAGTTTGAGTTATCAGGTTGAGGTTATCATTTCCTTTGAAGGAAAAATGAGCATGCGGGTTAAGAGCTAAAATAGAATAAAAAAGTCGCCCTGAAGGGAAAGCATTGGATGTAAGATGCTTTTGTCCTTTCAGGGCGATTCTTTTTTATGTGCTTATCTTGGAGGGGTAGCTTGATGGCTCAATTTTTAATTGAAGAATCCCAGCAAAGCTCCGGCTGCAACGGCAGAACCAATGACTCCCGCAACGTTTGGTCCCATGGCGTGCATGAGAAGGAAGTTGTGGCGGTCGTATTCCAGACCCAGGTTGTTGGAGATGCGTGCACTCATTGGTACGGCACTCACTCCGGCGTTTCCGATAAGTGGGTTTAGTTTCTTGCCTTTTGGCAAGAAGAGATTCATCAGCTTTACGAATAATATTCCGCTTGCCGATGCGATGATAAATGCAAGAGCACCGAGAGCAAAGATCTTGATGGTATTCAATGTCAGAAACTCTGAAGCCTGGGTAGAGCAGCCTACGGTCAGACCGAGGAGGATGACGACAATGTCATTCAAGCTGCTGCTTGCTGTCTTGGCAAGTCGGGTTGTCTTACCGCTCTCTTTCAGAAGATTTCCGAAGAACAGCATTCCTAGCAATGGCAAACCGGACGGAACGATGAAGGTGGTGAGAAGCAGACCGATGATAGGGAATAGAATCTTTTCGGTCTGTGAAACCTGACGTGCCGGTTTCATCTTGATGACGCGCTCTTTCTTGGTTGTAAGCAGTCGCATCAAAGGTGGCTGGATTACAGGCACCAGTGCCATGTAAGAGTAGGCACAAACCGCAATGGCTCCCATGAGGTTCGGACTCAGTTTGCTGCTCAGGAAGATGGCGGTTGGTCCGTCTGCACCTCCGATAATGGCAATGCCTGCTGCCTGGTTAGGTTCAAACCCAAGAGCCAGGGCAATCATGTAGGCGCCGAAGATTCCAAATTGGGCAGCGGCTCCAATCAGGATGAGTTTCGGATTGGAAATGAGCGCCGAGAAGTCGGTCATGGCTCCAATGCCCAGGAATACGAGTGGCGGGTACCAGCCCTGTTTCACTCCCTGGTAGAAGATGTTCAGAACGGAGTTGTCTTCGTATAAACCTATTTCGAGTCCTGCATCGGCACGGAATGGAATGTTGCCAAGAATGATTCCCAGTCCGATAGGAACCAGGAGCAGCGGCTCAAAATCTTTCTTGATGGCGAGCCAGATAAAGAGTGCTCCCACCAGAATCATGATGAGGTTTCCTGCCGAGGCGTTGGCAAAGCCCGTGAAGGTAAGAAACTCATTGAAGTTTTGTATGATGAAATCCATAATTTACTTTGAACTTTGAAAGTTGAACATTGATTTACTTTGAACTTTGAAAGTTGAACATTGAATTTTATGATTAGTCTTCTTGTTAGAAAGAGTAATCATAGTTGTTCCTACTTTATCGCTTATTAAGCGATTGTCACAAGCGTGTCTCCTTCCATCACAGCGTCGCCCTTATTCACGTTGATGCTGGCAATGGTTCCCGAGGTTTCTGCATCGATGTTGTTCTGCATCTTCATAGCTTCGAGAACGACAACCGTATCGCCTGCGTTCACCTTGTCACCAACTTTTACCTTGATTTCGTTGATTGTGCCAGGCAGAGGAGCTACCACTGGCTTGCCAGAGGCAGCGGCTGCCGCTGTTTTGGTGGTTGGTGCGGAACTTTCGTTTGTTGCAGAACTTGCATTTGTTGCAGCAGAAGAAGAACTGTTGAATTCTTCACTCTTCACTCTTCGCTCTTCACTTAACTTTACTTTCTGCTTGCCAGCCTTAACCGGCTGTTTCATTTCCACTTCGAATGGAATTCCATTTACGGTAACATTGGCGATATTGCCTTCAATATCCTGTATTTCAACGACGTAATCTACGCCTTTAACCTTATATTCGTACTTTGCCATAGTTTTTATATTTTAGCATTGTTATTATTGTTGTTGAATTTCGGAGCATTCCATCTTGTCTGTTTAGGTTTGATGGTGATAATGCCTGATTCTACATCGTGAACATCTTCCAGATATTCCTGTAGTGCAAGGGAGATGACTGCCATGTAAATCTCCTTATCAATACCCTTGGTTTCTAAACCATCCTTCAGAATCACATTGGTCTTATGGCTGAGGTCTTGCGTAACCTCGATGGTCTTCTTTCCTGTCTTATATAATAAGGTGGCGTGTTTCTCTGTAGCACGGGCGATGCGCTGTTTATGTTTCATGTAGGTTCCGAAAGCCCAGAACACGATGAAGAGGAGAGCAAGGCAGGCAAATACGATTCCCATTGAAAGTACGGCGATTCCTATTCCGTACGGGTCGCTTTTCTTCAATTGCTGGGCTTTACTCAAACCGGCGTTTTGTGGCAGATAACCCGGGGTGATGAATCCGGCAATGGCTTTATTCCATGTCTTGAAATCACTGCTCAGTGCATAGCTCTCGTTGGCTGCCAATACAGGCACACTCACGGAGTCTATCAGATCTACGGCGTTTCCATCATAAAGTGCTATCCAGTTGGACTTCTTTTCCTGCAGAATAAGATTGAGATGAAAAGGTCCGGTGTTGGAAGAATCCTTTGCCTTCCAATACTGCCCGTTCCAACCGTCCTTGTACCAGCTACTGCTATCGAAGATGACGATGCTCTTCTTGCCGCCCAGCATGGTTCGGGGTTCATTGTTCGGCAATGGATACATCATTTGCCGACGTACTTCGGGCGACAGGTTCTTGTTGAGAACTCGTCTGTCGGTGGTTAGGAACATACCGCGTACATTATACGTGGTAAAGGAGGAATTGCTCAATTCCACCCATGGTTTGTGCTGCCCGTACTCATCTACAAGATTGGTACGGTTGTCGGTCATCACCTCCGTTATACGGATGCTTTTGGCTCCTTGACTCCAAGCGGGCAAGGAAGTGATGACTAGCATGGTTATCAGAAATCCCAATTTCTTCATACGCTTACTAACGTTTATAGGGTTATTGTTTCATGTTTCGAAAAAACTGCATCATGTAGGAACTGTTGCTGTTCCTAGAAGATTCATTAGGTTTGTTTCTTGTGCTCAAAGGTACGAAGAATTTCTGAAAAGACAACAAAAAAAGTGCACAAATTTTTGTCTTTGTGCACCTCTTTTATAATTTATAACTATTACTAGTCGTTTTGTTAACTTTTGTAAGCCTTACGCTCCGCAGAAGAACAGCACCACAATCTGGGCTGTAAAGATACGGAGGAACATGCTCAAAGGATAAACTGTAGAGTAACCTACAGCTGGAGCCTCCTTAGAGCAAGAAGCATTTGCATAAGCCAATGCAGGAGGGTCTGTGTAAGTACCGGCGAGCATACCCATGATGGTGAAGTAGTTGAACTTAAACTTCAGGCGGGCAATCGTACCGATGATGAAGATAGGAATAACGGTGATGAGGAAACCACATCCCACATATTTCAAACCGTCACCCTGTACTACCGTGTCCCAGAATCCGGCACCAGCCTTGATTCCCACACTCGCCAGGAAGAGTACAAGTCCTATTTCTCGCAGCATCATATTAGCCGAAGTCGTCGTATAAGTTACCAGTTTCATGCGATAGCCGAAACGGCCGATGAGGATGGCGATGATCAGCGGACCTCCGGCAATACCCAACTTCAAAGGCACCGGCATTCCCGGAATGGCAAATGGGAGAGAACCGAAGATAATACCCACCATAATGCCTACGAAGATAGTAGCAATGTTAGGCGCATCGAGGCGCTTTACAGAGTTACCCATGATTTCAGCCACACGGTTCACATTCTCTTCAGGACCTACAACCAGAATCTTATCACCTACGTGGAAGTGGTGGTTTCTGCCTGCAAAAATGTCCATTCCCTGACGGGAAATACGGGTTACGTTAACGCCGTATACGCTGGAGAAGTGCATCTTGCCCAAGGTCTTACCGTTCATTTCTGGACGGGTAACGATGATACGGCGAGAAACAAAGTGCTGTACTTCATCCTTCTCGCGGTCCCATTCAGCCTCAACCTCTGGTCCGATGAAAGCCTTGATGGCTTCAGCATCAGCCTCTGCACATACAACGAGCAATTCATCTCCAACCTCAAATTTAGTCTTGCTGTTAGGAATACTTACCTCGCCATTGTGGAGCAGTCGGGAACATACAATGTCACGGTTCAAGAATTCTGAAACTTCTCTCAGCGTTCTGCCTGTAATGTAAGCATTTTCCACGCGCAAGTGCATGTTGTGGGCCTTAGCGTGTGGGTTTGCAGCATCTTCTTCGTTAAGCTGTTCTTCCTCATCAGCAGTATTAATCTTACAGATGTACTTGATAAGGATAGTAGCACCGATAATGCCTACTACACCAAGAGGATAAGCACAAGCATAACCATTGGCGATACTTGGAGCACCATTAGGGAAGACGCTGAGCAAAGCCTCGTTGGCAGCACCAAGACCCGGAGTATTGGTAACCGCACCATAGAGTGTACCTATCATCATAGGCAGGTTGTTAGGGTTGCTCGTATCAAAGAAGAGATAATAGCAACCAAACATCACGAGGATGTTGAGTAAAATAGCGCTAGCCGAAAGCATGTTGAGCGTAACACCACCTTTCTTGAAACTCTCGAAGAAACCAGGTCCTACCTGGAGACCAATCATGAAGACGAAGAGGATCAATCCGAAGTCTTGCACGAATGTGAGAATTTCCTTTGGACCGGTGAAGCCAACGTGGCCAGCCAAAATACCTGCGAAGAGTACGAAGGTGACGCCTAACGAAATGCCGCCAATCTTTAACTTTCCGAGGTAAACACCAATAGCTATCACGATAGCGTAGAGTAGGGCGATGTGAGCCACCGACTCGGTATTGGTGAAGAGATTAACAATCCAATTCATGTATTCGTTTTAAAATCAGAAAATTATATTCCTGTAGTTTACCAAATCATTTTAGAATTTATGTTTTCTGTTGCTTGTTTTAATTGAGGGATATAGTTCTGTTTATAGAGAGAATCTGTAGATTATTAGGGGATTCAGTTAAAACTGAAAATTGGAGGACATCACATATGATGCCCTCCAACCTATTTTTTCTTGTAAAAAATCAAGCCCATTTTTCAAATGGCTTTCTTTTAAACATAAGATTACTTCTCGATAGCTGCTACACCTGGCAATACCTTACCCTCGATAGCCTCGAGGAGAGCACCACCACCTGTAGAGATGTAAGATACCTGATCAGCCAAACCGAACTTGTTGATACAAGCTACAGAGTCACCACCACCGATGAGTGAGAATGCACCTTCCTTAGTAGCCTCAGCGATTGCGTCAGCAATAGCCTTAGAACCACCTGCGAAGTTGTCGAACTCGAATACACCTGCAGGACCATTCCAGAGAATAGTCTTGGCACCCTTGATGGCAGCTGCGAAAGCCTTGCGAGTCTCAGGACCTGCGTCCATTCCCTCCCATCCGTCAGGGATGTTGTTAGATGGGCAAACCTGAGTATTGCAATCGTTCTTGAAGTCATCACCGCAGATAGAGTCTGTGCCGAGTACGAGGTTTACACCGTTCTCCTTAGCCTTCTTGATTACGTCGAGAGCAACGTCGAGCTTGTCATCCTCGCAGATAGACATACCGATCTTGCCACCGAGAGCCTTAGAGAATGTATAAGTCATACCACCGCAGAGAATCAGGTTGTCAACCTTAGTCAACAGGTTCTCGATGATACCGATCTTAGTAGAAACCTTAGAACCACCCATGATAGCTGTGAATGGGCGCTTGATGTTGCCGAGAACTGCGTCAACAGCCTTAACTTCCTTCTCCATCAGGAAGCCGAGCATCTTGTGATCCTTGTCGAAAGAATCAGCGATGACAGCTGTAGAAGCATGCTTGCGGTGAGCAGTACCGAATGCGTCCATTACATATACGTCAGCGTAAGAAGCCAACTTGGCAGCGAACTTCTTCTGACGCTCCTTCATCTCAGCCTTAGCAGCATCGAATTCTGGAGTACCCTTCTCAACGCCAACTGGCTTGCCTTCCTCTTCTGGGTAGAAGCGGAGGTTCTCGAGCAAGAGAGCCTCACCTGGCTTCAAGGCAGCAGCCTCAGCATCTGCGTTACCGCAGTCCTTAGCGAACTTAACGTCTACGCCGAGAGCGTCTGATACGTTCTTAACAATCTGAGAGAGAGAAAGCTCTGGTTTAACCTTGCCCTTTGGCTTACCCATGTGGCTCATCATGATGAGCGCACCGCCGTCTGCAAGTACCTTCTTCAATGTAGGAAGGGCACCGCGGATACGAGTGTCGTCTGTTACATTACCATTTTCATCCAATGGCACGTTGAAGTCAACGCGCACGATTGCCTTGTGACCGGCAAAGTTAAAATCTTCAATTTTCATTTTACCTAAATTTTATTTAGTTTATGTACTAATTTATTGTTCTAAACCTTTCTGCTGGTTTCAAAAACCGAAGGCAAAGATACAAATTATATTTGAATCAGCAAAATATAGTAGCGGTTTTTATGATTTTTAGTAGATGAAATCGCCTGTTTGCTATATCGGGTTTGCAAAATTCGTGTTTTGTGCTTTCTTCTGCTAGATTTGTTAAACAAAATGGAGAGAAATGAAATATATTCTTAACAAATTACTTTTTTTTTGGATTTCTCGATAATAAATAGTACCTTTGTGCGCAGTTAAAACGTTATTACATATAAATGAGATAAAATGGCGAAAGATAAGATTGCTTTTGTGTGCAGCAATTGCGGACAGGAAAGTGCCAAATGGATGGGCAAATGTCCTAGCTGCGGACAATGGAATACATTTAAGGAGATTCGTATTGCTGCCGATTCCGGATCGCAGGCTGCGAAGAATGCCGGAATGACCATGCGTCATGGTGGGGCTGCCACGATGTTTGGCGGGCAGCACAGCGAGCATGATGCTGCGCCGATGAAGCTTCGCGATATTTCTGCGATTGATGAACCGCGCATCGATATGAGGGACGAGGAACTGAACCGTGTGCTGGGTGGCGGAATGGTTCCCGGCAGCATCACGCTCCTGGGCGGTGAACCGGGAATCGGTAAGAGTACGCTCACCTTGCAGACTATTCTGAACATGACTGACCGCCGCATCCTGTATGTGAGTGGAGAGGAGAGTGCCCATCAAATCAAGCTCCGTGCCGACCGGTTGGCTAAAGGACAGGCGATGCTCAGAGATGGTTCTTCTGCAGACACACTGAAAACGGCTTCTCTTTCATCAGAAGGAGCCTTTGATCATATTACGGTTCTCTGCGAAACACAGTTGGAGAAAATCTTTAGCCATATTCAGGAAGTTGCTCCTCAGCTGATAGTTATAGATTCTATCCAAACCATTGCTACGGAAGAAGTAGACAGTTCGCCAGGTTCTGTTTCCCAAGTTCGCGAGTGTGCAGCCTCCCTGCTCCGTTTTGCCAAGACGAGTGGCATTCCGGTTATTCTGATAGGACATATTAATAAGGAGGGAACGCTTGCCGGACCAAAGATTCTGGAGCACATCGTAGATACGGTGATTCAGTTTGAGGGCGACCAGCATTATATGTACCGCATCTTGAGAAGCATCAAAAACCGATTTGGAAGTACTTCTGAGTTGGGAATCTATGAGATGATGCAAGGTGGACTCCGACAGGTGAGCAATCCTTCAGAGTTGCTTCTTACCGAAGATCATGACGGACTTTCGGGTGTAGCTATCAGCGCAGCCATCGAGGGTGTTCGTCCGTTCCTGGTAGAGACGCAGGCTTTGGTTTCAACAGCAGCCTATGGAACTCCGCAGCGTTCGGCAACGGGTTTTGACCAGCGCCGTTTGAACATGCTTCTGGCGGTTCTAGAGAAACGTGTGGGATTCAAGCTGATGCAGAAAGACGTGTTCCTGAATATTGCCGGAGGATTGAGAGTAACCGATCCAGCCATGGACTTGAGTGTGTTGGCAGCCGTATTGAGCAGTAATGTTGACACGCCTATCGAGCAAGGCTGGTGTATGGCGGGCGAGGTAGGTCTGAGCGGTGAAGTCCGTCCGGTGAGCCGCATCGAGCAGCGTATTGCTGAGGCTGAGAAACTGGGATTCCAGCACATCATCATCCCGAAATACAACAATCATGGTTTCGACCATAAGAAATATAAGATAGAAATTCATCCCGTAAGAAAGGTGGAAGAAGCATTCCGCTGTCTGTTCGGGTAAGGAAATAAGTTCAAAGTTTAAAATTCAAAGTTCAAAGGAAAAATAAAATGAAGGATTCAGTAATCATTGTGAGCGGCGGCATGGATAGCATCACGCTGCTCTACGACAAGAAAGACGAGATTGCACTCGGCATTAGTTTTAACTATGGAAGTAATCATAACGAGCGTGAAATTCCCTTCGCCAAGATGCATTGTGAGCGTTTGGGAATCAAGCATATTACGATAGATTTGGCTTTCATGCATCAGTATTTCAAGAGTTCTCTTCTTGAAGGTGCCGATGCGATTCCTGAAGGTCATTATGCTGCTGATAATATGAAGAGTACGGTGGTTCCTTTCCGTAATGGAATCATGCTGAGCATTGCCATCGGCATTGCTGAGAGTAACAATCTGAAGAAAGTTTTCATTGCTAACCATGGTGGCGACCATACGATTTATCCAGACTGCCGTCCGGAGTTTATCAAGGCGATTGATGAGGCTGCCGAAGCAGGAACGTTCGTCGATGTACGCGTGGTGGCTCCTTATACGAATATTACCAAGGGGCAGATTGCGGAGATTGGCAAGAAGTTGGGTATTGATTATGCTGAAACCTGGAGCTGCTATAAGGGCGGTGAGAAGCATTGTGGCAAATGCGGAACCTGTGTAGAGCGCAGGGAGGCTTTGGCCGAGGCGGGTATTGAGGATACTACTGAGTATGAAGAATAAGGTTGAAGATGAGCCAGGCGTTCTTCGTTCCCTATATATAATAAGGTATAATCAGAATAAATATAATAAAAGAAAATGAAAACAACGATTTTATCTGCGGCGTTGATGCTTGTATCAACTGTTGCGATGGCTCAGAAGAGCAACTTTCAGTTGAAGGTGGATTTGAAGAATTTCAATTCCGATTCTGTACTTGTTTACAAGGGCAGAAATGTTAAGATGGATACGGTTTTGGTGAAGAATGGCAAGTTTACCTATTCTGCAAACCTTGATAAGGCTGCCGGATACGTTTTCCTCTCACCTGAAACTTATCGTGGCGCAGGTCAGTTTATGTTCAATCTGCCTTGTGTTCCTGGCGAGAAGGCTGAAGTTAAGGGCGATGCAAAGACCCGCTTTGATATTTCGGGTTCTAAGTTCTATCAGCAGTATCATGAAGTAGATGTCCTGCTGGAGAATGCAAATAAGGAGTTGAGAGATTATGAAGCTTCTCTGAACCAGAGAATCAAGAATGGTGAGACCCAGCAGACTGTCATGGCTGAATATGAGCAGAAGGCTCCTGCCCTGCAAAAGGCAAAGGACGATAAGATTTTCGATTTCGTAAAACAGCATCCTGATTATGAGGCCTGTGCCACTATCTTCGAGCAGTTTGATGATGTTGCAAAGATGGAGAAACTGCTGGGCTTGCTCTCAGAGAATGTGAAGAACGGCAGAATGAAGGCTTTCTACCAGCCAATGATTGATATGGCTAAGAAGCGTGCTGAGGCTGAGGAGAAGGCTAAGAAGGTGCAGGCTGCCGGTGTTGAGGCTCCTGACTTTACTCTGAAGGATATTAAGGGAAATGATTTCAAGCTTTCCAGCCTTCGCGGTAAGATTGTAGTTCTCGATTTCTGGGGTTCATGGTGCGGATGGTGCATCAAGGGAATGCCTAAGATGAAGGAGTATTACGAGAAGTACAAGGGTAAGTTTGAAATTCTTGGTGTAGATTGTAATGATACAGAGGCTAAGTGGAAGGCTGCTGTTGAGAAGCATCAGTTGCCATGGATTCATGTTTACAATCCAAAGGACAGTAAGGTTCTCAGCGACTATGCTGTTCAGGGTTTCCCTACTAAGATTGTGATTGATGCTAACGGTAAGATTATCAAGACCATCGTTGGTGAGGATCCTGCTTTCTATACTTTGCTTGATGAAGTATTGGGCAAGTAATGTTTTTAACATCAAACAATGTCGCCCTGTAAGTGCAAAATTATATTTGCTCTTACAGGGCGATTTTTTGTTTGTATTTTTATTTCTTTTTCTTCTTCAATTCCAGTTTCGGAATCTTGATTTTCTGTCCGGCCTTTACGGTGCCTGTACCATTCAGGGCTTCAACGTAGCATTCCATGCCGGAACCTAAATAGCGGTTACTGATCTGTTCGAGGGTCTGACCGGCGCCAACAGTAACAGTCTGGGCAACTCCTACGATGCGGTAAGCTCCAGTGCGTACACGTACGTCCTTGTCGTAATGGGATGAAGATTCAGTTTTAGAAGCAACCTTATCTTCTTCCTTTGCTGCTGCTTTTGCTTTAGCTTTTGCCTCATCCTGCTTTGTGTTTTCAGCCTTGTCGCTTGCTTCATCAGATTGTTCCGCCAGTTTGACAGCTTCTGCAGTTTTAGCCATACGTATGCTGTCTTCAATCGCTTTCTGGCGAAGCTTCTGTTCCTGAGAGAGTGGGGCGGCAACTGCGTTAGCTGGGGCTTTCTTGGCAGGAGCCTGATGATACTGGCTTAGCTGCATGGCTAGATGATCACGCTGGGCAGTCATCTGACCATAGTTGAAAGCAAACCATCCCATTCCGCCTATCAAAGCTACTACGATGAGACAGACTGCAACGACCAGATAGCGAGGAATAACAATATGATGAGAATTGGAAGTTTCTTCATCCTCTTCTTCTGTTTCGTTTGTTGCAGGAACTGCAGGTTCAACAGTTGCTTTCAAGGCTTGCTGCTGTTTGGCTAACTCCAGTTTTTCCTGTTCAAGTTTCTCTTGCTTCAGTCTTTCCTGCTCAAGTTTCTCTTGCTTCAGCCTTTCCTGTTCAAGCTTCTCCTGTTCCAGTCTTTCCTGTTCGAGTTTCTCCTGTTCCAGCCTTTCCTGTTCCAGTCTTTCCTGCTCTTGCTTTTCTTTTTCAAGCTTTTCTTTCTGTATTCTTTCCTGCTCCAGTTTGGCTTGTTTTAATTTTTCCAGTTTAGCTTGTTCAAGAGCAATTTGCTTAGACAGCTCGTCTTCCTTTTCCTTCTCCTTCTCAGGCTCGATTACGACAACATCCGGGTTGGGTGTTGCAGCTTCTTCTTCGTCCAGGAAATCAATCACTTCTGAAGGAGCATCTTCTGTCTGTTCTTCTCCAAACTTCTCATCGATTTCATCGAAATCTACACCGTCATTTACCACCACCGTTTCAAATTGGGCGAATGGCTTGTTCACGATTTCTTTCAGAATGTTGTCGGGTGTGAAGGTGAGTTTGTCTCTGCCTTCAATGGTGAAGCGCTCGCCCGTGTTCACATTGATGCTCTCACGGTCTTTTGTGGCTTGTACCTTAAAAGTGCCCAGCCATTTTATCTTCACCTGCTTGTCGGCTTCAAGTCCCTGGTTGCACACATCAAACATCTTCCGGATGAAGAGTTCTGCTTCCACCTGGCTCAGCCCGCTTTTGTCAGCAAGCAGTTTTCCGAGTGTATTTAAACTGAATTTGCTCATTGCTCATCCCCTCCATTCTTTAGTTTTTCCTTGACCGAAGCAACCGGTCGGAAACCCAACACCAACTTAGGCGGCACCAGCTGGCGCTTCTTGGTAGTAGGATTAACCACCACTCGCTCCATGCGCTTCTTCACTTCGAAGGTGCCAAAATTGGGGATAGAGACAGCTTCTCCATCCTCAAACTCGGCAATCATAGCGTCTATCGCCTTGCGCACCAACTTCTGGGTGTCTTCCTGCGAATAGCCGGTTTGCTGAGCCAGTTCTGCGATGTATTCCTTGTTGTTCATATTTTATTTAATATGTAGTCAAAATTTCTAAAACTCCAGGCTATGGGGGAGAGAATGATTATTTCACCACCTTGCCATAGAGGTCAAACTCCTCGCTTGCAGTAATTTCTACCTGGTAGAAACAGCCCACACGCAGACGCTTCTCATCAGCACGTATCAGAACCTCAGGGTCTACTTCAGGAGAGCAGAATTCTGTTCGTCCGATGTAGTAATCGCCTTCCTTGCGGTCGATGATAACGGTCATGATTTTGCCCACTTTATCAGCCTCAATCTCAGAACTGATGTCTTGCTGCAGAATCATCAGTTCGTCCAGTCGGCGCTGCTTTACTTCGGCAGGCACATTGTCTTCGTAGTGGGTGGCGCTGTAGGTTCCTTCTTCCTCTGAGTAGGCAAAGGCGCCCATGCGCTCAAATCTCTGTTCGCGTACGAAGTCGAGGAGTTCGTGGAAATCCTCATCTGTCTCGCCTGGGAATCCTACCATCAGCGTAGTGCGGATGTGAATGCCTGGCACGCGTTCGCGGATAGCCTTCAGCAGATTGATGGTTTCCTGCTTCGTTACGTGGCGATGCATGCTGGTGAGCATGTGGTCGCTGATGTGCTGGAGGGCAATGTCGAGATATTTGCATACGTTTGGCTTCTCGCGCATCACGTCCAGAAGATCCATAGGGAACTGGTTCGGATAAGCGTAATGCAGGCGAATCCATTTCACGCCCGGAATATCAGCCATCTCGCTGATGAGTTCGGTAATATGATGCTTGCCGTCAATATCTACACCATAGTAGGTGAGTTCCTGAGCGATAATCTGAAACTCCTTTACGCCTTCAGCTACCAGTTCGCGCACCTCCTGCAGAATCTCTTCCTTTGGTCGGGAAACGTGCTTGCCGGTGATGATAGGAATGGCGCAGTAGGCACAGTGGCGGTTGCAGCCCTCGGCTATCTTGATGTAGGCATAATGGCGCGGAGTGGTGAGATGACGCTGGCCGTTGCAGGATGAAACTTCCGCCTTGCCGAGTTCCTGCAGAAGCTGTTTGTAGTTGAATTTGCCGTAGAATTTATCCACTTCAGGCATTTCTTCTTCCAGTTCCTTCTGGTAGCGCTGTGAGAGACAGCCCATTACGTAGAGCTTTCTGAGTCGGCCTTCTTCCTTAGCCTGGATAAACTCCAGGATGGTGTCGATGCTTTCCTGCTTCGCATCCTCGATGAAACCGCATGTGTTGATAACGGCAATCTCGCCCTGAGGGCGCTTTGAATCGTGAACACAATGGTAGCCGTTTGCCTCAAACTGCTTCATCAGCAACTCGCTGTCAACGAGGTTCTTCGAGCAGCCCAGGGTTATAATATCTATCTGATTTTTCTTCATTTTCTAATTTTTAAAGAGCGAGTCTACGAATTCTGTCTTGTTGAAGAGCTGCAGATCTTCCATTCCTTCGCCCAGTCCGATGTATTTTACAGGCACCTTGAGCTGGTCGCTGATGCCGATGACAACGCCGCCCTTTGCGGTTCCGTCGAGCTTGGTGATGGCAAGCGAAGAGATGTTGGTTACGGCAGAGAATTGCTTAGCCTGTTCGAATGCATTCTGTCCGGTACTTCCGTCGAGCACGAGCATTACCTCGTCTGGTGCTTCTGGCATTACCTTCTTCATCACTTCCTTTATTTTCTTGAGCTCATTCATCAGGTTCACCTTGTTGTGCAGTCGTCCTGCCGTATCGATGAGCACCACGTCGGCGCCGTTTGCCTTGGCGCTCTGCAGGGTGTCGAAAGCCACGCTTGCCGGGTCGCTTCCCATCTGCTGTTTCACTACAGGCACACCCACGCGCTCGCCCCAGATGCAAATCTGCTCTACGGCAGCAGCACGGAAGGTGTCGGCAGCTCCCAGCATAACCTTCTTGCCAGCTTTTTTAAACTGGTAAGCCAGCTTGCCGATGGTGGTTGTCTTGCCCACGCCGTTTACGCCTACTACGAGGATAACGTAAGGCTTATGGTCGGCAGGGAGATCCCAGTCTGCCAGGTCATCGCTGTGATTCTCAGAGAGAAGATTGGCGATTTCTTCGCGCAGAATGCGGTTGAGTTCGTTGGTTGAAACATATTTATCGCGAGCCACACGTTCTTCGATGCGGCGGATAATCTTGACAGTGGTTTCTACACCTACATCTGAGGTGATGAGTACCTCTTCGAGATCGTCGAGCACATCATCGTCGACGGTAGACTTTCCGGCAACGGCGCGCGCCAGTTTGCCGAATACACTCTCCTTGGTTTTTTCAAGACCCTTATCGAGAGTTTCCTTCTTTTTGTTGCTGAATAATCCGAATAATCCCATAATCTTGTTTTTATTTTCTGCAAAGATACTCATTTTTTTTTATTTTATGGCTTTTTCACTTGCTTTTTCTCCCTTTTCAAGAAAAAAAGTAAAGATTTAGAGGCTTTGATGTTATGATAGAAGGGTTTTTACCGATATTGTGGGGTTAAACAGGTTTAATAAATAAAGTTGTCTGCTACAAAAAACAAATCGCCCTGCAAAGAACAGAAGCGGTTCTGCTTCTGACCCTTGCAGGGCGTTCTGTTTATTTCTTCATCATTTCCCTGACGGCTCTTTCGAGCTGAGTATCATGGCCATTGATGAAATCTTCCGGACTGTTGTAAACCTCGATGTCTGGGTTCAGCTGGGTATTCTCGCCAAACACACCACGCATGTCGCGGCAGCCTACCTGAGGAATACCGAATACCAGCGTGTTGTCCATCAGCGTTTCCCACCATACGGCTGTCATGGTTCCTGCTACAGGAGCACCGATCAGCTTGCCGATTCCGAGTTCCTTGTAAACCCAAGGGAAACCATGACCGTTGCTGTAATCGTTCTCGCAGATCATGACGCATGATGGCTTCACCCATTTGTTGAACGGATCGCGGCCAACTACCTTACCGTGAGGCACAAACTCCTGATACTGCTTGCCGTTGAGCAGGGTGCACAGATCATCGTGCAACCAGCCACCGCCATTATGTCGTTCGTCTACGATTACTGCGTCTCGGTTTCGGTTCTTGTCGCTCAGGAGTTCGCTGTAAACGGTGCGGAAACTCTCCGAATTCATCGCCTTAACGTGAACATAAGCAATGCGTCCGCCCGAAATGCTGTCAACGAAAGCGCGGTTGCGGTCTACCCATCGCTTGTAGAGCAGGTTGTTGAGGTTGCCCTGAGAGATAGCCTTCACCGTAACCTCCATCTTCTTGCCCTTGGCGTTTCTGATGCCGAGTCGTACATTCTTGCCAACCTTTCCGTCGAGCAATGGGAAGTAGTCCATTCCGGCTTTAATCTCCTCGCCGTCGATGCTCTCGATGATGCTGCCGGCTGTTACGCCCGTATTCTTCACATCGAAAGGACCACGTTTGATAATCTCCTGAATCTTCAGACCGTCGCCCTGATACTGAGGGTCGAAGAATACTCCCAGGTTGGCTGTGGTGAGCGCGCTGTTCGAAGCATAGTAACGGGCTCCTGTATGCGAAGCGTTCAGCTCGCCAAGCATTTCGCTCAACATCTCCTGAAAGTCGAAATTGTTGTTGATGTAAGGCAGGAACTTCTCGTAGGTCTTGCGGTAGCCTTCCCAGTCAACACCATGAATCTTAGGGTCGTAGAACTTGTCTTTCACCTGTCGCCATACGTGGTCGAAGAGATACTGGCGCTCCTCGGCTGGCTTATAGTTGAAGTTAGCCTCGAAGCTGATGTTCTTGGTGCTGAATCCGCTCAGATCCACTTTCTTGATGCTGCTTCCGTTGCAGATAAAGAGGTTCTTCACATCCTTGTCGGTCTGCAGGTTGCCCTGGCCTACGCCCTTCATCACGAGCTTGGTAGAGCCGTCCTTCAGGTCGTGCTGCCAGAGATCGTAACCATCCTCGAAGGCTGCCTGGTAGTAGAGCTTGTCGCCGTCTTTAGAGAGAACAGCATCGCCCATGTGCGAAGAGTTTGCGGTGAGGCGTACGATTCTGTCGCGGCAGTTTTCGATGTCAAGTTCCAGTGGCTTTACCTTTTCCACCTCTATCTTTCCGGTCTTCTTCTGCTTTTCGTCAGCTTTCTTTTTAGCCTCTTCCTTCTTTTCGTCTTCCTTCTTTTCCTTTTCGTCCTTGTTGGCGTCAGCCAGTTCTATCTCTTCCTTGCTCATGTTGAAGCGGTTGTAGGCGTCCAGGTCGAAGAACATGATGTAGGCATCGTCTTCTGCTCCCCAGCTTCCATGACTGCGGTAGCCGGCTCTGTCGCTCTGGAAGAGCATTGCCTTGCCGCCGAGCACCCATTTGCCGTTGCTGTCGCTGTAGCCGGAATTGGTCAGGTTGTGAACCTCCTTGCCGTCAGCCTTTACCAGCGCAATATCCTGGTTGTTCCAGCCACCGTTGCCGATATAGGTAGAAAGAAGCCATTTGCTGTCTGGCGACCATTCGAAAGCGATGTCTCCATCGCTGTAAGAGTAGACGTATTTGCCGTCGAGTACGGTGCGTATTTCCATCGATTTCAGATTGACAATGCGGAGTGCTGCACGGTCTTCGAAGAAAGCCACTTCCTTGCCGTCAGGAGAGTATTGAGGATACTGCGATGTAATGCCGGTTTTCACCAGCTGCTCTTCCTCGATGTCGGTAGCGTAGGTGAAGTTCTTTTCTTTCTCGTTCTTGATCTTAGACTGGTAAATCTGCCATACGCCATTTCGCTCGGCTGCATAGACCAGGGCTCTGCCGTCTGGCGAGAAACTCAGGTCGCGTTCCTGCTGCGGTGTGTCGGTAATGCGCTTGGTAGTGGTGTATTCCACAGAAGTAACGTATACATCGCCATGCATCACGAAAGCCACTTCCTTGGCGTCTGGCGAAACGGAAATCTCCGTAGCTCCCCAGCTTT
Organism: Segatella copri; assembly: GCF_019127135.1. GTDB lineage: Bacteria > Bacteroidota > Bacteroidia > Bacteroidales > Bacteroidaceae > Prevotella. Next base: position 5,658 of record NZ_JAHOEA010000014.1, on the reverse strand, counting down.
TAATCTGACGTACGAGGCTTGGAGCATCATTATCCGTTGTAATGGAGATGTTCACCTTCTGAGGCTCTCCACCTTCTTTTACGGTATAGATTTCGCCATCATACCCGTAGCAGAGCAGGTCGGCGCTGGATGCGGTGAGGAATCTTACCGGATTGCCTTTGTGATGGGTAATCTGCTTGTCGCTTGAACTGTTGAGGCTGCGGCGGTAGATATTGAATGTGCCGTCCTGTTCGCTCAGATAGAAGAAAGATTTCTCGTCTGATGTCCATACAGGCGAACGGTCTTCGCCGGCAAAGGTAGTCTGCTTGGCAAACTTACCGTTGCTCTTCAGCCAGATGTCGCGTGCGATAGGTGATTTCTGGTGTTTGCGCCAAGGGTCTTCATATCCCTTTTTGTCGTGATAGAGAATGTCGCCGTTCTTGGCGATGCTGATATTCTCCATGGTGAGGGTAGAGAAGAGTTCCGGTCTTCCGCCCTTGGTGCTTACCTTATATATTTGTGGGAATGTATTGTCGCCGAAGATGATGCTCTGGGCTGTAGGCTGCAGACTGGCAGAGTAGAGCACATGGTCGTTGTCTGCAAAGGCGATTGGTGTTTCGCTGCCGCTGTTGGTAGTGAGTCGGGTAGGAGCACCGCCTTTTGCATCGATTACGAAGATGTCGAGACTTCCTTCGCGGTTAGACTGGAAGGCAATTTTCTTGCTGTCAGGGCTCCATACAGGATGTGAATCGAAGGCTGCATGGGTTGTGAGCTGTCGTGCTTCACCGCCGTTGACAGAGACACTGTAGAGGTCGCCTTTATAAGCGAAGGCGATGGTAGTTCCATCGGGCGAGATGGCTGGGTAGCGCATCCAGAGCGGATGGTCTTCTGCGCTGGCAGAGAGTGTTGCCGAGAGCAGGGCTACTGAAAAGATTAACTTTTTCATTTGCGTATGTTTTATGTTTCAATATGCGTTATAAAAATCTCTTCTTCTTTAGGAGCAAGAATGCTGTTTCTTGCTTTGTACGGATGCAAAGGTAGTTATTTTTTGCGATATTTAAGCATAAAAACAGAAAAAAGTGAGAAAAAGTTTGGTGTATTCAAAAAATATATGTACCTTTGCAGCCGCAAATAAGAAAATGGCTATCTGACATTGGTTAGTTAGATTGCTTGCGATTTAAAGTGTTGGTTCCGTAGCTCAGTTGGATTAGAGCAACAGCCTTCTAAGCTGTGGGTCTTGGGTTCGAACCCCAACGGAATCACAAAATAAGCAAAATAAAACTTATTTGTACAAAATAGCGTGGAAGAACAATGGTAGTAAGTTGCTTATTCATAAGAACTTATCTCTGTTGTTCTTTTTTGTTTTTAAATATATTTTATCGTTTATCCCTCTTTCATGTGCTCTTTTTGTAAATAGCTGTTAGTCAATAGGTTATAAATTTGGTGTATAGCGAAATCATCCATGTGTGTTACAAATGTGTTACCAAAATAGTCTAATGTGTTATCAAAAAGAGAGAAGTGAAAATCCTTAATGACCCTTAATGACTTTGACCCTTCATGACCCGCTTTCTCGATAGAAACGAAAACGACCGCTCTCCTCGTATTGGGTGAGCGGTCGATTTATTTATGGCTGAGTCTGCTTATATAATAAGATAGACTCCATGTCCTTTACCATGAGGGTTAGCATCATTCGGAATTCCGTGGTGTGCAGGTCGCTGATTACATCACGGCTGATGATGTTGCCGTTATGCTCAATCACAACGGCAGCACCACCAGCTCGCTCTTTATGGCCATAATCACATGATCCACCTATCCAAAGTAATATGTAGAAGAATCTTGTGTCATAATTATTTTATCTTCAGTGTCCGCAGATAATCCTTCTGCTCGGGCGTGATTCTGTAGCTCTCGATGGCCTTCTGGATGGTCTTGTTGTGCATCCAGGGAGCAAGGCGGCGTTGCTCGATGTAGGGAATCGTTGCGTCCCATTGCTTGGCAAGGGCGGTGGCGAAGAACCAGGCTACCATCATCTTTACGTAATACTCTTCGCTCCTTATTGATGCAGGAATTTCAAGATATTCTGCCTTGAAGTCTTTATCCAGATAATGAGACATAAGAGTCTCTATTCCAAAGCGACAAGTATAAACGTGTGGCGATTTGCACCAAGTCTTAATCTTCGCCAATAGCTCCTTCTTGTGTTTGGCAAACACCTTCGGAGACATAATGTCGCAAACTGCCCAGTTGTCCACGAAAGGTAGGAAACTGTCTGTCAGACGAATGCATTCTTCGTAGTCCTTCACCTCGGAAATGAGGAGTCCGTGAAGCATATTCTCATCGTAGTATTCGTGAGGAAGCTGATGAAGAAAATCTTTGCGTTCTGCCTCCTTTGTAAACTCTTTTGTAAACTTGCGGAGCACAGGCACACGAATGCTTATGAAACTCTCCACAGGCACTCCTGGTGTCAGTTTAGCTTGGAAAGCAGCATACTGCTTATCCTGCATGGCGAACAGTCTTTCTTGAAGTGAAGTCATAGATTCTTCATTTATAATGCAACATAAAATTTATAATACAACATAAAAGGAGTAATTGTTTCTTTATTCTGTAGGTTTCACCACAGCTCTTCGAGAACTTTCTCAATATCCTCGGTTGTGGTTCCTTTGCGGCAAAGGCTCAGCATCTCTTTCAAAGTCTCAGCTTCCGCCACCAGACCATTAATATATTGGTGCATCAGTCTCTTGATCTTACGGACATGGATTAGTCGCTTGAACGCAGTAACGCCCAGGCTCTCCATTGCTTTCACAACAGAGGCATCATCAATATTCACGATGACACCTCCATAATCAAAAACGAGTGTTTCTATCTGTTTCATGCTCATTTTCCTGTTGTTATAATTCTCTTATGACATGCTTCTATTATTCAATATCCAAAGGTAATTGTGGGTCTTCGCCGTCAAACTTGTCGAAATCAGAGCGAAACAGACGGTCCTGTATCACTCTATATTTCTCAAACTCGCTTTCGGCATATTCCTTTGCATACTCGGCAGTAATGTGTCCTGCGTCTTGCAGAATTTCTCTGTCGGTTGCATCGAGGAATTTGTCGATGCGTTTAGCCCAATCCTCCATAGTCATAGGAATATGGCGCTCTGCCATATCCTTTGCCATATCAAGATAGGCATTCACCAATCGTCCAAGGGCTTGCAACTCATTTTCCTTCAGATAGTTCTTGGCTATACTTACGTCGGACTTTATGATTTTTCCATTAGGAGCCTTTGCCCATGTAGTGAGCCCCATGTGCTCTTTTTCTGCATCAGCACGATCCACTATCAGTTCTGCGGCAGTATGTCCATGAACAGCATAATGCATCTTGTTCTGTACCTTCTTGAAGAACTCGCGTGTTGTTGGAGCATCAAGGTTGTAGTCGATGGCTGTGGCGTAGATGTCGGTCAGTTTCTGATAGAAATTGCGTTCCGATAGACGAATCTCTCGAATCTCCTCCAAGAGTTGTTCGAAATAGTCCACGCCGATGAATGAGCCATTCTCCATACGCTTCTTGTCAATTACATAACCACGGATAGCATACTGTCGGAGAACATAAGTGCACCATTGGCGGAACTGAGTGGCTCGGCGGGAGTTGACGCGATAGCCTACTGAAATGATGGCATCAAGATTGTAGAACAAAGTGTTGCGTCGTACCTCTCTCGTTCCTTCCTGTTGAACTACCGAGATTTTCTCGGTAGTTGCATTCTTATCCAATTCCTTAGCATCGTATATGTTCTTCAGATGCAATCCTATGTTGTCAGCAGAGCAGTCAAAAAGCGTTGCCATTGCCTTCTGTGTTGCCCATATTGTTTCTTTTTTATATAGCACTTGAATGCCTTGCTCCTTACCCTCAGCCATGAAGATAAGAAATTCAGCGGTACTATTTCTTATTTCAAATCTCTTTGCCATTTTTCTGCGTATTTTCTCGTCGCTAATATTTTTGCAACACCTTATTACATAATTATTTGTCTATTTCTGTGAAACGATTAAAAGTTCTGCCGTCCCTCGTTACTTTCCCGAAGAACATGTTTCCCGGGCGAACTCAATAGGCTTGGTCTCCATAGAGAGCCTGATAAACCACCATGCGCTCCTGGGTCTCGGAGTCGAAGGCAGAATGGATGAACTTATATTTGCCGCCCTTGAAATGCTGGAAAAATCTTTCTTCCTTTGCTGAAAAATCCATCATCATTTTCTGGGCAAGGAAAGAACCGCAGCTGTTGCCCAGAAGCAAGTCGGGCTGTTCCCGGTCGATGATGAATCGAATCTCCTTCAGTGCCTCCTTGGGGTGCAATGGGAGGTCGGGAGTCAGCACCACCGCCGTCTCCTCAAACGCCTCTTTCAAGGCTCTCGCCATCGGACAACTGCCCGTGGCGAAGAATCCGGGTAGGAATAATATCTTCTTCATGCTCAAATCATTTGATAATGATGCGCCTATAATCTAGGAGGATAAGCCATGCTTTACTCCCATATTAGGCAATATATCTGCAAAAATACAACAAAATATTCAAAAAAGTGATTTTATGGATGGATTTTGTTGGTAGGGCGAACTTGATTTAACCTTATTTTATAAGATAGAGGGATGTTGAAGGATATTTTTGAACCCCGAAATCCTTAATGACCGAAAATGACCGTGACCTTAATGACCGGATTTAAGGAGATTGAAAATGATAATGCCCCTTAATGACCGGATTCCCCGGTAGAACAATAAATCGACCGCTCTCCTCGTATTGAGGTGAGCGGTCGATTTATTTATGGATGAGCCTGCTTATTATAAAAGGTAGACTCCATGTTCTTTATCCCATGCAGCTCGTTACTCCGAGCGTAGTAGCGATAGCGGTCAGAATGCTGATGGCTATCTGCAGAATTGTTTTCCAAGTGTTCGCTTTCATCTTTCTTAGTGTTTAATGATTAATGTTTACTTTATGGCTGCGGCTAGGGGCTAGCACCCTAGCCGCTGGGGGTTAACCCATATTGCCGTCTGAGCCTGATTCAGAGCCTTGACCCTCGCCGCCGGTTTGGTCGGTTTTTGAACCGCCGCCTTCGGTAGTGCCCGAACCGCTAGGGGTAGAACCGCCTGGCGTATTATCAGGAGTAGTTGGCGCGTTGAGGTCAACGTTGGTCTTACCCTCCTTAATCGCCTTGATAACGGCTGCCTGAGCGCTGCGGCTGGCTACGAGGTTGAACTCGGCGTCATCGCGAAGGTTCTTAAACTCCTGACCAGGCTCCCACTGAACCCTTACACCGGTGATGTTCTGCGAAGTGAACTTGTCGGCATCCTCGGCACCCTTCGAGGTGAGAAGGAGAGAGAAATCACCGAGGTCGCCCAGACGGATTTTCTTGCCCTCAAGCAACATCTCACGCATGCAGTCTACGGCGATGTAGAGGATGGCGCTGATGTCGGCTCTCGAATAAACACTACCATGTGAAGTGATGTGCTTGGCAAACTTCTCGATGGTCATGATGTCGGTGTACTGTGAGATGGCGAAAGCATTCTGCTTCTCAGTCTTCACGAGTTCCAGGTCCTTTGGGTCAGGATTCTTACCCTCCTTCTTCGCCTGGTTGATGCGTGACTTAGCCTGGTTGATTTCCAGAAGATTTGCGTTCACGCTACGCATTACGATGCTGTAATTAATCATAGTCGTTT
>NZ_JAHOEA010000147.1 GCF_019127135.1 Segatella copri | reverse complement strand
TACAAATAAAATCTGAGAAACTCACTCCTTTTGGGGGAATTTTTTCGATTATGGAGCAATTTGATGCTCTTTTAGCTCAAACCATAGATTCCACCTTGGGATTGAGATGCACTATGTTTGGTTATCAATATAGCGAGATTCTACGCTCTCTGATGTGCGTATATCTTTGTGGTGGCTCATGTATTGAGGATGTTACAACTCACCTGATGAAACATTTGTCTCTTCATCCAACTCTTCGCACTTGCAGCGCAGACACCATATTACGTGCTATCGAAGAACTGACTTTTAAGAGCATCACCTATAAGTCTGCTTCTGGCAAATCCTATGATTTCAATACTGCAGACAAGATGAACTGCTTACTGGTCAATGCCCTGCTTGCTACTGGTCAATTGAAATCCGGTCAAGAGTATGATTTTGACTTTGACCATCAGTTCATTGAAACAGAGAAGTATGATGCAAAACCAACCTACAAGAAGTTCTTGGGCTATAGTCCAGGCGTAGCTGTCATTAACGACATGATTGTTGGTATTGAAAATAGAGACGGCAACACAAACGTACGCTTCAACCAAAAAGAAACTTTGGAAAGAATCTTCAAGCGATTGGAGGCTTCGGAAATATATATTTCTCGTGCCCGCATGGATTGCGGCTCATGTTCGGAGGAAATCGTAGATATGGTAGAGGCTCATTGCAGGCATTTTTATATTCGTGCCAACAGATGCTCTTCTTTCTACGATTCCATGTTTGCCTTAACTGGATGGAAAACTGTTGAAATCAACGGTATTGAGTTTGAGTTGAATTCTATCCTTGTTGAGAAATGGAAAGGAAAACCGTATCGTCTTGTCATACAGAGACAAAGGCGAATAGATGGAGACCTTGACATTTGGGAAGGCGAATATACCTACAGATGTATACTGACTAACGATTACAAGTCGAGTGCAAGAGACATCGTGGAATTCTACAATCTTCGTGGTGGCAAGGAACGCATCTTCGATGACATGAACAATGACTTTGGCTGGAATCGATTGCCAAAATCGTTCATGGCACAGAATACTGTATTCCTGCTTATGACAGCTCTCATCAGAAACTTCTACAAAGCTATTATGCAGAGATTGAAAACCCATGAATTTGGATTGCGTGCCACCAGCAGAATCAAGACCTTTGTTTTCAAGTTCATCTCTGTTCCTGCGAAATGGATTAAGACATCACGTAGGCATGTATTGAACATTTACTCAGACAACAATGCTTATGCCAACCTGTTCTAGACAGACTTTGGTTAAAGACCATGCTTTTCTGGTTAAACCAGCGTATTACCTCAAGTCGCTTTATGGGGTAAGGGGATTTTGTGTCTGCGACATTTCTGTT
>NZ_JAHOEA010000146.1 GCF_019127135.1 Segatella copri | reverse complement strand
GCTTCTGCCCTTTCTATTATATTTGCACTTGGAAAAATAAAGAGGTGAAAATCTTTATATCTGCAAACTTTTGTTAACTTTGCAGAAAATTAGATAAGTACAATAAAAAAAGAAGAATACTCCATATCCAGCGTTAACCCTGTGCCCTTTCTAGCATAGTAAAGGCTTAGCCCTGTTTGGGGAACTGGATATTTTCTGAGCAGAAGCTTGAGAGTAAATTAGCCTGCTTGTGTAGAACAAGACAGGACTCGTAGTATAGTTGTAGCCGCTCAGAACGGAGCACCCTTCTTATTAAAAACTTTATTCAATATGCAAATATACGGAATAGATTTGGCAAAAGAGAAATTTGACGTAAGTTTTTTCGACTTGACATCAAAAAAAGTATCAAACCACCCTTCACATAAGGTTGTAAAGAACAATTTTAAGAGTATCGGAAGGTTTTTAGAAACCCTTCCAAGCGATGCAGTATTGGTTGCTGAGCATACCGGAGTTTATGGTGATACTCTCTTGAAGTGCTGCATGGATAGCAATGTGAAGATTGCCTTTGTGGGTGGATATGTCATCCATAGATACAGAGCTACCCCTGACCGTGCCAAGACGGATGTCCTGGATTGTGCACTGCTCAGAGATTTTGGAGAGAGATATCCTGATAAGCTGAAATACAAGACGTTTCCAGAAGAGGCTCTATATGAGCTTCGTCAATTGGCACGCCACCGAGAAATGCTTGTAGAACAGCGTAAGCAGCTAATAACGGCCGACAGGAGCGAGGATTGTCGTCCTATCAGAAGTCTTGCCGTCAAGCGAAGCATGGACCGTATCAAAGAGATGTTGGACACGGAAATTGCAGAGACGGAAAAAGAAATGTTGAAAGTCATAAATGGACATGAGAGCATTCACCACAACTATGAGCTTGTTAAAAGTGTCGATGGAGTTGGGCTGATTACCACAGTAGAACTATTGGTAAAAACAGAGAATTTCACAAAAATAACTACAGCGCGCCAATATGCTGCTTATGCAGGAACTGCGCCATACGAAAAATCATCGGGGAAAATGGACAAGGGAACACATATATCCAAGATTGGTAATAGACGGTCAAAGACCTTGTTGTACATCTGCGCAGAAAGCGCCAGATTGCACAACAAGGAGATTAAACTGTATTACGAGAGACGTACTTTAATAGATAAAAAGCCGCGTCATTATGTGCTAAATGCCATCGCAAACAAGTTGCTAAGGATCATATTCACCCTCGTGGAAAAAGGTGAATACTATGACGCAAACTTCATCAGGCAAGACCCAAGGGTCGTTAAATATAATTAACGTTAAAAAATACGCTCAAAGCTTGCTCAATTAGAGTAAAACAGGGCGT
>NZ_JAHOEA010000145.1 GCF_019127135.1 Segatella copri | reverse complement strand
GGGGGTGTAATTTAAACTGTGTCAAGGCTTGTTCTTAACTTTCATTCCCACTCCCTGCTGGGGGCATGCCCCCAGCAGGGAAGCCTTTTCGGCTGCAAAGTTACATAATTTTAAATCTATCTCCAAATTTTATTGCCAATTGTTGAGAAATTTGTCCCCAATTTGCCAGTGGCATAGTCCATTTCTTACGGATGTTGCGGTAAGCTAAGTACACAAGCTTCTCCAAAGAATTATCCGTAGGAAAGACCCCTTTAGTCTTTGTGACCTTTCTTACCTGTCTGTGATACCCCTCAACCGTATTGGTCGTATAAATGAGTTTACGGATGGCTGGAGTATATTGGAAATACTCTGTCAGACGTTCCCAATTGTCACGCCATGACTTGATGACAATTGGGTACATCTCTCCCCACTTAGACTCTAACAGGTCTAAATTAGCAGCAGCGGAGTCTTTGTTTACTGCACCATATACTGTTCTTAAATCCTTGATAAACTCCTTTTGATGCTTACTGCCAACATACTTGATAGAATTGCGTATCTGATGGACAATGCAGAGCTGCACAGAACTCTCAGGAAATACGCTTTGGATGGCATCTGGGAAGCCTTTGAGACCATCAATACAACAAATCAAGATGTCTCGAACACCACGGTTCTGAAGATCCGTAAGAACTTCTAGCCAGAAGTTAGCTCCTTCACTCTTAGACACATACATACCTAACAGTTCTTTTTGGCCTTCCTTGTTGATACCAAGAATGTTGTAAATGGCTCGTGTGACAGCTCTGCCATTCTCATCCTTTACCTTATAATGGATAGCATCAAGCCAGCAAATGGCATATACAGGATCGAGCATGCGAGACTTCCAGGCGGTGATTTCGGGTAATACACGGTCTGTTATAGAGCTGATAGTATCGGCTGATAGAGTTGTGTTGAACTCACGCTCAAAGTAGCTGCTGATGTCACGTGTGCTGGTGCCCATGGCGTACATCTCAATAATCTGGTCTGCCATGCCATTGGCAAGAATAGTCTCACGCTTCTTTACGGTCTCAGGTTGGAAAGTTCCATCTCGGTCACGAGGAGTCTCTATAGTGACCTCACCATATTTTGTTTGAACCTTCTTACTCATCTTACCATTACGACGGTTGCCGGAAGAGCGTTCCTCTTCACTTAAATGAGCGTCCATCTCACCTTCGAGAGCTGAGTTGAGAATACGCTCTAACAATGGAGCTAATGCTCCGTCCTTGCCAAATAAGGCTTCACCACTACGCAACTGCTGAGCTGCTTTCTTGTAATCAATTTCTAAGTTGTCCATAATATAAAAACTGTGTTAAACTACTTTTATTGTAGCTTGACACAGTTTAGTTTACACTCTC
>NZ_JAHOEA010000144.1 GCF_019127135.1 Segatella copri | reverse complement strand
GGTTGGTTTGAGACCCGTGAGGTAGAGTTGAATGGCTACTCTTTTACAGATGATGATCGTATCATGATAGTTCGAGAGTATATGGAGAGTGGGCTCCCGGCAGAAGAAATCATCAAGAAATACTATATAAGCAGTCGTACAGTGCTATTTTCTTGGATGGATAAGTTCTTAAATGAAAAAGATTTGTTATCTTTGCCGCCAGAAGACCAAAACCGTGACGATATGGCAAAGACAACAAATGAACAGTTGAAAGAGAAAGATGCAGAGATTAAGCGTCTCCGCAAGGCTTTGGAGTTAGAGAAGCTTCGCTCTAAGGCATTCTCCACCATGATTGACCTCGCAGAAGAAACCTTCAATATTCCTGTGAGAAAAAAATCTGGTACCAAACAGTAAGCTTGCTCCGCACAGAGTGCCAGAGCCAAGGTTTAGGCACTCTATGCGGGCTGTTTGGTTTCACCCGGCAAGCATATAATAAGCGCAATGTCTCTGACGGCTTTGCTGAAGAGGCCATTGAGTCTATCATCATTGAAAAGGCACGTGAGTATCGTAAGTCGAATCCTGGCTTAGGAGCTGCAAAGTTGCATGTCATATTGAAACAGATGTTTGAGGATACAGGCTGCTTCCCTGGTCGTGACGCATTTATTGAGATGCTGCGTAAGCATGGACTCATGGTACGTATAAAGCGCCGTAGACGCTATAAGACAACAGATTCCGACCATAATTATCGCAAATACCCAAACCTGATTAAGGGAGTAGTTCCTACCCATCCGAACCAGATTTGGGCAAGTGACATCACCTATGTTGAAACCAATGAAGGTGTGTGCTATCTCTCGCTTATAACAGACCTGTATTCCCATAAAATCGTTGGATGGGCTGTTGGTCCAACATTAGAAACTGTATATCCATTAGAAGCGCTTAAAATGGCATATAAAAGCATTGATGAAGAAACTGCAAAAGGACTCATTCATCACTCTGACAGAGGAAGCCAGTATTGCAGTCAGAATTATGTATCTATCCTAAAAAGTCATGGCTCACAAATAAGTATGACTCAAACAGGAGATCCTTTGGAGAATGCCATAGCAGAACGTGCAAACGGCATTTTAAAAACAGAATGGCTTTATAGAATGACAATTCCTACTCGTAAAGTATGTAAGAAGGAACTGACCAGGATTATTGCGTTTTATAACGACGAAAGACCGCATATGAGTATCGGTAATCAAACACCATCAGTTGCACATACTCAAGTGGGGCCACAGCAGAAAATGTGGAAAAATCCTTGGAAAAATTCTTCTAATTAGTTGAAAATGTGTATCTTTGCATTTGAAAGAATATCATCACCGTAACCTTTCTAGGGATAGCTCCTTAAAAAGAGTAACCTAGTTAGGTATAATGGGTAT
>NZ_JAHOEA010000143.1 GCF_019127135.1 Segatella copri | reverse complement strand
GCAGTTGTTGCTTTCCATCCAAAAGGCTTTCGATGTGCTTGTGGAAAAGAGAACGGACTTCGAGGCTAAGGATGTCAAGGAGGCTTTGCAGGGCAGCGTCAAGACACAGACCACCCTTCTCTCCTTCGTGGACGAGCATATCAGTGAACTCAGCACCCATGAGGGCATCGATATGTCGAAGAGCAGTGTCTGGACTTACAGAAAGATTCGCAAGAATCTCGCTGAGTTCATCGGGGAGAAGTATAAGTTGACTGATTTGGCTTTCGGACAGCTGACCGAGCCTTTCATCAGTGACTTTCACCATTACTTGCTTGACGAGAAAGGCTTTTCATCAGGAACCATCACCATCTATGTGTCGCTCTTCAAGAAAATGTGCCGCATCGCCTTTGAGCGAGGCTTGTGCAAGAACCTGCTGTTCGCCCATTATCGGGTTGGCACTCCAAGGGTTACGACACCCAAGGCTCTCAGCATGTCTGATTTCATAAAAATCCGTGATGCGGAACTGCCCGAAGACAAGCCTAGACTGTCCGTTAGCCGTGACCTGTTTCTTTTCGCCTGCTATGCAGGAACAGCCTTCATAGACACCGTTTCCATCACGAAAGCCAATGTCAAGGTGTTGGAGGATGGCGACAAATGGCTCATCTATAACCGCAAGAAGACCGGAACACTTGCCAGGGTGAAACTCCTGCCCGAGGCGTTGGAGCTGATGGCGAAATACGAGGACGGGGCAAGAGATACCCTTTTCCCATTGCTGAGCACGAATCGTGTTCGTATCGATCTCATCACCATCTGCAAGTTGGCGGAAACGAGCAAGACCTATTCCTACCATTCGGGACGACACTCGTTCGCCAGCCTCATTACGCTGGAGGCTGGTGTGCCGATGGAGACCATCTGCAAGATGCTCGGTCACAAGGATGTGAAGATGACGCAGCGGTATGCGAGAGTGACCCAAAAGAAGCTGTTTGAGGACATGGACAAGTTCATCGCTGCAACCGAGAAGGACTTCGTTCTCGCATTATGAACAAGGCTTTCAACTTTTCTTTTTACAGTTTCAACCACATTATTACATTATAAGGACAACAACTATGAGCAGAAGTACATTTTCAATTTTGCCTTACATCAACAGACAGAAGGTGAAGGCAGACGGAACAGCCAACATACTTTGCCGCATCACCGTTGACGGCAAAAGCGCAGCCATTTCCACAGGCATATCCTGTACCCCACAGGAGTGGAACGCCAAGAAGGGAGAGGTACGGAACGCAAGGGACAACGGACGATTGGCAGGTTTCCTTGCTGAGGTCAAGGATAAATACAACTCACTTCTTACCACCAATGGCATCATCACCGTGGAAATGCTGAAGGCTGTGTTGAAGGACAAGGACACGACAGGAAGGTTCTTGCTGAACTTTGGTGATACCATCGTGGAATGGTATCGAACCTCAAAAGCCAGACAAACCTTTCTGCACAAGCGGACATGGCAGAAGAACCTGAG
>NZ_JAHOEA010000142.1 GCF_019127135.1 Segatella copri | reverse complement strand
TCGTCTCTCCAGAAAGGAGGTGTTCCAGCCGCACCTTCCGGTACGGCTACCTTGTTACGACTTAGCCCCAATTACCAGTTTCGCCCTAGGCCGCTCCTTACGGTCACGGACTTTAGGCGCCCCCGGCTTTCATGGCTTGACGGGCGGTGTGTACAAGGCCCGGGAACGTATTCACCGCGCCATGGCTGATGCGCGATTACTAGCGAATCCAGCTTCGTGGGGTCGGGTTGCAGACCCCAGTCCGAACTGAGACAGGCTTTAAGGATTAGATGCGCTTTGCAGAACACCATCTCTCTGTACCTGCCATTGTAACACGTGTGTAGCCCCGGACGTAAGGGCCGTGCTGATTTGACGTCATCCCCACCTTCCTCACACCTTACGGTGGCAGTGTCCCCAGAGTGCCCAGCTTAACCTGATGGCAACTAAGGAGAGGGGTTGCGCTCGTTATGGCACTTAAGCCGACACCTCACGGCACGAGCTGACGACAACCATGCAGCACCTTCACAGAGACCCCGAAGGGCGTCATTGTCTCCAAATCCTTCCTCTGCAATTCAAGCCCGGGTAAGGTTCCTCGCGTATCATCGAATTAAACCACATGTTCCTCCGCTTGTGCGGGCCCCCGTCAATTCCTTTGAGTTTCACCGTTGCCGGCGTACTCCCCAGGTGGGATGCTTAATGCTTTCGCTTGGCCGCTGACCTATTCAGACCAACAGCGGGCATCCATCGTTTACCGTGCGGACTACCAGGGTATCTAATCCTGTTCGATACCCGCACTTTCGAGCTTCAGCGTCAGTTGCGCTCCAGTGAGCTGCCTTCGCAATCGGAGTTCTTCGTGATATCTAAGCATTTCACCGCTACACCACGAATTCCGCCCACTTTGTGCGTACTCAAGGAAACCAGTTCGCGCTGCAGTGCAGATGTTGAGCATCTACATTTCACAACACGCTTAATCTCCGGCCTACGCTCCCTTTAAACCCAATAAATCCGGATAACGCCCGGACCTTCCGTATTACCGCGGCTGCTGGCACGGAATTAGCCGGTCCTTATTCATAAGGTACATGCAAAAAGAGTCACGACTCTCACTTTATTCCCTTATAAAAGCAGTTTACAACCCATAGGGCCGTCTTCCTGCACGCTACTTGGCTGGTTCAGACTCTCGTCCATTGACCAATATTCCTCACTGCTGCCTCCCGTAGGAGTTTGGACCGTGTCTCAGTTCCAATGTGGGGGACCTTCCTCTCAGAACCCCTACTGATCGTAGCCTTGGTGGGCCGTTACCCCGCCAACAAGCTAATCAGACGCATCCCCATCCATCACCGATAAATCTTTAATCTCTTTCAGATGTCTTCTAGAGACGTCATTGGGTATTAGTCTTACTTTCGCAAGGTTATCCCCAAGTGGTGGGCAGGTTGGATACGCGTTACTCACCCGTGCGCCGGTCGACGCCCATCAAAAGCAAGCTTTCGATGTCGTTTCCCCTCGACTTGCATGTGTTAAGCCTGTAGCTAGCGTTCATCCTGAGCCAGGATCAAACTCTCCATTGTAAAATATCATTTTTAC
>NZ_JAHOEA010000141.1 GCF_019127135.1 Segatella copri | reverse complement strand
AAAACCTTCTGAATACCCTTCAGTCACTCAATGAAGATGAACTGATACAACAGCATCATGTCCCCACACGCCCTATAAGGGCAAAAGCTTTAAAGATGCTTGGCTAGAACATGATATGATTCAATACGAAAAACAGGGGGACTGTCGTTTGCAAAGTGTGCAAACGATTGCCTCTTTTTTATCTCATTTTTCCTATATTTCTTATTCGGTATTCAAAAAATAAGTCTTATCTTTGCCAGCGAAAATAAGTAACAAGATTAAAGATGATGAAAAACAGAAAGCGTGGTTATGTCTAAGGCATAACCGCGCTTCGTTTTTTGTTGTATTCTATATAATAAGGTGTAGTCAGAACGAATGTCTCTTTCAGATGCTGGCTCCATCCAAGAGTTCCCGGTATTTAGCTACAGCATCCGAAATCTCGCTTATTTTGATAAATTCATCGGCAGAATGGGAGCGGGAAGACTCGCCAGGACCCAGTTTGAAGGATGGGAAATGCATCAGAGCTTGGTCGCTGAGGGTAGGACTGCCGAATGGCTTCATGCCCATGGCTACACATTTCCTGATAAGAGGATGCGCCGGGTCGATGCGGGATGACTTCAGGCGGAAACTGTGGGCCTTCACCTCGCTCTTCAGGTGCTGGCAGATAAACTTGTAAACCTCCTCGTTGTCGTAAAACTCGTTGGTGCGGATATCCACAAGCATCGTACACTTATCCGGAATCACATTATGCTGGGTGCCGGCATTCACTACTGTAAGCGTCATCTTGGTAGGTCCCAGGAACTCGCTTACCTTCTCAAACTTATAGTCACGAATCCATCGCATATCATCCAATGCCTCGTAGATAGCGTTTACTCCCTCGTTGCGGGCAGCATGACCGCTCTTTCCGTGAGCAATCACATCCAGCACCATCAGTCCCTTTTCGGCAACAGCCGGGTTCATGCCGGTAGGTTCACCTACGATGGCAAGGTCGATATGCGGAAGCAAAGGCAGGGCACGGGTGATGCCATCCTTTCCCGACACCTCTTCTTCGGCAGATGCCAGATAGATAAGATTATACTGCTGAGGCTTTGCGGTCAGCATTCTGAATATCTGGAGGAGCGAACAGAGTCCGCCGCCGCAATCGTTGCTGCCCAAGCCGTAAAGTATACCCTCTTCTACATCCGGTGAAAACGGGTTGCGTGTCCATGAAGCTACAGGCTTCACGGTATCGATGTGAGCATTGAGCAGCAGGGTTGGTCGGCTCTCATCGTAATGAGGGTCGATAATCCAGATGTTGTTCGCCTCACGATGAGGTTCGAAACCATATTTGCGGATGGTCTGCTCCATGATGTCGGCAGCCTCCTTCTCGTTTCTGCTTACAGATGGGGTGGCGATGAGCTTTTTCAGCAAATCCACGGCATCGCTTACATATTCTTCTTGTAGCATCATAATCTCCCTTTTTATTGTTTTGGGGACAAAGATACGAAAAAAAGAGCAGATAAAGTGGAAAAAGTATCTTTTTATTTTGTGTTCTTAACAAATTCTATTATCTTTGCATCAGAATGTGTGTCCTGAGACAGAATGAAGTCAGATATTGGCTATATTTGATAGATTTCTGT
>NZ_JAHOEA010000140.1 GCF_019127135.1 Segatella copri | reverse complement strand
GTTCTACCCTATGTGATACACCCCAAAACGGCCGTTCTCGGACGGGCTGGGGGGGCATGGGCACAAGCGAAGCCTTCCAGTGGTGATGGCTCAGTAGGCAATCCTTATAAGATATCCTCTGCTGCCGAACTGGCGTGGTTCCGCAATCAGGTGAATAGCGGTAATAATAGTATTTCAGCCGAGCTGACTGAGAATATCGACTTGGCAGAGTTTTGCCATGCGAAGGATGGCACCAAGTATACAGAAGAGCTCAGCTGGACTCCTATCGGTAACTCAAATTATCAGTATCTTGGTACATTCGATGGCAAAGGGAAGACCATCAGTAATCTCTACATCAATGCCACCTCTGATAATACCGGTTTCTTCTACTATGCAAATTATGGCAGCATCAAGAACATCATTTTCGACAATGCGAAGGTAAAGAATACTGCTTTGCGCTCTGGAATATTGGTAGGAGACGCCGGTTCTTGTGCTATTGAAAATATCAAGACCTTGGCAAACTGTTCGGTAGATGGGAATATGTCAACTGGCGGAATAGCAGGATATGCAAGTGGTGACATCAGCAACTGCGAAAACCGTGCAGCAGTGAAGGGTACAAGATCTCTCGGAGGAGTTGTAGGTAGCTATGTCGGTGCCGGTTCCATCACTTCATGCGCCAATTATGGTACCGTAACAGGAAGTGAGTCAATCGTTGGCGGCATGGTTGGATCTTTTGACTTTGGAACCATTCAGAACAGTGCTAACTATGGCGATATAACTGGAGCTGATATGGTTGGAAACTTAATAGGAACTGCTCGTAAATGCAATCTGAACAATGTGCTTGGCACTGGTTATGTTACAGCTACTTCTGATACAGATTGTGCCGGTCTCCTTGTTGGAGAAATAAGCAAAGGCTACTCAATCACCGCTTCTGGCATTTTGGCATACAACAGCAGTGCTAAACTTACCATCAATGGAACAGAGCAGACAGATGATGCTGTCAAGGCTATCGGATATGGCTCAATGACATCTGTCGAAAAGATAATGGCATTTTCTGCAGAACAGTTGAAGAGCGGATTGGTTGCTTTTTTACTCCATGAAAATGCCTCAGAAAGTGCAAAATGGGGGCAAAAACTGAATACCGACAATTATCCTTTACTTGGCTCTACGAATAAGGTGTATTCGGATAGTCCTGTGAAAATGAAATGTTCAGGAGAGTTGGAAGATACAGGTACATTTACCAACACAAAGCCTGCACAAGAGGGCACATTTTCGATTAATCATGGCGATAGTCCCATACATCACAAATCCGAGGCTGCTACCTGTACCGTAGATGGCAAAATGGAATATTGGGAATGTAATCTTTGCCATAAGCCTTTCTCTGACGAGCTGATGACACAAGAGGTGAGCAATCTTGTAGTTTCAGCAACCGGTCACGAATATGATGAGAACGACAAGTGCACGAAGTGTCAGCAGGAAATTCCTTTCTTGACAAACGGCGACAATAACATAACAATTGGAAAGGTATTTGGCGAGAAGAAAGAAATCAGCGGTTACAATCTTTACTGAAGTTTCGCAAGTGAATAAATATCAACTTGCTTGTTTATAAATATACATAT
>NZ_JAHOEA010000139.1 GCF_019127135.1 Segatella copri | reverse complement strand
ACTGAAGTTTCGCAAGTGAATAAATATCAACTTGCTTGTTTATAAATATACATATTACGTAGCGTATGGGCAACAGGATTACTTTCGATGAAATCTGCCAGCAACTCTGTAGCATCTATAGAGTAACGCTCTGCTGCTTCCAGAACGAAGTCCAAAATGATAGCCCATATCTTGTCCGTTACGGACAACTCGAGAGTGTCATTGGTAACTTCTGTAAAGAGACCACCGATGGTTTCATACGCTTCAAATCTCTTCACTGTACACAAGATGTTATACTGCATCATTGTCAAAGTGAAGCTAGCAATTTGAGCGGCAAAATGTACAGACTGGCATTTACCAAAGTTCAGCAAGGTCTTGCAATCCTTGTATGCAACTTCGGTAGCCCATCGTCTGGCATAAATACGATACGCCTCAAGGAAGCTAAGAGAAAGGTCTGTGGTCAACAACCCATTCCAGTTTCCCTTGCGTCCTCGCTTGCAAAAGAACAAACGGACTGGCACACCATCCAACTTAACGTCCATTGTACAATAGGTACAGCGAAGTATTTTGTTGTGTTTGCATGCCTTCTCCTTTTGCAGGTGCTTGATGATTTGCTTGGCATTCATCTTGCCATGCTTCGTTGCATAGTTGGTTTTGCCCAGTTTAATCATGCCCAACAGGTGACACTTGATATGTCTGCTGGAAATGAAACGCACAAGCTTAGTGTTTGTAAACCAGCTATCTACGAGCAAGTAATCAAAGCGAACACCTCGCTTGATGGCATACTTGACCATATCTATGGCCTTGTCTGTCTTCTTCATCAGATATTCATCCACACGATCTTTTACCGCTTGCCCTTCGTGGTCCTCGGTATAGCGAGCTTTGCGTTGCTTAGCAGTAAGTCCCTGAACCTTTTGCTTGTCCTTTCCCTCCTCACCATGAAGAGAGAAATCGAGAAAGAGCTGGCTAACGCCATCGGACAACATCATGGTCAGACACTTATAACCAAGGATGCTCTTTTGATGAACATGAGACCAGATTCTTCCTATGAGTTCGGTCGTCATACCAGTCTTAGGTGCATCAGTATCATCAATAATCAAACAAACCGGCTTGTCATGATGAACAGTTGTGCTGCTTGATATCTTCTTTATCAGCTGAAGATTCATTGCATATAGTAACTTGCGCCACTTGACGTTGCCATCATTCATAAAACGATAGAACATGTCTTTATCACAATTGAACAATTTACTCAAGGACGAGTTGGAGTATCGACTCGCATTCTTGACTACGAAGAACGGGAAGAGCATGAGGAGGTTGAGTACCTGCAAAGTGGTGAACTTGCAGTTCTCTTTCTTCTCTACTCCAATCTGGCTGGAGCGTATATTTATATGTTCCATCACACCCATAATGCACTTAATTGCACGATTATCGTCATTTTTTGCGAAAAAGCTTCGCAGATCTGAAATAATTTTTGTATCTTTGCTCACGGCTTTGAAGTTTTATCTTTATTGTTTAGCGATTATAAAGATACTCATTTTCTGTGAGTTATACAAACTTCAGAGCCTTTTTTATTCCAAAATTACGTTAAATCACGCTTGTGAATTTTCACTTGCGAAACTTTAG
>NZ_JAHOEA010000013.1 GCF_019127135.1 Segatella copri | reverse complement strand
ATAGCATGGTACCGATTACACCGCTACGCTTGGTACCGATACAGCGCTATCGTCAGTCAATATGATTCCATTAAACTTTCTTTTTGAAATCTTTTATGCAAAACAATGCACCAGCTTTTTTCAAAAACTCAGGAGTAAAGTAAGTCATCAGTCCTCCGAGTGATGTGAACGTTAACTCTCCAAAGTAAATCTTTCCGTTCTCGTCTTCCGGATTCAAATTGTATAAGTCAACTCTCAATTCAGGGAATCCCTGGGATAGCTTTTCTGCTACCTCTATCATTTTCTCCAAGTTTTTAGGCTTTGGCATAATTTTACCTTTAGGATAGCCAAAACTGAATATAGAATATTGTGGGCACGCATTCCACTCTCTGTCATAGAGCATTAAGTGAACTTTGGCTCCATTGCCTGAACGGTCG
Source organism: Segatella copri (assembly GCF_019127135.1). Taxonomy (GTDB): domain Bacteria; phylum Bacteroidota; class Bacteroidia; order Bacteroidales; family Bacteroidaceae; genus Prevotella. The sequence goes on along the minus strand of NZ_JAHOEA010000013.1, from coordinate 73,125 downwards.
GAACATATCATGATATAGTGAACTTTGCCATTAAAACACCACAGTTTATAATCTATCAATGTAGATTCGCCCTTCGGTGTAGGGAGCAGTTCTTCTGCTATGACCATCGGATGGATTTCCTTGTAATGAGGTTCTACATGAAGCAGTCCTATGTTCTTGCGGTGTAACCATTCATCTATGGTCTTCACAATAGCAGCCTTCTGGGCAATGGGTAGGGTACTTTTACCTCTTACGGCTTTATTGGTACCTTTTCCGTCGCCATTATTTGCCTTGAGAATAAAATTCTCTGGCAGTTGGTCAAAGTCGAAGTCGTTCACATCGTCCCAAGCTCCGTATAGTTTGACTAGACAGTCGCCGAGCCCCTTTTGCTTTACATAATCTCTTACCTTGTATTTGTCAGCAAGGGTAGTCCACTGGGTCGTGTCTGAATATAACTTTGCCCACAGAATCTTTTCGTTAAGATCCTGGGGATCCTTTAAATTCAGTTTTTTCTTGAAGGTGAGAAAATATCTAATCTTCAGAAGCAATTCAGGGTTGTGCTTGCCTAAAAAATGACATAAACCAATAGCAGGAGCAAAGAGAATTCTTCCTCCTTTACTTGATGTTGGATGTATCATATCTACTATTTTTAATGTTGCTGTATCAGTTTATTATAAAAAGTTCCTGCTATTCTACTTAGATAGAATAGAGGGTCGTTATGAATAAGATGCCTCAAGTACATGCCTGTATATTTGAAACTTTGAGATAGGAATTCATATATCTTGGTCACAATGCTGATCTTACGTCTTCCTGCAGAATTATTTCTCTTTCTGATGTAGTATATGCAAGTAGGTGCGGCTACTTTTACATGTTTGATCTTCCAGGATATTCCATACATGAATATGGAGTCTTCACCTCGTTTGATATTTGTGTCGAAACGTTGTCCGTTTATACATTCTTTGGGAAGTAGCTTGCAACATGCTGACGAGAAAAAACTGCGATTGGAATAGCGACTTGATTCCTTTGCCGGTTGATAGTTTTTGTATGCACGACTTAGAAAATGCTGTTCACTTTCTTCTCCTGTTTCCTTATTCACTGCTTTCACATTGGCTTCAACAATTCCGTTGTCACATGCTTTAGAAAGCAACTCCTCCAGATAGTTGTCTGATACCCAGTCATCATCATCAATGAAACAGATATAGCAGCCTTGTGCTTTTTCCATTCCAAGATTTCGAGCTCTAGATACTCCATTTGGAGTAGAGTAAAGCAGTGTGCTGGCAAAGGAGTATTCTGGCAGTTTCTTGCGAATCAAACTTTCATAAGGTTCTCTTTCACCATTGAGCACGAGGATTACCTCAAACTCATCCTTTGATAAAGTTTGATTCTCAAGACTTCCTAAACACTCCCAAAGATAGTCCTTGGGAGCGTATGTTGGTATGATAACACTTATTTTAGTTGCCATAACTGTTACTTATTTTGCATATTCAACTTCAATACCTCCTATCTCTGCAGCGATCTGTGAATAAGAAGAACCTACGCTTCCTATAATCTTATTGGTCTTGCTAAGACAGAATAAGTCTAACACTGCAAATTTCATTCCTTCCAAGGAATTGCGGTCTGTATCATCCATCAGGGTAATGATGCGGTTCGGATACTTTGATTTCAGACTTTCCTTTACTTCATCATCATCGCTGGCTACATAGAACTTGGTATTGGTATTTTTCTTAATTTCTGCATCCATCATATAAGTAAAGTTCTCTAATGGAGAAGATTGGATGGATACAATATTGTCGGTTCTGCGGATATGCACACCGATAGTTCTCTCAGAAAAGCCTGCTACTACTTCGTCTATTCTGCGCTGGATATCATCTTGTGGAATGAACATCCCTTGGATGGTATATTTTGTACACATAGGATAACACGAGATGAGGAGGAGCGAGCGTGAATAGCTTTTCTTTAATTTGCTATATACCTCATCGCCATTGCGATAGATGCTGAAGTTGAACACGGCTTGCTCGAACATCGTTTTCAGCAGGGGCCATCTTACCAGGTAGTCCTTGTTACCGTTGATGTTGTATAGCCATTGTTTGTTCTCAACCAGTTTCACATCATCTTGTGGAATTGGTTTGAAAAGTTCGCAATAATCTGCTTTTAAGCCTAGGCTGTTGTTCCAGTAAATGACAGAAGGACAATGATATTTCTTTGCCACCGCCACTCCTGTGGCTATGGCACGTAATCGGTTACAAAGTCCTCCTGTTGGTATGATTTTAACTTCCATGTTTCGTTATCGATGTAGTTATTCTTTTATTTCTTAATTGTATTTCTGATGGCATCCAGAAAACCATGACCATACTTGGTGTCTGGTTCCACATAGTTGCCTTCACCCCATTCGTTCCATGAGCGGAGGAAGAGAATCTTTCTCTGTTCTGGTTTGTTCTTGATGAGCTGCAGTGCATCTTCTATATGATGCTCGAAGTTCTCTGGGGTAGCATTTACGTAGATACCTTCGTGCTTGCCGGCTCTAGGGGTGCGGTCCCACTGTGGGAAAAGAGTAGGGAACACGTTGTCCCAATTGTCTTCCGGTGAAAAGAAATGCTTCATCACCTTAGGATAATCATACTTCAGTGCCGGCATGAAAGGTAAAGCCTTCTGCATCGCTTTTCTTGCAATACGCCAATACTTTCCCTGATACATCATCTCGGCTCTACCTTTTCCCATCGGATTGATACCATCGAAGCCTAATTTCAGGAATGAGTTGTAGATGTCGGCACTGCTTTCGAGGTTTGGCATCACTCGGCTTATTGTGCCATCTTCGTTTCTCTTGACAGTTGTGGTAGATGCACACATGGCAACAAAGAATATGCCTTTCAACCCATTCTCCTTTGCCATCTTTCTCCAGAGTTCCATGAAGTGGCGAACATCCTTAAAGTGATATGGGTCGAAAATCAGGAACAGTGGCTTACCATCTATCGTGATGTAACGATGATCTTTGAATGCTTTGAGCACATAGTTGAAATGGGCAATGTAGTCTTCATCGCCGGGATACAATTGCTCACAGATCATCTGATTGCCACCTTTGTTCTTCCAAGTGTTGGTTTTCCAATCATGGTTTGCCCATGCTAGGCAGAATGGAAAATCTGGCTTGCCGGAATTAAGAACCTCATCGAATGGGCGCTGCAACAGACGCTTGCCGTTACCCATCCAGTAATGCCAGTAGCAGAATCCTTCTACACCAGCTTCACGTGCCAGCTGAGCCTGTTGTTCTCGGGTCTCAGGCAGACGAAGGTCATAGAAGCCCAAATCAGTTGGTATTCTTGGCTGGTAGTGTCCATGAAATACAGGACGGGCTTTGGCTACGTTGGTCCATTCTGTAAATCCTGGTCCCCAGACATTGTCGTTCTCAGGGATTGGATGAAACTGTGGCAAATAATATGCTATAACTCTTGCTTCCATTATGTTGTTTTCTATTATATATTATTTCAAATTAATTAAACTCTTATTTAAAAACATCTTTCTGCTTGTTGGCAAATAATAATTTATCCAATCTTCCATAGGAATGGAAATTCAATGTAGCCTAAACCATAATTTAATATAATGAGTGAGATTAAAGATACTATTGAAATGCCAATCCATTTTTGTTTGATGGTGTAGCAGATGTTGGTGTAAAGTATTACGTTGACGATACAAAACAGATAACATACACGTTGAGCCATTACTGGCAAAATTGCAAATGTTGCAAAGCAGAATAATCCCAGCGTGAAAATTTTCATCATCACTACAAAATATTTATTAAACTTTATGAGGGTATCATGAAAGAATAACAGATAATAATATAGCATTACAGAAAACATCTGCATTGGACTGAATACATTTACAGATACTGTTAATAAACCTTTTTCTACTCCTTTTTGATATAGAGCAAGCTTGTCCCCAATGTAAGGAAGGTTGGTACTTACGATAAAGTTTGCACCTGTAAAATAAAAGAGATAACTTAAAGGGATGAGACTACCCCATATAATTTTCTCTTTCTTTGTCATTGGCTTGTTGCTTAAAAATATCAGTGGTAAAAGCAGAAGTCCAGATATATGGAAAAAAGAGCCTATCAGCAGAATGATTAATGCTAATTTCTTCTTGCCCTCTGCTATTGGCTTTATAGCCAAAAGGAGGCAACCGGACAATATGCCTGTGCGGATTTGTGTAACTTCATGCAGTTCATAATAATAAGCCATATAGACGACTATCGGCAAAAACCACATTGTAGAGTATTTCCTGAATCCTACAAATTTGAGTGTTAATCCCCAGAATGCATAAAACAAAAACAAAATATGTACATCATCAGTGATGAGATTCAGTATCATGGACAATAGAATATATGAATATTCTACATTCTCTTGTCGGCCGGAACTAAAGTAGTTTCGGTAGGTTTCCTCATAATTCAGAGAATCAGGATCGATGCCAACTTCGCGTAAACCTGCCAATAAGATAAGTGACATACCTATCAGCAGATATAATGGAAGTTTGTATTTACCAAGATACTCTTCCATATACGACAATATGATTGCGATAAAGAATATTGCTATGATTATATAACCCATATAGCTTTATTTTTTAATTTTTCTATTTACTAAATCTTTGATGAGACTCCGTTCTTTTTTCGAAATTCCAACTGCATATAGTAGGATTGATATGCTTATTGCTGAAACGATAAACGACAAGAATAGCTGAAGAATCCTGTTTGTATGTAATCCTTCTACGCAATATATTATCAGCGTGGTTATCGAAATAATCAGAATGCCCGGTAATACCAGTCTCGCCAGATATTTACTGGCGGTTAAATCTGAAATACTTGTTTGCAGCATCAGTAATCGGATGATATGTGCCAGAATGCAAAGTCCAATCATTGTGACGAATACATAGTAGGATGGCATGCCTAACTTGAATAAAACCCAACTGACAGGCAGGCATAGTATCGTCATGCTTTCAACATACATGCTGTATTTGCGAATGTTGCCTGTTGCCTGTATGATGGTGGTAATCGGATTATGTAATGCCAGACATATTGTATATATCGCATAGAGTTGGGCAAACAAGACCATGGTAGGTGTACATTCTCCTAACCAAAGTGTGAGCAACGTCTCTGCTTCGAAGATGAATGGGATGAGAACCATCGACAGCAAATAGAGTATTGCCTTGCTGCTAGCAAAAAAAAGCTGCTCTAGATATCCTTTCTCGTTCGACGAATATGCTTTGATCATCGCAGGTCGGAAAGCAATGACCACACTATTGGTGAGCGTGTTGATGGCATTGTATATCTGATTGGCGATTCCAAAGGCTGCATTGATGATTGGTCCGAAGAACACATTCAGAATAATAGTACTTCCCTGAGTCATGCCTACACCTGCCAAGGCTCCATAGAATGACCAGCCTGAGAAAGAGAAAAGCTCCTTGTAGAGGATCTTCTTCTTTACAATGGTATATTTACATTCCGGATACTTTCTTCTAGCAATGATAACGTAAAGCAACATAACCATGAATGCTTCGAGCATTAATGCTACTCCATAATACACCAAATCGTCTCCACCTGTCATGCCGATGCAATAGGCAATGAGAAGTTTGACGATACAGTCGATGGTAGAAATCAGGGCATAATAGCCCATATTCTCATTGGCAAAGACTGCACCGATGAATGGTATCTGCAGGAGGGTGAATATGAAAGAAAACAGGGAAAACTGAAGAATCCATTGTGCCGCTTCCATACGTTCCGCAGGAATGGTGAGTTGTGTAGATATCAACCAGGGACCAACAATCTCAAATAGGACTAACAGAACGAGAGCTATCATCACGACTATGTTGAGGCTCACGGAGAAAATCTCCTTTAATCTGTCTGATTCTCCTTTACCCATTGCGAATGAATAAAAGCGTTGGGTGGATAGGGCAAGTACACTGCTAATGCATGTGCTTGCTGTCACCACGCCTGCCACGGCATTGAAGATACCATAGTCTTCTGTGCCAAGTCCTGCCAATACCCAACGTACCGTATAGAGATTGACGAAGGTGATAATAAGCATTCTAGCGAATAGCACCAATGTATTGGATGCTATTCGCTTAGAACGGTTTTGTATGTCTTTGCAATTTGCATACATATTTAATCGATTTCTCCAAATATAACTTTTCTAATAGAAAAAAATGTAATAATCATGAAGGTCAAAAAAGTCATTCCAATTACAAACAACATTCTTTTTGGACCTGCGGGTTTTAAAGGTACGGAGGCACTTTGTAGCGTAGTAAAAGCTGGTGTTTGAAGTGTTAATTTTGCTCGAGCTTGCTGAACTTGAGCCTGTAACGCTGTATAATTATTATAAAGAAGCTGCATTTCATTTTCTAAGTCATTTTCTTTCAATTTATAGGATTCCAATATGATGTCATTGTTGGCATCAGCATAACTGCCATATGCTTGTCTAACCTTTTCGTATTTGATTTTGGCATCAGACCAGAGTTTCTGATAATACTCTAAATCTTTGCGTGCTTTACTTGTGCGGTAATCTGTGATAAATTGTTGTAATCTGGCTTGTACTGTATCAGTTAAAGTTGCGCAAATTAGTGGATCTTGTGCTTCTACAGAAATAGAAATCACATAGTTCTTCTTATCTACAGTACATGATACTTTATTGGCAATGCTCCTGGCTATTTGATCCTGTCTTTTGGTTAGTCTGAAAGGATTTACTATACTGCTAGTGCGACTTGTTGTATCTTTTGTTGTAAACAATATTTTTATACTATTAATCGTTTTAGTCCACCATGGATATTTTTGTTTTGTTGCAAGGTAGTCATAGTAGGTGGTGTTGATGGTCCCGTCAAGTGACTTGACTTTGACATCAAATAAGCTTGTAAGGAAATCATTAGATTCAATCAAGTCTGGATACAATTCAGGGAAAATGGCATCTTCGTTAGAAGAAGAGCTACCTATGTCGAATCCGAAAGAAGAGGCAAGTTCTCCCAAGGAACCTGAGCTAAAACTAGATAACTCTGGAGCAAGTTTAGCTGTGCTTTTGTAATGTCTAGGCACGCACATGATAATTAGGATAGATAAAATGAATGAGATAGGTAAGCCTATAAAATAAGCTTTCCTGTTTTTTATCATTGCTTTTATGATGGCTGTTACATCAATTTGTTTAACTGAATTATTATTATCCATTTTCTTCGTTATTCTTTTGTTTACTTACTCATATTAGCAATCGTAGCAATCATAGCGGCGATGCTAATGACTTATCTATGTTTCCAACTCTCAACTCCTCTTGTTTTGCTGGAGAAGTTGATGCCAAGCTTGACAAGTGTTCGCTTATCCATTGCGAAAGGAGCTGCATAGTTTTTGACTTCTATCTGTTGCAGAGCTTCTTCGGCGCTTCCATCTAATTTGCATTCGATGATGTAGATGTAGTCGGAAGTTTGAATGAGAACGTCCATCCTGCCATCACTTGTCGGTATTTCTACCTGTGTGTGGAATCCCATAATCTTAAAAATGAGATATAGGGCATTTTGGAAGTAAAGTTCTGCTTCGCCTGCTACCTGATAGCTGTTGTCCGCAAAGAAAGCGGTAAGCCGATTCATAAATTGTTCAACATGTCCTGCTTCTACATCCTTCACAAACTCATCGACCATAAAGGCAGAACGGTCACCTGCAGAACAGTATAGCGGCAGCAGGAAGTTAAGGAAACCTTCTTCCACTTCTTTGTTAGGGAAGCCTAGTAGGTATTTCTTAAACCTTTCGTCATAGCCTTTGATAGTGAGATAACCACTCTGGTATATCACAGGTATCGGATTGGTTGACAGCGAATCCACGCTGTTGATTACATCGTCTGATACCCTTTCCTTTGTCATGTCTGGCAAACGGTAGTTGTGCATTTTCAGCAAGTCAACTAGAAATGTGGGTGTGCCAGTCTCAAACCAGTAGTCTTTATAGCGAAGTCTTGACAAAGTGTTCAGTACGCTGAATGGGTTATAGATGCCTACTGTATTTTCCTCGAAATGATATCCGTCGTATCTTGCTTTCAGTTTTGCTATTGTGGCTTCTTCTGTATCGCCATTGGCTTCGGCTAATTCGTTGATACCTTCCTTGAAATTCGTAAGCAGTTCCTTCTCTGTCATTCCGCAGATGCTAATATAGCGGTGGTCCATCGAGATATCCGTCAGGTTGTTGAGGTCGCTGAACACGCTAACCTTGCCAAACTTGGTTACACCTGTGAGGAATGCAAACTTGATATACCGGTCTTGGGTCTTCAATACCGAATAGAATGCTTTCAACTGTGCACGATGTTCAGCCTGTAACTCTGGGTCACGCAGGGTCTGAAGTATAGGCTTGTCGTATTCATCGATAAGAATTACGACACCACATCCTTCTTTCTCTGCAGCTCGTGCTATCACACCCTTGAAACGAAGGGCAAGTGTGGCTTCTGACTCACGGGCTCCATATTTGTCCTCCCAATTTGTGAGGTAGTCATTAAGCACCGTATACAGGCTGTCTTTCTCTCGAAAGTTGGCTGTGTTGAGATCGATATGGAAGATAGGATATTTCTTCCATTCTGTCTCCAAGTCATATATGGCTAAGCCCTCGAAGAGTTCTTTCTTACCCTGGAAGTATGCTTCCAAAGTAGACAGAAAGAGGCTCTTTCCGAATCGGCGTGGACGACTCAGAAAGTAATATTTGCCCTCATCTGCGAGCTTGTATACGAAGTTTGTCTTATCAACGTATGCATAACCATTACGTTGCAAGTCTTCGAAATCTTGTATTCCTATAGGATATTTCATAGAATGACTCCTTTTTTATAGGGTTTGATTATTCTTACTTACTCATATTAGCAATCGTAGCAATCATAGCGGCGATGCTGCTCATGCTGGTTCCCATACTCATCATTTCGGCGGTACTCATTTTACGCTTCAACTTAGCTGGGATGACAATCTCACTGCCTGGCTGCACTTTGGCACCATGAGAGAGTTTGGCTACCTTACCGTTCATATAGATGATGTATGCCTTGCTCTTTAATGCATCTGAGGCAAAGCCACCTGCCTGATCGATGTAGTAGCTTGGCTTCTTGCCCTTTTCGTAGGCTACCGTATTGGCAAACATTACAGCACCGTTAATCTTTACCGTACCATTGTACTGAGGAATGACCAGACGGTCACCCTCGCGCAAGATGATGTCGGCATCGCTGCCTGGGTTCGCCAATGCCTCAGGAAGATCGATACCTACCGGATACTCGCTAGGTACATTGAACTTCTCTATGTTGGTGCGCTCTACATCCTTAGAGGTCTGCGAGATGGCATTGGCATTGTTGCTGCTGGCGGCAAGCTGCAGAAGGTTTTTCTGCATCTCTTCGCGCTGCATCTTCAATACTGCCTCCATGCGCTGTTTCTCTTGCTCGTTTGCTCTGCGGATGATGCGGGCTCCCTTAAGGTATGCCTGGTCGGTAGCTCCGCCTGCCTTCTTGAAGAGTTCGCTCAAGCGGGCGTTGCGACGGTCTAATGTATAGAGACCGGCAAACATAACTTCACCGGTAATCGATACGTTCTGCTGCTCTACATACGCCGGACTCTGACGAATCATTACTTCATCAAATGGCATCAGCTTGAAGCCAGGGGTGCCGTCGATAACGAAGCCGTCTTTGAGAGATAGGGTGTAGGTCTTGGCAATAACGCTGTCTGGACGTAAAGCCTTGGAATCCATTACTCTACGGCTTACCATTACATTAACGGTTGACGCCTTGTCGGTTAAGCCGCCTGCCTGAAGAACGAAGTCTTCGAGGGTCTCATTGTCGGCATATTGGTAAACTCCAGGATACTGCACTTCGCCACGGATGGTGAGGGTGCGCTCTACAATCTTTTCCTGTCGGGTAGGAATGAAGAGGACATCGTTCTCCTTCAATGGGATATCTGGAGTCTTGCCGTTCATGATGCCGGCGATGTCTACACTTATTACTTCGAGCGAGCGGTCAGACTTCATGCGGTGCATTACAGCACGGTTGGTGAATGCCTCCTCAGTCAATCCTTCGGCATGCTCTACCAGGGTGCGTACGCTGTTGATTTCTTCGCCGAGATTGTACATGCCCGGACGGAATACGGCTCCTTTCACCTCTACGGTGTTGGCGTAGCGTGGCAGGATGCTGTCTACGCTGATTGAGTCGCCGTCATCGATGCGGAAACTTGAGAAGTCGAACTCCCCAACATTATATACGGCATGTTCTCTGCCTGTCTTGCGGTTCAGTCTTACTGATTTCTTATAAGCATCGCCTGTAAAACCGCCGGAATACTTCAGAAGGGAATTGACGCTCTCGTTCTTCTTCATTTCGTAGATCATCGGGCGCTTTACCTTTCCGGAAATGGTTACGAGACAGTCGTATGGACCTACTACGATAACATCGTTGTCGGCAAGACGGACATTACCCGTCAGCTTGCCGTTCAGAATGTAGTCGTAGATGTCAACAACTGTTACCAGCTTATTATGTCTGTAAACCTTGATGTTTCGCAATGTACCCAGATCGTTGGTTCCGCCTGCCATGTAGAGGGCATGGAATACGGTGGCGAAGGCTGAGAGGGTATAGGTGCCCGGAATCTTAACCTCGCCCATCACGTTAACCATGATGGTCTTGGTCTGTCCTACAGTGAGTTTGATGCGACTTGAACGGTATCTGCTGCCCACGGTATTGCGTAGGCGGGCATTAGCCTGAGCTACGGTCAAGCCTGAAACACTGACTGGTCCATAACCCTCGATGGTTACCTCACCATCTGGCGAAACGGTACTCTCTATAGTTTTCTGTGAGGCACCATAGATGTCGATGATAACCGCATCGCCAGGACCCAGACGATAGTTCTGTGGGGTAGCGATGTTCATATTTGGCTCGAAACTGAGATCCTTGTTATTGAAAATGTCGCGGCCGAATACCTTGTTGCGCTTGATACCGAGCTCTGCCTGCATCTGTTTAATCATGGTAGCTGTATCTGGAACCATTGCATTCATCTCCTTGCTGAAGTTTGCATAGTCAGGATTACTCTCATCATAAGATGAATAGTAGCTGTCGTTCTGCTTGCTCTGGATGCGATAGTTACTATAGGTTGAAGACAGTTTCTCATTATCCTTGTTCTGGTAATCTTCTCTTTGTTTACCATTGTTGGTTCGCATTCTCTTGTTCGCAACATTTCCTGCTGCTGATGTGCTGTAGAGTTCGTTCTGTTGCGACATCTTCTGATACTTGTTGCGTACACGACGAATCTGGGAGATGTCTACGCCTTGCTGCATCAGTTTGGTAACAATCTGTGAGTTGGATGTGCCACGCTCATGTTCTTTCACCACAAAACTCATCACCTGATCGTCTGTCATGTGAGAACTCTGTGCGAAAAGTGGTCCTGAAGACAGAACCAGCGCCAGTACAAGTATGATATGTTTCTTCATTATTGTTCTATTATCTTAGTTATATTTATGTAATAACTCGAAAAAAGTGATTTTGTTGCTATAGAAGGCTGAAAAGATGTTAATAAAACCAAGAAACCCAGGGTTCAACCCTGGGTTACTGATGTTCTGAGCGAGATACGGGAGTCGAACCCGCCTCACAGGCTTGGGAAGCCCGTGCACTACCGATGTGCTAATCTCGCGAAGGAAAATACTAACTCCTTTCACAAGAAAGAGCCACGAGCGGGACTCGAACCCGCGACCCACGCATTACGAATGCGTTGCTCTACCAACTGAGCCATCATGGCTTTTTGCCCGAAAGCAGATGCAAAGGTAATGAATATTTTTTGAAATAAGAAATTATTGCCTAAACTTTTCTTGCGGTTAACTCTTATTAACTAAAGTCCGTCTGAAACTTTAGTGGGCTCATAACAAAAAAGGGACTATCCATTGTCGATAGTCCCTCTTCTGATTATAGTTTCTTGAATGTCAATTCTTCTTTTTTCGAATTCTTGCCTACCGAGATGGTGTCGCCTGGCTTCATTGTGCCATCGAGCAGCATCTCGCAAACGGAATCTTCAATGTAGGTCTGGATGGCGCGGCGGAGTGGGCGGGCGCCAAACTGCACATCGTATCCCTTCTTAGCTACCATCTCCTTTGCCTTTTCGGTAATCTGGAAATGGTACCCCAGGTCTTCTATTCTCTTGACCAGTCCTTCCAAGTCGAGGTCGATGATGCGCTTGATGGCATTGAGATCCAACTGGTCGAAGGTAATGATGTCATCAAGGCGGTTCAGGAACTCTGGAGCAAACTGCTTACTCAGGCTCTTCTGAACGATGCTGCGGGCATATTCCTTGTCTTTCTCGTCCATCGCCAATCCGCCTTTTATACCTGCAGAAGTAAAGCCGACGCCTCTGCCGAAATCTTTCAGCTGGCGGGTTCCTGCATTAGAGGTCATGATGATGATGGTGTTGCGGAAGTCGATGAGTCTGCCGTTACCATCGGTAAGTCTGCCTTCGTCGAGTACCTGTAAGAGCAGGTTGAATACCTTGCTGTTGGCCTTCTCTATTTCGTCGAGCAATACGATGCTGTATGGTTTGCGGCGTACCTTTTCGGTCAGCTGTCCACCTTCGTTATAGCCTACGTATCCAGGAGGCGCTCCTACCAGACGGGAGGTGTTGTGGCTCTCTGAGAATTCACTCATATCTATTCTGATGAGTGCATCTTTCGAACCAAACAGCTCTTCGGCGAGTTTCTGGGCAAGGTAGGTTTTGCCTACACCTGTAGGACCCAGGAACATGAATACGCCAATCGGATGGTTAGGGTCGCGCAAGCCTACGCGGTTTCTCAGAATGGTCTTTACCATCTTGTTGATGGCGTTATCCTGAGCAATCACCTTATGCTTCAGGTTGTGTTCGAGGTCTTTCAGTCGTTTGCTTTCGCCCTCAGCCATGCGTTGAGCCGGTACGCCGGTCATCATGCTGATTACGTTGGCAATGTCTTCGTCTGTAACCTCAACGTATTCACCTATCTCTCCCTGCTGCCATTGTGCCTTCATTTCCTCAATCTCTTTCTCGATTTTGGTCTGGGCATCTCTGCATGAGGCTGCCATCTCGAAGTTCTGGTTTGCTACAGCCTGTTGTTTCTTGCTGATTATCTTTTTCAGTTCTTTTTCCAGTTTGATATATGGAGCAGGAACACTTGCATTATTAATATGTACGCGCGAGCCGGCTTCATCTATCACGTCGATAGCCTTGTCAGGGAAGTGGCGGTCGGTGATATAGCGCTCTGTCAGTTTGACACATGTTTCGAGAGCCTCGTCTGTATATCTCACACAGTGGTGCTTCTCGTAATGTCCCTTGATGTTGCGCAGTATCTGCAGGGTCTCTTCGCGTGTTGTCGGTTCAACGATAACTTTCTGGAAACGGCGCTCCAGGGCTCCGTCTTTCTCGATACTCTTGCGATACTCGTCGAGCGTGGTGGCACCGATACACTGGATGACCCCTCTTGCCAAGGCAGGCTTCAGAATGTTGGCAGCATCCATGCTTCCTTCACCGGAACCGGCGCCTATCATAGTATGAATCTCATCTATGAAGATGATGATCTCCGGATGGTTCTCCAGTTCCTTGATCACATTCTTGATGCGCTCTTCAAACTGTCCGCGGAATTTGGTTCCTGCAACGATGGCAGTCAGGTCGAGACTTACCAGACGCTTGTTGAAGAACATAGGCGATGTTTCCTGGTTGTTGATGAGCTGTGCCAGTCCTTCTACGATGGCACTCTTTCCTACGCCCGGTTCACCTATTAATACTGGGTTGTTCTTCTTTCTGCGTCCCAGAATCTCGAGCACGCGCTGAATCTCCTTCTCTCTGCCCACGACAGGGTCCAGCTTTCCTTCGGCTGCAGCCTTGGTCATGTCGAAACTATATTTGTCGAGGGTAGGGGTGCTGCTCTTTTTGCGCGGAGTTCCATTTGAACGGGTAGACAGTCTCATCGGGTTCTGGTCCTTTTCCATATCGAATGGCTCTTCGTCAGGTTCCATCATGTCGTTCTGCTCGTTGTAGTCATCTTCTGCTTCAATTCCGCCTGCCATCTCCAGATTCTCTGCTTCCTCCTGCTTGTCCGCAGCAGGTGTTTCTGAATCTGGTGTTTGAGGCTCCATTTTGAAATCCTTCGGCTCTTCTGTCTTCTGTTCATCATCCTTGTCAGAAGGATAGAGCATTTCGATGGCGCGGTCGTAGTTTAAACCCAGTTGGCCAAGCCAGTTGGCTACAGGGTTTTTGCCGTTTCTCAGAATGGCAAGCAGCAGATGTCTTGGCTCTACAATCTTGGAGTGCTCATAGTTGTTTGCCTCGCGGATAGAGTCTCTGATGATACTGTCTGTTATAGGGTTGAATGGGATATGGTTGTTTTCCTTCACGTTATCGGCAGGAGCTTCTTCCATACGCCTTTCTAATTTGCTGGTAAGGACTTCGCCGAAAGCCATCGGGCTGATGTCTGCGCCCTTCAGGAGCTTGTTGACATCGCTGTCGTTCTGGCTAATCAGACTCAGCATCAGATGCTCCACGCTAATCTCGCTGCCCGATGTGCGTGCAGCTTCTTTGCTGCTTCTGTTCAGTATGTCCTGTATATGTGAAAACGGATTTATCATATTTGCTTATATTTTTTTAATCTTAGTGCAAAAGTACACATTATTTTCAATAATAGCAAATGATATGCCAACTTTTTTGCATTGTTAAAATACAAATAATGCTAAAATAATGCGATTTTTCGCCTCTAAAGCGTTTTGGTATCATTTTTTTTTGTATCTTTGTCGGGAATTTCAAAAGGGTAAAACGGCTTAGAACGCAAGGAAATGCCCTTAAACGCGATTTTCGGATAGAAAACAGGCGTTTTGAAAGTAATGAATAAACAATAATACATTAATATAAGAAATGGACGAAAATCAGACAATGGATCATGATAGAATCATGAAAATCAACATTGAGGAGGAAATGAAGTCGAGCTACATCGATTATTCGATGTCAGTTATCGTGGCTCGTGCCCTCCCTGATGTGCGCGATGGTTTCAAGCCTGTGCACCGCCGTATTCTTTACGGTATGCTCGGCATTGGAAACACCAGTGACAAACCGTATAAGAAATGTGCGCGTGTTGTAGGTGAGGTGCTCGGTAAGTATCATCCTCACGGCGACTCTTCTGTTTATGGCGCTTTGGTGCGTATGGGACAGGAGTGGAACATGCGTTATACCTTGATTGACGGACAGGGTAACTTCGGTTCTGTTGACGGCGACTCTCCTGCTGCCATGCGTTATACAGAGTGCCGCCTCTCCAAGATGGGTGAGCATATCATGGATGACCTTGACAAGGAAACAGTTGATATGACCAACAACTTCGATGATACCTTGCAGGAGCCTACCGTGATGCCTACCAAGATTCCTAATCTTCTGGTAAATGGTGGCAATGGTATTGCTGTAGGTATGGCTACCAATATGCCTACTCACAACCTGGGTGAGGTAATTGACGGTTGCTGTGCATATATCGATAATCCTGACATTGACACAGATGGATTGATGCAGTATATCCCTGCTCCTGATTTCCCAACCGGTGCTACCATCTATGGTATCCAGGGAGTGAAGGATGCATACGAAACGGGTCGAGGCAGAATCGTGGTTCGTGCTACAGCCGAGATTGAAAGTGGTGAAAACCATGATAAGATTGTTATCACCGAGATTCCTTACGGTGTAAACAAGGAGCAGCTCGTAATGGCTATTGCTGACCTTGCCAAGGAAGGCAGAGTAGATGGCATCGCTAACGTAAACGATGAGTCTGGCCGTCAGGGTATGCGTATCGTTGTTGATGTAAAGCGTGATGCTAATGCCAATGTTCTTCTGAACAAACTCTTTAAGCTGACAGCTCTTCAGAGTTCATTCTCAGTGAATTGCATCGCTCTTGTTAATGGCCGCCCACGTCTTTTGAGCTTGAAGGAGTGTGTGAAGTATTTCGTAGAGCATCGTCATGATGTTACGATCCGCCGCACCCAGTTCGAACTGAAGAAGGCACAGGAGCGTGCTCATATTCTCGAGGGCTTGATTATTGCTTGCGACAACATCGACGAGGTGGTACATATTATCAGAGCCAGCAAGACTCCATCTGATGCCCAGCGCAACTTGGAGAAGCGTTTCGAACTCGATGAACTTCAGAGTAAGGCCATCGTGGATATGCGCCTCAGCCAGTTGACAGGCTTGCGTCTGGAGCAGTTGCATAATGAATTCAACGAGTTGATGAAGACTATCGACTACTTGAACCAGATTCTGAACGATCCTGAACTCTGCAAGAAGGTAATGAAGGACGAACTCAACGAGGTGAAGGAGAAGTATGGTGACGCACGTCGCACCATGATCAAACCAGATGACCATGAGTTCAACCCAGAAGACTTCTATCCAAACGACCCAGTGGTTATCACCGTGAGTCATCTCGGATATATCAAGCGCACCCCATTGTCTGAGTTCCGTGAGCAGGCTCGTGGTGGAGTAGGTTCTAAGGGAGCCCGTACCCGTGATAAGGACTTCACCGAGTATATCTATCCTGCTACCATGCACCAGACCATGCTGTTCTTCACCAAGAAGGGCCGCTGCTACTGGTTGAAGTGTTACGAGATTCCTGAGGGCGACCGCAACTCCAAGGGCCGTGCCATCCAGAACCTCCTCAACATCGAGAGCGATGACCAGGTGAATGCATTCCTCCGTTTGAAGGGATTGAATGATGCAGAGTTCATCAACAACCATTATGTAGTCTTCGCTACCAAGAATGGTACCGTGAAGAAGACCTGTCTGGAGGCATATTCCCGTCCACGTGCCAACGGTGTGATTGCTATCAACATCGTAGAGGGCGATGAGGTGGTAGATGTTCGTCTGACAAATGGTCATAACGAGCTGATTATTGCCAACCGCAATGGTCGAGCAGTCCGTTTCGACGAGAACGAGATCCGTACAATGGGCCGTACATCTACCGGTGTTCGTGGTATGCGCCTCGATGAGGGTGATGATGCCGTAGTAGGTATGATTGTTGTCAACGATCCTGAGAAGGAAACCGTGATGGTAGTGAGCGAGCAGGGTTATGGTAAGCGTTCTGATGTACTCGATTACCGCGTTACCAAGCGTGGCGGTAAGGGTGTGAAGACACTGAATATTACCGATAAGACCGGTCGACTGGTAGCTATCAAGAACGTAACCGATGATAACGACCTCATGATTATCAACCAGAGTGGTATCGTGATTCGTCTTGCAGTAGCTGATTGCCGTGTCATGGGCCGTGCTACCCAGGGTGTGCGCCTCATCAACCTTGCTAAGAAGAATGATATCATTGCCAGCGTATGCAAGGTGATGAGTTCAGAGCTCGAGGCTTCTGTAGAAGAGGAGAGCCGTTCTGCCTGGGCAAAGAAGAGCGAGGAGATAGAGAATGATACCGTAGGTGCCAAGACAGCAGAAGAGGCTGCCGAGGCTGAGGCTCATCTCGCAGACGAAGCATCAGAAACAGAGAATGTGGACTCAAACAACGTAGATTTCGAATAAAAGAAAAGACGCGTAAAAATAAATAATAACAACTTTTAAAATCATTAAGAAAAATGAAAAAGTTTTTAGTAGCTGCAATGATGGTACTAGGTGCCACATCAGCATTCGCAGGCGATAGTGACGCTCTCAAGGCAGTCATGAAGGCTAAGACTTATGCCGAGGCTGAGGCTTTGGTTAAGCAGAATTTAGGTCAGATGGCAAACGATGCAGAGAAGGCCAAGGCTTACAACAAGCTCGTTGATCTCGCTATGAAGCAGTTCAACGACCAGCAGAGCATCCAGCAGACCAATCAGATCATGAAGAAGAACGACCCGGTAGACGAGGCTGCTATGTCTGAGGGCGCTTACAATGCATTGATCAATGCCATTGAGTGCTACAAGTACGACCAGCTTCCTAACGCTAAGGGTAAGGTTGCTCCTAAGTTTAACAACAACGCTAGCCGTGTATGGGGTGCTCGTGTTCAGCTCGTTAATGCGGGTCAGACAGCAGCCCAGAACAATAAGGCTGATGAGGTATTGAAGTATTGGGGTGCATTCCTCGATACAGACAATGAGCCTCTCTTCGCTTCTGTAGACCAGAAGCAGAAGGATGGCGAGAAGGAGTATATCGGTCAGGTTGCTCTCTTTGCAGCCCGTTATGCATACCAGGCTAAGGATGCTGCCCGTTGCGAGAAGTATTGCGACATCGCTATGAAGAGCGAGAAGGAGGCTAAGGATGCCCTCAACCTCAAGCTCTATGTGATGAAGGATGGTTTGAAGACTCACGAGGACTCTCTCGCCTATGTTAACAAGCTCAAGGATATCTTTGCAAAGGACGAGACCAATGAGGTTGTTCTCGATGGTTTGAACTCTATGTACTCTTCATTGAAGATGGAGAAGGAGCAGACTGAACTTTTGGACGCAGCTATTGCAAAGAACCCTAACAACTTCGTAGCTCTTGCTAACAAGGGTATGATGTATATCCAAAAGAACGATGCTGACAACGCTATCAAGTGTTTGAAGCAGGCTCTTGCTGCAAAGGAGGATAACGTAGTTGTTCTTACTTATCTGGGTGCTTGCTACAACAGCAAGGCTGGTAACTTGCAGGATCCTAATGGCCGCAAGGTTGTTTACCAGGAGGCTATCAAGGTTCTCGACAAGGCTAAGCAGCTCGATCCAGAGAAGGCTCAGGCAAACTGGGGTTACACCCGTTACCAGGCTTACTATGGCTACTATGGTCCTAACGCAGCAGAGACCAAGCAGGCTGAGGCTGAGAGCAAGTAAAGATTGAACTTCAAATAAGTATTTGATTCTCATATGGGGATGTCACCTAGTGTGACATCCCTTTTTTTTGTTTCTTTGAGATAGTGAATTGTTCTCAGTTTTACCAATATATTGATCAGGATATGACTATAGTTTTTTATGACAAATACCCTGCTGAGAATCACATATTTTCATCCTGCTTTTATTTTGCTGTGAATATTGAAAATATGATAGAAAATCACAATGTCTTGATAAACAGAAAGTTATGTAGCTGTTGGTAAACGCCTTTTGCAGTGATTCTTTAGTTGTACGGCTAAATGATCTATAGTTGTACGACCATAACTCTACGGTTGTACGACTATAGGTGCTATAGTTGTACAACCATAGCTCTACAGTTGTACGACTATAGGGGTTATAGTCGTACAACTATAGATTTTTCTTTCTTTGAAAACCAGGTAATGTGGCAAATGAAGTGCTTAATAGCTCTATTTCTATCTCTAGATTGTATAGTAATCAATATCAAAAATCCGGTTATAAGTTTTTACAAAACAGATAGATAAAACCATCTGCGAGTAATGTTGGTTTGCTGTAGGCGCCCATCAGCTGGTCTACGCATGCACAACAGGTGTTGTGCGAGCGCATATCAGCTGTTATGCAAGCGCACAACACCTGTTGTGCGGCCTACGGAGTTAACTTCTCCGATAACCTATACTATCTTTTCCGACAACTTCATCTGTCTTTTCCGAAAACTTCTTCCGTATTCTGCGATTGTATCTTACGCATTATCCTTTGATATCATACGCTTGCGTGTATTTCTATTCCAAGTAGTTTCTGTTCCTCCACCAGGTTAGTGAGTGAACTGGTTGGGTCTAAAGCTCCAAATACTACATTGTCAGCGATGCTGATGATGTATTTGTTCCTAGCCAAAGCACTTTGCTTGGAGTTGCGGGGAAGATGGGAGAGGGAGATAATAAGAGCTTCGTTGCTGTCGATGGCTGATTGCATTTCGGCAGGCAGCATCTTATACATTCTTCTAGCCAGCACGATGATGACTGGGATGTGGCGCTTCAGGAGAAGTTGCAGTACATCCTTTTCCAGTTTTGTCTGGAATCCGCTGATGATGCAGGAATCCTTAGGCACACTTGTAGCCCAGTCGAAACTTTTAAGGATGTCTCGACTTGTAGTCTTGCTGGAACAGAGAAACGCTGTCTTGGGGCGTTCTAGCAAGTCCAGGTTTCCTATATGGGATAGTATTTCTGGCATATAAAGAATTTATATTTATAACGATGCAAAAATACGAATAATCCGCTGAAAATCAAAGAAAATAATAACCTTTTTGCAGATTTGTCTGGAAATATTTGGTATTTTGAAAACTTCTGTGTATTTTTGCACAAAAATTAATATTAAAATAAGATATAAGTAAACAAGAAAGGAGTAAATTATGAAGAAAAAGAAATTAAAAGTATTCGCTCTTCCTATTGAGGAGTTTGAAAAGAAATATCCTGTTAGCTATTCGATAGTAGTACCAGGAATTCCTGAGGGACATGTGGCAAAGGTAGTTTCTGTACGCCCTTGCTAGACTTTTATAATCTCTGTAGATATGCAAAAGATTAGTAAGAAGCATCCATGTAGAGTAAATACAATCCAAACAGATTGCGTTATTACTCCTTTTTTTGAAAGAAAGAAGGGGGTATTGGTATCAGGATGCGAGGTAGAATCTACTGTTTGGGATACTGGAGCTACCAATACGATTATTTCGTCAGCCGTAATTGATGCTTTGGGATTAAAACCTGTTCGACAAACACAAATCGAGGGTGTCGGAGGATGCATGGACTCATCTGTTTACAAAATAAACATTTATGTAGATGGATGTTTGGAATTCACAGGTATTGAAGCATTGTCTGGTGACATTGGGGATTATGATGTTATCATAGGAATGGACATTATAACTTTAGGTGATTTTGTTATTACAAACAAAGATGATCAAACTTGGTTTGCTTTTCGTTATCCTTCTAGTGAGCATATCGAGTTTTAAAATGATACAACGAAGACTCCCTGTTCAGCTCATCGCCCATACGATACTTAATGTCGTAGTTGATAATGAAGTCGAGCTCTTCTTCTGTAAAGCCGTAATGCTTTGCCAGAAGCTTATCGATTTCGTCGATGATGGGCTTGGATTTGCTGATATGATATTCATATATATCCCCATTTGCCCTGCTATCATATCTCGTTATTCTATTCTCTTTGTATGACGCAGATATAATATCTTTTTCAAGGTGTTCAACTTCCTTGATAGACACAGGATATTCATTGATGTGCCAGTTTCCAAAGTGCCAACAATCAGATATAGTCGAGTAAAATACATAAAATAGAGATGAATTTAAGATTTGGAAGACTTGATTTGAGTATTTGTCTTCACAATAAACCATCTTATATGATTTTATGGGTGTTAAGTATGGGATAAAATTAAAGGGGAAAATCCAATACGTTTCTCCATAATCCTTATAATATAATTGTACCCCATCACTTGATATAACACTATTGATATCTTTTTTCTTTGAATGAAGCTTTTTCCAAATATTTTTATGCAATCCACTTCCTATTTTAGGTATCAAATGCTCTCTGGCCGTATCAATAATGGCTTGTTCAAATTTTAAAGTTTTGAATAGGGTTTCACTATTATTGGTTCTTAAATACTTGGTTGTAAACACTTTTGTTTTGTTTGAATTCGAAAAGTGACAAATAGAGACACGTTGTGAAACACCTTCAAATAGCGATCTTGGTCTTATCGCATGATTTGTGATGTATATTGTATTATATTGATTGATAACATACATTCTTAATAATTCATAGTCACGTATTGATGTAAAACTCATTGGCACAATGAGACTACATCTTGAAGCTTGTGCATTTAAATTATAGAATCTTTCAATGCAATATGCATATAAGTTAGAATATCTATTTTTATATCCCTCTAAAGAGTAATTAATCTTTCTTGTTTCCACATACGGCGGATTGCCAATGATAACATCAAAGCCACCATTGCTATGCATGATATGATAATACTCCGCCAGCCAATGGAAAGGCTGGTGGCTGGAGAGCCATTCTTCATACGAAATGCTGGCATCTGATACCATTGAAGAAAAAAGCTTATGGTTCAGCAAGTCGTTAAGTCCTGAAAGCTTTGCCTTGAGCTGCATTTTAGACTCCTTAAACTCGCTTGCCTCTTCCTGCGAAGTAAGTTGAAGGTCCTTGAACTGCTCGTAGGCGCGAGCCACAACCTCCATCTCCAATTCTACCTTGTCCTTGAACTCCTGTTTAGCAAACATGTCGCCATAATTCAAGTCATTATCCAATTCCTTTTCCGTAGCATATCCCACCAAAGTATTGCCGCAACGAATATTGAAGTCGATATCCGGTAACGGATCCAGGCCAAGATTATCAAGTCTTGGATTTACTTCCACTACCGCTACCATCTTCAGGAACAGACGCAGCTTGGCAATCTCTACAGCCTCTTCCATGATATCAACGCCATAGAGGTTGCGGAGAATGATGCTCTTATAGATAAAGTACTGAATGTTACTGCGATACTTCTTGCTAATCTCTTCAAGTTCAGCTACGAATAACTTCTCGTTCTTCTGGTGGAACTCCTCCATGCGGGTAATGCAGATTTCATACAATGGTTCCAGGATGTTCATGGCTGCAAACAGAAAGGCGCCACTGCCGCAGGTAGGGTCTAGGATAGAGACGTGCTGCATGGCATGATAGAAATGCTCTACCAAGAGTTGGTCTTCTGTATGTAACAATAAATCGTATGTAAACTGACGGATATCGAGATTGTAGGTGATGAAATCGTTGATTTCGTGAATCTCGCCAGCAGTAATCTTCTGCAGCAAATCATCGCAGCGCTGGAATCGCTCGATGGTTTCTCGCCATATCTCCGTAGGTAGATTGAATGGCTCTGGTGTGCGCTCGTTCCAATGACTTCTGCGCTCCAGAAGTTGTGGTTGGGTGGTATCCACACCTTCTGCTATCTCGCCCGGGATGAGCGAGAGCCAATCTGCAGTATATCCGTGCTTCACGGCATCATAGATGTATTTGTCGCCGCTCTGCTGCAAGGTTTGCCAGATGTATCCCTTTTCCTTGAAATCCTTCTCAGAGGTGGTCTTCTTAACGCTGTCGAAAAGGAAGGGCAGGATGCAGTTCTTGCCTATGTATTCCGTAATGTCTTCTTTGGTGTAGTAGGCTCCCATCTGGGCACGGTCGTTGATGTATTGCTCAAAAATGTAGCCCAGCACGTCGGGGTTGATGTCTTTGCCCGATGCTGTGATGCGGGTATCCAGATGCCAGCGCCATTTATCGAAGAAATCGAAGAGGTGAAGGAACGCCTCATCATCGATGTCAATATCCTTGAACATCTTCTCGATGTCGTGAAAATCGAACATGCCTCCGTTCAGATAGGGTATGCGGCCATATTTGCTGAGAAATGCTTCGTTACGCTGGTGCCCATTCAGCCCTTCATGAAAGAGGTGTATCAGGAAACCCTTGTAGAATGACTGGAAGAATTCGTTCTCGCCACGCTCTCGCTGCACCATGCTGAGTTTGTCTCGCAGATAGTTCTCGTTCATATCCAGGAAACCTTTCTTCTGGATAAAATAACAGAACATCAGGCGGTTGAGCATCACGGATGCATACCATTGCTTCTCCTTGTTCTTCTTGTCGTCGGCTATCTCGTCGTTGATGCCTGTGATATATTTCACAAACTGGGTATGCTCTTTCTTGAATCCTGCGTAGAAATCCTTGGTTATCTTCTCTGAATTCACCATGAAGGCTCCCTGGATGCGCTGCTTCACATCCATGATGGTGGTGTCTTCGTTAAGATCGAAGCTCAGGTCGGGAATCTTGGTGTAAAGAAACTCTGCCTGGGCAACGCTGGCATACTCGATGGTTACGATGTCGCGCTTTTCCACTTTGTTTACCGGGGCAACCCACTGGTGATGGAAGCCCTGCTGCTCTATGTAGATGCAGATGTAGTCATGAGCCTGTTGGCGCAGTTTGATGTCTATCTTCTTGCAGGTTGAAGCTGTCGGTATCTTCTCTACCAGGCAGGTAAGTATTTGGAAACCATTGCGCTCGGCAATGGCCTCCATCTCGTAGTCTATTTCGTCGATGTGGGACACAAGGATGTCTGTCATGCCCTTGGGGTTGTTCCATCCCATTTCTGTGACGAACAGTTCTTGGAAACTGGCTTCCTGTATATATTGGTTGAATTCTTTTCTTGTCATGTCATGTTTTGTCTTGAATTGTTATGAATGAGATTCTCTCCATCTCAAACCCATCGAACAGATGATTTTCGGCTCTTTGTTGGAGTTGGTATCTTCGTCGATGATGCAGAGTTGGTTATTTTTGCGCATGTCGAGCACATACTCCACCAGGTCATCGTTGCTCACGTTGTTCTGTCGCATCATTCTTCCCAGATTAAACTTGGCGGTTTCCTGGAGCGGATAGTTGTAGATGTCGTTGATGGCATATTTCAGCTCTTCCTTGTTCTCGTCGGAGAAGAAGAGATCTACAGGCTTTTCGTAATATCGCTCCAATCGCTGGATAATCTTGTAGCGGGTACTGAATCTGCTGCCCAGAATGCCGCCTACATGCGTGTTCTCGTCACCGATGTTGTCTATGGCTTTCTTCACCAGGTCGTAATGATGGTCGGCTGGTTCCACATTGGGCTCGGCGGCATCGCATTCCATGGCCTGGAGAATGCGCTTCTGCGACTGGCTCACGATTTCGCCCTTGCTGTTGTACCAGGAGAGCACATCGAATCCGCTTCGGGTCTGGGCATAGGTGATGACGCCATCGTTCAGTCTGTCGGTAGTAGCCTTGGTGGCATTGATCATGTTGCTCAGGTGTGGGATGATGCGTTTCAGTTCGGGTTTGGCATCGGTGGCATTCTTCCATATCTGGTATGCCTGTGAAGCCAGGTCCACATCGTTGTCGTCCACATCGTCGAGCGAGCCGCTTTTTTCATTATACATATCTCGCAGGTTTTGCTCGTTGCCCTCGAAGAACACCTCGTCGCTTCCCACTACGTTGGCTGCCTCGTTGATGCGGTCGTTCAGGCGCTTACGCAGGTTGATAACCTGTTCCACACCATCGGCAGGGAAGAAGGAATAGCAGTCTATGTGGTCGCTCTGCTGTCCGATACGGTCCACACGTCCGGCTCTCTGAATGAGTCGGATAATCGCCCATGGCAGGTCGTAGTTGATGATGATGTGCGCATCCTGCAGATTCTGACCTTCGCTCAGTACATCGGTGGCGATGAGGATTCGGCTCTGCTGGTCGGCAGGATAGCTTTTCTCGTTGCTCACTGGCGAGAAATGTTCCACGATGTTGGTGGTGTTCTTGCTGTCGCCCGTAGCGATGTCTATCCGTTTTACATTCTTCTTGCGGAGTTGGCGGCAGAGATACTTGGCGGTGTCGGAGTACTGGGTGAAGAGCACTATCTTGTCTTTCGGATAGGTTTCTGTTACGAGCTTGTACAGTTCGTTGAGTTTCTGGTCTTCCTTCGTTTTCCATTGTCCGCAGAGCTGAATCATCTTGATGATGCATTGGCAATCTTTCTTGAGATTCTGCTTGAGTGTTCGCTTGAAGTACTTGCTGTTGAGCCAGTTTACATTATTCTTCTGCATCAGCAGTTCATAGTGTTTTTTGGCTTTCTGCTCGTAGTATTCCATGTCGGTAGGGATGATGAGGTCATCGCTGTCCTGGTTATCATCACCCATATCAAACATTCCGTTGGCATCTTCATCTTCCATGAAGTCATCGGGTAGGGAGTTCTCATCGCCGATGGGCAGATTGAGTTTGTTGTCGATGGCATAGAGGAAGATGGCGTTGCGCAGGATGTGGCGCTTCAGGGTGAGCAGGAAGGCGAAACCGCTGCTGTCCATTCGCTTGAAGAAGGTGCTCTTGCAGAATCCCATGATGCGCTGACCAGCTTTTGAGAGGTTCTCGATGAGCTGTTTTTCGGCTCGGGAGGCTTCTTCTGCCTTGGCTTCATTCAGATATTTGGTAAGCCCATAGCGTGGCAGCAGCAGTTCTTCCATCATCGCTACCATTTTTTCTGAATAGAGGCGGCTATACTGGTCGCCCTGTTGTGTCTTGAACTTCAGGGCTTTCGGTATGCGGTCGGGGAAGTACGACTTGCTTCCATCCGGGAACTGCAGGTATTTCCGACCATTGCTCTCGTCTGTTAAGGCAAAGTTATCTTTAATGAAGGTGCGGGTGCGGCGAACCAGGAAGAGCTTCATCAGTTCGCTCCAATCATCAGTCTTGTCGCTTTGTTCAAATGATTTGATGCTGCGGATGTGGATGTCGCTATGCTTGCGCTGAAACTCTCGCTCGCCTCCCAGACTTTGGATGTAAGCTTCTGGGCGGATACCAAGATCCTGGTCGTCGCTCAGGAAAAGCTTCAGCTGGTTGGCCAGGTCGGAGAAATCCTTGTTATATGGAGTAGCGGTAAGCAGCAGGGTTTTGCAATCCAGTTTATGAATCAATTCCTGGATGTTGTGATATCGTTTTCCGCTGCTGTTGCGCAAGTTATGGCTTTCATCTACGATAATCAGTCGGTAGTTCCAGGTGTTCTCCACATCAATGGGTTTCTGCATCGAGACGATGTCTGCCTTCAGATCGTATTTCTGTTTGTATTTAGCCCACATGTCCTGTAGGTTGGCTGGACAGATGATGAGGGTGCTGCTGGCGTACGTCATCTCGTAGATTTTGGCGATGGCGCAGGCGGTGATGGTCTTTCCCAAACCCACCACATCGCCTATCATGGCTCCGTTTCGCTTGTCGTTGTTAAGATGCTTGGCTGCTATCTTTACAGCATTCTGCTGGAAATCGAAAAGGGTGTTGCGGAATTCGGGCGGAAGCGTGAACTCCTTGATGCCCGAACGTGCTTCCTGACTGAGATGATACACCGTCTTGAGATAAATATAATAAGGTGGAATATCTTCTTCGCCTGCCCAACTGTTGTCGATGGCATCAATCAGTTCTTTGGTGATGTCGATGCAGAACTTGTCGTTCCATCTTGCATCAAACCATTCTGAAAGTTTCTCTGCACTGTCGCTATCGGCAAACTCTGCATTCAGCTCTCCCTGTCGGGTTAATCCGGAGTAGGTAAGGTTACTGCTACCCATGATGGCCTGGATGGGGTTGAAGTTGTCGTCTGGCCGATATGCGAGATAGAGTTTGGCATGCAGGGGCTCTCGAAGATAGAGCCTGACGCATACTTTCTCTTCTTTCATTTGTGCGGAGAGTCGGCGGAGCGTCCATTCGTCGTTTTTCGACGGGAGTCCAAGCAGGAGCTGCTTCTTGAAGTCTCGGGCAATGGCTATTCTGCATTTCTGCACATACTCGGCATCGGGCAGTTGTTTCTTACCGGAATAGAGACTTCGAACGAGGTCTTCGTCTGGTCGGTGCATGCCGATAAGGAGTCGGCAGGTGCGGAATATGCGGTCGTTCTGTTCATATACGAAATCACCGGATAGCTGGTCAACCTCATTGACTATAAGGTTCCAGCCGCGCAGGTTGAAGTAACCCACGCAGAAATCAACGCGTTTTACGCCCACGTTGGAAATAATGCCCTGGAGCCCATCGGTGAACTTGGTTTCCAGGTTGTCATAGATACGAGCCATGTGATTGCTGTTTATAGGGTACAACAATCTCTAGCAGTTTCAATCTTTAGATTTGTTTGCATAATTGGTAGGAGCTTTAAATCTTGTTACTGAAATCTGTAAATTCTCAAAATGTCTTTTCGAGGGAATAAAAAGAGCGTACCCTCCACCTTGTTGTATCTCTAAACAAGGCAGCTCCTACCACAGATGGCCTAAAGTGTGAAATACAAAAGGAGAGGATACGCCATATCTAGGCGCATCCATTCTCACTTTCAGTTCACACTTGTTGAATTTTGCTTTGGTAGGAGCTATTCTGTTTAGAACTTCCAGTCGAATCGATACGAATCTAATCGTTAACCCACGAAAATAGAGCAGGTTTGGCATTTGCCTCGCCATACTTGGGCACAAAGGTATTACATTTTATCGAAATGGCAAAAAATAATCCCAACTTTTTCTTTGTTATTCAAAAAAAAATGAGTAGCTTTGCAGATGAAATGTAAAATGAAGATAATATGAGATATCCTATAGGCTTACAATCGTTTGATCATCTGCGTGAAGAAGGTTACGTTTATGTTGATAAAACGGCTATGGTGTATTCCTTGGCACATGGAAGTACTGTCTATTTTCTGGGTCGTCCCCGACGATTCGGAAAGAGTCTTCTTATCTCTACCTTCGAGAACTATTTCCTAGGCAAAAAAGAACTGTTCAAAGGACTTGCCATCGAAAAACTGGAGACGGAATGGAAAACCTATCCTGTGTTTCATATAGATTTCGGAACAGGTTCTTATGCTAATGAAGATGCTCTCAATCAGATATTCGAGTTCTATCTCTCGGGATGGGAAAGAAAATATCAGATAGAGCGTGAACCGGGGGTTACCGATTATAACCTGAGATTTAAAAAAGTTTTGGAAGAAGCTCATCGTCAGACTGGGCTGCGTGCCGTGGTCCTGGTGGACGAATATGACAAACCGCTGCTCGACGTGATGGATACGGGATATATGGTAGAGCATTTGGGGGAACAGATAACTTTGGAGGAGAAAAACAGAAACATGCTTCGCGCTTTCTATTCCACCTTTAAGGGAGCTGACAAACATCTGCAATTCGTTTTCCTTACCGGTGTCACTAAGTTCTCGCAAGTAAGTGTGTTCAGTGATTTTAATCAGCCTAATGATATCAGCATGTCGCCTAAGTATGATACTATTTGTGGTATTACAGATGAAGAACTGGAACAGACTTTCTCGCAACAGATAGAGGAGTTGGCTGCTGTTTATGACTATACTGGTGAGAAGATGCGGGCGGTATTGAAAAAGCGTTTCGATGGATATCATTTTAGCAAAAGGATGAAGGGTGTTTATAATCCTTTCAGCATTCTGAACACATTTGATAAGCAGGATGTTCAGGATTATTGGTTTCGCACAGGAACACCTACCTATCTGGTCCGTTTGTTGAATCATTTTGATGAGAATCTGGATGAGTTGACGGGTAAGTATTATATGACCGATCAGTTTGTTGATTATCGTGCAGATAAGGAGAAGCCTTTGCCTATGATATTTCAGAGCGGTTATCTTACCATCAAGGATTATGATAGTGACATGAATACTTTTTTGTTAGATTATCCGAACGATGAGGTAAAGCGTGGCTTTGTTACTCTGATGGCTAACAATTATTTGGAGCCGAAAGACAATATAGATAATTGGATAGTTACGGCAATCTCTGCTTTAAGGAAAGGTCACCTGGATGATTTTCAAGTCCATCTGACTGCTTTTCTTTCAAGTATTCCTTATACGATGCGCCGTAAGGATTCAGAACGGGAGAAGGAGCGTTATTTTCATTATACATTTTATCTCCTGCTACGACTTTTGAGCACATATACGGTTTATACGGAAAAGGTACAGAGTCAGGGTAGGGTAGATTGCATAGTTGAGACCTCGAAGTTTATCTATATCTTTGAGTTCAAACTTGACGGAACAGCTCAGGAGGCATTGTTGCAAATTAATAATAGGGGATATGCCCGTGAGTATGCCAATGATAAAAGAAAACTCTTTAAAATAGGATGTAGTTTCTCTTCAGAAACGGGAACCATTGAAGATTGGAAGATTGAAGGCTGAAATTCTACTACTTGTTAACATAAAAATAGGCTGAGCCATCATGCGATGACTCAGCCTTAATTCTTTTTAATCCATTCAGAACTTTACTGCTGAACAGGAATCTTCTTGACGCGACGCTCGTGACGACCACCCTCGAATGTTGTGGCAAAGAACTCGTCGAGAATAGCCTCGGCGGTCTTGTTGTCTACGAAACGACCTGGAAGTACCAATACGTTGGCATCGTTGTGCTGACGAACCAAATGAGCAATCTCTTTGCACCATGCCAATCCGGCACGTACACCCTGATGCTTATTCAATGTCATGGCGATACCTTCGCCGCTACCGCAAATGCCGATACCTGGATAAACTTCGCCGCTCTCAATGCCTTTAGCAAGAGCATGACCGAAGTCAGGATAGTCTACACTCGCATCGCTGTATGTACCATAATCCTTTACAGGATAACCCTTCTTTTCCAAATATTCCAAAACAAATTGCTTCAATGGAAAACCTGCGTGATCGCATGCAATACCAACTGTCTTTACTTCCATAATACTTAAGTTTTTTAAGTGAAGAACGAAGAGTGGAGAGTGAAGAATTCAAATCCTTTTTCTCTCGCATACCTGCTTCATCGCTTCACAAGGTTAATAAAATATATAGAGGGATAACATTCGAAAATCATCTTACATGAAATACGAAACATGACCCTCCTGATAAATATGAAAAGGAGAGTGAAGTGCGAAAAGCAGAAGATGATTCAAAGGATTATCCGAAAATAAAAACTGTTGAATTCTTCACTCTTCGTTCTTCACTCTTCACTTAACTTTATGCTTCAGCCAAGAAAGCCTTTACCTGCTTGTAAACGTTCTCGCCTGTGTAACCGAGCTTCTCATCAAGTACCTTGTAAGGAGCTGAGAAACCGAAGCTCTCCATACCCCAAACCTTACCATTAGCGCCTACGAGACCCTGGAGTGTTACAGGAAGACCGGCAGTCATACCGAAGATCTTAGCGTTCTTTGGCAATACGCTCTCCTGATATTCCTTGCTCTGACCGCGGAACAAACCCTCTGATGGAGCACTTACCACGCGAACCTTGATGCCGTCGGCACGCAAAGCCTCGCAACCAGCCTCCAATGTAGAAACCTCAGAACCACTTGCTACGAGGATAACGTCTGGATTCTCGTCGCTACCAGCTACGATGTAAGCACCCTTGGCTGCCTGCTCGTAGTCTGTACCCTCTGGCAACTTAGCGATGCCCTGGCGAGAGAAGATGAGCGCTGTAGGAGTCTCAACATTCTCCATAGCGAGCTTCCAGCAAACTGTAGTCTCGTCAGCATCAGCTGGACGGAATACGCGAACGCTGTCCTTGCCTGCGTGGTTCTTCAACTTCTCCATCAAGCGGATCTGAGCCTCCTGCTCAACTGGCTCGTGAGTAGGTCCGTCCTCACCAACGCGGAATGCATCGTGAGTCCAGATAAACTTAACAGGAACCTGCATCAGGGCAGCGAGACGAACAGCTGGCTTCATATAATCAGAGAATACGAAGAATGTACCCATTGCTGCAACCACACCACCGTGGAGCATCATACCGATACACATATCTGCCATAGTCAACTCAGCAACACCTGCCTGGAAGAAAGCACCTGAGAAATCACCACGAACGATGCTCTTGGTCTTCTTCAAGAAACCATCTGTCTTATCTGAGTTAGAAAGGTCAGCTGAAGCACAGATCATGTTAGGAACCTGCTCTGCCAAAACGCCAAGACAAGCAGCAGATGCTGCACGTGTAGCTGAACCAGCCTTCTGCTCAACCTTGCTCCAGTCTACCTTAGGAGCCTTGCCGCTGAACCACTCATCCATCTGGGCAGCCTTCTCTGGATTAGCCTTGCGCCACTCAGCCTCTGCAGCCTTGCGCTCTGCAACAATCTTCTTCAACTCCTCTGCACGCTTAGCGTAGATTTCCTT
The DNA here is from genome assembly GCF_019127135.1 of Segatella copri. Lineage (GTDB taxonomy): Bacteria > Bacteroidota > Bacteroidia > Bacteroidales > Bacteroidaceae > Prevotella. The sequence goes on along the minus strand of NZ_JAHOEA010000013.1, from coordinate 41,673 downwards.
TACATCGTCGAAGATAACAAATGCATTCTCAGGATCACCACCCAAGTGCTTGATTGTATTAACGTAAGCATCGCCACCGAGAGGAGCACCGTGAGTATTGATGCAAGCCTCGTAACTTGTACCGTCTGCGCGGAGGGCACCCTTACCCATTACGGTCTTACCGATGATGAGGGTAGGGCGATCCTGCTCCTTCTGAGCAGCATCGAGCGCCTCACGAATCTGAGCCACGTCGTTACCGTTGATCTTGATGACATTCCAGCCCCAAGCCTTGTACTTCATCTCTGTATCCTCGTTCATTACAACGCCACACTCTGTAGAGAGCTGGATGTCGTTAGAATCGTAGAACATGATGAGGTTGTTCAAACCGAGGTTGCCGGCGATACGACCTACACCCTGAGAGATTTCCTCCTCTACAGCACCATCAGAAATGTATGCGTAGATCTTGTGCTGCATCATGGTTGAACCCAGACGAGCCTCAAGGAACTTCTCAGCAACAGCTGCACCAGCTGCGAGGGCATGACCCTGACCAAGAGGACCAGATGAGTTCTCGATACCACGCTGAAGGTCGAGCTCTGGGTGACCTGGAGTTACAGAACCCCACTGGCGGAACTGCTTGAGGTCTTCCATTGAGAAGAAACCACGCAAAGCCAAACCAGCATAAAGCATTGGGCTCATGTGACCTGGGTCGAGGAAGAAGCGGTCGCGGCCAGTCCATGTTGGATCAGCTGGATCATAAACCAGGTACTCAGAGAAGAGCACGTTGATGAAGTCAGAACCACCCATAGCACCACCTGGGTGACCTGAGTTTGCCTTTTCTACCATTGAAGCAGCCAAGATACGGATGTTATCTGCTGCATGATTCATTACTTTAATGTCGTTCATAATCTTATATTAATTATAATTGTTATTTCTGCTGAAATATTCTTGTTTTTCTAGCTCTGAAGGCTACTCAAAAGAAGGATACTTCCTTTTTTCGCCTTCAAAGATACTATTTTATTTTCAAAACTACGATAGATTTTGCAGGAATTTTTACCTTAAGGGTGTTTTTCTTTACTTTTGCATCCTTAAAAACTGCAGGCTTCACTACATCCGGGTGTGCGAAGTCGTTGTAATCGCTCACCTTGTTGCAGGAAAGAATCTGTCCTGTTACAGTTTTTGGAGCAGCTGCACCATCCAGATTGAACTCTACCTGCTGAGCCTTGTCAAGACTGACATTGGCAAGAGCAACCACGATGGTTCCGTCTGCCTTCTTGGCTGCTGAAGTAGATACCAATGGAATCTTTCTTCCATCTCTTGCGTGATCATCGCCGCGAACATCCATAGAGTCGCACTTTACATCCATTGGGAGATAGGTTGCCTCCTGGAAGTCCTTGTACATGTTGAATACATGATAGGTTGGAGTCAGAACCATGTGACCTGTTCCCTTTGTATCAGTCAGAATCATAGACTGGAGCACGTTGACAATCTGTGCGATGTTGGTCATCTTCACACGTTCTGCATGACGGTGGAATACATTCAGCGAGAGTGCAGCAACGAAGGCATCGCGCATACAGTTCTGCTGATAGAGGTGGCCCTTGATAGTGCCAGGCTCCTCATCCCACCAGGTTCCCCATTCGTCAACGAGGAGGGCTACCTGCTTCTTTGGATCAGCCTTGTCCATGATAGCTTCATGCTTCTTGATAACATCTTCTATGCCGAGCGCCTTGCCCAGGGTCCAGTAGTAATCCTCATTGTTGAACTTGGTGGCAGAACCCTTGCTGCCTGTCCAGCCGGCTACTGTATAATAATGTAGAGAGATGGCGTTGGCACGGTTGCCGATACGATCCATCAATACCTTAGTCCAGTTATAATCGTAATCGCTCGCTCCAGATGCTATCTTATAGAGCTGGTTGCCGTCATAGTTGCGGCAATAAACAGAGTAGCGGCGGAAAAGATCTGAATAATATTCAGGACGCATGTTGCCACCGCATCCCCAACTTTCGTTACCAATACCTAAGTATTTTACCTTCCATGCCTTGTCGCGGCCGTTCTGTCGGCGAAGTTTTGCCATAGGAGTATCGCCATCGCTGGTCATATATTCCACCCACTTGGCTAATTCCTCAACAGTGCCGGAACCCACGTTTCCGCTGATGTAAGGTTCGCAACCCAACATCTCGCAGAGATTCAGAAACTCGTGTGTACCGAAAGAGTTGTCCTCAATGGTACCTCCCCAGTTGTTGTTCTGCATCTTTGGTCGGTTCTCACGTGGACCGATACCATCCATCCAGTGATACTCGTCAGCGAAGCATCCTCCAGGCCATCTTAATACAGGCACTTTCAGGTCCTTGAGGGCTTGGAACACGTCGTTGCGGTAACCCTGTGTGTTAGGAATCTTAGAATCAGGACCTACCCAAAGTCCGCCATAGATACAACTTCCGAGATGCTCGGCAAACTGGCCGTAAATCTCCTTATTGATTTTCTGTGTTCCTTGGTTGGCATGGATTGTTCCTGTAACATCCTGAGCTTGAGCTGAGAATGCAACTGCTGTAGAAAGCAATGTGGTAGCGAAAAGTTTCTTCATCATTGTTCTTATTATTTGTTGTTGATTTTTAGTATAATACGTTTGTGGAGGTATAATCCCCACAAACGTATTTATCGTTTAGTTACTTTTTGTTCTCAACTGCTGCCTTTTCGATAGCAAGACCAGCCTTGTAAGTTTCGATGTACTTATCGAAACCAGCAACATCTTCTGCAGTAGGTGCAATCTCTACACCAGTATTGCCTGCGAATACTTTCTTGTCGAGATAATCTGCAAGGCTCAACTTCTCTTCGTTGTTAACGAGATAACCTGCGAGAAGGGCGATACCCCATGCACCACCTTCGCCTGCTGTCTCCATGACAGAGATAGGGGAATTGATGGCTGCAGCGAGGATGCGCTGACCTACACCCTTGGTCTTGAACAAACCGCCATGACCGGTGATGCGGTCTACCTGTACCTTCTCGTCCTTGAACAATACATCGTTACCAATCTTCAGTACAGCTACTGAAGCGTAGAGGTTGGCACGCATGAAATTGGCAAGATTGAAGTGGTCGTTGGCAGAACGTACGAACATTGGGCGACCTTCTGCAAGACCTGTTACAGGCTCACCAGAGATATAGTTGTAAGCAATCAAGCCACCGCAATCTGCATCGCCTTCAAGAGCATGGTTGTAGAGCTTTCCGAATACCTCGTTCATATCTACAGGAACACCGAGCAACTCCTGATACTGCTTGAACAAACCTACCCATGCATTGAGGTCTGAAGTACAGTTGTTGCAGTGAACCATTGCTACAGGGCTACCATCAGGAGTAGTCACCATATCAATGACTTCGTAAGGTTGGCTCAAGGCTTTCTCCAATACGATCATAGAGAAAGAAGAAGTACCTGCACTGACGTTTCCTGTGCGCTGACGGACAGCGTTGGTTGCTACCATACCAGTACCAGCATCACCCTCTGGAGGACAGAGTGGAGTGCCTGCCTGAAGTGTGCCAGATGGGTCGAGCTTCTTTGCACCTTCCTCGGTCAATACACCAGCGTCTTCGCCTGCGTTCAGTACCTCTGGGAGAATGTCGAGAATCTTCCAGCCCAGGTTCTTAGGTTCGATGAGTTTATCGAACTTAGCTACCATCTCAGCATCGTAGTTGTTGGTGTTAGAGTCGATTGGGAGCATACCTGATGCATCGCCTACGCCAAGCACCTTCTTGCCTGTGAGCTGCCAGTGGATATAACCGGCGAGAGTTGTAAGGAAGTCAATCTTGTTGATGTGATCCTCACCATTCAGGATAGCCTGATATACGTGAGAGATACTCCAACGCAATGGGATGTTGAAGTGGAAGAGTTCTGAAAGTTCAGCTGCAGCCTTGGCTGTATTGGTGTTACGCCATGTGCGGAAAGGAACGAGGATGTTCTCATCCTTGCCGAATGCCATATAGCCGTGCATCATCGCAGAAATACCGATGGCAGCCAACTGCTTGATTTCGCAGTCGTACTCAGCCTTCACGTTCTTGCGGAGGTCAGCGTAGCAATCCTGCAGACCTTTCCAGATGGTGTCGATGCTGTAAGTCCACAAGCCATCAACCAACTGATTTTCCCACTCAAAGCTACCCTGTGCGATAGGGTTGTTGTCGGTGTCAATCAAGACAGCCTTGATTCGGGTAGATCCAAACTCGATACCGAGAATGGCCTTACCTGATTCTATAATAGTTTTTGCGCTCATTTCTTTTAAATGTTTAATGTAAAGAACAAAGGGTAAAGCCTTGAAAATCATTCGGATTTTTCACTCTTCGTTCTTCACTCTTCACTTAAATTATCTCAACGCCTTGTTGAGCATGTAATAAATCTCGTTGTTGCGGAGCTGCTGCTTGAAGCTGCTGATTGTTGTGTTCTTGTCGATGTTAACGAACTCAATACCCAGAATCTCGCAGAAGTCCTCCCAGTACTCAGCAGTGATATCGTAAGAGAATGCACTGTGGTGAGTACCACCAGCGAGGATCCAAGCACCTGCACCAATCTCGAATGTTGGCTGTGGAACCCAAAGAGCAGAAGCTACAGGAAGCTTAGGCATTGCCTTTGGCTCGATGCACTCTACCTCACTTGCGATGAGACGGAAACGATTGCCGAGGTCAACTACTGTTGCCTTAACACCCTTACCAGTCTTAGATGTGAACACGAGGCGAGCTGTCTGCTGCTTGCGGATACCGATGCCGAGGAAGTGAACCTCGAGCTTTGGCTTGTCTGAAGCGATCAATGGGCAAACCTCGAGCATGTGGCTCTGGAGGCTTGATGTGCGGTCCTCAGCGAAGTTCAGTGTATAGTCCTCGAGGAATGAGCAACCCTTCTCCAAGCCCTGGTTCATAACCCAAAGTGTGCGGTAGAGGCAAGCTGTCTTCCAGTCACCCTCTGCACCGAAACCATAGCCCTCTGCCATCAGGCGCTGTGAAGCCAAACCTGGAATCTGGTCGAAACCGCAGAAGTTTGGATCGTCGATGTCTGCGTCACCGAGGTCATCAAAGTTGGTTGTGAATGCTACTGCATTCTCATCCTTCAATACGCGACGGAGAGCGATCTCAGCCTTAGCTGCGTTCTTCACCTTCTCCCAATAAACTTCCTCGCCAGACTCATCGATCTTGATGGTGTACTCTTTCTTGTACTCCTCAACGAGGGCATCAGCCTCTGCATCAGTTACCTTCTTGTAGTACTCCATGAGTGAAGATACTGGATAGTAATCTACGTGGTAACCCAAGCGCTGTTCGAACTCTACGCGGTCGCCATCTGTTACGGCTACGTTGTTCATGTTCATACCGAACATGAGGCAGCGTACGTTGTGAGCATCAGCAACACCGGCAGCAACACGAGCCCATGTTGCAATCTGCTTCTGAGCCTCTTCGCTCTTCCAGTAGCCTACAACTACCTTTCTAGGGATGCGCATACGGGTGCAGATGTGACCGAACTCGATGTCGCCGTGAGCAGACTGGTTGAGGTTCATGAAGTCCATGTCGATAGAATCCCAAGGGAGTTCTGCGTTGTACTGAGTGTGGAAGTGGAGGAGAGGCTTCTCGAGAGCCTGCAAGCCCTTGATCCACATTTTAGCAGGAGAGAAGGTGTGCATCCATGTGATGATACCTACACACTTCTCGTCGTTGTTGGCAGCCTTCATGACAGCCTCTACCTCTGCAGAAGAGTTAGCTGTGCCCTTGTAAACTACTTTGATTGGAATGATGCCACTATTGTTCAGACCATCTACCATGTCCTTTGAGTGACCATCTACTATCTTAACTGTTTCGCCTCCGTAAAGAAGCTGTGCACCAGTTACAAACCAAACCTCTAAATTTTCAAATGCTTTAATCATGATTGTTTGTTGTATCAATTGTTATTGTTTATGTGATTTATTATCTTTATTTGAAGCACTGTTGATTAGTGCTTTTTCTGTCCGTAGTAAGCGTTAGGGCCGTGCTTGCGGTTGAAGTGCTTCTCTACGAGCAATGGGTTCATGGTGGTGTTTGGATTCACAGAGAATGAGATGAAAGCCATTTTTGCCACCTGTTCAGCTACTACTGCGTGATAAACAGCCTGGTCAGCATCCTTACCCCATGTGAAAGGACCATGGTTCTTAACCAATACGCCCGGAGTATGAACCGGGTTGATGTTGTCTTTCTTGAAACGATCAACGATGACAACACCTGTGTTGTGCTCATATTCTGCCATCATATCCTCGGTCATCGCATCAGTGCAAGGGATGCAATCGTGGAAGTAATCAGCATGAGTTGTACCAATGTTAGGGATGTCCAAGCCAGCCTGTGCCCAAGCTGTAGCATAAGTAGAGTGGGTATGAACTACGCCACCCAACTCAGGGAATGCGCGGTAGAGAACCAAGTGGGTTGGAGTATCAGATGAAGGGTTCAGATCGCCTTCTACTACCTTACCTGTTTCCAAGTCTACCACTACCATATCGCTAGCCTTCATGGTGTCATAGTCGACGCCAGATGGCTTGATGACAACCAGACCTTTTTCGCGGTCGATTCCGCTCACATTACCCCATGTAAAGAGCACGAGGTTGTGCTTAACGAGATCAAGGTTTGCCTTGAACACTTTTTCTTTTAATTCTTCTAACATAATATCTTTTGTTTAAAGTTGTTTATTCTATTTCAAGTTGAACGATGGGTCTTCCTCGTATGCTTTCTTGTTGAAGCGGTAGAGGGCGGCGCCTCGTTTCGAGTTGACTTTATCGATGAGTTCTGTCTTCTCGATGAAGTCGATATCCTTCACGCGTTTGCGGAAGTTGCGCTTGTCAATCTCTTCGCCTATTACTGCCTCGAATACGTGCTGAAGCTGTGTCAGGGTAAAGAGGTCGGGGAGGAGTTTGAAACTTAATGGCTCATGATTGATACGGCGGCGTATCTGAGCGATAGCATTGCGAATCATGAGTTTGTGGTCTGAGTAAAGTTCTGGAAGTTCATTCAGACTAACCCATTCCAATCCGTGTTCTACACGGAGGCTGTCGTCATAGTCTTTCACATTGATGAGAGTGCAATAGGCGATAGAGATAACTCGCTCACCTGGGTCACGGTCGATGCGGCCGAAAGCTCCTACTTGTCTTATATAGAGGTTTTTCATTCCAGTAAGTTCCAGGATGACTCTGTTGGCTGCATCTTCTAGATTTTCTGTTGCACCAACGAAACCACCATAGAGTGACCATTCGCCTCTTCCTGGGTCCATCTTGCGTTTACCTATCAGTACCTGGAGGTTGCTACCGTTGAAACCGAAAATGATACAATCGACGGATACTAATACTTTGGAGTATTCATTATAAAACTGGGTCATGGTCTTTTGCTGTTTTGATGTAATGATTCAATGTATGTATAGTTGTATTCTTTGTGCTTGCTCTTCAGAGAGCGGCTTCGAGAGAATATCAAGGAGTAAGAAGGAGAAGTAAGGATTGCGTTTTTTTCAACAGAAAACTGTTTTGTCTGATTTTTGAGAAAATTCCAGACTCCTCACTTCTTACTCCTGATGGGAATAATATTTTACCAGAAGTATGCGTAGAATGCTGCGCAGAGGCCGATTACTACGAGTGTACCGACAATATCGAAGGCACTCCAACTCTCACGGATAGACTTCTTGAAGTCTGATGTGAAGGTGATTGCCTCTACCTGCTCCTTGCTTGGAGCTGGAGTGAAGCAGCTTACTACTATCATGAAGATGATGAGGAATACGAGCAACCAGCACTCGAATACGAGCCAGTTGGTCTGCCAGAACCATGCGGTGTAATCCCAGAATGCACCATCCATTGTTGCCTTACCTGTATCAGTGATGACGTTGGTAACGAGGCGGAGCATACCGATGAGGAAACCGGTAATCATGGTGTATTCACCTGCCTTTGGAGTAATCTTCTTGAAGAAGATACCCATTGCAAATACGGCTACCATGGCTGGAGCCAGGAGTGACTGGATACCCTGGAGATAATTGTACAATGTATCCATCTTCATCATGATTGGCAACCATGCGAAACCAAGAACCACAACTACAACGGTAGCGATACGGCCAACGAGTACGTAGTGAGCCTCAGACATGCCCTTCTTCAATGGCTTGTAGAAGTCCTCGGTGAAGAGGGTAGCACAACTATTGAAGAATGCTGCCAATGAAGCAACCAATGCACAGATGAAACCGATAGTTACGATTCCCTTGATACCTGCAGGAAGTACGGTCTTTACCATGATGGCGAAGGCTGCATCAGTCTCGTTCATCTGGATAGCGCCCTTCTGAGCCAAAGCGGCTGCAATCATACCTGGAATCAGGAACATGAAGCAAGGGAGTACCTTGAAGAAACCGGCTGCGATAGTACCGCGGCGGGCACGCTTCATAACCTCTACGTTGCTCTCGCCAGGAACCTGACCGAGTACACGCTGAACGATGTGCTGGTCTGTACACCAGTACCAGAAACCGATGATGGTTGCACCGATGAATACTACGAAACCAGGATATTCCTGATACATAGAGTCACCAGCCTCCCAGTGGAACATGTGAGTTGTACCATAACCATTGTTCAGCTTGCCGCAGTAATCCATCATGTCGGCCCAACCGGCAGAGATGCTGCCACCGCCGAGGGTAGAGAGACCGAGGAAGAGTACGAGGAAAGAACCGATGACGAGGATAGGAGTCTGGATGGTTGACAATGTCATCACACCCTTCATACCACCGAATACGGTGAAGATGGTAGTGAGGATAATCAAGCCGATGGCACCAGCCCAAAAGTTCAAGCCCCAAAGATATTCAAAGAAGATACCACCTGTAAGGGCTGTAACACTCACCTTAGTAAGGATGTAAGCTACGAGGGTGATGATAGAGAGCCATGAACCTGTGCGCTGGGTATAGCGGAACTTCAGGAAGTCTGGCATGGTGATGATTTTACCCATCTTGTTGATGAGCAACTGATAGAAAGGTACGAACAACCAACCGAGGATGAGGATCATCCAACCCTGCATCTCCCAGTGTGCCATACCGACACCACTCTTGGCACCTGTACCTGCCAAACCAACGAGGTGCTCAGAACCAATGTTGGCAGCAAAAATAGCCATACCGATTACATACCATGGCTCACCCTTACCGAAGAGATAAGCAGAAGAGTCTTCACCTTTCTGAGCCTTTCTGTCTTTCACGATTGCGTGCCAGACAGCCCAAATTACGCCGATTACACCAATGGCGAGTACAGCCCAATCAAGCCATACGAATTCTGTTGAATTCCAATTCATAATTACTATAAGATTGTTTGTTTATTATTATTTGTTTGTTTTTCTCTTTTATTGGATGCTTATTATGTTAGTTTCTTATCCAGCACATTTCGTTTTTTGTCATTGCGAAAACTTCTTGTTGGATGTTAGCTGTTCCGGCGGATTTTATCCGCCGGTTCGCTAACTTTTAAACTAACTTACGCTTACTTTTTAACGCTGAATTTGTAAGCGAGGTGAGAATAGTATTTCTCTCCTGGCTTCAATGTGGCATCTGTCCAATCCTTTACACCCTGAGCAATCTTGGTTGGAGAATCAGGATATTTCTGGCTCTCGAAGCAAACGCTTACGTGTTTAGGATACTTGATGCCATGCTTGCAGGCAATACCTGTACCTTGGAAGTTACCAGTGTAGACCTGAATACCAGGCTCGTTGGTAAATACTTCAAGAAGGATACCGCTCTTTGGTGAGTAGAGGCTTGCACAAACTGTTTTGTCATCGCCCTTACCATCCTTATATGTGTTCAAACACCAGTTGTGGTCGTAACCTGTGGCATTCTTAATCTGGTCAAAGTTATAATCTACCTTCTTGCCGATTTCTGCAGGTGTACGGAAATCCATAGGGGTTCCTTCTACGCTCTTGATTTCACCTGTTGGGATGTAAAGTGAATCTGCAGGAGTAAACTTATCTGCATTGATGTACATTACCTGATCGAAACCTTCCTTAGATGGATCGCCGTTCAAGTTAAAGTAACTGTGGTTGGTCATGTTGACAACGGTTTCTTTGTCTGTTGTGGCACCAAACTCGATGTCGAGTGTGTTGTTACTCTTGACGGTATACTTAGCTGTTGCTGTTACGTTGCCAGGGAATCCATTCTCGCCATCCTTCGCATTGATAGTGAAGGTAACGGATGAGTCGTTTTTCTCTGTAATGTCGTAAACCTGGTTCAACCATCCTGTAGCACCACCACCATGCAGGCAGTTGCCATTATCATTTGCCTTCAACTGGTATGTTGAACCAGCAAGTGAAAGTTTAGCATCCTTGATACGGTTGGCATAACGTCCTACAGAAGAACCATAATCCGAAGGAGAGTTAAGTGTGTCAGCATACTGGTGTATGTTGTCGTAACCCAGAACCACATCCGTTGGCTTTCCGTTCTTATCAGGAACGGAAATGGAAACGACACGTCCACCATAATTGGTGAGGCAAACTTCCATGCCGTTTGCATTCTTGAGAGTTACTAACTCAGTCTTCTTGCCCAATACTGTTGAATCGAAATCTGCTGGATTCAAACCAGATTGTGTGAGACTTGCATTGCTGCTTGATGAACAAGCTGAGAGGGTAGCGATAGCCGCAAAACCAACTCCCATAAATAGGGTCTTAAATGTACTCATTTTTAGGCTGTTTTTTATTGTCTATTCATTTTGGGTGTAAAATTACAATTTTATTTCGAATCTGCAAGCGTTTTCCCTAACTTTTTTTCTGCTAAAGTGTCTTTTTAACACTATTTGTATGAAAACGCCTTTTTTTGGCTTATTTGGAACAAAAAAACTGCAGTTAGCAAATACTAACTGCAGTTCCTTATATTAATATATAATATATATATTAGCAAACCTTGTGAGAACCCTCAGAGATGATTACAGGGTAAATCTCTGGAGCATGACCATATTTGGCTGTGAACTTAGCTGTAACGTCCGCAACGAACTTGTCGTAGATATCGTCCTTTACCAAGTTGATGGTGCAGCCACCGAAGCCACCGCCCATGATACGGCTACCAGTAACACCATTCTCCTTAGCCACTTCATTCAAGAAGTCGAGTTCCTCGCAGCTAACCTCGTATTCCTTGCTCAAGCCGTGGTGAGTCTCGTACATCTTCTGACCTACAGTCTCGTAGTCACCCTTCTCAAGAGCATCGCAGACTGCCAAAACGCGGTCCTTTTCGCCCAATACGAAGTGAGCGCGGTTGTAATCCTCTTCGCCAACCTCAGCGCGAACTTCCTCCAGCTGCTCCCATGTGCAATCACGGAGAGTTTCGAACTTAGCTTCTGGGTGCTTTGCTGCAATGTGCTTAACAACATTTTCGCAAGAGTTGCGACGGTCGTTGTATGGAGAACCTGCCAACTCGTGCTTTACCTTAGAGTTTACCAAGCAGAGCTTGTAGCCCTTAGGTTCGAATGGGAAGTATTCAAATTCGCGGCTGTTGCAATCAAGACGCATCAACTTACCTTCCTTACCGAAAACAGAAGCGAACTGGTCCATGATACCGCAGTTAACACCTACATACTTGTGCTCTGTAGCCTGACCTGCGAGAACGAGATCCCATTTAGAAACCTTGTTGTCACCAAAGAGGTCGTTCAAAGCAAAAGCAAAACAGCTTTCAAGAGCAGCAGAAGAAGACATACCTGCACCGAGAGGCACATCACCATAGAATGCTGCATTGAAACCCTTCACGTCAACGCCCAAAGCCTTCATCTCCTGGCAAACACCATAGATATAACGTGCCCATGAAGCGCGTGGACCTTCAGGATCATTAACCTTGAATTCTACACGATCTTTCAAGTCGATAGAGTAGAGCATGACGGTATCTGTTCCGTTAGGACGGATTTCTGCCATGATACCCTTATCTACTGCACCTGGGAAAACAAATCCACCATTATAATCGGTATGCTCACCAATCAAGTTAATACGACCTGGTGACATGTAGATGTTACCTGTTTTACCATCGAAATGCTTGATGAAGCGGCTTCTTACTTTTTCAATATCCATAATTAGTTAAGTTTTTGTTGGGTTGTTATTTAAGATTTGATTATATGATTTAGCCCTAAGACTTTATATGCCTTAGGGCTAATTTATTTCGTGTTATTAATCAACAGGAATATCCTTGTTGATGTTCTTGCAACCAGCTACAGCATAGAAGAACATGTATGCCATACAGATGAGAGGCACAATGTAACTAGCCATATAGCCAGCGTTGTCTGCGATGAAGTTCTGTACCAATGGCATCAATCCGCCACCTACTACCATCATCATGAAGATACCTGAAGCCTGGGCTGTATACTTGCCAAGACCCTCAGTAGCAAGGTTGAAGATAGAAGACCACATGATGGAAGTGCAGAGACCGCAGAGTACCAGGAACATAGCAGCGACAGGCACTGTTACCATCTGGAATGATGTACCTGTAAATACAGGCATTTCTACTGTTGTTGACTTGCCGAGAAGTACGGCGAGGACGATAAAGATCATACCTGCACCATTGGCAATCATCATCATCATGCGGCTAGATACCTTGTCAGCAATAAAGCTGGAGCAAAGACGACCAACCAGCATCAGGAGCCAATATGTACCTGCAACGAAACCACCGATAGCTGCTGCATTTGCCAAGGCTGTACCATTGATGAAACCACCACCATTTGCTGTAGTATCAGAAATGTAGAAGTTCAATGTTCCAGGAATGCCTACCTCAACACCTACATAAACGAAGATTGCGATAACGCCGAGGTTGAAGTGGCGGAAAGCCCATGGTGAATGCTCGAATACAGTCTTGTCTGTAGTCTTACCCATCTCTGGATCCTGAATAGGGATGAAGTTCAAGATAACGAATGCTGCTGCGAATACGGCAAGGGCAATGTAAAGTACGAGGTTTACATCTACCATTTTGGTGTTAGCAGTAACTGTACCGATAAGGGCACCTACGAGCATTGGGGTTAAAGTGCCAGATAAACTGTTCAATGTACCACCGATGAGATTCAGCTGGTTACCGCGGTTACCACCACCACCGATAAGGTTCAACATTGGGTTAACAACAGTATTCAAAATACATACTGCGAAACCTGAGATGAACGCACCGAAGAGGTAAACAGCGAAGCCTGAGATATCGGCACCGAACTTACCGGAAAGGAACTGGATGAGCACGCCTACGAATCCGGTAGCGATACCGGTGAGGGCTGTCTTCTTGTAACCGATCTTGGTGAGCAACTTACCTGCAGGGATACCCATGAAGAGGTAAGCCAAGAAGTTCATGGCGTTACCCAACATACCGATCATGTTGGCACTTCCGCTGTCAGCGAATACATTTTTCCAAATAACTCCGATAGGAGCAGCCAAATTCGTTACGAACGAAATCATGGCGTAGAGGAACATCATCGTGATAATAGCGATGATATTGCCATTTTTACTTTGGTTTTCCATTTTTTTGATAGTTGATATTGTTATTTGTTATTATTATTTGCGAAAAGCTTGTTTATACTCTTTTTGAAGAGGTTATTAATTCTCTTTTATGGTAAAGAGGTTGCTACTCTTTTTTTCTAAGAGGTTGTTTCTTCTTTAAAGACGTTAAGACTTCTCTTTAAGATTGTTGTCGCGCTGGATAGATTTTGTCATTCAAGCGCGAAAATGGAGCAAGTGCTGTTTAGAGTACCTGCTCCATGATTTATTCTGATTTATTTGTCAATTCCAAACTTATAGATTGTCTTCTGGGTGTATGTTTCACCCGGATTTAATCTGCAACTTGGGAAATAGGTGTGATTTGGAGTGTCTGGGAACTTCTGTGCCTCGAAGCAGACTGCACTGCGACGTGGGAATGTTGCACCAAACTGTCCTGAGATACCTGCAAGGAAATTACCTGTGTACATCTGCAAACCTGGTTCTGTGGTATAAACCTCCATGGTACGGCAGCTTACAGGGTCTTTTATACGGGCAGCGAAACTCAACTCACCTTCTTCTGTCTTGTTCAATACATAGTTGTGGTCATAGCCCTGACCATTCTTGATCTGCTCGTTGTCTGCATTGATGTCCTGACCAATAGGCTTTGGTGTACGGAAATCGAATGGTGTGCCCTCAACCTTCAAAATCTCACCTGTAGGGATAGAATACTTATCGATAGGGAGATAGTAGTTTGCGTTCACCTCACAGATGATATTGTCAACTGTTGGGGTAGGATTAGCAATACCCTGGATTGAGAAGAAAGCGTGATGTGTCAGGTTGCAGATGGTTGTCTTGTTGGTTGTAGCCTGATACTTGATAACGAACTCATTGTCATCGGTCAATGTGTAAGCTACCCAAACTGTCAACTCACCAGTGAAGCCTTCTTCACCATAAGGGCTCGTGTATTTCAACACGACAGCGCTATCACTCATGCGGGTTGCATCCCAAACTTTGGTGTGGAAACCTGTAGGTCCACCATGCAGGTGGTTGGGACCATCGTTGCATGCCAAGTGATACTCCTTGCCGTGAAGTATGAACTTGCCTTCTTTAATACGGTTGCCATAACGACCGATGAGCACACTCAAGAATGGCTCTGGTGAGTTGATGACGTCCTGTATGTTGTCATGGCCTTGGATGAGGTTGGCATAGTTGCCATCCTTGTCAGGCATCATGATGGCTACGACTGCTCCACCATAGTTAGTCACTGCAACTTCGTTGCCTTGCTTGTTTCTTAACACGAAGAGATCAGTCTTCTTACCATTCACTGTGGTCTGAAAATCTTCTCTTTTCAAACCACACTTATTTGCTGGTTCTGTATTCATAATATCTCACTTTTTTTAGTTACCTTACTTTGGTTTAAGTAATGTACTGCAAAGTAACTAAAAAAAAATGAGTATTACAAATATTTTATGAACTTTTTGATTTAAAAAATCCTAAAATGATTCTGATAGCAAATCGGCAACGACGTAACTTGATCCGCCAATAAAGATAAAATCATCTTTTTTTGCGTTTGCTTTTGCTTTGTTAAATGCCTGTGCGATAGTTTGATAGCATGTTCCGTTTAAGCCGTGCTTTTGCGCGTATCCGTATAATTTGTCTACAGGAATCGCTCTTTTGGTTGATGGCTGCGTCCAATAGAAAATCGTGCTTTCTTTTGGCAACTTTTCTAATAGTCCCATTACATGCTCTACATCTTTGTCATCAACCATTCCGAAGACAATATGTTTCGTATCGGCTTTGATGGATGCAATCTGAGGTTCCAGATACTCCCATCCGGCAAGGTTATGTCCCGTATCACAGATGGTGAGAGGGTGCTCGTTGAGTTTTTCCCATCTGCCGCGTAGGCCTGTCAGCTCGCATACATGTTCAAAGCCGTTCTTTATGCTTTGATCTTTGATTTCTATTCCTTCTTCCTTCAGGCATTCTACGGCTGCGGATATGGTGCCGAAGTTCTTTTTCTGATAGTTGCCTTTCAGTTCGAAGTTTATGTCTGCGTCTGCTGCCAGTGCAAAATGGATAGGAGAATTCTGCTCATGGGCTTTTTGGATGAACACAGGTTGGGTCTCTTCGTTCCATTCGCCAATAACGACAGGAATCTGTGGTTTGATGATGCCCGCCTTTTCGCCTGCAATCTCACCGAGTGTATTCCCGAGGAATTGGGTGTGGTCAAAACTGATGTTCGTGATAACGGATAGGATAGGAGTGATGATGTTGGTACTGTCTAGTCTTCCTCCCAATCCAACTTCGATGACGGCAAAGTCTACCTTTTGTTCTGCAAAATACTGAAATGCCATCATGGTGGTCAGTTCAAAGAACGAAGGATGTAGCGGTTCGAAGAATTTCCGGTTGTTTTCTACAAAGTCGATTACATACTCTTCGCTTACCATCTCACCATTTACGCGAATGCGTTCTCTGAAATCTACAAGATGTGGAGATGTGAACAGGCCGACCTTATAGCCCTGGCTCTGCAGGATTGCAGCAAGGGTATGGGATGATGAACCTTTTCCGTTGGTTCCTGCAATGTGGATACATTTATATTGGTTATGAGGATGTTCGAAGTGTTCATCCATTTTATACATCGTATCAAGCCCAGGTTTGTATGCCTTGGCTCCAATCTTTTCAAAAACCGGCGTGCTGGTGAAAAGATATTCAACAGTTTCTTGATAATTCATGTTATATGTTATACCTTATTATATATACAGATAATCCCCGAAAAGAGCGAACCGTTCTTTCGAAGATAGTTCGCCCTCTTCGGGGATTGCTCTTTACTGTTTATTTTTTAAAGAGGTTCTTGAAACTTTCAAAGAGAGACTTCTTCTCTGCATTATCTGCTTTGAAATTATCGCATTCCTTGAATTTCACTACAAGATTCTTTTCTTCCTTGGTCAGAGAGGTAGGTACGAAAACGGTAATATTGACGATAATATCACCACGGCCATAACCATATCCCTGAATAGCCGGCATACCTTTGCCACGCAAACGAATCTGTTTGCCTGGTTGTGTGCCAGGTTCTATTTTGATCTTTGTCTTGCCATCCAAGGTAGGGACTTCTACCTCGCCACCCAAAGTGGCAGTTGCAAAGTCAAGAACAAGATTATGGTATAAGTCCTGACCTACACGCTCGAAATCATCGTTCTTTTCTACGCTCACCATTACCTGTAGGTTTCCGTAGAGACCATTGTGCTTGCCTTGGTTACCCTTTCCTTCAACGGTAACAACCATATCGTTGTCGACACCTGCAGGAATATTGATTTCTACGAGTTCCTCGCCCTTCACGATTCCGTCGCCACCGCATTCCTTACATTTGTTCTTGATGATAGTTCCCTCACCGCCACACTTTGTGCATGCAGCCTGAGTTTGCATCATGCCGAACATACTGCGCACCGTCTTTAAGACATAGCCGCTTCCATGACATTCCGAACATGTTTCTGGCTGGGCACCACCTTCGCAACCTGTTCCGTGACATGCAGAGCAAGTTACATCCTTGCGAATCTTGAAGCGCTTGGTAACACCTGTTGCTGCCTCTTGGAGAGTCAGTTTTACTCTTACGCGAAGGTCGCCACCCTGGTAAACCCGCTTCTGTGAGCCGCCACCGAATCCGCCGCCACCAAAGCCGCTGAAACCGCCGTGTCCGCCAAAGATATCTCCAAACATAGAGAAGATGTCGTTCATATCCATGCTGGCACCACCACCGAATCCGCCGAATCCACCTTGTGGACCATTGAAACCAAACTGGTCATATTGCTGGCGCTTCTGGGCATCGTGTAGAACTTCGTAAGCTTCGGCAGCTTCCTTGAATTTCTCTTCCGCCTCTTTGTTGCCAGGGTTGCGGTCTGGGTGATACTTGATGGCAATCTTTCGATACGCCTTCTTTATTTCGTCTTCTGATGCCGACTTGTCTACGCCCAGCACCTCATAATAGTCTCTCTTAGCCATTTGCTTATTTCAAATATTGAATTTTCTTACAGAATTCTAATAGAATGTTCTGGATATTGAAAAATAACTCTTGATATTTCTTTCTTACTGACCTACAGCTACCTTGGCATGGCGAATCACCTTGTCGTTCATTGTGTACCCAGTCTGGACGCAGTCAATAATCTTTCCCTTCTTGTCATCACCCATTCCTGGAACCATAGCAATAGCCTCGTGGAAATCTACATCGAAATCCTTGTCGTTGGTATCAATCTTCTTTACGCCAAGACCTTCGAGTGTCTTTACGAACTTGTTGAAAATCATCTGTACACCTTCCTTGATAACCTTAGGATCTTCGCTCTTGTCAGCGATGGCGCGCTCAAAGTCATCGAGAATAGGCAGAATAGCAGCTACAGTCTTCTCGCCACCATTCAAAATCAGTTCTGCCTTCTCTTTGAGAGTACGCTTACGGTAATTCTCAAACTCGGCAGTCTTATAGAGCAACTGTTTCTTGAGTTCCTCTACCTCTTGCTGTGCTTTTGTTAAAGGATCAATCTCTTCTGCCTTCTTGTCAGCAGCGTCTGTATTGTTGTCACCTTCTTCTGCCTTGTTGTCAGTATCCTGATTTTCCTCAGTATTTTCATTTTTAGTTGTCTGCTCATTATTTTCGTTCTGAACAGTCTCCTGAACGTTTCCGTCCTCTATATTGATTTCTTTTTCTTTTGACATAGTCTTAAATTTTTTAAACATGATAAATCTTATTATTGGTTGTTTGACAAAAAGTGTGCCAACCCGATTCTCATCGAATTGGCACTATTAATTATAAGATAATTTGTGGTTGCTGTTTAAAACAGCAGAATAACTTTTTGTTTAGAATCCGTACATCTTAGCCTTCTGCTCCTTGATAGCTTCATCGTAGATATACTCATCATAAGACATGAGCTTGTCGATGGTGCCTGATGGAGTGAGCTCGATGATGCGGTTTGCCACGGTGTTGATGAATTCGTGGTCGTGGCTAGAGAAGAGGATATTGCCCTTGAAACCTACCAGGTTGTTGTTGAATGCCTGAATACTCTCCAAGTCCAAGTGGTTGGTTGGTGTATCTAGAATCAGGCAGTTGGCGTTCTGCAACTGCATGCGTGCAATCATACATCTCATCTTCTCACCTCCGGAGAGGACATTTACCTTCTTCAGTACTTCTTCGCCGCTGAAGAGCATTCTTCCGAGGTAGCCCTTCATGGCAACCTCGTTTCCTGGACCATACTGGCTCAACCAGTCTACCAGGTTCTTGTCGCTCTGGAAGAATTCTGTATTGTCGAGTGGGAGATAAGCTGTTGTGATAGTAACGCCCCACTTGTATTCACCTGCGTCAGCCTTTCTATTGCCATTAATGATTTCGAAGAGTGCAGTCATCGCCTTAGGGTTGTGAGAGAGGAATACTACCTTCTCGCCCTTTTCTATGTTGAAGTTTACATTGTCGAAGAGCACTGTTCCGTCTTCGTCGCATGCTTTCAGTCCCTCTACCTCCAGAATCTGGTTACCTGGCTCACGGTCCATCTGGAAGATGATGCCTGGGTATTTACGGCTTGATGGACGGATTTCTTCAACGTTCAGCTTCTCCAGCATCTTCTTGCGGGATGTAGTCTGCTTACTCTTGGCAACGTTAGCTGAGAATCGGCGGATGAATTCTTCCAACTGCTTCTTCTTCTCTTCAGCCTTCATCTTCTGGTTCTGAGCCTGGCGGAGAGCCAACTGAGAACTCTCGTACCAGAAAGAGTAGTTACCTGCAAACATCGTAATCTTACCGAAGTCGATATCTACGGTCTGGGTACTTACTGCATCGAGGAAGTGACGGTCGTGAGATACTACGAGTACGGTCTGTTCAATGTTGCTGAGATAGTCTTCCAGCCACTCAACTGTGTCGAGGTCGAGGTCGTTGGTAGGCTCATCGAGAAGGAGGTTATCTGGGTTGCCGAAGAGTGCCTTCGCCAGCATCACGCGCACTTTCTCTGTATTTGAAAGTTCTCCGACGAGTTTGTCGTGGCGGTCTTCCTTTACGCCGAGGTTCTGCAGAAGTTGTGCGGCATTGCTTTCAGCCTCCCAACCATTCATTTCTGCAAACTTGAGCTCCAGCTCTGCAGCGAGGTTACCTTCTTCTTCTGTCATCTCTGGCTTAGCATAGAGGCGCTCGCGCTCCTTCATGTTTTCCCATAATGGCTGATGACCCATCAGAACGGTATCCATTACGCGGAAATCGTCATATTTGAAGTGGTCCTGTTCCAAGACAGAAAGTCGCTCGCCTGGTCCCATTTCTACTGTACCCTTGTTTGGTTCAAGATCGCCGCTGATAGCGCGGAGGAAAGTAGATTTTCCGGCACCGTTAGCACCGATGATACCATAAATATTACCATGAGTGAACTTGAGGTTTACATCCTTGTAAAGCACTCTCTTTCCGAATTGGATCGCAAGATTTTGTACTGTAATCATTCCTTTTTATTATTCTGTACTTTTATTTTTGTTTTTTTTACTACTATTAATGCCTTGAAAGAATCGAGTTGTTAGTCTAAACTTTTCAAGAAACGCTCACCCTGCGGAGTACGAAGCCAAATGGCAAACCCCAGTGCAGGTACCAATATAATGGAAAATATAATTGTTAAACCTTCTCCCATAATTTTATTTTTTTATTAATACCTTATTAGCAATATATGCAAAAAGCCAAGTAAGGAATAAACCAATAATTATACTGGTAATATTGAAGATTTTTAATTCGCCATCAGAATATATCGTGACGGCATTACCTGCAACCATGACCAAGAAACAGGTCTTGGCAAGGTCGTAGAAAAACTTTCCGAGACATTCTCGGGCAGTTGTTTCTTTCTTTATCTTCTCTTTGCGTCATTGCAATTTCTGTTATTCAGCTGCAAAATTACAAAAAAATATTTGAAACACAATGATTTATTGGCAAAAGTTACTAATTTTTAGTTAAAAACATGGTGGCTTTTTGTTATTTTGCAGAAAAGTCTTACTTTTGTAGGCTGAATTGATGAAAATGCAGCATCGATTCTCTATTTTTAATGTTAAGAAAATGATATCGTAAACAATATGAGACAACAAAATAGAAAAGGAAATTTTAATAAGCATACCAATAATGCTTATGGCTACGGAAATCCCAATGAATATGAGCATTACAAGGTAGAAAAGCCTGCTCCGTTGCTGGAATGGCTGATGGAGAATGTGAAGGGACCTAGCAAGACTAAGGTGAAGCAGACTCTGCAGGGTAGGGGAATTAAGGTGAATGGCAAAACCATTACCCAGTTTGATTATGCTCTGAAACCGGGTATGAAGGTGAGTGTGAGCAAGACAAAGAAGAATCAGGAGGTATTTAAAAGCAGATACCTTAAGATAGTTTATGAAGACAGATATCTGATTGTTGTTGAGAAAAACATTGGTATCTTGAGTATGGCAGCCGGTCATTCTACTCTGAATGTGAAAACGGTACTTGATGATTATTTTCATAAGACTCGCCAGAACTGTCAGGCGCATGTAGTGCACCGACTGGACCGTGATACATCAGGTTTGATGATTTATGCCAAGGATAAGCAGACGGAACTGGCTTTGGAGGATGATTGGCATCATAATGTGTACGACCGCAGATATGTGGCTCTGGTTTCCGGAGAGATGGAAGAAGATGAAGGTACTGTCGCTAATTGGCTGAAAGATAACAAGGCCTACATTACTTACAGCAGTGATACGGATAATGGCGGCAAGTATGCTGTTACCCATTTCCATACATTAGAGCGTACAACGGCTCATTCTCTGGTGGAGTTCAAACTCGAAACGGGCCGTAAGAATCAGATTCGTGTTCATACGGCCGATATGGGGCATCCGGTGTGTGGTGATATTAAGTATGGTAATGGTGATGATCCATGCCAGCGCTTGTGCTTGCATGCCTATGTACTGTGTTTCTATCATCCCGTAACGCATCAGCCTATGGAATTTGAAACTCCGATACCGGCTGAATTCCGCAGGGCATTAAAGAATGATCGTTAATAGGGTGATGAATACTGATTGGTAGTTTATATATAATAATGTGATATGAATGATTTTGGATATTATGCGCTGGTATTGGTAGTCCTTGTAGTAGGACTGTTTGTCTTAAAGAAGGTGGCTACCTGCATGATTAAAGCAATGGTAGCTGTTGTTATGATAGCCGTGCTGGCAGTTCTTTACTGGCTCTTCTGTTGATAGTAGAGTTGTGTGATGATGGCGGGATAAGATTTTAGATATTTTTGATTGGTAAATTGGTTGCAGTTGTCTGGGTGTAAACTTTGGATGGCTGCAACTTTTTTTATAGTGATATTTAAAAGTGATATTTAAAGAGGTATAAAGTGATATTTAAAGGTGATATAAATGGTAGGGAGAAATATAAAACAAAAAAGAGCATTTCCTAACAGAAATGCTCTTTTTGTACACCCTTAGGGATTCGAACCCTAGACCCACTGATTAAGAGTCAGTTGCTCTACCAACTGAGCTAAGGGTGCAACTATTTGTTGGTGACTCCGCAAGGATTCAAACCTTGAACCTCTTGATCCGTAGTCAAGTGCTCTATTCAGTTGAGCTACGGAGCCAAAACCATTTGTTTCAGTGAAGCTTTGATAGGAGAGTGACTCCGCAAGGATTCAAACCTTGAACCTCTTGATCCGTAGTCAAGTGCTCTATTCAGTTGAGCTACGGAGCCAATTCTTATCTTTTGTACACCCTTAGGGATTCGAACCCTAGACCCACTGATTAAGAGTCAGTTGCTCTACCAACTGAGCTAAGGGTGCAACATTTAAAAGCCTCATTTCTGAATTGCGAGTGCAAAGGTACTACTATTTTTTGATTCCACCAAATTTTTTCGCAACTTTTTTCGAAAAAAATCAATTTTTCTTCATCTCGAAGGTTCCTAACGTATGCTTATACCCCTTCTTATTGATGCTTACCACGCGGTATGTACCCTCATTTAAGTTTCTAACATCTAGCGTGTTATCCTTTGTTTGAAGGTACAGGATGTCGCATCCCTGCAGGGTTTCGACCATCAGAACGTCAAAAACGAGATTTTTTGTAGTTTCTGCTAGATATACCTTCTTTCCGTCACATTCGAGTAATTTCGCAGCTCCTGTGTTTTTGGCAAAAAGTGGATTTCCTTCCTCTTTTTCTTGGGTAGGCTGGCTTTCGATGCCATATCCGTCCATTGAAGTTACGGCAACAAACAGATGTTTTGCATCCGAATTTTCTATTTTGAACGAATTTCCTATGATTCGTGCGGCAACCAGGTTGCGTGCATCGGTGATGTCAACCGGATATTTCTTGCTCGCGTATACATTATTATATATATAAGGGGTTGCGATTTTAGTGCCATCCGTATAGTTTGAAGGATTGCTCCAGGAAACCGATACATTGTTATCGGAGGTGATTACCGATAATTGCTGTGGCTGTTCCGGTTGGTTTTTGCTTGCCCAGGTCATCGGCGGAACCAATGATGGGTATGGGTTGAAGCGTTGGGTAAAGTCGAGAATACCCTGTTTGTTGTCCAAGAGGAACTTGTTTCTGAAGAAAGCATATCCCATTCCGAGGTTTCGGATGTGATACATTTCTGCTGTCACGTCATTGATGTTCCACTTTCCTTCTTTCGGATCGAGGAAGTAGATGCCTAGTCCTGGAACCACTATCTTGCCATGACTCTGCTCCTGCCAGTCGATGGCAAAAGGATAGAAGTGTTCGTCTCTGAAATACATCATAGGGAAGAGTTCGTCCATCAGTCCGCTCTTGAGCCAGCCCTGTGCATCCTGGCAGACTTTCGTGTATGCATTCCAGCCAAAGCTCCGGTATCTGCTCAGGTCATCATACTTTCCTACAGGTGAGCAGCTCATCTTGACCCAAGGTTTTTCAGCCTTCACTGCATCGTGAATCTTTCTGACGATGTTGGTAATATACCGGCGTCCCTGTTCCCGGCTCACTTTGATGTTCCAGGTTTCCGGGTAACGGATGTAGTCGAGGTGGATGCCGTCTACATTATATTTATGCGTAATTTCTCTGCAGATGTTTGCCAGATAATCACCTGTTCGGCTGTTTTCCGGATCCATGTATCCGTCTGCTCCAATCTTCTTGATGAGTTTCGGCATCTTCTGTCTGAGGGTTTTGCAGCCGAGTGCGTTCCATTTTCCTACTGGAATGGTTACCACCCAGGCGTGTAGTTCCATACCTCGCTTATGGCATTCATCGATGGCAAACTTCAGAGCATCATAGCCCGGACTTCTGCCCGGAAATCCTGACAGGCATCCATCCCAAGGTTCGTATGCAGACGGATAAATCATGGTACCTCTCACGCGGGTCTGTATCAGTATGGTGTTAATCTTAGCCTGCTGTAACCGGTCGAGGATATTCGTCAGTTCCCTTTTCTGCTTTTCGGCAGAAAAAGAAGACTGGGCATAAGAGTGTGGCCAGTCGATGCCTCCTATGGTTGTCAGCCATACAGCTCTTACTTCATGTTTCGGTACTTGGTTGTTGAACACAATACTCTGGGCTTTAGCAGCCAAAACTGAGCATAAAACGATAAAAAATATCTTAAATCTCTTCATAATCTTACAATTTGGCAACAAAGATACCAATAATTTTTTGTATTTCAAATAAAAATATTACTTTTGCGGTTGAAATATTAAAATAAAGTGCATTTTGCACCGAAAAGAGAGAAAATTTAAAGCAATTAAAGAAAAATGGTCAGTTTCGTTATTAGTTTGGTCGCCCTTGTATTGGGTTACCTTCTTTATGGAAAGTTTGTGGCGCATGTGTTCGGTCCTGATGACCGCCCTACGCCAGCAGTGACCAAAGCCGATGGGGTCGACTTTATGGTACTGCCTAGTTGGAAAATCTTTATGATTCAGTTCCTCAACATTGCAGGAACGGGTCCTATCTTCGGTGCTATCATGGGTGCCTGGTATGGACCGGTGGCTTATCTGTGGATTATCTTCGGGTGTATCTTCGCAGGAGCTATGCATGATTACATGAGCGGTATGCTCAGCATCCGTAATGGTGGAGCTGGTTTGCCGGAATTGGTAGGCAAGTATTTGGGTGGACGCACTAAGAAAGTGATGTTGGTCTTTTCGGTACTTTTGCTGATGATGGTGGGAGCTGTGTTTGTATACAGTCCGGCTATCATTATGAGTGGCATTTGTAATACGGATGCATTCTGGGGCAGCCAGATGTTTTGGATTGTGGTGATTTTCGTTTATTACGTCATTGCCACATTACTGCCTATCGATAAGATTATCGGTAAGGTTTATCCGCTCTTTGCCTTCTCGCTTCTCTTTATGGCGGGTGCTCTGATGGTAGGTCTCTTTGTGAAGTGGCCTTCATTGCCTGAACTCTGGAGCAATTTGCAGAGTTGCAATCTCAATGAGAATCCGGCATGGTTGGGAACGGAGTCTTTTGTACAGAAGAGTCCGATTTTCCCTTGCCTCTTTATCACGATTGCCTGTGGTGCCATCAGTGGCTTCCATGCAACACAGAGCCCGCTCATGGCACGATGTATGAAGAATGAGAAGATGGGACGTCCTATTTTCTATGGTGCCATGATTACTGAAGGTGTTGTTGCCTTGATATGGGCTACGGTTTCCATGTATTTCTTCTACTATGGTGGATGGCGTGAATGTGTTAGTCCGGAGGCGGCTCAGCAGTTTATCGCTCAGTTTGATGGCGGCAAGTCGCTTATCCAGAACTTCGATGCGCCTACAGTTGTGAAGATAGTATGTTCCAGTTGGTTGGGCGTGGCTGGTGGAATCCTGGCTCTGTTGGGTGTCGTCGCAGCACCTATTACCAGTGGCGATACGGCTTTGAGAAGTGCCCGCCTGATTATCGCTGAGTTTATCGGTTTGGAGCAGCGCTCCATGCGCAAGCGTCTTTATATCTGCGTTCCGTTGTTTGCTCTTACGGTGGGCATCCTGGTTTGGCAGATGGAGAATCCTGATGGTTTCAATATCATCTGGCAGTATTTCGGTTGGGCTAACCAGACACTTTCTGTGTTCACACTCTGGACATTGACGGTTTATCTGGTACAGCAGAAGAAACCTTTTGTGATGACGCTGGTTCCAGCCTTGTTTATGACCGTGATATGTTCAACCTTCCTGCTCATTTCTCCTACAGCTTTGGCATTGAGTGAGAGTCTGGCTTATACGGGCAGTGTCATCATTCTGGTGATTGCCTTGGTCTGGTTCCTGGGTTGGTATCGCAGTTATCAGAAGAAACAATAGATTTATATATAAGTATTAATCAATATACGTAAATTTACATGATACGAAAGAAAAAATTAGCTATTGCAGCATTGGCACTTGTCGTTTCGACAACTGCCCATGCTCAGTTTGAAAGTGGAAAACAGTATATCGGTGCGTCGTTGACGGGCTTAAGCTTGAGCTATAATGGCTCTCAGGATCTCAATCTCGGTATTCAGGCTAAGGCCGGATACTTTGTAGAAGACGATTGGATGCTGTTGGGTCAGGTTGAATATAATCATTCTGGTCTTGATGGCGTGAAGGATTATTTCTCTGTAGGTGCCCAGGGCCGGTATTATATCGAGCAGAATGGCTTGTATCTGGGTGGTGGTGTGAAGTTGGTTCATTCCGGCAGCTACAATGATTTCATGCCAGGGGTAGAGGTTGGTTATGCTTTCTTCCTCGGCAAGTCGGTTACTCTCGAACCGGCCATCTACTATGATCAGAGTTTCAAGAAGCATGTAGATTATTCTACCATAGGATTGAAACTGGGTGTTGGTATTTATCTCTAATCCGGTAAAATGCAACAACAGTTTTCTTCGGCTTTGTTGGAAAAGGCAGTGGCGGAGTTCTCTAAATTGCCAGGTATAGGGCGCAAAACAGCTTTGCGCCTTGTACTTTTTATGCTCAAACGTAAGAGTGAGGATGTGGAGCAGTTTGCTGATACCATTTCCAAGATGCGCCGTGAAGTGAAATATTGCAGGGTCTGTCATAATATCAGTGACACGGATGTCTGTCCGATCTGTTCTGATTCCCGGCGCGATGCTTCTACCATCTGTGTCGTTGAGAATGTGCAGGACGTGCTGGCGATAGAAAATACACAGCAGTTTCACGGACTCTATCATGTCTTGGGCGGCATCATTTCGCCGATGGATGGTATCGGACCTTCGGATATAGAGATAGAATCGCTGGTTCAGCGTGTGGCTGAAGGTGGGGTGAAGGAGGTGATTTTTGCTCTCAGCAGTACGATGGAGGGTGATACTACCAACTTCTATATCTCCCGTAAACTTGCTGATTATCCTGTTAAACTCTCTGTTATCGCCCGTGGTATCTCGGTGGGTGATGAATTGGAGTATACGGATGAGGTGACTCTCGGAAGGAGTATTCTGAACAGAACTCCATTTGGACAATAACAAAAGACAATAAAATGAAAATCAAACAAGTACAACGAATATTGATGACCAATTTTCTCTTTGTTCTGTTGGTAGGATTCCTGTTGGTCTTGCTCTATGAGACTGAAATTCTGGAACCTACTAATCTGGCAGGGGATGTTACGTTGGTCTATGTAATCACTGTAGCGATGGAGTTTCTTACCATTGCCGTCATTCCTTTGGCACTCAAACTCTTCAGTTTCAAGGCTATTCATCGTCAGTTGGTAACCCGTAAGGGAGATGCTCTTCTTCCTCTGGGCACAGCCCGTCTGAATATGCTCTGTTTGCCAATGCTGATCAATACGTTTATGTATTATCAGACGATGGCTCCTGCTTTCGGATATATGGCTATCATCCTTTTCCTCTGTCTCTTCTTTGTTTATCCTTCTGTCGGAAGATGTGAAGATGAAACAACGGAGGCAGAAGGTTAAACTCTCAGAACCCAATATTTGATATTCTATATGAAACTCAGTGTTATCATAGTAAGCTATAATGTTAAGTACTATCTGGCTCAGTGCCTGCGTTCGGTAGAGAAAGCTATCGGAGTGTTGGAGTGTGGGCAGCAGGGTGATGCGAGTGGCGATACGGCAGAGATTATCGTGGTTGATAATCATTCTCAGGATGGAACCGTTGAATATCTCGAACAGTGTTTTCCGGTTTCCCGATATCCTAATCTCCGTGTTGTTGCCTGTACGCATAATAACGGATTTGCCCGTGCCAACAATCTTGCTATCCGCAAGAGCGAGAGTGATCTGGTTCTTTTGCTGAATCCGGATACCATTATCGGTGAGCATGTCCTCAAGGATGCTGTCGGTTTCATGCGTACTCATTCTGACGCTGGTGCATTGGGTGTAAGAATGTTGGGAGCCAATGGCAAGCCAGCCCGCGAGAGTAGGAGAGGGTTGCCTTCTCCGATGGTGGCTTTCTATAAGATGATGGGTTTGTGCAGCCGTTTTCCTAGGCATCGCAGTTTCGGACATTATTACATGGGCTATCTGCCATGGGATGAGCCGGCTCCCATTGAGGTTGTGAGCGGTGCTTTCTGTATGATTCGCCGTGAAGCCTTGCAGAAGGTGGGCTTGTTGGATGAGGATTTCTTCATGTATGGCGAGGATATTGATCTTTCTTACCGCATCCTGAAGGGTGGTTATCAGAACTATTATCTGCCTGTTGATATTCTGCATTACAAAGGTGAAAGTACCCAGAAGTCGAGTTTCCGCTATGTTCATGTGTTTTATGAGGCGATGCTTATCTTCTTCCGTAAACATTATTCGGGTATGTCGCATCTCTTGAGCATTCCTATCAAATTTGCCATCTATGCCCGTGCCTCTGTAGCACTTACACAGATGATGACTACGAGGATCAGAAAGAGTCTGGGCTTCTTTTCTCCTTCTCATGTCGACCTGTCTGATTATGTGTTGTTTGATGCTGACGAGATGAGCTATGAAGAGATTCTGCATCAGCTTGTGTTGCGGTCTGATGAGAATATCAAACTGGCTACCTTTACGAAGGATATCGGTAAGGTGATTACGGATAGGGATGTGATGGATAAGGATGAATTTGGCTATTTGTAAAGAATAGATTTGATCTTATATATATAATAAGGTACGCGCGTACATTATTTAATTAGTGTAGTTTATGAAAGAACCGGATATTCTATTACGAGCATTAGAGTTGGAAGATCTCGATTTTCTCTATCAGATAGAGAATGATGATCGGCTTTGGGAATTGGGTGTTTCCAATGTTCCCTATTCGCGTCGGGTGCTGCTCGACTATATCTCCAGTGCTTCGGCTGACATTTATGTAGATAATCAGGTGCGCCTGATTGTCGAGAACAGCCGGAATGAACAGGTGGGTATTGTAGATCTTACTGATTTTGATCCCCGTCATCGCCGTGCGGAACTTGGAATTGTCATCAAAAAGGAATTCCAAGGGAAGGGTTATGCGAAGGCCTCAGTTGTCCGTTTGTTGCAATATGCCCAGAACATACTTCATCTTCAACAGATTTATGCTATTGTAGGCGTCAGAAACCAAAAAGCGGCTAAAATGCTGCAATCTGTTGGATTTGAGGGGGATAATGTCCTGAAGCAGTGGCTTTGTTGTCAAGATGGATATGAAGATGCGATATTTTTTCAATATTTTCTGTAAAAAAGTTGCATAAAAATTTGGTGGAACCAAAAAAAAGTAGTACCTTTGCACTCGCAAATGAAAAATGAGCGCTAAGCCATTCAATTTGATTTCATGATTGGTGCGTTAGTTCAGTTGGTTAGAATGCCTGCCTGTCACGCAGGAGGTCACGAGTTCGAGTCTCGTACGCACCGCTCAAAATCATATTGCAGGTTTGCCAAAATATAGTTTGGTGCGTTAGTTCAGTTGGTTAGAATGCCTGCCTGTCACGCAGGAGGTCACGAGTTCGAGTCTCGTACGCACCGCTAAAAATCATATTGCAGGTTTGCCAAAATATAGTTTGGTGCGTTAGTTCAGTTGGTTAGAATGCCTGCCTGTCACGCAGGAGGTCACGAGTTCGAGTCTCGTACGCACCGCAGAAACCTTCGAGAGTGATCTCGGAGGTTTTTTGTTTTTATGTAAATCTAAGAGAATATGGCTATCGTTATCACAGTTCTGGCATACTTCTGTGTGCTGCTGCTCTTCAGTCATCTTACTGCCCGTAAAATGGCAAGTAATGAAACTTTCTATCGTGCCAATCGCCGTTCGCCGTGGTATATGGTTGCTTTCGGTATGGTGGGTGCTTCCATTTCGGGCATCACCTTTGTCAGTGTGCCGGGCATGGTGATGAGAACGGATATGACCTACCTTCAGATGTGCATCGGTTTTATCCTGGGTTATTTCCTGGTTGCCTTTCTTTTGCTTCCTATCTATTACCGCTATAATCTCACTACGATTTATGGTTACCTGCAGCAGCGGTTGGGGGAGCGTTCGTATAAGACCGGAGCATCGTTCTTCCTCTTGTCCAAGATGACGGGTGCGGCAGTTCGTTTCTTTGTCGTCTGTATCCTCTTGCAGCGTTTCGTGCTCGATGGAATTGGTGTTCCGTTCTGGGTCACGGTTCCTGTCATGGTACTGCTTATCTGGCTTTATACACGCAAGGGTGGCATCAAGACCCTGGTGTGGACAGATACCTTTCAGACGCTCTGTATGTTTGCGGCGCTCGTCCTCATTATCTTTCAGGTGATGTCGGCGTTGGATATGACTCCTTCCGAGGCGATAACTGCGATAGTTCACGATAGTCACTCCCGTATTTTTGTCTTTGATGACTGGATGTCGAAACAGAACTTCTGGAAACAGTTCTTGAGTGGTGTTTTTGTGGTGATTGTGATGACCGGTCTTGATCAGGACATGATGCAGAAGAATCTTACCTGCAAGTCGCTCCGTGAGGCCCAGAAGGATGTTTGCAGCTATGGTTTTGCCTTTGTGCCTGCCAATCTGCTTTTCCTGAGTCTGGGTGTGTTGCTGATGATGCTGGCTCAGAAACAGGGAGTGGCTTTGCCTGATGCCCCTGATGATCTGTTGCCTATGTTTGCGGCTTCGGGGACGATGGGAAACCTGGTGGTGGTCTTGTTTACCATTGGCATTGTGGCGGCAAGTTTCTCCAGTGCCGATTCAGCTTTGACAGCCATTACGACAAGTCTCTGTGTGGATATATTGGGCAGGAAAGCGGATATGAAGCTCCGCAAGCGCATGCATTTGGCGGTAGCTTTCGTCTTTATGCTCTTCATCATTGCTTTCAAGGCGATTAATTCTACGAGCGTGATAGATGCTATCTACATCCTCTGCTCTTATACTTACGGTCCGCTGTTGGGTTTGTTTGCCTTCAGTCTGCTCACCAAGCGTCAGGTAAACGACCGCTGGTCGCCATGGGTCTGCATCGCCAGTCCGCTCATCTGCTTCGCCATCGATACCCTTACCTCGCAGTATGTGGGCTATAAGTTCGGCTATGAGCTTCTGATGCTGAATGGCGCCCTGACATTTGCAGGTCTCGCCCTTATAAAAAAAGAAACAGTTAAATACAAACAATAATGAGAACAAAAGTATTATTCGCAGCATTGTTGCTCAGTGCAACAACTGCTTTTGCCCAGCAGGAGAAGTTGGGCTCCGGTATTGACAAGACCAACATGGACTTGACCATCAAGCCGGGTAATGATTTCTATCGCTATGCCGCAGGCAACTGGATGAAGAATCATCCACTCGATGCCGAGCATACCGACAATGGTGCTTTCACCGATCTCTTTGAGCAGAACCAGAAGCGCATCCAGGACATCATCCTTGAATATGCTTCCAAGCCACAGCAGAAGGGGTCACTCGGACAGAAGATCGGTTCGCTCTACAACCTCCGTATGGACAGCGTTCGCCTGAACAAGGAGGGATGGGCACCTATCAAGCCAACTCTCGACCGCATTGCAGCCATCAAGGACCGCAGAGAGTATCAGCTCGTTACCGCTCAGCTCGATTTCCGTGGCGAGGGTACCATGATGTATGGCATCGGTGTGGGCGCCGACCTTCGTGATGCCGCCAACAACCTCGTTGAGGTAGACCAGAGTGGTCTTGGTCTTGGTGTACGCGATTACTATGTAAACGATGACGAGCAGACCAAGAAGATTCGTGATGCATACAAGGCTTATATGAAGAAGCTCTTCCAGATGGTAGGCAACGACGAGGCTACCTCCCAGAAGAAGATGGAGGCTGTGATGGCTATCGAGACCCGCATCGCTAAGGCAAGCTATAGCCAGGTACAGCTCCGCGACATCGACAAGAACTATCACAAGATGACCTACAACCAGCTCGTGCTCGATTATCCTGGCATCGACTGGGGCAATGTGTTCCTGGCATCCGGTTTCCCTGCTTTCAAGGAAATTTGCGTGGGTCAGCCTGAACCAATCCACGAGGTTGAGAAGATTCTCGCAGAGACCTCTCTGGATGATCTGAAGACATACGCAGAGATCAAGGTGATTTCTGGTGCAACCAGCGTATTGAGCGATGATTTCCGTGCCGTATCCTTTGAGTTGAGCAAGGTAATGAGCGGTGTTCAGCAGGACCGTCCTCGCTGGAAGCGTGCCGTAAGTACCGTGAGCGGTGTGTTGGGCGAGGCTATCGGAAAGATTTACGTAGAGAAGTACTTCCCGGAGAGCAGCAAGAAGCGTATGCTCGACCTGGTTCACAATCTCCAGACTGCGCTTTCACAGCGCATCGACGAGGCTACATGGATGAGTGCTGCTACCAAGGCACAGGCTAAGGATAAGCTGGAGAACTTCATCATCAAGATCGGCTATCCTGACAAGTGGAAGGACTATAGCGGATTGCAGGTAGATGACAGCCTTTCTCTCTACGAGAATATGGCAAATATCTCTGAGTTCTTTACCAAGGATGAAATCGCCCGCAAGGTGAATAAGCCGGTAGATAAGACAGAGTGGGGAATGACTCCTCAGACTATCAATGCTTATTATAACCCAACTACCAACGAGATCTGCTTCCCTGCAGCTATTCTCCAGCCTCCATTCTTCGACCCAACAGCCGATGATGCGATGAACTATGGTGGTATCGGTAGTGTAATCGGTCATGAGATGAGTCATGGCTTTGACGATCAGGGCAGCCAGTTTGACAAGACTGGTAACCAGCACAACTGGTGGACTGCTGCTGACAAGAAGAACTTCGAGTCTCGCACCAAGATTCTGGTTGATCATTTCAGCAAGATTGAGTTGGCTGGCAAGAAGGTAAACGGCCAGATGACCCTGGGTGAGAACATCGGTGACAATGGTGGTTTGAACATCGCTTTCCGTGCACTTCAGAATGTGATGAAGACAGAGAAGTTGGGTGTGAAGGATGAATTTACTCCAGAACAGCGCTTCTTCCTGGCATGGGCACGTGTATGGGCAGGCAATGCCCGTCCTGAGTACCTGCAGTATCTGATGACCGTGGATGTTCACTCTCCAAACGAGGCTCGTGTGAACGGTGCCCTCCCAATGGTGGATTCATGGTATAAGGCATTCAACATCAAGAAGGGCGACAAGCTCTTTGTTCCTAAGAACAAGCGTGCACATATCTGGTAAAAACATAAAAAAAGTCTTGCAGGCTATATGCTTGCAAGACTTTTTTTTATCTAATCATTACTTCGTTCCGAAATAGAGGAAGAGCATTCCAAGTAATACCAGGAGCAGATCAATGAACTTCGCCTTGAGATTCTTCTCATGGAAGATGGCTGCACCGAAGAGGAAGCTGACGATGACCGAACCGCGGCGAATCATGCTCACGATACTGATCATGGCACCAGGCAGACTCAATGCGTAGAAATAAACGAAGTCGGCTGCCGAAAGGAAGATACTGATGAAGATGATACTCCAGTGCCAGTGGAATGGGGTAGAATTCTTCTTGGTAGGCCACCATATCATCAGCAGCATGGCTCCCATGAGGAAACACTGGTAGATGTTGTACCAGCTCTGCACAATCATTCTGTCTAATCCTACACCACCATTCTCTGGTGGCGCCATCAGATACTTGTCGTAGAGACCGCTTATTGCACCGAGAACAGCAGCCAGCACGATGAAGTAAATCCATTTGTTGTGCTTGAAGTCGATACCCTCTTTCTTGCCGCTGCGCGAAAGCATGGCGAAGGAGATGATGGCAAGGATGACACCAATCCACTGGTAGAGATTCAGTACCTCACCATAAACCAGCAGGGCACCCACGAGTGTCATTACCGGTCGGGTGGCA
This sequence comes from Segatella copri, assembly GCF_019127135.1. Classification (GTDB taxonomy): domain Bacteria; phylum Bacteroidota; class Bacteroidia; order Bacteroidales; family Bacteroidaceae; genus Prevotella. The sequence goes on along the minus strand of NZ_JAHOEA010000013.1, from coordinate 8,132 downwards.
TTGATAGGTCCCACGATGGTGAGCGGCAGGTGCTTCATGCCGAAATAACCGAAAATCCAGCTGCTCAATACGATGAAACTCTTGAGTACGATGTACTTGTGAACTTCCCATCCGCCTTCTGCTACATGAAACATCGTTCCATCCAGCGAATTTCCTGTATAGCTCATCACGATGAACGGCAGGAAGATGAGTGATGAGAAGAGCGTGTTCAAAAAGAGCACGGGAATCACTGCGTTACCTGAAAGCGCCTTCTTCTTGAAGGCATCATAAAATCCCAGCAGCGCTGCTGAGAGAAATGCTAATACTAACCACATTTTTATGAATGTTAAATGTTGAATGTTGAATGTTGAATGAGGCTCGCGCCCTTGTGTTTCTAATCATTTAATCCTTGAAATCATACCCCACATCTTCCAGGAACAGTGCGTTACCCGGCATGCTTTCGCCTGCATCGCTGCGGCTTCCGTTGTGCAGGATATCGAGAAACTGTTCCATCGTAATCTTTTCTCTGCCTACATCGATGAGCGTTCCCACTACGGCTCTCACCATGTTTCTCAGGAAACGGTTGGCGGTAATCTCGAAATACCAGGTGGTAGGAGAGGTCTGTATCCATCGGGCGGCTGTTACGTGGCAGATGGTAGTCTTATTATCGCCACCCGCCTTGCAGAACGCTGCATAGTCTTCGTGATGCAGAAAATGCTGTGCCGCCTCGTTCATCTTCTCGAAATTGAGGGTATAGTTCATCTGCAGTGAATAATGGCGCTCAAACGGATCCTTCCGCGTATGGATATAATAATGGTATGTGCGCGATGTGGCAGAGAAGCGGGCATGCATCTCCGGGGCAACCTCCCTTACTTCGTATACGGCGATATCGCGGGGCAGGATGCGGTTCAGGCGGTATACCAGCTGGTCGGGTTCCATCGGGATTCTGTCTGTATCGAAGTGGGCTGCCATGTGTCGGGCATGTACGCCGGTATCGGTTCTTCCTGCTCCCACCACCTCCATCTCCTTTCTCAGAAGTATGGAGAGGGCGCGCTGCAACTCCTGCTGTACCGAATTGGCATTGGGCTGAATCTGCCAGCCGTGATAGTTGGTGCCGTCGTAACCGAAGAATATGAAATATCTCATGATAATCTTTGAACTTTTTTGTTTTTTGCTATGAACTTTGAGCTTTGATTTGTTCTTCGTTCTTTGCTTAATTCGGGTGCAAAGTTACTAAAAAAACGTGAAATATGGTATAATAATACAGATTTTTTTTCAAAAATGATACAATCTTGAAAGAAAAGTTCATTTTTATTTTGCAAATTGACAATAATTGTGTACTTTTGCCAACGATTTTGATATTATAGATTATGGCACAGAACATATTCAAGGGTTTAGGTGTTGCCCTTATTACTCCTTTCAACACCGATGGCTCGGTTGATTATCAGTCGCTCAAGCGATTGGTAGAGTTTCAAATTGACAATGGTGCAGACTTCCTTTGCATCCTTGCCACAACTGGTGAGGCTCCATGTCTTACACAGGAAGAGAAAGATAAAATCACAGAATTGGTGAAAGACGTGAACAAGGGTCGCGTCAAGATATTGAAATATTGTGGCGGTAATAATACTGCTGCTGTCGTTGAAGAAATCAAGAACTCCGACTGGAGTGGCATCGATGGCATCCTCAGTATCTGTCCTTACTACAACAAACCTTCTCAGGAAGGTCTCTATCAGCACTTCAAGGCCATTGCTCAGGTTAGTCCGCTGCCTATCGTGCTCTACAATGTTCCTGGCAGAACCGGTATCAACATGAAGCCGGAAACAACCTGCCGTATTGCCCGCGACTTCCCTAATGTGGTAGCCGTGAAGGAGGCTAGTGGCAGCCTGGAGCAGGTAGACGAGATTATCAAGAACAAGCCTGATAATTTTGATGTCATCAGCGGTGATGATGCGCTTACCTTCTCTATGATTGCCAGTGGTGCTGCCGGCGTAATCTCTGTTATCGGCAATGCCTTGCCTAAGGCTTTCAGCCGCATGATCCGTCTCGAGTTCCGTGGCGAATATGAGCCAGCCCGTAAGATTCATCATTCTTTCACTGAGCTCTACAGTCTGCTCTTTGTTGATGGTAACCCTGCCGGCGTAAAGGCGCTGCTCAATGATATGGGCTTCATCGAGAACGAGCTCCGTCTGCCTCTGGTTCCTACCCGTATTGCAACCAAGCAGAAGATGAGCGACATTCTCAAGACTTTGAATATCTAGAATATTAATTGGTGATTAATGGTTGTCGTATGCATCTGATAATCATTAATCACTTATACTTTACCATTAATCATTAAGTACCATGGCAGAAGATAGAAGAATCATTCACGAGATAACACCGCTGATGGGTAAGGATGTGCTCTATATTGCAGACAGGCATAAGAAGGAGTTTACTTATCCTATCCATAACCATTCGGTGTACGAGTTGAACTTTGTTGAGAATGCAAAGGGAGTAAGAAGAATCGTTGGCGATTCGCAGGAGGTGATAGGCGACTATGATCTCTGTCTCATCACATCGCCCGATCTGGAGCATGTATGGGAGCAGAACGAATGCCACAGCGATGACATCCGAGAGATTACCATCCAGTTTGATTTCTCCATGGGTGATGAAACGCTCTTCGGAAGAAATCCCTACGCCAGCATTACCCGTATGATGCAGGAAGCGAAGAAGGGTCTGTCATTCCCGATGCAGGCCATTATGAAGGTATACGGACTGCTCGATACTTTAAGTACCGTGAAAGATGGTTTCTATGCCGTACAGCAGTTCCTGACCATTCTCTACGAACTGTCACGCTGCGAAAATGCCCGCACCCTGGCTTCCAGCAGTTATGCCAAGGTAACGGTAGAAGACGATAGCCGGCGCATCCTGAAGGTGAAGAATTTCATCTCCAAGAACTATATGGATGAACTCCGTCTGCCGGAGCTTGCCTCGCTGGCAGGCATGAGCAGCAGTGCGTTCAGCCGTTTCTTCAAGCTCCATACCGGCAGAAATATCTCTGAGTATATCATCGACCTGCGTCTGGGTTATGCAGCCCGCATGCTGGTAGATACTGCAAAGAGTATCAGCGAGATAGGTTTTGATTGCGGATTCAACAATCTCAGCAACTTCAACCGCATCTTCAAGAAAAAGAAAGGATGCTCGCCAAGCGAGTTCCGTGAAAGCTATCATAAGACAAGAATCATTGTATAATACAGGCCAACGTAATCGTTTAAGTGAAATTATCAAAAATATTTCGCTTAAACGATTCTTTTTTCCGATATTTGTTGTATCTTTGCGCTACAATTCATAGTGAATAAATAAACATTTAAAAACTACGATAACGAATTATGAAGCAATTTATGGATGAAAACTTCCTGCTCGACACTAAGACTGCACAGGATCTTTTCCACAATCATGCGGCTAAAATGCCAATTATCGATTATCACTGCCACCTCATCCCTGAGATGGTAGCCAATGATCACAAGTTTAAGAGTATTACAGAACTTTGGCTCGGCGGCGACCACTACAAGTGGCGTGCTATGCGTACCAATGGTGTAGATGAGCGTTTCTGCACAGGTACTGATACTAGCGACTGGGAGAAGTTCGAGAAGTGGGCTGAGACAGTGCCTTATACTTTCCGTAACCCTCTCTATCACTGGACTCACCTGGAGCTCAAGACTGCTTTCGGTATTAATAAGCAGCTCAGCCCTAAGACAGCCCGTGAAATCTACGATGAGTGTAACGAGAAGTTGCAGTTGCCAGAGTTCAGCGCTCGTGGCTTGATGCGTCATTACAATGTAGAGTGCGTTTGTACAACAGACGACCCAATCGATGACCTGCGTTACCACAAGCAGACACGTGAGAGCGGTTTCGAAATCAAGATGATTCCTGCTTGGCGTCCTGACAAGGCTATGAACATCGAGAAGCCAGATTTCGCTGACTATATGAACAAGCTCGGTGAGGTAGCAGGTGTTAACCTCGTTACATTCCAGGATATGGTTGATGCTTTGCAGAAGCGTCACGACTTCTTCACTGAGAACGGCTGTAAGTTGAGCGACCACGGTATCGAGGAGTTCTACGATGAGCCATACACAGATTCTCAGATTGAGACTATCTTTGCCAAGGCTATGCGTGGCCAGCAGCTTTCTGCTCTCGAAATCCGTCAGTACAAGCATGCATTCCTCAAGGTTTGCGCTGAGATGGATCATGCTGCCGACTGGACACAGCAGTACCACTATGGTGCTATCCGCGACAACAATACACTGATGTACAACAAGCTCGGTGCTGATACCGGTTTCGATTCTATCGGTGAGTTCACTACAGCCAAGGCTATGAGCAGCTTCCTCAATGAGCTCAACATGGAGGGTAAGCTCACACGTACTATCCTCTATACATTGAACCCATGTGCCAACGAGGTAATCGCTACCATGCTCGGTAACTTCCAGGATGGTTCTTGCCCTGGTAAGATCCAGTTCGGTTCTGGCTGGTGGTTCAACGATCAGCTCGATGGTATGACCCGCCAGATGAATGCACTCTCTGTATTGGGTCTCCTGAGCCGTTTCGTAGGTATGTTGACTGACTCTCGTTCATTCCTCAGCTACCCACGTCACGAGTACTTCCGTCGTTTGCTCTGCAACCTTCTCGGCAATGATGTAGAGAAGGGCTTGCTTCCTAACGACATGGAGAGCCTCTCTCGCATGGTAGAGGATATCTCTTACAACAATGCTCGCAACTACTTCAAGTTCTATTAATCCATAGAACTGAAGCAATTTATACTAAGACAAATCCCTTCACGGCATCCCGGTGGTGTTGTGGAGGGATTTGATGTTTTATCGTGAAACCAATACTTTAAACTTATGGGGGTAATAGACAGAATACTAGGTTTTTACGAAGATATCAGAGAATTCAATTCTTCTAATATCAAAGACTTCCGAGGCAGATTCAAGTCTTGGATCAAGATGGGTATGCTTGCCGGTCGCATCTTCTATCTCAAGGATATGTGGGCAAGGGATGTGGCAGCCTTGACTTTTGCCTCCTTCATGGCTCTGATACCTTTTATGGCTATGATGTTTGTCATAGCCCGTGGTTTCGGCTATGCCTCTCTGCTCGAATCCTGGCTCTCTACCACCTTCGAGGCACAGCCCGTTGTGGCGCAGACCATCGTTAACTTCGTTCACAATTATATTGAGAATACACAGAGCAACTACATCATCGGTACGGGTATCGTGATGTTTCTCTATACCATCGTTTCGCTGATGCAGAAGATAGAGCTTACCTTCGATGACATCTGGCATACGGGCGAGCGTTCATGGAAGCAGATTGTTACCGAATATCCTACCATTCTGTTTGGTCTGGGACTGCTGATTCTCTTTGCTTCGAGCATCAATGTATGGACGGTGAATATGGTGGATAATGTAGACAGGATAGCGGATATCGGTGATACCATTCCTTCGTTCATCCTCCATCTGGCGGCTTTTGTTCCGATGTTCCTGTTCTTCGTGTTCTGCTATTATGTCATCCCGAATACCTATATCCGGGTTCGCAGCACCCTGGTTCCATCGTTCCTGGCGGGTGTCTGCATGACGGCACTTCAGTATGGATATATCTATCTGCAGGTTTTTCTGTCCAGCTACAATGTCATCTATGGTTCGCTGGCAGCCATTCCGCTCTTCCTGTTATGGCTTCAGATTTCGTGGGCTATCGTAGTGTTTGGCGCCTTGCTCTGCCATACCAACCAGAACATCCATTATTATGATGGTGATTTGCAGTACGATCACCTGAAACTGGTGCAGCGCATCAAGGTCTGTGGAGTGGTGATGCATCTGGTATGTCGTCGGTTCAATCAGGGCGAACAGGCGTATACTCCGAAAGAAATTCATGATTTAACGAAGATACCTCAACAGATTATCAACCAGTCGGTTAAGGAACTGTTACGCGCCCGTTTGCTGGTAGAAATCCGTAATGGTAAGAAGAGCAGTTTTGAGGAATCTGTGGTTCTTCATCCGATAGAGAAGATAGAGCATCTTACCTATGGTGTGATGATAGAGCGCCTCTTCGGTTATGGCGAGGATATCTCAAGCCTTGCCGCATTAGAGTCGGATTTGGCGATGTGGAAGGATATCGACATCGTAAATGCAGAGTTCATAGAAAAGGGAAAGCAAATCGCTTTCTGTTAATAAATGGTGTTTTTTAGGCACGGTAATCCGTGCCTAAAAACTGCCTAATAAAATATCTTATTTCTGGTCATATCCGTCAGAAATCTTTTTTCCCAGTGCTAGCGCCAGTTCAACCTTGGCACCATATCCTTCCAGCTGGTCGGCAAACTTGGCAACCGAATTGCCGGATGCGATGATGTCATCAAAGAGAATGATCTTTTTGCCCTGGAAGAATGCCTCGTCGATATGGAGTTCATCTACAGGATCACCATCTTCATCTACATCATGCGTGTAGCTGAAGGCAGGGTAGGCGTTGGTCATGCCCGTAGCCTTGCATACCTCCTCGCTGAACTCCTTGAAACGGCGCTTGGTATGCGCCTCAAGAGCTGCCGGAATGCAGACCAAAGTAAACTGCGCTGCCTCTTCGCCCAAAAGAGTCTTCAGCTCATCTGACACCATTTTGATAGCCTTCTTCAAGGCTTCCTGGTGGTCCATCTCCGTTGTGAGCTCAGAGTTACCTTTAAAGTTGACGATAAGGTCGCGTTTTTCCCATTCCTCTGCTGTGAGTTCAAAAGTACCGAAAGCGCTGAATGCAGCGTAGTCGACAAGCCATTTGTAGTGCAGTCCGTTTTTCAGCACTGGCCACGAGTTGATTTCATTTTCGTAATTAGCCATAGACTAGAATTTTTTGATAATTAATAATGCATAGTTTCTGCAAAAATAGGAAATCTTTTCGAAATAAGGCGCAGGTTTCATAAAAAAGATTTGTTTTTTAAGTAATATTTCACGTAGGTGCCCTTTTTTTACTTATTTTTTAGTACCTTTGCACCGCATTTTAAGAAATACGTATATTTATATGACGAGAAAAACAAAACTTCATGAAATCCGCGACTACGTTATCATTGCCCTGGCGATGATAGAAGGTAGTATCGGTTTGAACATCTTCCTGCTTCCCAATCATATCACGATGGGTGGTGTAGGAGGTATCGCTTCTATCCTTTACTGGGGATTTGGCATCCCGGCATCTGTATCTTATCTGGCGCTCAATGTGTTCCTGCTTCTCATCGCATTCCGCATTCTGGGCTATAAGTTCTGTCTGAAGACCATCTATGGTGTTGGTATCTTTGCCTTAACTACCCGTCTGATTGAGACGCATACGGTAGGCATGACGCCGCTGCTTCACGACCAGCCGTTCATGGCAACGGTCATCGGTGCGTTCTTCATGGGCAGCAGTGCCGGTTTGGGTCTTTCCTGCAATGGTTCTACGGGTGGTTCTGATACCGTAGCAGCGATGATCAACAAGTACTGGAACATTTCCCTGGGTCATGCCATCATGATTTGCGACCTGTGCATCATCACCAGTTCTTATCTGGTATTGCGCGATTGGGAGATGGTGATTTACGGTTATGTCTGCCTCTTTGTGCAGTCGCTCTGTGTAGATCATGTGGTGAATGCGTTGCGCCGTTCGGTTCAGTTCTTCATCATCAGCGACAAGTATCTGGAGCTCAGTGCAGCCATCAATACCGCTGCCGACCGAGGTTGTACGGTGATGGATGGTCATGGCTGTTACAGTGGCAAGGATGTCCACATGCTGTTTGTATTGGCGCGTCAGCGTGAGTCTCAGAAGATATTCCGTCTTATCGATGAGATAGATCCTACCGCCTTTGTCAGCCAGAGTGCCGTCATCGGTGTCTATGGCGAAGGTTTCGACCGTTTCAAGGTAGGCAAGAAGATAGGTTTGCCGAAGAAGAAATAGATAAACAGAAAAAGGGTGTGTCATAACTGCATGACACACCCTTTTTTAGTAATTTTCTTAGTTTAGACATCAATATCCTCTGGCTTCGGCTAGATGTGGAAATCTACCAGCTTCAGCCATCGCTTGACATCAAACGACGGACAGTCTTTGTGAACGTTCGGCAAATCGCGGTGGCCCAGTATCTCTGCATCAGGATAGGAGAGGCAGAGGCTCTCCAGAAGCGA
>NZ_JAHOEA010000138.1 GCF_019127135.1 Segatella copri | reverse complement strand
GGGTTATGTTAGTTTAACATTCGATCTTTGAAATAGTGTACCCAAAAGTTGCATATGTGCAATATTTTTTGTATCTTTGTAGGAAAATACAAGGATTATGCTAGAGCAACAACAGACCATATCATTCAGTGATTATTCAAGTTTGTATGACTTGATTATCCCAAAAGACAACCTGCTCCGCCAGATTACTGACCTGGTGGACTTTAGTTTCGTATACCAGGAATTGCAGGACAAGTATTGTCATGACAATGGTCGTACAGCAGAGAGTCCTATCCGTATGTTTAAGTATCTTCTTTTAAAGGTAATCTATGACATATCGGATGTTGATGTTGTTGAACGTACTCGCTATGATATGTCGTTTAAGTACTTCTTGGGATTAACTCCTGAGGAGACTAATCTGATTAATCCTAGTTCCTTGACCAAATTCCGTCGACTTCGCCTGAAGGATATGGACCTGTTGGATCTTCTTATCAAGAAGACTGTTTCTATTGCTATAGAAGCAGGTGTCCTCAAGTCTAGAACCATCATTGTTGATGCAACCCATACGCATTCTCGTTCCAACCCTATCAGTGCAGCAAAGAGTTTGGAGTATTATTGCAAGGCCGTAATCAAGGTCGTTAATTCTGTAGATGACAGCATGGAATTGCCTGAGCTTCCAAAAGAAAAGAAGTATTCTTCTATCATGACTGCTGCCAAAACGATAGTTGCAACAGTAGAAGCTGACGCTGCAACTGCCAATATGCCTGCAGTCAAGGAGCGTCTCAATATGCTGAAAGAAACCATTTCAGACGCAGAGACCCGAGGCGTAATATCAAAGGATGAGGATGCCCGTACAGGACATAAAACAGCGCATTCTTCATTCTTTGGCTATAAGACGCATATAGCTATGAGCGATGAGAGAATTATCACCGCAGCTACCGTCACCTCCGGCGAGAAGGGTGATGGACAGCAATTGCCAGAATTGATAAAAAAGACAGAGGAAGCAGGAATGGAAGTTGATTCCATAGTAGCAGATAAGGCATATTCCAGCAAGGAGAATCTCAAAATGGCAAAGGAAAACAATATGCGCCTCTCTGCTCGTTTAAGCTCTGTAATTGACGGTAATCGAACAAACAAACTCCCTTTTGAATACAACAAGGATGCAGATCTGTACGTCTGCCCAGCAGGGCATCTGGCGAAATGGAAAGAGATGAATAATCGCAAAAATGACAAGCGTCACAGAAACTCCAGCATTACCTATTATTTTGATGTGGACAAATGCAAGGTCTGTCCATTACGTGAAGGTTGCTACAAGGAAGGTGCCAAGACAAAAACATATGCGGTTACCATCAAATCGGATGAACAGTTGGAGCAAATCGAATATCAAAAAACAGAAGAGTTTATAAATCTTCAGAGGAAACGATACAAGATAGAAGCCAAAAACTCCGAACTTAAGAATGTCTTAGGATATGACAGAGCCCTGTCATACGGTTTGTCGTGCATGGAAATGCAGGGAGCTTTGACTATTTTCGCTGCAAATGTGAAGAGAATCATCAAATTGATGCAAAATGCATAAGGGGGGAAGTAGATTCCTCTATATATTGCCGAATTAAGCGCCAGAAACGCTATAGAAAGCTATTTGGGGCTATATTCCTGTCCAAAAAAGTATTTCACTTTTAAAAGATGAAATGCTTCTTGGACAAGAATTAAAGTTCAAAAACAAGCTATGCAACTTAAAATTGG
>NZ_JAHOEA010000137.1 GCF_019127135.1 Segatella copri | reverse complement strand
TCCTGACTTTGACAAAATGTGTACCTATAAAATAACATATCCTAATTTTCAGGCATTTAGCAAAAATAATCTCTGTAAATGGGTGACGCAACGACTATTTTTTGTATCTTTGCACCATGTTTGTACGTAAGAAGAAGCACCGCAGTGGGCATATCGGAGTGCTTGTGGTGGACAAGAGCAATGGCAAGTTCCGTGAAATCAAGAGTTTCGGTGTTGCGAAGACAGATGCCGAAGCGGATGCTCTGTGCCTAGAAGCGAACAAATGGATAAGAACTTATGGTGGACAGCAAGAGATTAACTTCACAGAACCAGACATCAAGCAAAACGAAGAGGAAGAGACAGAACGAGTACTGTCCAACATAGACTCCCTGCTTCTAAATGGACACCAAATTATCCTAAACCAAGTATATGACAGCATAGGTTTCAACCAAATTCAAGATTCCATACTTCGTCATTTGGTTATCGCTCGCATCTCTCAACCCATGAGCAAACACGCAACAGTAGATTACCTGAAGTCATACTTTGATGAAGATGTCGAGTTGTATAAGCTTTATCGCTACATGGACAAGTTGTACGATACCCAAAAAGAAGAGGTACAACGCATCAGTGTAGAGCACACCAAGCGCATACTCGGTGGACATGTAGGTCTGATGTTCTATGATGTGACCACACTGTATTTTGAGACCAGTAGAACAGATGTGCTGCGAGAGTCTGGTTTTTCAAAGGATGGCAAGACATCAGAGTCGCAGATAGTGCTAGGCCTCTTGGTCAGCCGTGATGGCTATCCTCTGTCGTATTGTATTTTCAATGGAAGCCAATACGAGGGATACACCATGCTACCTATCATAGATGATTTCATACAACGCTTCTCTCTGGACGATTTTGTAGTGGTGGCTGATGCAGGGCTCATGAGTAAGCGCAATGTAAAGTTACTGGAGGATGCAGGATACAAATATATAATAGGTGCTCGTATTCATACAGAGTCTGAGCAGATAAAAGAATGGATCTTGCAGCAAGACAAGATGCCTGGAAAATTTCACGAATACAGATATGGTGACAATGCAAGATTGATCCTCGGCTATTCCGAAGAACGAGCAAAGAAGGATGCACATAATCGTGATAAGGGAGTGGCAAGGCTCAAGAAGGCATATGCAAATGGAAAAATCACAAAAGCCTCCGTAAATAAGCGTGGCTATAATAAATTCTTGGAAATCAGCAAAGACATAGATGTAGTTATCAGCGAAGACAAAATCAAGGAAGATTCACAGTGGGATGGCTTGAAAGGTTATATAACCAATACTTCCATCACACCAAAGGAAGTTGTCGAACAATACCACGGTCTATGGGTCGTGGAACGAGCCTTTCGTGTAACCAAAGGTAACTTGGAGGCACGCCCCATCTTTCATTTCACAGAGAAAAGAATAGAGGCACATATCTGCATATGCTTCATTGCATACAAGGTGTATAAAGAACTGGAGCGTATCTTAAAAATTGCCAAGATAAACAAAAGTGTAGATTCAGTTTTGAAAATTGCTAAGACCATAGCTACTATCAGAATCAACATGCCGAATAATGGGAAGGTCAGGCAAGAAACATTGCTGCTGACTCCTGCCCAACACTCTATCAAGCCTTTGTTTGATGTTCAAAAGATACTAGACGGGGGCAAAAGTGACGATTCTGCCCCCGAAAAATAGAAAAATCCAAGATGGGTGACGCATAGTCAAAGTCAGGA
>NZ_JAHOEA010000136.1 GCF_019127135.1 Segatella copri | reverse complement strand
ACCTTTCTAGGGATAGCTCCTTAAAAAGAGTAACCTAGTTAGGTATAATGGGTATCCGCTGACAACCCATATAGTGATAAAAATAAAAATGCGTAACTCATTTAGTGATAAGAAAAATAGATAGTAACAAATTTAGTTTAACCATCCTAAAGGTGACAACTTTTTCACGTATAAGACATTGATTTTGTTAGATGTATGATACAAATACATTTTTAAGGACGACTTTTTGTGATTTTCCACACTTTTAAGGACGACTTTTTGTGGTTTTATACATTTTTAAGGACGACTTTTTGTGTTCATTGAAATAAAAAATGTATCTTTGCATTCAGAAATATCAAATAATCAGATAGTTATGAAGAGAAATGCCATCAAATACCTATATCAATGGAAAGCAAGCAACGACCGAAAGCCGTTGATTATGCTTGGAGCCCGCCAGGTTGGCAAAACCTGGCTGATGCAGGAATTTGCCAAAGAGGCCTATACCCGTAGTGCGTATGTAAACTTCGAAGACAATGAAATGCTCCGGGAAGTTTTTGCACATGACTTTGATATTCCCCGTATTATCAATAGCATACAATGGAGTACAGGAGTTTCTATTGATGAAAATACGCTTATTATCCTTGATGAGATACAAGAAGCACCCAGGGGTATCACCGCATTAAAGTATTTTGCAGAAAAAGCACCTCAATATCATGTCGTAGCTGCAGGTTCATTGCTCGGAATTGCGATGCATCAGAATGACTCTTTTCCTGTAGGTAAGGTAGATTTCATGCATTTATATCCCCTCACATTCTTTGAATTTCTAGATGCAATCGGTGAAAGCCGTATGGTAGAACTGCTGATGTCAAAGGATTGGAATATGATAACCATGTTCCGGAATAAATTTGAGGAATGCCTGCGACAGTATTATCTGGTCGGGGGAATGCCGGCTGTAGTACAGTCTTTTGCCAGCGAGGGAAATCTGTCTGAAGTCAGAAGCATTCAAAAAGGAATCCTTGAAGCGTATGAGCGTGATTTTTCCAAACATGCTCCGGCCATAGAAGTTCCACGTATCCGAATGGTATGGAAATCCATCCCATCCCAGCTTGCCAAGGAAAACAAGAAATTTATCTATGGTGCCGTAAAGGAAGGAGCCAGAGCAAAGGATTTTGAGCTCGCTATCGAATGGCTGAAAGATGCAGGGTTGATCTATAAGATAAACCGTTGTAAGAAAGCCCTGTTGCCATTGGCTGCATATGAGGATTTTTCTGCTTTCAAGTTATTCCTGTCTGATGTCGGACTGATGGGTGCCATGAGCAATATTCCTGCCCAAAGCTTGCTGGAAGGAAATGTATTGTTTTCAGATTTTAAGGGGGCGCTGACAGAACAGTATGTCCTGCAGCAGCTTAAGGAGAAATCTTCCCTGTCTATCTATTATTGGTCGGCAGAAAATTCACGTGGTGAAATAGATTTCCTGGTGCAGGATGAAGAAAGAATCATTCCGATAGAAGTAAAGGCTGAGGAGAATTTGCAGGCTAAGAGTTTGAGGGTGTTTGTAGAGCGCAATCAGGGATTGAAAGGTATGCGCCTATCCATGTCACCTTATAGAGAGCAGGATTGGCTTGCCAATTATCCATTATATTCCGTATCTGCAATATTCGGATAAAAAATGATTAATTATAGGTGTAGAAACAAATAGTAGAGAAAAATTTGAGGGTGTGTCATAAGTCTGTGACGCACCCCTTTTTATTTTTTGCCTTTTCACAG
>NZ_JAHOEA010000135.1 GCF_019127135.1 Segatella copri | reverse complement strand
GAGCAGGATGCGGAATCCCTTGCCCGAGACGGTGATGTAGAAGACCATGGTGAAGCGCTGTTTCAGGGCTTTTTTCTTAAGCTCTGCGATGTCTTCGGGAGGCACGTCATCATAATCGAGCATCAGCCAGAAGGTTTCCTTCCTGAAGTCGGTCAGCTTCTTGGCATTACCTTTGAGCTGCACGCTGGGAGTGATGCAGGGCAGCCGGTGCTTGATGTCCTCTGCCGTTCTCTTGTCCACCTTCATCATCGCCCTGTAGCCTTCGGTATTGGCTTTTACAGGTGCCGAATGCATGATGTTGTACTCCAGCACCGCTCTGTTAGGGAGCGGGTTGCTGGCAGAGGAAAACAGGTTAGTGAAAAATGAGGGCAAGGCCTCTTTCTCCTCCATGGCTTCCTGTTCTCTGTTGATTGCTTCTGTTGTTTTCTTTTTTGCCATATTTTTAAAATTTAAAGGGTTGTCAGTTTAATGAATTTCTCATAAATTTTAGCGGATTTCCTGGAAACCGAGTTGTATGGAAGTTTTTCTCTGAACAGTGCCCATTTTCTGTTTCTCTCTTCCCAATAATCATCTCCTTTCTCTTCCTCCCACCTGTCTACTTTTTCCTTGTAGATTTTCAGTTTGGATTGGTATCCTTCCTGATGTCTGTTCTCTATGTCTTTCTGCCTCAGGTAGCTTTTGATAGCCTCTTCCATGGCAAGGAGTTTTTCGGGAGTGAATGTTCCGTTCTCTATATCCATGCTAACGGTATTCCTGCCGCCCTCGATTTCTAACAGCTTTATTTGGTTTATACCTAACTTTTTGGCAAAGCCGAATTTTACGTTGCCTTCTTCTGCCAGTTCTTTTAAAAAACTGCCCATGTCTAATGTTTCTTTAATCTTTTGATTGTTCATGCTGCGAAATTACTACAAATTTGTGAATTGGGTGGTTGAGCGTCATGACGCTCAATTTTTGCAAACAATAACCTAGGTTAAAGTTTTTAACGCAGCAAATCGGTGCCCCTTTCTGGGGGTATTTTGAAGATGAAGATGATGTTTGGTTTTGTATTGCCTGGCGGAAGAAAAAGCAGAAAAATGACGAGGTGAAGGGTGAAGGGTATATTTTAAACTCTATATTATATTCTTTATTTTATGGATTTTGCGATTTTTGACCCTAGGGTCTTTTTTTCGGTTTTTACCCTTACCCTTCACGCGTATATATATAAAAGAGTTTTCAACCCTTCACCCTTCACCTTTTTGTTTAATATTTTGTGGGTCAGAGAGTTAAGGGTGAAGGGTGGTGAAGGGTGGTGAAGGGAGAAGTAAAAAGACTTTCCTCTCCTCTATGTAAAAAACAGCCCTAAAAATTTGGAAGTTACAAATATTCAGCGTATCTTTGCAGAAGATAAACTGCACTCGGCAAAATATTCAAGCAAGCTTGATATTCTGCGCTCGTTTGCATTATCTTTGCAAAACAAAATAAAAACATAAAGCGTATGAAACAGGTAGAAGAAAGATACATCAGCTTGCTGACCGACTTCGGCTTCAAGCGAATTTTTGGAACAGCAATGAACAAGGATTTGCTCATTTGCTTCCTCAACAGCTTGTTTAATGGCAGACAGGTTGTTAAGGACGTATCGTATCTGAATCCAGAGCATGTGGGAGATGTCTATACCGACCGCAGAGCCATCTTTGATGTATATTGTGAGGGCGAAAACGGCGAGAAATTCATTGTAGAAATGCAGAATGCCTACCAGACGTATTTCAAGGATCGCG
>NZ_JAHOEA010000134.1 GCF_019127135.1 Segatella copri | reverse complement strand
GGTTTTTCCGCCAGATGTCTGCTGTCCGTGGACGTTTGCTCTTGCGCATCATTGCTGGTCTCCTGCAGGTAGCTTTAGGCTTATGGCTCGTCTGGCTGTGTCGCCGGTTCATCGATGTGGTGATCTGGCGTGGCGACGTGCTGCGCGAAACCATCGTGCTTTTTTCAGTCATCGCTCTATTGATAGCCCTTCGCCAGCTGGTATTCTATCTTTCCGGCATCACCGAGGTAATCCTTCAGAATGATATGCGTAGCCGTCTCTTCCGGTTTGTGCTGGGCAGGAAACTCTATGCCGAAAAGCATCAGACTGGGGCTGGTTCCGGAAAACCAGCTTCCGATATGCTTTCCGGCGATATCAGTCAGCGTTTGGAGCGCGATCTCTCGTCAGCCTCTTCGGTTGTTACGGATGTCTTGCCATCGGTTGTAGTCACCCTGGTGCAGCTCTTCGGCGCCTTCTTCCTGATGCGTTCCATCGATTCCATCCTGGCATGGAGTCTTCTGGTACTGACACCGGTGGTAGCCGTTTGCGCCAAGTATCTCGGTAGCCGGCTCAAGAAGATGACGCTGGCGATACGCGAGGAGGAGAGCAGTATACAGATGATGATTCAGGAGACGGTAGAACATGAACTCACCATCAAGACCTTGCAGGCTGAAAGCACGGTTTCCGGTAGGGTAGGCAGCATGCAGCAGCGTTTGCATCATCTGGTTCGCCGTAGAATCCGTTTTACGTTGATATCCCGCCTGCTCCTTGCCTTCACCTTCAGTTACGGCTATTTCGGAGCCTTTGTCTATGGCGCCATCCAACTCAAGAATGGGTTGATAACCTTTGGTGTGATGACCGCTTTCCTGCAGTTGGTAGGACAGATACAGAGTCCTATCATGTCGCTCCTGGGCATGATTCCCCAACTGATTCATGCTTCAGCGAGTGTAGACCGTTTGGTAGAGATCGAAAATACCGAACAGGAGAAGTCTCTGTCGCAGGCTGATGCTCCAATTCCTTTGCAGCATGCTTGTGGCATCCGTCTTCAGAATGTGAGCTATTCTTATCCCGATGAGCGTAAGAAGATGGTAGTCAGCCATTTCTCTTATGATTTCCGTCCCGCCACATCTGTAGCGATAGTGGGAGAAACCGGTTGTGGCAAGACCACCATCCTGCGTCTCTTGTCGAGTATCATCCAACCCGATAGCGGAAAGATTGTTTTGTATGATGCACAGGGCAAAGCGGTAGAAGGAACCGGTATGCGCTCGCATATCGTGTATATAGAGCAAGGTAATACGCTGATGAGCGGAACCATACGTGATAATCTTCTTCTGGCGAATCCTGCGGCTACTGATGAGCAGCTTTCCGATGCCCTTCATATAGCCTGTGCCGATTTCGTGTTCAGTTTGCCGGCAGGTATGGATACGAAGATAGGAGAGCATGCCACCCGTTTGAGTGGCGGTCAGGCGCAGCGCATTGCCATAGCCCGCAGTCTTTTGCGCAAAGGCAACATTCTGCTGTTGGATGAAATCAGTTCATCGCTGGATGCCGAAACCGAGAAGCTCCTTTTCGACCGTCTGTTTGCTGCTTATGCCGACAAGACCATCATCTGTGTAACGCATAGAAAAGAAGTGGCAGACAGATGCCAGGAACAGATAAAAGTGGGGGAGGTAATAGTTGATAGTTAACAGTTTATAGTAGATAGTCTGAAATACGCAAGTCCGCTAGGCGTTTCTCCCTAACGCCTAACGGACTTGCGAGCGATACTACTGGCAGCTCTGCACGCAAAAGGCAGAGGCTATGGCGGTGAGAACGGTAATGACGAAATTCAGAATTTTCTTGAGTGTTTCTCTTTTC
>NZ_JAHOEA010000133.1 GCF_019127135.1 Segatella copri | reverse complement strand
CCTCGGTAAGCTCATTCATGGACATATCGCTGCGCTTGTACTGATACTTGATGAACTCGGCAACGTACTTTCTCACCACAAGATACTTGTTGTAAGTGTTCTTGGCTCTGTCCTTGCCTACACGTTTGGCAAAGGCTGCATTCTCCTTGTCGAAAGCTCTGAGCAAGGTCTCGTATTCGGTGCCTATGCCTTGATAGGCGTTTCTCACCATTTCAGCAGTAACGAACGCCTCACGGTCGGAAAGTCGCTGGTAATGCTTGGCGATTTGAGCCTTGATGTTGTCAAGCGCAAAGTTCACCTCCTTGGCTTCCTTGCTCTTGCCAATGGCTCTGTTGCCCTTGGCATCCCAGATAGCCTTGGTCACGCTCTGCTTGCAACTGAACTGTGCGATTGTTCCGTTGATTGTCACTCGCCCCATGATTGGGACAATTCCATTTCTCTCCTTGCTTCCATTTACATAGAAGACTGTCTTGAAAGTGCATCTCATAATTCTTACTTTTTTGTTCGGTGCAAAATTAAACTATGAGAGTTGCATGGCAAAACCAAAACTTACGCAGAATGGAGAAGATTGAACCGCTACCGTTAAAAATGCTTATTAGGGCGTTTCCATTGGGTAATGATTTGAAAGCGTTTCTATTTCTCTAATCTGCTTTTTCCTCATTTCCTTGTCACTGCCAACTAAAGCCAACTACTGCCACAACCACTTGAAACTCAAACCAAATGCTCTATTTTGCTATTTTTTGCCTTTTTAGGCGTTCTTTTTTTCGAAAATCACCCCGTCCCTCATTTTTGATAAAGCGAGCTGTACTCGGCAATTTGAAAGCAAGCTTTCATTGCACTCATTTGCATCGCTTTTTCCCCTTAAAGAGGGCTCCACCTCTTGCTGCAGGGCTTGCGGAGGGGATTAGGGGGTGACGACTTCTAGCAAATCTCGACTTATTGTAAGCGTAGCGCCACTGATGTACTTGATTTCGCTACCGATGATGGCTTTCTTGCCATTATAGCTCTGTACGTAGGCTTCCACACCTTTCATGCTGCCTGCCACTACCCGTACTTTGATACCTTTCTTCAAAGGTACAGGGGCGGCAGTGACAGGCTCATCGTCATTCTCTACAAAATTCCGATAGTTAGCAATAACCTGGTCGGGAATTTGGTAGATTTTCCTTTGACCTGGCATCGTCAGCATCCTATACACATCCGAACGGAAGCGAATCTTATCAAGTTGTGACGGAGAAACGTTACAAAAAATGAAAGTGGAAAGAAACAGCTTTTCTTTCACTTTACGCTTGAGGCTACGCTTATCAATATAAACCTCTTTTACCTTGGGAATCCAGTAATCAAACCAAACATGATCGTAATTAAGATGAATCCGTATAGAATCAGCTATTCTCGTTTCACAATTCACTCTCACTACAGCCACATACCATCCTGCATCAGCAGGTTTTTCAAGCCCTTCATTAGGCTTTTCCGGAACCTTTTTCTTAGCGTTTTCTTCACTTTTTGCCACGGCTTCGCCGTCGTCCCCTGCAATAGTGGACGTAACCTGTGGTTGTATATTTGTCTCTTTCATCATGCGAATCAAATTCGTTTATTGATGTCGTTCATCTGAATCTCTACATAAGAGACACAGAAACTCTTGGCAAAATTACGAAAAAGGTTGGAAACTAGCAAATTATGCGTGTTAAAAAATTAATATCATTCTACGAAATTCAACATTTTTTCAGAGTTCATTTCGTACTCTATGTAAGCGTCTCCGCGTTTATACCTTGCATAATTCAAAAAAAAAGCAGTAACAGCTGATTAAACTAATGCTGCTACTGCTTTTTCCATCGGTCAGGAAGTAAGTCTCTATATTTCTCCAG
>NZ_JAHOEA010000132.1 GCF_019127135.1 Segatella copri | reverse complement strand
GAGCAAGTCCGATAGGGTATTTTTGACGTTTTAAAAATTTGCATTAAAAAATATTCTGCTAAGGGTTAGGAAAATGAAAATTCGATTGTAATATACGCAAAAGAAAAGAAAATAAAGTAATGCAAATAAACAAAGAAACGATAGAACAGCTCTTCCGGCAGCATTATCTGAGGATGTACCAATTGGCCAGGGTACTTCTGAAGGATGATGCAGCCAGCAAGGATGTGGTGAGCGAAGTCTTTGCCGATGTGCTCGACGGAAAGACTCAACTGGGTCTTGATAACGAGACAATAGCCAGCGATTCGCCCCTGCCTTCCGCCAACGCCGGGAGCTACCTTCTGGTGTGTGTGCGCCATAAATGCCTTAACCTGTTGAGCCGACAGAAGATGAAAGACCGGGTTCATCACCTCCTGAAAGCCGATACTTCGACTTCGATAGCTCCCCTGGAAGCGACGATTGCCGAAATAGACAGGGAGACCGAAAAGTACGAGGCAATTCAGGCTTATATGGATGCTGAACTCACGCCACAAACCCGCAAGGTACTCAATCTCCGCTTTCGACAGAAACTGAAATATCGGGAGATTGCTACGGAATTGGGCATCAGCGAAGTGGCAGTTTATAAGCATCTGGCGCAAGGCATCAGAAAATTAAAGCAAAAGTTTAACCCTTAGCAGATTTATTATGGACAAGTTTGAAAAAATACTGGATATCATCGACCATCAGGAGAAGTATTCTGATGAGGAGATTCGTGAAATATTGCAGGATGAGGAATGCCGAAAACTCTATCAGACGATGGTGGAAGTGGATTCTGCACTTGAAAGCCCCTCTCCTATTATTAATGTAGATGAGGAATGGGAGAAATTCAGCCAGAAACATCAACTTCAGGAAGCATCCCATCCTATAACTTCCTGGCGTAAACTGGCAGCATCCATCGCCGGCTTTGTCTTGATTTCGGGTATTGCCTTTGCCGCAATCCATACTTACATCAAGCGCAGCCAGGAAACAACCCAAGTAACCGCGGACACTCATCCGGAAGTCATGAAATCAGATTCCGCAAAGCAGGTAGCAGCAACGGATTCCCTGACTCATCCGAAACCAGAAAAGCCAGCCATTCACAAGACTTTCGAGAATGTGACTTTCGAGCAGATGATTTCAGAGATTGCTTCTTATTATGATTTACAAGTGAAGTTTGAGAATAACGAGGACAAGACCCTCCGCCTCTATTACGAATGGAACAGTCATTCGAGCATCGAGAACATCGTAAAAGAACTGAACCAATTCGAGAATGTAAACATCGAATTGCAACAAAACGAGCTGATTGTAAAATAACAAGCTTATCAAAAGTAAGCATAATATTATCGACTCTCAAAGTAATCATAAAGTTCAATGTTCAAAGCTCAAAGTTAAAAAGTATCATTATGAGAAGATTTTCAGCCATCATATTCCTGCTGTGCACGTTCGCCCTGGCGATGAGCGCACAGCACATCCAGCGCAACTATCACAACCGCAGCATGTCGGACGTCCTCATCGACCTCGACAAGGCTTCCAAGCGCTACAAAATCAGTTTCATCTACAACGAACTGGAGGATTTCACAGTTACCCAGAACGTGAAGACAGCCAATATTCCCGATGCCATCCGCAAGGTAATCGGTTTCTATCCGATGCAGATGACCGTAGGTGACAGCCTCATCACGGTAGAATGCATACGCAAGAGCGAGCGCAAGCTGATAGGCAGACTGATAGACAATCACAATCTTCCTGTAGAATTCGCCAATATCCAGCTGCTCAACCCGAAGGATTCCTCCTTTCTCTGTGGAGGCGTGAGCAACGCTAACGGCGATTTCGTCATCCCCTGCCAGCAGAAACAGGCCCTCATGAAGGTTTCGTTCGTAGGCTA
>NZ_JAHOEA010000131.1 GCF_019127135.1 Segatella copri | reverse complement strand
GAGGGTGTGTCATAAGTCTGTGACGCACCCTTTTTTTGTGTGTGTTTCTATATATTCTAGTTGAATCGTAGTCTTTCTTCACAAAGGAAATCTTATTATATTGTATAGAAACTTTACTTTTCTTGTTTTATCGATAACAAAACAGCCCCAAAGCCCACAAAAGGGCATAGTTATCCCTGACGATAAAACAACCAAAATTGAGTTTTATCGTTTTATACCCAAATATTTCTTCAAATTGAATCCCATTCCGAACAATCCTAGATCCATATAAACCTTGTCCATTCCAAAATGCCTGAATCGCTTATAATGCATATCCGCCTTCATCTGCCCAAATACAGCTTCCGGCTCTATCGGTCGCTGGCTTCTGTGTTTCAAGCCCTCTTCAGACGTTAGTAGCAGGAAGGCTTCCTTTTTATATGCATTCAGTTTATGGTTGACATATATGGTTCTGTTGCCTTTGGATTTCTTGCAGAGACTTCCAAGCGGACATCCATCACATCGTTGTGCTCTATATAATGTAATGACAGACACATAGCCGGAGTCACTTTTCGTTTGCCGTTGTCCACAAGGTTCCATGTGTTGTCCCATGGGGCAGACATAATAGTCATCATCCCTGTTGTAGTAGAAGTTCGCTTGGTTGAAGGCATCCTCCTTGAAAGGCTTATGCTGTTCCTTGTGAAACCAGTTGTACTTTACATAACCCATCATCTCTTCCATCTCTAGGTACTCGTAGTTCTCCTCCGAGCCATACCCTGAGTCTGCGGTGACGCTCTTGGATTGCTTTCCATATCTTTTCTTGTACTTATCCAAAAAAGGCTTGAAGGTCAGGGTGTCTGTTGGATTGGGATAAAGGGCGAAATTCGTCCAATATTGATTCTCTGTCGCAATTTGAAGGTTATAGGCAGGCTTTGTCTGCCCATTGTTCATGGCATCTTCCTTGAGGCGCATGAAGGTCGCATCGGGATCAGTCTTGGAGTAACTGTTTCTCTCGCCCAGTATATCCAGTGATTTTTCATACTCGCACAGTTTGTCCGAGGCTTTGAACAAGTGATCTATCTGAGTATTTAGCTTTTGCTTCTCTCTTCCTGTAAGCTTTGCCTTAGGAAGGTTCTTCGCTTGCCTCTCACACAAACGTGCACTTCTCTTTACATCCTTGGCGGAAGTGGCTGGCTCGCAGTCTTCTTCCTTAATGTCACTCCCGCCATTCAGGCGAATTTGTTCTTTTATCTGAGCCAATGCAGCAGAGGTCTTTTCCAAGAGCTTAGCCCTGTTCTTTTCCACAGTCTTCTTCCATACAAACGTGTACTTGTTTGCTTTCGACTCTATCTTAGTACCATCAACATATTGTTCCTCCAGACTAATCACGCCCTTTTCAACCAATATGGAGACGACTGCATCAAAATAAAAGTCGATGCATTTAATCATATGATTGGATCTAAAGCGGTTGATTGTTGCGAAAGATAGTTGCTTACCTCCACAAATCCACATATAGCGAACATCGTATTTAAGTGCGTCCGCTATGCCACGACAGGAATAAACGCCATTGATATAGGCAAAAACAACTAAACTTAGAAGCATCTTCGGACTATAAGGAGGAGCACCAATCCCATCATAGGTATCCATGAGAGGGTTGATGTCCATACTGCGAATAATATGATCCACCATACGAACTTTGCTGTCTTTTGGCACATAATCATCGAAAGAGTTAGGAAAAAAGCTCAATTCGTGCCGAGTTTCAGATTTTATTTGTATCTTTGCCATACTTAAAGAAGTTTTCTGCAAAGATACAAATCTTTTGCGGAAAGGCAAAGCCCGAGCTTGTGAAAGTTTGGGCTTTGTTGTAAATAAAAATGTTTTTTAAAGATTTCGTATCTGTGAAAAGGCAAAAAATAAAAAGGGGTGCGTCACAGACTTATGACACACCCTC
>NZ_JAHOEA010000130.1 GCF_019127135.1 Segatella copri | reverse complement strand
CGAGAGACCTTTTTATCTTTGGCAGTTGGACAGGTATAGCTTTCATCGACATCAAAAACTTGACGGAGGACAACATCAGCATGATTAATGGTGCTCCTTGGATTGTGTCGAAGCGTCAGAAGACAGGTGTACCATTCCAAATCAAGCTGATGGATATACCTATGCAGATTATTGAAAGATACAAATCATTCCGAAAGGACAAGCATTTGTTCAATATAGGCAATCTTGACAGTATCAACAAGCGTATCAAGAAAGTTGCTGTAATGTGTGGAATCAAGAAGAGAGTTTCATTCCACGTGTCTCGTCATACTTGGGCAGTTTTGGCTTTAGAATATGGTATGCCGATAGAAAGCGTTAGCAAGATTCTCGGTCACACAAACATCACAACGACACAGATATATGCCAAGGTGACAAGCAGCAAACTTGACCATGACATATCTGTTTTTGAAAGTCGAATCAAAGGACACTTGCCTGTAATGGGAGGAATGGTATGAAAAGGACAATTATCACTATAGACGGAAATGGGATACTTTCCATTCCGTCCAACTTGAAGGAATTGTGGATGAGTGAGGGCGAGTTGGTGAATATATTTCATGCCACAGCTCCCAAACTCAACTCTGTGATACGAGCCATATATAAGGAAGGTATACTGTCTATGTCAGAAGTTCAACGCAAGGACGAAACTTCCGTTGGTGTTTGGCAAACGCTGTATAGTTTTCCGATGATAGTTGTCATTTCCTTTCGTCTCCACTCTTTTGGCGCAGCACAACTTCGTGATGCTATCTTCAATAGATTGTACGAAGCAAAAGAGAAAACAACTATTGTCCTGCAACTCTACGGAGGGACGAATACCTTTTGTTGAAAATGGTTGTATCTTTGACGCTTCAGTTGTTCACTGTCGTATAGAAATGAACTTGTAATGTGATAAAGAAGTATCCATGCAAAAAAGCGTGTAAGCATATATACATTGATGTCATACGTTTTACATGTTTATCGTATGACATATAAAACGTATGACATACAGAAATGCATTTTTGTTCATCCCGAGGAATGGTATTCCATGTCTTCATTCTTTGGGATTTATTTGTTTCATTCTTTGGACATAGAGAAAAACGAGCCGTTCCTTGGAGGCTTTGCGCCTCCAGCCACTTGGCGAACCACCGCAGTGTTTTCAATGGTATTAGATTTGTTCTTTCCAAAACATTGTGTCCATAAAGACACAGCAAGGTATGTTTTGAGTTACTCAAAACCTTTCGAGTTACTCTCGAAAATAAATGTAGATTTTCTTCCAAAGTCAGAAAATCAAGCAACATGTGTATCGTTTCTCTCTCTTAACACACACAAAAGTGTAATTTTTCTGCCCATCACCTCAGAAATACACTTTTGTGTCAAAGTCTTTTGCCACAAACTTCATACTTTTGCCTCAGAAAAGAATAAAAACAGGAAAATATGAAGAAGAAAGTAATTATCACAACAGTTTTGTGCCTCTCGGCAATGACTCCGCTGATGGCGCAGAACATCACTGGAAAGGTAGTGGACACCAAGGGCGAGCCTTTGGCTTTCGCCAATGTGGTACTCTTGAACCGACAAGACTCAGCTTTCGTCAAGGGAGCAGTGAGTGGAGAAGATGGTAACTTCTCCATCGATTCCTCCTGCAATGGCGGAATCATCAAGGTGACATCCGTGGGCTATAAGACCATTTGTAAGGATTGCATAGGCGAGACTGTGGGCGTCATTACTTTAGAAGAGAACAGCAAGATGCTCGGCGAAGTGGTGGTGAAATCATCACGCCCTGTTACCGCCATCAAGGGCAATGCCTTGGTTACAACTGTCGCCAACTCCCAACTGTCTCATGCAGGTACAGCAAATGATGTGCTGCGTCAAGTGCCAATGGTTACAGGAAGAGACGGCAACTTCGAGGTGTTTGGCAAGGGTA
>NZ_JAHOEA010000129.1 GCF_019127135.1 Segatella copri | reverse complement strand
GTGTGTCCTGAGACAGAATGAAGTCAGATATTGGCTATATTTGATAGATTTCTGTCGTACTTCTAAAGAGATGGTGGCAGACCCACTGCATTCGGCATGCAGGTGCTGATTGCAAACCACTTTGTGCTGCTCTGATGGAAACTGATGGGTAGTGAACGACAATTGAAAGTCTTCCGTAAGGTTGGCAAGGTATGTGTCAAGGAGATGAACGCAAGTGAACCATTGATGAAGCATCGTTAGCAAAGTTAGCAAGTCACATCAGAACCAAGGTCTATTCTGTATCTTGGGATAATGGCAGAGGAAACCTGTTTACTGTCTGCTGGGTGTGCGGTGTATAGGTGGCATGAACTTGACATGGGCTCTTTAGAGGAACAGGAGAAATAGACATGGAATGCTAAGGGAAAATGCCGAGAGCCGTGACACGCAAGGCAGAAAGTACTGATGTCCATGTCTGTGGCGGACTACCTCGTAGTAGTGTTGAAGTCTCTGTAATGGGGATGGAGCGAAGGGGGTAGCGTGCTTAGCCAGATTTAAAGTCCAACTTAAGAAATTGAGGATGAAACAATGAACGAGGCAAAACCTTTTGTAATAGACAAGCGATTGGTGTGGGAAGCTTACCACAAGGTGAAGGAAAACAAGGGTAGTGCGGGTATCGATAAGGTTGACCAAAAGACATTTGACAAAGAAATGTCCAAGAACCTTTATAAGATATGGAATCGCATGAGTTCTGGCTGTTACTTTCCCAAAGCGGTAAAGCTGGTAGAAATACCCAAGTCCAATGGTGGTACTCGCCCTCTGGGCATAACAACGATTGAAGATAGAATAGCGCAGCAGGTAGTAGTATCAGTACTGACTCCCATACTCGAACCTATCTTCAAGGAAGATTCCTATGGCTATCGTCCAGGCAAGGGAGCGCATCAAGCCATAGCCAAGGCTAAGGAGCGCTGCTATGTGAATCCCTGGGTGCTTGATATGGACATCAGTAAGTTCTTTGACACAATCAATCATGAATTGTTGATGAAAGCAGTCCGCAAGCATACAGAGGAGAAATGGGTACTTCTATATATTGAGCGTTGGCTCAAAGTTCCCTATCAGACATCGAAAGGTGAAGTGATAGAAAGAACGATGGGAGTTCCCCAAGGTTCTGTGATAGGTCCGGTTTTGGCAAACTTGTTCCTACACTACGTGTTTGACGAATGGATGTCGCGTAACTATCCAACGATTCCGTTTGAGCGTTATGCTGATGACACCATCTGCCACTGCGTATCGGAGAAGCAAGCCCAGTTCTTGAAAGCTGTTCTAATGAAGCGCTTTGAGGAATGTGGATTGAAACTGAATGAAGAGAAGACAAAGATAGTCTATTGTAAGGATAGCAATCGAAGAGGTGACTCGGAACATACATCCTTTGACTTTCTAGGCTTTACCTTCAGACCTAGAAGTGCAAGAAACAGAAAGACGGGTCAAAACTTTACTGCTTTTCTCCCTGCAATAAGCAAGAAGTCGATGAAGAGAATTAAAGAAGCCGTAAGGGCTTGGAAACTGAATCATAAGACTTTTGCTTGTCTGCTAGACATAAGCAATGAAGTTGATACGCAGATTAGTGGATGGATGAACTACTATATGAAGTTTGGTAGGTCTGAGTTCCGCAAGGTGTTGAATTACATCAACGAGCGACTAACCCGATGGGTGATGCGTAAGTATAAGCGTTTCTCCAAGGGAAGGAAGTTTGGCAGGGCGTATGACTGGCTTGTGGAGTATGCGGCATACAACAGAAATGAGTTTTCACACTGGGTGAAGGGATATGTACCCTATCCACGTCTAGGTTAATAAAGAATATAAATTAATAAACAAAAGAGTTAAGTGCGAAGAGCCGTGTGATGGGAGACTGTCAAGCACGGTTCCGAGAGAAGGGAGGGTGAAATTCCCTCCACTTACTCGAC
>NZ_JAHOEA010000012.1 GCF_019127135.1 Segatella copri | reverse complement strand
GAATAACTGAATACTGAATACGGATGGTCTTACCCATGCCCCCTGTTTTAAGGTGCATGGGTAGTTTTTTAAAAAAAGGAGAACCGCAGTTCTGTGCAAAGGATGTCTGTGATGTGCTGGGGGTATAAGATTTCAAGATGTGCTGTGCGTCAGTTAGTTAATACATTTGACGTTGCGAAACACAACGTCAAACTTTCGGGGCGTTTGCGTAAAGATGGAAGCCGAACAGTACGAACTCAGCAGATGATCTTCGTCAACGAGAGCGGATTCTATGCTTTGGTTCTCGGCTCCAAGCTTTCTACTGCCGTGAAGTTCAAAAAACTGGGTTACGGCTGAGGTTTCCTAGAAGTTAACTCCGAAATTGAGCTGGAGGGCTCCATTGTGGGATTTGTCGAAACTGTCGTGGCAGATGTTGGCAAGACCGATGTCGTAGGTGAGATCGGCATAGAACATGTCGTAGCCGATGCCGCAGCCGATGCGGATACCACCATCAAGGCGACGGAAGTTTGCATCCTTGAATGAACTCTCTGCTTCACGCTCGGCAAAGTTCTTGATCTTGCCTCCTACACCAACGGCAAAATAGCCGCCTACCTGAGGCTGGATGGAGAAGTGGTCGTCTACCTCGTACTTGTACTTCAGTACGGCTGGAATCTCAAGATAATTGAGGTCGTAGGTCATCTTCTTGCCTTCAGGAAGATCCTTCTTGCCACCTTTCTCTATATATGAAAGTCCGGTCTCGAGATAGAGTGGGGCACTGTCGGTCAATGGGATGCCGGCTACTACGCCCACATTCAGACCGGTCTGCCAGTCGCCACCATCCAGACGGGAATCGTCGGAATTGACAAAGGTGAAGGCTGGACCGATGCGGAATCCGTAATACGGACTGCCATAATTGTTGTTGAAACGGTAGTCGAGATGACCCGTCTGCTTGTTATAATATCTGCTGTCACGATAATTCTGTGCTGCTGCCGGCATCAGAGCCAGGAGCAATGCCATCATGATGAATGATAGTCTTTTCATAATTCTTATTCTTTTATACATTAATATATTCTGTTTGAAGAAACTTGTTTTACGGTGCAAAGGTACGAATAAAAAACGAAACGGCAGCGAGTGTTTCCCTAAATGATAGAGGGGAAACCCCTATTTCTGACCTATTACAACTTTCTCAACAAAAAAAATATAAATTTTTGCTATATTTTTTGTTTTTGTCTCCAATTTGTGCTATCTTTGCCTTCAAATTATAAACGTTTATATAGAAATATGAAATTTTTGAAGAAGTATCTACTGGATATTCTGGTAGTTATTGCATTTGCAATCATCTCCTTCGTCTACTTTATGCCAGCCGATATGGACGGACGAATCCTCTTCCGACATGATGCGGCGGCTGGAAAGGGACTGGGACATGAAAAGGAACTCTTCCAGCAGCAGACTGGAGAGACTACACGATGGACGAACTCGGTGTTTGGCGGTATGCCTACCTATCAGATGTCGCCTTCGTATGACAGTAATCAGGTGCTCAGCCAGATTGTGAAGGCATATCATCTGTGGTTGCCAGACTATGTATGGTATGTTTTCGTATACCTTCTGGGCTTCTATATCATGCTGCGTGCCTTCGACTTCAGACAGTCGCTGGCGGCGCTGGGAAGTATCATCTGGGCATTCTCGTCCTACTTTTTTATCATCATCGCTGCCGGACATATCTGGAAGGTATGGGCGCTGGCTTATCTGCCGCCGATGATTGCTGGCGTGGTGCTTGCCTATCGGGGCAAGTATCTCAAGGGACTGCTCCTTACTGCCATCTTCTCGGCTTTCGAGGTGCAGGCAAACCACGTGCAGATGACTTATTACTATCTCTTTATCATCCTCTTTATGGTGATTGCCTTCCTGGTGGATGCCATCAGAAAAGGTGAACTCGCACGCTTCGGAAAGGCTACGGCGGTATGCGTGGTGGGTGCCCTCATCGGTATCTCGCTCAACCTCTCGAACCTTTATCATACCTGGCAGTATGGTCAGGAAACCATGCGTGGAAAGAGTGAACTTGTAAAGAAAAATGCGACTAACCAGACCAGCAGCGGTCTGGATAGAGACTATATCACACAGTGGAGCTACGGTATCGACGAAACCTGGACGCTGATGATTCCGGATGCTAAGGGCGGTGCTTCTGTTCCGTTGGCACAGAACCAGCAGGCGATGGAGAAGGCTGATCCTAACTTTGTGCAGATTTACCAGCAGCTGGGACAGTATTGGGGCAACCAGCCGGGAACGAGCGGACCGGTATATGTAGGCGCCTTCGTCTGCATGCTTTTTATTCTCGGTCTGTTTATCGTGAAGGGTCCGATGAAGTGGGCGCTGCTTGCTGCCACCATCCTGAGCATCCTGCTCGCCTGGGGTAGAAACTTCATGCCGTTTACCAATTTCTTCCTCGATTATGTGCCGATGTATGCCAAGTTCCGAACGGTGGCATCTATCCTGGTTATCGCAGAATTCACCATCCCGCTCCTGGCGATGATGGCGCTGAAGAAGATTGTGGATGAGCCGGAGATTCTGACAGAGAAGATAAAATATGTATATGCCAGTTTCGGTCTGACAGCAGGCTTCTGTCTGCTCTTTGCCATCATGCCGGGCGTATTCTTCCCAGATTTCGTATCGGTACAGGAGACACAGGCGCTGCAGCAGTTGCCTCAGGAGTATATCTCTCCAATCATGAGCAATCTGACGGATATCCGCAAGGGCATCTTCACATCCGACTGCTGGCGTTCGTTCTGGATCATCCTCATCGGTTCGGCACTGCTGATGCTCTTCAAGATGAAGAAGCTGGGCAAGGAATATATGATTGCCGGCATCGCCGTGCTCTGTCTGGTGGATATGTGGATGGTGAACAAGCGCTATCTCTACGATGATATGTTCGTAGACAAGGCGCAGCGCGATACACCGCAGCAGATGACCGAGACCGACAAGATTATCTGCCGTGACAAGGCACTCGACTACCGTGTGCTGAATCTGGCATCGAATACATTCAATGAGAACGAGACCTCTTACTACCACAAGAGCATCGGCGGTTATCATCCAGCCAAGCTCCGTCGCTACCAAGAGATGATTGATGCTCACATCGCTCCTGAGATGCAGAAGACGATGCAGGCTGTAGCTGCTGCGGGCGGCGATATGACCAAGGTGAACGGCGACAGTATCTATCCGGTATTGAACATGCTGAATACCAAATACTTCATCATGCCGCTGCAGGGCGGACAGACCGTTCCGGTTCAGAATCCGTATGCCTACGGCAATGCATGGTTTGTAGACGAGGTGAAGTATGTGAACAATGCCAACGAGGAAATCGATGGCGTGGGCAAGGTGAACCTCCGACACGTGGCTGTGGCTGATGCCAAATTCAAGGAACAGCTGGCGCAGAGCGTGAAGCAGGATGATACTTCGGTAGTGAAGATGATTCTGTATAAGCCGAACAACCTGACTTACGAGGTGAAGTCGAACAAGGGCGGCGTAATCGTATTCTCTGAGATTTACTATCCGGGCTGGACGGCTACGGTAGACGGACAGCCGGCTGAGCTGGGTAGGGTAAACTATATCTTGCGTGCGCTGAACGTGAAGGCTGGCAGCCACAAAGTGGTTCTCGATTTCCATCCTCAGTCGCTCAAGAATACCGAGACCGTGGCTTACATCGGCTATGGCGTTCTGGCTCTCCTTATTATAATAGGTGTAGTTGTTGAGGTGAGAAAGCGCAAAAAAGAGTAGCGGGGATTGCAAATCCCCTTAAACTGAGTTTTTTAAAAGCTTTTGCCCTTACAGGGCGATAGGCTAGCGCCCGTAATAACCCAGGGCGTTGCCCTGGGCTAGGAGCTTCTGCCCTTTCAGGGCGTGTGGAGCTTACTTGCGAAAGTTCAACAGATTGAAAATTCTGATGATGCGATTTAGAACAGAAATAGATATTCCGAAGGCCGACTTCGAGATAAGGGCGGCAGAGCGGATGCTCTTTGTGGGCAGTTGCTTTGCCGACAATCTGGGTAGGCGGTTTGTGGAGAACCGCTTCCGGGCTACGGTGAATCCCTTCGGGGTGATGTATAATCCGGCAAGCATTCTCCATACGGTAGAGAAATGTTCCGAGGTGCGTCCCCGTGTGGCAGTCTTTACGCTGGGTACCAACCATGTGTATATCCTGAAGGAGACGGGCGAGATAGTGGACAACTGCCAGAAGCGTCCGCAGCGCCTCTTCGAAGAGCGGGAACTGAGCGTGGACGAATGTGCCGGCTATCTGCAGAAGGCTATCAATCTGCTGAAATCGCAGACCGCAGCATCTGATGGCAGTGAAGGCACTCTGAAGGTAATCATCACGGTAAGTCCTATCCGCTATGCGAAATACGGCTATCACGGGAGTCAGCTTTCGAAGGCTACGCTCCTGCTGGCAGCCGATAAGCTGGTGAAGGAGAATCCGGGGGTGGTGAGCTATTTCCCGGCTTACGAGATCATGAACGATGAACTCCGTGACTACCGCTTCTACAAGGAAGACATGCTGCACCCGAGCGAACAGGCTGTGGAATATATCTGGGAGCGGTTTCGGGCAACCTACTTCGGCAAGGCATCCGAACAGTTTCTGGAAGACTGGCGGCCTATCCGCGAAGCACTCGGCCATAAGCCCTTCCATCCCGAGAGCGAGGAACATCAGAAGTTCATCGCCAGGACGGAAGAGAAAAAAAGACAATTTGAGGAGAAATATCATCTCTTATAAAATGGAGAAATATCATCTCTTATAAAATAAAGAATATTTAAATAACAAGACAATGACATATACTATTGAAAAGGTAACCACACTGATAGGTGCGCGTCGCTATGGAGACAATGATACCAACATCGGTTTTATCCTGACCGATAGTCGTTCACTTTGTTTCCCAGAGGAAACTCTGTTCTTTGCGCTCAAGTCGGAGCGCAATGATGGTCATAACTACATCCCTGAGCTGTATCGCAGAGGTGTGAAAAACTTTGTTGTAACGAATGTGCCTAAGGGCTATGCTTCTGATTATCCGGGAGCCAACTTCCTGAAGGTAGTAAACACGCTTGAGGCTCTCCAGCGTCTGGCTGAGCGCCACCGTGACGAGTTTAACATCCCTATCGTAGGCATCACGGGTTCAAACGGCAAGACCATGGTCAAGGAGTGGCTCTACCAACTGCTCTCGCCAAGCATGTTTGTTACCCGCAGTCCGCGCAGTTACAACTCTCAGATAGGTGTGCCATTGTCGGTATGGCTGATGAACGAGCAGACCCAGGTGGGCGTTTTCGAGGCAGGAATCAGTATGCCTGGCGAGATGCTTGCCCTGCGTGACATCATCCAGCCAACCATCGCCGTACTGACCAATCTGGGTGCTGCGCATCAGGAGAACTTCTCTTCCATGGAGGAGAAATGCCGGGAGAAACTCATCCTCTTCCATGACGCAGAGACCGTAATCTATGATGGCGATGACGAGGTTATCAACAAGGTGATAGCCGAATATCCCGACTATAAGGGCGAGAAACTCTTCTGGTCGCTCAAGAACCCGGAGGCTCCTTTCTATGTGAAGAACATCGAGAAGCAGCAGAACGTGAGCGTGATTACCTATATATATAAAGGTGAGGAAGACAGCTTCTCTATCCCGTTCATCGACGATGCATCTGTACAGAATGCCATCATCTCTGCCGTCGTGGCATCGAAACTCGGTCTTTCGGCTGAAGATATCGACAAGCGCATGGCACAGCTCGAACCTGTGGCAATGAGACTGGAGGTGAAGGTAGGACAGCACGGATGTACGCTGATCAACGACAGCTACAACAGTGATATCAACTCGCTCGATATCGCTCTCGACTTCATGAACCGCCGTCCAGACCATCGCGGCCGTCGCCATACACTGATATTGAGCGACATCTACCAGAGCGGTCAGGAACCGGAGGCTTTATATAAAGAGGTGAGCGATTTAGCCCGCAAGCGTGGCGTAGTAAAGTTCATCGGTATCGGTCCTGAGCTCTGCAAGCAGCACGATGAGATTCAGATTTCAGAGAAGTTCTTCTTCCCGAATGTAGAGGAATTCATCGCCAGCGAGGTGTTTGCTTCCCTGCGCGATGAGGTGATTCTGCTGAAGGGCGCCCGTCAGTTTGGCTTTGACCAGCTCACCGAACTGCTGGTACAGAAGGTACACGAGACTACGCTGGAGGTGAATCTGAACGCTGTGGTAGCCAATCTGAACTACTACCGTGCGTTTATGAAGCCGGAAACCAAGCTGGTATGCATGATCAAGGCAGACGGCTACGGTGCAGGTGCCGTGGAGATAGCCAAGACTCTGCAGGATCATCGTGTAGACTATCTGGCTGTGGCTGTAGCCGATGAGGGTGTTACGCTGCGCAAGAACGGCATCACCAGCAACATCATGATCATGAATCCGGAGATGACCGCTTTCAAGACCATGTTCGATTACGACCTGGAGCCTGAGGTTTACTCTTTCCGTCTGCTCGATGCGCTCATCAAGGCAGCCGAGAAAGAGGGCGTAACCGGTTTCCCTGTCCATATCAAGCTGGATACCGGCATGCACCGCATGGGCTTCGACCCGGAGAACGATATGGAGGAACTCATCGGCAAGCTGAAGCACCAGAATGCCATCATCCCACGTTCTGTGTTCTCTCACTTCGTGGGCAGCGATGACGACAGCTTCGATGATTTCTCAGCTCATCAGTTTGAACTCTTCGACAAGGGCAGCAAGCAGTTGCAGGCAGCCTTCGACCATAAGATTTTGCGCCATATCTGCAATTCGGCAGGTATCGAGCACTTCCCGGAGCGCCAGCTGGATATGTGTCGTCTGGGACTCGGACTCTATGGCATCAATTCGCGCAACAACAAGACCATCAACTGCGTGAGCACCCTGAAGACAACCATTCTGCAGATGCACAACGTGAAGGCAGGTGACAGTGTGGGCTACAGCCGCAAGACAATTCTCGACAGAGACAGCGTCATCGCAGCCATCCCTATCGGATATGCTGACGGACTGAACCGCCGTCTGGGCAACCGTCATGCCTACTGTCTGGTGAACGGCCAGAAGGCAGAATATGTGGGCAACATCTGTATGGATGTGGCTATGATAGACGTGACCGACATCGCTTGCAAGGAAGGAGATCCGGTAGAAATCTTCGGCGAGCATCTGCCTGTCCAGACACTGAGCGATATCCTCGAGACCATCCCTTACGAGGTGCTGACCACCATCAGTAACCGTGTGAAGAGAGTTTACTTCCAGGACTAGGAAGTGAAGAGGGAAAAGGGAAAAGTGAAGAGTGAAGAACGAAGAGTGAAGAATGGACTCCGTTGGGGCAAAAAATCGTGCAAAAACGTATAAAAATAGAGAAATCCTATCAGAAAATGTTCTGATAGGATTTTTTTTGCGTAAATTTTTCCTTCAAAACGTATTGTAATTGAAGAAAAAAGTGTATCTTTGCACACAACAAATCATCTAAAGACAAAAGAGGGTGCTCCTTGTCGAGTATTTTCTAACAATTAAACAATTCAAAAAATTAAAATGGAACAAGTATTTAGCTATATTATCAGTCTCGGTGCGAGCGTGATGATGCCTATCATCTTCACGGTCATCGGTCTGTGTATTGGCATGAAATTCGGAAAGGCTCTGAAGTCGGGACTCTTCGTAGGCGTGGGTTTCGTAGGCTTGGGCGTGGTAACAGCATTGCTGACTACCAACTTCAACGACCCATTGAAGGCTATTTCAGACATCTACCACCTACAGTTAAACGTTTTTGACATGGGATGGCCTGCAGCTGCAGCTGTAGCTTACAATACGGCAGTGGGAGCTTTGATTATCCCAATATGTCTGGGTGTCAACTTCCTGATGTTGATTACCAAGACAACACGTACCGTAAATATCGACCTCTGGAACTACTGGCACTTCGCCTTTATCGGTGCGGTGGCTTACTTCGTGATGGGTCAGAGTTTGCTCTGGGGCTATTTCGCAGCTATCGTCTGCTACATCAATACGCTGGTTTGTGCAGACCTGACAGCCGACAGATTCCAGAAATATTATGATTTGGATGGTATCTCAATTCCGCAGCCATTCTGCCAGAGTTTCATGCCATTCGCTATCGTCTTCAACAAGCTCTTCGATATGATTCCGGGCTTCTCTAAGCTCGATATCGATGCAGAGGGACTGAAGAAGAAGTTCGGTGTGCTCGGCGAGCCACTGGTACTCGGCGTTATCGTAGGTGCCCTGATAGGTTGGGCAGCCCAGCTCGATATCAAGAAGATACTCTTCCTAGGTGTAACGATGGGTGCTGTGATGGAGCTAATTCCCCGTATTACAGCCCTGTTTATCGATGGCTTGAAGCCTATCTCTGAGAAGACACAGGAGTTGGTGAAGACCAAGTTTAACGGCAAGAAGGTTCATATCGGTATGAGTCCTGCCCTGGTTATCGGTCATCCTACTACCCTGGTAGCATCTGTGATTCTGATTCCGGTTATCCTTGCTATCGCAGTCTTCCTGCCAGGCAACCAGTTCTTGCCTTTGGCTTCGTTGGCAGGTATGTTCTACCTCTTCCCAATGATTCTGCCGTTTACAAGAGGTAATGTGGTGAAGACGCTTATCATCGGTCTGGTAACCCTCGTCATCGGTCTCTACTTCGTTACCGATATGGCACCAGACTTTACGCTGGCAGCCAACCAGGTTTATGCAGCTACAGGCGATAATGCCGCTCATATCCCTGACGGATTCTCAGGCGGTGCACTCGATTTCGCATCCTCTCTCTTCGGATGGGTTATCTATCGCGGTGTGAAGCTTTCATACGTAGGTATGGGTGTTCTCGCAGTCATCACAGTAGCCATGATGGTTATCAACCGTCAGCGCATCGTGAAGGAGGAAAAAAAGTAAAAAGGTAAAAGGGTAAAAAGGTAAAAAGAACCTTAACCCCTTCCTCCCTCTTTGCACCCCCCCCGTTCCCAGCGAT
Organism: Segatella copri; assembly: GCF_019127135.1. Classification (GTDB taxonomy): domain Bacteria; phylum Bacteroidota; class Bacteroidia; order Bacteroidales; family Bacteroidaceae; genus Prevotella. The sequence goes on along the minus strand of NZ_JAHOEA010000012.1, from coordinate 69,156 downwards.
TCTATCGCTGGTCCCCTAAAGATAAAATATCAATAATAAACAAGATAACAATGAAGAAATTAACATTAATATTAGCAGCAATGGTATTAACAGCAAGTCAGGCTTTTGGCCAGTGTGGAAAATGTGGTTATGAAGTGAAGGCAGAAAATGCCTACACTAACTACAACGTTCGTTATGCTAGCAATCCGATGGATGCAAAGCACTATACAACAGACCGTCTTCGCGGTGAGTTCGCTATCGAGAAGGTGTTTGCTCCAGGCGAGGTAAACTGGACATACACCCTGTTCGACCGCTTCCTCATCGGTGGTGCTGAGCCAACAGCCGCTCCTCTGAAGCTGACTTCTATCGCTCCTCTCTATACAGACAAGCCAAACGATCAGAAGAATCTGCTCGACAACCGCGAGTTGGGTATCATCAACATCGGTGGCGAGGGTACTGTAACCGTTGACGGCAAGAAGTATACACTCGGTTTCCAGGAGGCTCTCTACGTAGGTCGTGGTGCCAAGAGCATCGAGGTAAGCAGCAAGGATGCAGCTAAGCCAGCTAAGTTCTATATGAACAGCGCTTGTGCTCATCAGACATATCCTACCAAGAAGGTTACCCTGAAAGATGCCAACAACATCAAGGCTGGTAGCCTGAAGGAGAGCAACGACCGCGTAATCCACCAGTTGATTATCGACGGTGTAGCCGGTGTTCGTACCTGCCAGTTGCAGATGGGTGTTACTGAGTTGAAGGAGGGTTCTGTATGGAACACCATGCCAGCTCATACTCACCTCCGCCGTATGGAGACTTACCTATATTATAATGTACCAGAAGGTCAGAAGATTCTTCACGTAATGGGTGAGCCACAGGAGACACGTCCTATCTGGTTGAACAACGAGCAGGCTGTGATTTCTCCAGAGTGGTCTATCCACTGTGCAGCAGGTACCAGCAACTATACCTTTATCTGGGGTATGGCAGGTGAGAATCTGATCTACAACGATATGCAGGTAGTGAAGATTCCTACATTGGAATAAAGAAAAAAGATAAAAGGCAACCTGGCTTATGATGACATGAGCCAGGATTTGCCGTCTAAATAGTAATCTAAAATAAAAATAAGTATAACGCTTAAAAACTTTTTGCAAAATGAGTCCTATTACAACAAGCAAAATGTCCAACTTCCGTTGGGTAATCTGTGCGCTGCTCTTCATCGCAACCACAGTCAATTACATGGACCGTCAGGTTCTCTCTTTAACATGGAAAGACTTCATTGCTCCAGAATTCCACTGGACAGATGATCACTATGGTACCATCACCGGTCTTTTCTCAATCTTCTATGCCATCGCTAACCTCTTCGCAGGTAAGTTCGTTGACTGGATGGGCACCAAGAAAGGTTATCTCATCGCTATCTTCGTATGGTCAACAGGTGCTGTGATGCACGCCGGTTGCGGTTGGGTAGCCATGCAGATGGAAGGATATGATTCTATCGAGGCGCTCCGCATGGTACAGGCTGGTAGTGATGCAGCCGTAGCGATTGCTACAATCAGTGTATGGCTGTTCCTCTCTTGCCGTTTGATTCTTGCTGTGGGTGAGGCAGGTAACTTCCCTGCAGCCATCAAGGTAACAGCAGAGTATTTCCCTAAGAAAGACCGTGCTTTCTCTACCGCTATCTTCAACAGTGGTGCTTCTGTAGGTGCTTTGGCAGCTCCAGCTACCATTCCATTGTTGGCTCGCAGCATGGGCTGGGAGTGGGCTTTCATCATCATCGGTGTGCTCGGTTATGTATGGATGGGCCTCTGGGTATGGCTCTATGACAAACCATCTAACAGCAAGCATGTAAACAAGGCTGAGCTTACTTATATTGAGCAGGATGAAAACCTCGATAAGGTTGAGGCTGAGAAAGAGACAGAAACTGCCGCTGAGGAGAAAACTATCGGTTTCCTGAAGTGCTTCAGCTACCGTCAGACCTGGTCATTCATCGTAGGTAAGTTGATGACTGATGGTGTTTGGTGGTTCTTCCTCTTCTGGGCACCAGCTTATTTCTCTGACCAGTATGGTTATTCTTCAGATTCAGGTATGGGTATCGCCCTCATCTTCACTCTCTATGCTATTGTAACTGTATTGAGTATTGGTGGTGGTTACTTGCCAACCTACTTTGTAGACAAGAAGGGTATGAATCCATATATCGGTAGAATGCGTGCAATGTTGATTTTCGCTTGCTTCCCATTGCTCGGTCTGATAGCCCAGCCTATGGGTGAGTACAGTGCATGGTGGCCAGCTATCATCATCGGTTTGCTTGGTGCAGGTCATCAGGCTTGGTCAGCTAACCTCTATTCTACCATCGGTGATATGTTCCCTAAGTCAACTGTAGCTACCATCACCGGTATTGGTGCGATGGCAGGTGGTATCGGTTCCTTCCTGATCAACAAGGGCTCCGGTATGCTCTTCACCTATGCAGAGGGTCAGGGTTCAGCCTTCAGCTTCATGGGCTTCGATGGCAAGCCAGGTGCCTACATGATTGTATTCTGCATCTGTAGTGTTGCTTACCTCGTAGGCTGGTGCATCATGAAGGCATTGGTTCCTAAGTACAAGCCAATCGTTGTAGAATAAAGAAAAAGCACTTTTAAAAGGGTAAAAAAGTAAAAAGGTAAAAAAGTACCTTTTTACTTTTTTACCCTTTTACCTTTTAATAAATCCTTGCTGTTTGAGGGCTTCGATAAATCCAACGCTCATCGCCTCGCAATCCTTCTTGGTATAGCGGATGTCGGTGAAAACCTGGGCTAGGGTCTCTACGTTGTTGATGCGGACGAACTCCTTGTTCTCTTCAAGAGCTTCCTTTTCTGCATAGAAGTCGTCAATCTTCTCAGGGGTATAATCCTCGAAATGCTCGTTGTGGATGATGCTGCGCAGAGGGAGACGGTCGCTCAGGGCTGGATGCTCTGCCGGCCAGCCGATGGTCAATGTGGCTACTGGCATTACGAGCTTAGGGAGCTTCAGGGTGTCGATGATCATCTTTGGCATATAAACCGTAGTTCCCAGGAAACAGGTGCCTAAACCAGCCTCTTCTGCCAGATTGGTGAAGGTCTGGGTGAAGAGAAGGGCATCGGTAGCTGCATTCATAAAAGAGAGAATGTTGTCATAGCCCGGGGTTCCCTTGCGGTTCTCTGCCCAGAGGGTTGTGCGGCGATAATCAGCACAGATGGTGAGGACGACAGGGGCTTCTGTTACCATCGGCTGGTTGAAGTGGGCTGGTGCCAGTGCCTTCTTTCCTTCTTCACTTCTTGTTACCACAACGCTGTAAAGCTGCAGGTTTCCCATTGTCGGGGTGCGCTCTGCCTCTTCCAAAAGGCGGTTCAGGAGTTCTTCAGAAACTTCCTTCTCTGCATATTTCCTGATGCTTGTTCTGTTCTTAATCGATTCCATATCTTTTTTATTTTATCATTATACCTTATTATATATAGGAGTTCTGTTCCATTTCAGAACCCTATTTTTGCTGCAAAGTTAGTGAAAGTTTCCCAAAAAGTTGTCTTTCTTTCGCTTTTTTAGTGAAATATATGCCAAAACGTTTCAGATTTTAGAAATAAAAGTTTAATTTTGCACCTAAATATGAAACGTTTAATATGAAATATACTGAAAATATGACTTTTGAAGAGGCTTCCAAGGCTCTTATAGATGAATTGAATGCTAATCTGGCTACACTTCATCAGAATTATCAGGTAGAACAGGCTGATTGGAATAAACTCTATGATCAGATAGCCAATGTTGTTTCTGCGGAAACTCATCTTCCTGTTTTCTCTCCTGAAGTAATGGAGGTGCGACCTAGAGAACTGGAATGCGATGTGGTGCGATTCCAGAATAATAAGGAGAAATGGGTGGCTCTGGTAGGACTGCTCGACGGTCATCCATACGAAATCTTCACGGGTTTACAGGATGAGGACGAGGGTATCATGCTGCCTAAATCTGTAAGCAAAGGAAAGATCGTGAAGACCATTCTGGATGGAGGATTGAAGCGATACGACTTCCAGTTTGTGAACAAGCGAGGCTATAAGATTACGGTTGAGGGATTGAGCGAGAAGTTTAATCCTGAATACTGGAACTATGCCAAACTGATTTCCGGTGTGCTGCGCTACCGTATGCCTATTGAACATGTCATCAAACTCGTTTATCAGCTCCAGCTTACTTCAGATAACATCAATACCTGGAAGAAAGGTGTTGTGACAGCCCTGAAGAGATATCTGAAGGATGGTAGCCTGATGAAACTTTACGATGATAGCGATTCCGAATCCTAATCCCCAAGATAGAAACTGATATAAACTATGCTTTTCCGTAGTAAGATATACTTAAAGAATGTCCGTTTCCATGCATATCACGGCGTTCTGCCACAGGAGACCCAGGTGGGCAACGACTATGTGGTGAATCTGGATGTCAGCTATGATTTCTCCAGAGCCATGGAAACCGATGATCTGGCTGGAACCCTCAACTATGCAGAACTCTATGAACTTGTGAAACAGGAGATGGAGATACCTAGCAAACTGCTGGAACATGTAGCCGGAAGAATAGGAAAACGGCTCTTTGCAGAATACCCGGCTATTCAGGAAATCCAACTCGCCATTACCAAAGTTAATCCTCCTTTTGGAGCAGACTGTGACGGTGCAGGGGTAGAAGTTGTATTAACAAATGATAAAACTTTATAGTAGATTTAGGTTTTCTGATACAAAAGTAGTAATTTTGCAAAATCATCAGAAAGATATGTTGAAGAAAATAACACTCATATTGACCCTATTGTGTATGTTGGTGCTGACAGCGACAGGCGCCAACCGCCGTTTCACGCTCGTTATCGACCCAGGTCATGGCGGTCATGATGCGGGTGCACTTGGTGCTATTTCCAAAGAAAAGAATATCAATCTCTCTGTGGCATTGCAGTTTGGCAAATATGTTGAGCGCAATATGCCGGATGTGAGAGTCATCTATACCCGTAAGACGGATGTCTTTATTCCTCTGAAAGAGCGTGCCAACATCGCCAACCGTGCCAATGCCGACCTGTTTATCTCGGTACATACCAATGCGCTGCCAGCCGGTAAGATAGCCCGCGGTTTTGAAACCTATACGCTCGGTATGCACCGTGCCAAGGATAATCTCGATGTGGCTATGCGAGAGAACTCCGTTATCTCGATGGAGAAGGGCTATCAGCAGACCTATCAGGGTTTCGACCCAAGATCTTCTGAGAGCTACATCATCTTCGAGTTCATACAGGGTAAGAATATGGAAAGAAGCGTAGAACTGGCGCGCAATATCCAGCGAAAGGTATGCAACAGTGCCAACCGTCCGGATAAGGGCGTGCATCAGGCTGGATTCCTGGTTCTCAGAGAAACTTCGATGCCTAGCTGTCTGATAGAGCTCGGTTTCATCACTACTGCTGATGAAGAAAGACTGCTCAACGATGCCAGCAGGGTGGATGATATCGCCCGAGGCATCTACGAAGGTTTTGCGCAATATCGCAATAAATACGATAAATCCATCTCAGTTCCTTATCGTGCTGCAGATACCGAATCGGTGTCGGTTGCCAAGATTGTTTCTGATACGAAGCGGGAGCAGGATGAGCGCCGTGCAGAGGAGGCGGATACTGCTCCGAGAAGAATGGTGAAGCATGTGGAAACCAGAGCGGAAAAGGCCAGAACGGTTCAGCAGAACAGAAGACAGAACCAGCAGGATAAACAGGATCAGCAGAGCAGACAGAACCAGCAGAACAGAACTGTAGCTCAGAACAAGCCGGCACAGCAGAAAGCCCATGTAGCTGATGCGCCTGTCTTCAAGCTTCAGATATTTGTCAGCAACCGCATGCTCCGCAAGGGCGATGCCCATTTCAAGGGCGAAACCGGTTACGACAGTTATCAGGAAGGCAATATGGTGAAATATACGATGGGAGCCTCTACCAATTATAATGAGATTTACCGTTTGCGCAAGACGCTTGCCGAGAAGTTCCCGGAAGCTTTCATCATAGCTTTCAAGAATGGAAAGAAATATGATGTGAATCAGGCAATACGTGAGTTCAAGCAGAACAGAAACCGCTGATTGACCTGAGTAAGGATAAGATATAAGCACGAATATATAAAGAGATAAATATGAAGCTAACAAAAGAAATCAAGATAGCTCTTGTAGCTATTGTCGGTATTTTGGTTATGTATTTCGGAATCAATTTTCTGAAAGGCATGAATCTGTTCTCTACCAACAACGCCTACTATATGACGTTTGATGACATCCAGGGACTGGGTGCCTCTACGCCTATTTATGCGGATGGCTATAAGGTAGGTACCGTGGATGGTATGGAATACGATTACAAGGAGAATGGTCCTATCAAAGTAAAGGTGGATATTAACAAGGATTTGAGAATCCCGCAGGGCAGTAAAGCCGAGATAGTAAAAGACCTGATGGGTAACCTGCAGGTGAATCTGCTTCTGGCAAACAATCCCCGCGAAAGAGTAGAACCGGGTGGTGTTATTCCGGGTGCTGTAAACGGAGGCATGATGGATAAGGCTGCCAACCTGATTCCGGTAGTGGAAAAGATGTTGCCTAAGTTGGATTCTATCCTTACCAGTGTGAATGCGCTTCTGGCTGATCCGGCTCTGGCTGCTTCGCTGCATAATGTGGAAACCATCACAAGCAACCTCACCGTTTCTACACGTGAGTTGAATACGCTGATGGCGGGTCTCAACAAGCAGGTTCCGGGTATGGTTAGAAAGGCGAATGGCGTGCTGGATAATACCAACCGTCTGACAGCTAATTTGGCCAGTCTCGATGTGCAGGGTACATTGAACAGGGTGAACCAGACATTGGAGAGTGCTCATCAGTTTACTGAGAAGCTGAACAGCAACCAGGGAAGCCTCGGATTGCTGATGAACGATACCAAGCTGTACGACAATCTGACGTCAACCATGAGTCATGCCGACTCTCTGGTTATCGACTTGAAGGCACATCCGAAACGCTATGTCCATTTCTCTGTTTTCGGTAGAAAAGACAAGTAAGAAGAGTCAAAGCTAAATAAATTTAGTCTAAATAAGATTTAGAATGTTTCACGCCCCGAACTGACTCGCAAACTGTTTGTTTGTTAGCCGTTTCGGGGACGTTACATTATTGTTTCACTGAAATTCAGTCTATTATATTGATGTTTTCAATAAGTATTTGATATTCAATAAATTATAGACTATCTATTAAAATGTTTTAAATAAGGGGATTTGCATTTCTCCTATTTTTTTTGTAACTTTGCACGTGATTTCGCATCATTCGGTGCGTCCCATCATTTGTGAATTAAAGTATTAATAATATAAGTAATCAATGTTAGCAAGTCCAAAAGCCCTCTGGGACAACAGTCTTTTGCTCATAAAGGACAGTGTAACAGAGCAGCAATATAACACATGGTTCAAGCCAATCGTCTTTGAATCGTACAAGCCGTCGACAAAGACTTTGTTGGTGCAGGTTCCGAGTCCGTTCGTATACGAGTACTTGGAACAGAACTTCGTTGACTTGTTAAGTAAGGTGCTGCATCGTAATTTTGGGGAAGGAATCCGTCTCACTTATCGTGTTGTAACCGATAAGGAGCATAAGCTTTCTCAAGATATCGAGGCGGATCCTGACGATGCTGATCTGGCAAAGCAGGCTCGTGAGCGTGCCCAGCAGCCGGCTGCCCAGCCTGTTGCTCCCCAGCAGCAGGAAGACATTGATACACAGTTAGACCCGAAGCTTACTTTCAACAATTATATGGAGGGTGACAGCAATAAGCTGCCTCGTTCCGTAGGATTGTCTATTGCCGAGCATCCCAACACCACCCAGTTTAACCCAATGTTCATTTACGGACCTTCGGGTAGCGGTAAGACGCATCTGGTGAATGCCATCGGCCTGAAAGCGAAGCAGATGTATCCTCAGAAGCGTGTACTCTATGTGAGTGCCCGCCTTTTCCAGACCCAGTATACCGATGCCGTGCTCCATAATGCGAGCAATGATTTCATCAACTTCTATCAGTCTATCGATATGCTGATTGTGGATGATATCCAGGAGTGGGCTGGTAAGGCGAAGACGCTGAATACCTTCTTCCATATCTTCAACCACCTTTTCCGCAACGGAAAGCGTATTATCCTGGCGAGCGACCGCCCTCCGGTAGAGTTGAAGGATATGCCAGACCGTCTGCTCACCCGTTTCTCTTGTGGTCTGGTCTGCGAGTTGGAGAAGCCGAATATCCAGTTGTGTGTGGATATCCTGAGCAATAAGATTCGTCGTGACGGTTTGAAGATTCCGGTAGATGTCATCTCTTTCATCGCCCAGACCTGTAACGGAAGTGTGCGCGATCTGCAGGGAGCCATCAATGGTCTTCTGGCTTACAGCATTGTTTATAACAGCAGCATTGATATCCGTCTTGCCGAGCGCGTCATCAAGCGTGCCGTGAAGTTGGATGATAAGCCGCTCACCATCGATGATATTGTTGAAACGGTTTGCCATCATTATAATGTAACGGTTACTGCCGTGAACAGCAAGAGCCGTAAGCGTGATTATGTCGTGGCAAGACAGGTAACGATGTATCTGGCACAGAAATATACCAAAATGCCTGCTTCGAGAATCGGCAAACTCGTTGGTAATCGCGATCATAGCACAGTTATCCACAGTTGTACAAAAGTAGAAGAAAGGCTGAAGGTTGATTCCGGTTTCAGCGATGAACTGGTTAGTATTGAAAACGGATTAAAGGTGAAAAGGGCATAAAGAATGTGCTTTTCGCTGATTGGATAAGTTTAAACGCGGAACCTTGGTATAGTGGTTCTTGTTTATATAAATGAAATAAAAGGAAGCCTGGCAAGTTTGTATTTGCCTTGGCTTCCTTTTTCCGTCTATAAACTGTTAACTGTAAACTATCAACTCTTTTTCATCATCATCTTCTTCCATTTAAAGTATCCGGCTACGGCGATGATGACGTAGAGGCCGTAAAGTCCAGCCTTGAAAGGGATGCCTTTGACGATATAGAGATAGAAGCAAACGGCATCTACGATAATCCAGAAGAACCACTGCTCGATATATTTGCGTGCCAGCGCCCAGAGACCCACAAAGCTCAGGGCATTGGTGAAACTGTCTTGCAGGGGAACTGTAGAGTTAGTGAAAGTTATCAGTATATAATAGGTGATGCCCCAGGCTGCCAGGAAGAACAGAAGAGTAGGGAGATAGAGCGACTTCTTCATATAGGTAATCGGAAGTTCTTCTTTCTCCTTCTGGTTGTGCTTCTTGCCATATTTCCATACGGCATAACCATATATACCGGCTATCGTATAGTAGACCGCCATACCCGCATCGCCGTAAAGACCATGACTCCAATAGAGCCATACGTCCAGGGCGGGCATGATGATGCCTACCAGCCAGAGCCAGATACTGGCACGGTACTCCAACAGGATATAAACCAGTCCGAGTACCGTGGTAAAGATGTCTAAACCATGTGATGCAATATAATCCATCATGATGATTTCTGATTAGAACTTCAATGTAAGATGCGTCATCCAGGTGGTATCTGCCATCGGGATGTAGGCTATCTGCTTGAATCGTTTGTCCAATGTATATCCGTAACCGATAGCATTGCCCCAGGTGAATGCGCTGGCTGCATAGTGGCGGTTGAAGATATTGTTGATGTCCACACCGAAGCTTACCTCCTTGATGCCGAGTGCCTTGTTTAGCTTAGCGCTGTAGTTCAGGCTCAGGTCGCTCTGTGAATAGCATGGCAGTGAGAAGTCGCGGTCTTCTGTGTTGGTAATATACTGGCGACTTACAAAGTTGGTGTGCCAGGTAGCTGAGAAACCGGCATAGTGGATATCGATGAATCCGTTCAGGATGGCTGATGGAGAATAAGACAGGGTTGAGTTGTCGTAATGTACTACGCCTGGCTTCTTATCGTCTTCCCAGTTGCTTACATACTCATCAAAGTCCTTGATCTTGTTCTTGCTCAAAGCGGCATTTCCTTCTACAGACAACCATGACAATGGTGCCCAGCCGGCTGTCAGCTCTACGCCCATACGGTAAGAATCCTTGATGTTGGTGGTCAGCGCTTCGCCGATGTCACTCAGCTGTCCGGTCTGAGCCAGCTGGTTGTCATAATCCATATAGTAGAAGTTGGCACCTGCATGCCAGTTGTCGCCCTGATACTGATAGCCGAACTCTACATCGAGCAGCTTCTCCTCTTTAGGGAATGGATAGTTGAAGTTGTCGGTAAAGTTGTTGCGCTCTGGCTCGCGGTTGCTGTAGGCTACAGATGCGTATGCCTTGTGGCCATCCTTGTTGAAGCTGATACCTGCCTTAGGGTTGAAGAAGTTGTACTTCTCGTTGATGTTCAGCTCCTGGTTCTTGTAGCTGCCATCTGCCTGGGCGATAAATTTATCGTTGATACCGTCGGTCTTGTATTCTACACGGCGATACTGCAGGTCAGCGAAGGCATTCCAGTAGTCTGCAAAGCGATAGCTTGCCTTGACGAAGGCGCTGTAGTCATACTTGTGGGCATCAGAATCATAGTACTTATACTGGCCGTTGTTGCCGAAGAACTTCTTCTCGGCATCCTGGTTGGCGATATAAGTAAGGTATCCCCAGTGGTTGCCGCGGAACTGCTGCAGGTTTAATCCGCCGATAACATCCCAGTGCTCATCCTTGTAGTTGGTATTGTATACCATGCCGTAGGTATGCTGGGTGAGTCCCTTCTTGCGGATGAAGTCAGACTTTTTAACCTTGTTGCCCTCTGCATCCTTGTAAACGAGTCCGAACTTGGCAAACTTGGCGTTGTTCTTGAACTCCTTGTAGTAGCCGTAGCCATAGGTATAATGCAGTGAGAGACTGTGGCTCCAGTGGCTGCTTGGTGTCCAGGTAGCCGAAAGGATGTTGTGGTTCTGATAGAAGTTATCAGTAGTCTTGTCCCATTTGCTTCCGTCGCGCAGGGTATAAGGAGTGATGGTATAATCGCCCTTGCCGTTGCGAACCAAATCACCTGTCAGCACGTTAAACTTATCCAGACCTGCTTTATACATATCTTTATAAGTGCGGATGCCATCATCAAGGAGGGTGAAGTTAGAGTTGTAATCTCCGCCCAGCACACCGCTCCAAGCCTGACCGGTCTTCTCGAAGTTGCCGATGTTCTTGTAGCTTATCTTGAAGTTATCGCCCAGCCAGGTCAGTCCGCCATAGTAAGAACCTGAGCGGCCTGCTGTGCCGTCTACATAACCGTCGGTAGCTGTCTCGTGATAAGCACCGTCAAAAATCAGATGCTTGCCAAGCAGACCTGTAGAGAAGCTGGCGCCTGTATGATAGGTATTGTAAGAACCGAAAGAACCGGTAACTTCTGCAGTAGGGGTGAGCGAAGGAGCAGCTGTAGCCATAGAGATGCTTCCACCGAAGGCACCGTCGCCATTGGTAGAAGAGCCTACGCCGCGCTGTACCTGGATGCTGCCCAGGAGCGAAGAATAACTGTTCATGTTAGCCCAGAAAACAGTCTGGTCTTCCGGTGAGTTGAGAGCCACTCCGTCGAGTGTTACATTGATGCGGCTTCCGGCAGCGCCACGAATGCGCATATAGGTAGTACCGGTGCCGATACCGTTCTCACTCCAGGCGAGAATGCCCGGTGTACGAGAAAGGAGAAATGGCAATTCCTGACCTGAGCAAGAGAATTGTTTGAGTTCTGGTTTCCTGATGTTAGCCACGGCGTATGGAGCTTCTTTTGTGGCACGTACGCCTTTTACAATCACTTCATTCAAATTCTGCACCTTCAAGGTGTCGATTTTTGTCTGTGCCAGTGCAGCCTGGCTTGCCAAAGAGCAAAACGCTACACTGAGTGCGATCCCGTTGAATCTTTTCATTTATTTAAATTAAAAACATCATATAAGGGGGGAATGTGCCTTATTTTCCTACGCCAGCATTACCTGGTTCAGGTCGATGGGTATATTCTCAGCATCCGCTTTTTTCTCTTTTCCGGCGGTAGCACCCCTTAGTTAGCTCTCTGCTAACCGGGTGCAAAGGTACAAATAAATTTGATAACCGCAAAATTTGCGTAGATTTTTACTATATTTGTGTCCTTTTATCATTCTTTTTTCTTATATTTGCAGTCGGATTGCTGTTATTCGCAGTCCTTACAGTTTGAAACCTAAACTTCATGTGATAGGATTATGAGACGGTATATTTCACATTTGTTCACTTGGGTCATCTCTTTCCTGACCCTGTTGGCATTCTCATCGTGCTTGAATGAGCATCCTAAGGAGCAGCTCGATGGGGGTGGCAGCAATGGTTCTGCGTCTGAAATATTCGATACGACCATAGCTCCTTTATATGATTTTATGGGTGGAACGATAGATGGGGAAGGCATCCGCGATATTCAGCGTCTTGACAGTCTGCTTTCTCTTTCTCCTGATGATGAGCAGCTTTATTCTTCCTGGCAATATCTTTATCGGGCTATCGGTATGTGCAACAAGTCGCTGGATATGATTGATTTACAGTCAGTACGGCTTACCGATAACCAGAAGGCACAGTTCAAGGCTGAGGTGCGTGCCATCAGAGCCATGATGTATTATGAGGCGATGGATTTGTATGGCAGGATTCCAGTACTCCTGTCTGCGGCAGAATCTCTCATCTATGAACCGGCATCGGGCTCTTCGGTTACCGATGAAAAGCTGTCGGCTCAGAGCGAACGGAGCGAAATATTACATTTCATCTTCAGCGAATTGCAGCAGGTGTTGCCTTATCTTCCTCAGACGTCCAGTTTGGAGGAAGGCTCTCATTATGGGCGCATCACGCAGCCTGTGGTTAACTTCCTGCTGGCTAAACTGGCGCTGAATGCTGAAATCTATATGTACAACGATTGGGCGCAGGGTTACAGGAAACGTCCGAAGGGTAGGGACCTGGAATTTATGGTGCGTACAGCCGATGGTGCCTCGCTCATTACGGGCGGCAAGGCGAGTGAGAACCGCAGCAAGATATTGAATGCATGGGAAACCTGTATCTTCTATTGCAACAGACTGGCTGATGAGGGCTGCAGTTTAGAGGAGGATGAAATCTTCAACAGTTCTGTGCGTTATCTGATGCCGAAGGATGCGCTGGTGATGGATGAGGCTGATTCTGTTCAGCATCCACGGCCAGCCAAACCTCTGTTCCGTTTCCGTTATACCGATGTTTTGCTGATGAAGGCTGAGGCGATGGAGCGCAACGATGGGGATGGCAGGGCAGAGTATAATATGGTTCGTGCGCATGCCGGTTTGCCTGCGCGCAAGTCTTCGCTTGCTAATATTCTGGAAGACCGTCAGGTTATGCTGGCGGGTGAGACCTGTCATCGTCAGGACCTTATCCGTTTCGGCAAGTTTCTCAAGTCCTCGCATCTTCGCCGTTCTGTTCAGTCCGCTCTTACGTCCTGTTCCATCGTCTTTCCGATACCTCAGCGAAGTCTTGCCTTCAATGGCAAGCTGGTTCAGAACAAAGGATATGAGGCAATGGAATAGCCAAAAACTCTTCACTCTTCACCCGATAGCTCGAATCCCCTTTGTATAAAGGTGTTGCGGAGGGTGAAGAGTTTTTTGTAACTCTTCACCTCTCTTCACCCACTCTTCACCTCTCGAATCCCCTTTATATAAAGGCATTCCCAGCGATTAGGTGAAGAGTGAAGAGTAAAATCAATTTTTCTTCTTCTTTTCTGATATCAGCCGTAACCGGTGTGATATTTCGGTTATTTAAAAACCTGTCAAACCGGTTTTCATTCGCTGTTTGGCTCAGACAGCCCACTGTTCTGCCTATCGCTAGTCTGCTGTTCAAGTTTCGCTAGTCTGCTGTTCTAGTTTCACTAGTCAGCTGTTCCCGTTTCGCAGCGCATCCGTTAGGCGTAATAAGAATCGCAATTCCGCTAGGCGTTAGGGAGATACGCAATTCCGCTAGGCGTTCCTGCGGATTTGCAATCCGCCTCAAGCGAGGATACCTCAAGCGCGGATGCCTCAAGCGAAGATACATTTAAATAAAACCATTTTTTTCTTCTATAATTGTACCTTTTACCATTATAAATCTACCACTTATATTTAGAACTATGAAAAATGTAAAGTCCTGATAATCAGATGTAGTGGTGAAAATAGGTGGTCATTTTCACCACTTAATTATTTAATCAACCAACAAATATCAGACATTTTATATACTTTTGCAATCGGAAACCAATCATGGATGGGTTCCCGACTATCAGAAAACAATTTTAAACATAAATGAGAATAACTATTATGAGAAAATCAAAAAGTAATGCGATGTTGCGAGGACTAGCAGCCTCAGCACTCGTCCTAATGGTCTCGGCGACAGCTTGGGGACAGAAGGTGAAGATTACGGGTACTGTAATCGACAATACCAATGAACCCGTTATCGGAGCTTCGGTTCTGGAGAATGGTACCAAAAATGGTGTTGCTACAGACCTGGATGGTCACTTCACCATCGAAGTACAGCCAGGTGCCAGACTCAAAATTTCTTATATAGGTTATAAGAATAAGGAAGTGAAAGCTTCTAACGGCGTACAGATTATGCTCGAAGAGGAGTCTAATATGCTCAACGAAGTGGTGGCTATCGGTTATGGCTCTGTCAAGCGTAAGGATGTAACTACTGCCGTATCCAGTGTGTCAGCCAAAGATCTTGATACCCGTCCTATCGTATCTGCCGCAGCAGGTATGCAGGGAAAGGCAGCCGGTTTGCAGATTTCGCAAGCCAACGGTCAGCCAGGTGCTTCACCAACCATACGTGTGCGTGGTACCACCTCTTTAAATGGTAGTAATGATCCACTTTATGTAGTAGATGGTGTGCCAATGACTAATATCGACTTCCTGGCAGCTGATGATATTGATAATATCCAGGTATTGAAGGATGCCTCTTCTGCTGCAATCTATGGATCCCGTGCAGCCAATGGTGTCATTATTATAGGTACAAAGCAGGGTAAGGCTGGCGTTGCCAAGGTATCTCTGAATGCACATTATGCATTTAATACTGTACGTGACAACCAGGAATCTCTCAATGCGGCTCAGTATAAGGAACTGATGGATGAGATAGGACTGGTGAAACTGCCGGAAGGCTTGAAAGACCAGACCGACTGGAAAGACGAGGTGTTCCGTACGGGTAATGTACAGGACTACCAGCTCTCTATCACCAATGGTACCGATAAACTGAGATACTTTATCTCGGGTGGCTATACAGGCGAAAATGGTGTTATCAAGAAGTCAAGCTATCAGCGTTACAACTTCCGAGCATCTGTAGAGAACGATATACGTAAGTGGTTGCGACTCAATGCCAGTGTAACTTATTCTGATTATACCAACAAGGGTACAGGTATCATCTCGGGTGCCGGTTCTAACCGAGGCGGCGTAGTAACCGCTATCGTCAATACGCCAACCTATGCACCGGTATGGAACCCGGAGAATCCTAGCCAGTTCTACAACAACTTCTATGGCGTGAACATTACCTCGCCAGCAGAGAATATTGCTCGTACACAGAATAATAAGTCTGCTTACAACCGATTGCTGGCAACAGGAAAGGCTACTGTCACCTTTATACCTGAACTGACTTATAACACATCTCTCTCGTTCGACCGTACACAAGGAACAACCACCAACTTCCTTGACCCGATATCTACTACCATCGGCCGTCAGGAATTCGGTACAGGATATGATGGTAGAAACATCAGCAGCATTATCGTATGGGACAATGTATTAAACTATAAGAAGGCATTCGGAAAGCACAGTCTGGATGCGATGGCTGGTAGTTCCTGGACACAGAGCAAGTGGAGCCAGAACTATATCAATGGTAGCAACTATGCCAACGATCTGTTCCCAACCTTGAATGCAGCCAATAAGATTTCCTGGACAGGAACCGGTTCGTCAGCTTCTGATTGGGCTATTCTCTCTACTTTCGCCCGTTTGCAGTACAACTGGAATGATACCTATATGGTAACCGCCAATATGCGTGCCGATGGTTCTTCCAAGTTGGCACCGCATCACCGTTGGGGTTACTTTCCATCATTCTCTGGTGCCTGGCGCGTAAGCAATGAGAAATTCATGAAAGATATCAAGTGGATTGACGACTTGAAGATTCGTGGAGGCTGGGGACAGACCGGTAACCAGAGCGGATTGGGCGATTACAGCTATCTGGCAAGATACAATATCAATCGTGTGCAGTGGTTTGGCGAGGGAAATGATGCCAATTCTACTCCTACTTTCTCACAGGGCAACCTGAGTAACCCTGAGCTTACTTGGGAAACAACAACCCAGACCAACATCGGTCTCGACTTGACCATACTGGGCAACCGCCTCACCTTCTATGCTGATTACTATTATAAGAAGACCAAGGATATGTTGATGAACATCACCTTGCCGGCAGGTAGTGCTGCTGCAAGTAACCTGACCTATAATGGCGGTTCGATGATCAACAAAGGCTGGGAGTTTGCCATCTCTTCACAGAATCTGACAGGCACCTTGAAGTGGAATACAGATTTCAACATCTCATTCAACAAGAATAAGTTGGAGAGCCTGTCTCTGACTCAGGTATATTATGAAGCCACGACTACCGATTTCGTCAACGAACAGGTGGTTCGCAATACGCCAGGTATGCCATTGGGCAGTTTCTGGGGATATGTAGCAGAAGGTGTGGATCCCGAGACAGGTGATATGAAGTATAAGGACGTGACCGGTGATGGTCTGGTATCTGCCAGTGACCGTACTTATATCGGTGATCCGAATCCAGACTTCACATTCGGTTTGACCAATACCTTCTCTTATAAAGGCTTGAATCTCAGTATTCTTATCCAGGGAAGCTATGGCAACGATATCTACAACGTTTCACGTATGGAAACCGAAGGAATGTATGATGGTAAGAACCAAAGCACCAAGGTGCTGGCCCGCTGGAGAGTTCCTGGTCAGATTACCGATGTGCCAAAGGCTAAGTGGGATATCCGCAACTCAACCTACTTCGTAGAAGATGGCAGTTATCTCCGTGTAAAGGATATTTCTCTCTCTTACGATGTGCCTCGCAAACTGATTTCACGCTTCGGCCTGACCCGTCTGCAGCCATACGTATCAGCAACCAACCTGCTTACCCTGACCGACTATTCAGGTATGGATCCGGAGGTTAACCAGTATGGCAACAGTGGTAGTGTACAGGGCATCGACTGGGGTACATATCCACTCAATAAGAGTGTAGTATTAGGTGTAAAAGTAGAATTCTAAACATCGACAACAATGAAAACATATCATACAATCAAGACATTGGCGCTCGGTGGCATCGCAATGTTCTCTTTGGCAAGTTGCTCTCTCGACTACGAGCCATTATCAGAGCCATCAGAAATAACACAGGGCGGTCAGACAGAGACCTCAACAGCCGTATTGAAGGACAAGGCTGCTGCTGATGCACAGCTCAAATCGCTCTATGAGTTGTTCCGCAACCGTCAGGAGCATACCCATCTCGACTATCTTCTGATAGGCGATTCACATAGCGACAATGCTTATGCCGGAACTACCGGTGCCGAGGTGGTACCTTATGAAACCAACTCTATCGATGCCAGCAACTCGGTATTGAGCCGTGACTGGAACCGCTATCTGGAGGATATCGCCCAGGCAAATGTGCTGATCAATGGTGTTGAGCAATTGAAGGAGAATGGTCAGATATCAGAAGCAGAATATCATTCCTATAAGGCACAGGGCGAAATTTTCCGTGCCCTGATGATGTTCCGAATGGCTCGTCTGTGGGGTTCTTTCCCTGTCATCACGACCATCGCCAAGACCATTACATCCGAGAATATCAATGAGGTATATCCTACCTATTATCCACCTCGCAAGACGCCGAAGGAATGTTATGAGCAGATTATTGCCGACTTGACGGATGCTGAGCAGTATGCACCGGATAATGACAATTCCGACCGCACCAAGATGACCAAGACCGTAGCTCAGGCTATGCTTGCCAAGGTTTATGCCGAAAAGGAAGTGCAGGATTATGACAAGGTAATCGCTTATGCCGACAAGGTGATGAATACAACCGGTGTAGAGCTGGAAGATAGTTATGAAACTCTTTGGGGCTATGATGAGACCGCGAAAGACTGCATGAAACGCAATACCAAAGAAGGTATTCTGGAGGTGCATTGGACAACCGGTAGCGGAAACTGGGAAACCTGGATGTACGGCCGTCAGTTAGACAACTGGGATTATTACTTTACCTGGGCAAAGTGGATTACTCCTTCACGAGACATCATCAATGACTTTGACAAGGAGGGTGATGAGGTACGTAAGAATCAGGCTATCGTATATTATGCCTGTACCTGGAGCAACTATTATCCGGCTTCCAACTATCCGTTCATGTATAAGTTACGCTCTTCATACAATAATATTTACTGGGTTCGCTTAGCTGATATTATCCTGATGAAGGCTGAGGCAGAAGCCTATAAGGGCAATCTTGCCGAGAGTGCGAAACTCGTGAACCAGATTCGCAAG
The DNA here is from genome assembly GCF_019127135.1 of Segatella copri. Classification (GTDB taxonomy): domain Bacteria; phylum Bacteroidota; class Bacteroidia; order Bacteroidales; family Bacteroidaceae; genus Prevotella. The sequence goes on along the minus strand of NZ_JAHOEA010000012.1, from coordinate 50,689 downwards.
CGTGCCAAACTGAAGGAACTGACATCCGACAAGACTGGCAGCAAGGAATCTATGATAGAGGCTGTGCTCCATGAGCGCCGTCTGGAACTTGCCTTTGAGGGAGAACGCTGGTTCGACCTCTGCCGCAACAACAAGGTGGAGCAATATCTCAACGGAATAGACAACCGTGACAGCGGACGCATCAGACAGGTAAGACAGTTTGACAGCAATTCATACCTGTTGCCAATTCCACAGACCGCTCTTGACCAGAATACCAATCTAGAGCAGAATCCAGGTTACTAAGCTAACCTGGATAGCTTTCAACTCAAACCGTTATTAACAAATAATAGAAGAAACGAATATGAAATACTATAGCAGTAAACTGATGATGCTGGTCTGCGCAACAGCTTTCTCTGTGACAGCTTGCAGCAGCAGTAACTCATTCTCAGATCCTGTAGACTTTGATACTCCTAGTGAGGCACCAAATCCGGTACCGGCACAAGGAACAGCCAAAACTTTCATTACCACAGCCGATGGAGTCTATTCATTGGCACAGGGTGAGGTAAAGTTGTATAATGGAGTATCTATGGCACCAACCACCATCGAACTCGATTTAAATAAGAAGTATCAGACGATTGATGGATTCGGTTATGCCATCACTTATTCATCCTGCTATAATCTGATGCAGATGAACCCAGAGGCGCGTCTGGCTCTCTTGAAGCGTATTTACTCTACCACAGAGGGTTATGGCGTAAGTTATGCCCGTATCTCTTTGGGATGCAACGACTTTTCAAGTACTGAGTATACCTATTGCGACAAGAAGGGCAGCGAATCTGACCCTATCAGCAACTTCGCGCTCTATAGCGATGAGAACGATTATGTGATTCCGGTATTGAAGGAGATTCTTGCCATCAACCCAAATCTGAAGATTATCGCAGCTCCTTGGACTTGTCCAAAATGGATGAAGGTGACAGACCTTAATACCAAGAATCCTAAGGATTCATGGACAGATGGTCATCTCAATCCGGATTATCGCGAGGCTTATGCCAAGTACTTCGTGAAGTTTATTAATGTGATGAAGGAGAAAGGTATCAATATCTATGCTGTTAGTCCTCAGAATGAGCCATTGAACAAAGCAAACTGTGCTTCACTCTATATGCCTTGGCAGGAAGAGGCTCCTTTCGTGAAGGAGTTGGCCGCACAGTTTAAGAAGAATAATCTGCAGACCAAGATTTATGTCTTCGATCACAACTACAACTATGACAATATTGCCGATCAGGAAGATTATCCTGTGAAACTCTACAATGCTATCGGTGATAACTTTGAGGGCTCAGAACTGGTTGTAGGTGCTGCTTATCATGATTATGGCGGCAACAACAGCGAGTTGACTGATATCCACAACCAGCGTCCTGACAAGGAACTGATATTCTCGGAAACCAGTATCGGAACCTGGAATAACGGACGTGACTTGAGTAAACGACTGATGGCGGATATGAAGAATGTGGCGCTCGCTACGGTAAACCAGAATTGCAAGGCTGTGCTTGTATGGAATCTGATGCTTGACAATAAGATGGGACCTAATCTGGATGGTGGATGCCAGACCTGCTATGGTGCTATTGATATCAATCAGAATGGTTACAACCAGTTGAGCTACAATTCTCATTATTACATCATCAACCACATGTCTAGTGTCGTTGCTCCTGGTGCGGTTCGCATTGGTAATACATCCCGAACCGTTAATGACAGTAAGATTACACATGCTGAGTTTGTTAATCCTGATGGTAGTTATGCTGCTGTCATTATCAACGAGGGAGATGAGGCTAAGTCAATCAACCTCAGTGATGGAACTCATAATTTTACCTGCAATGTTCCTGCTAATGGTGTGATTTCTTGCAAGTGGAATAAGTAATCCATAAACTATAGTAAATGATTCATTAAAGATACGATCATTATGAAACATATCAAATATTATATCATGGCGTTGCTCGCCCTGCCACTGATGGCATCTTGCGGCGATGATGATTACAGTGCGCCTACTCCTGCCGGTAATCCTGTGATGAGCTGTACGGCTCCTGCTACAGCTGTATGGATGGGCGATGAAGTGGAGGTGAAAGTAAACTGCAAGGATGAGGGAGGCGTGGCTCTCTCTACCTTGAAAGCAAACCTCCTGTTTAGTGGGCAGAGTGTAGATGAAACTACCATCCGTACCAAGGAGGCTGGTGAATATACAGTCAAACTGAAAGTGCCTTATGCACAGAATGTTCCTGATGGAAAGGTGGATATTCAACTTACTCTGCAGAATGTATCAACCAAATCGAATACAGAGACCTTGTCGTTTGATATCAAGCGCCCTCACTTCAACAATCTGCAGTTTGTGAGTGCTGATGGTGTTAAATATGACATGACAGAGAAAAGCGACTTTGTTTATCAGGCTGTTCTTCCTAGCAGCAAGAAGACCTTCAAGGGATATTTTGCAACGAAGGATGGAAAGTTTGTCTTCGGTTCCAGCACAGGTAAGGATATCAGTTTGGGAGAAACAGGCAACTTCAACTTCACTTCTGGGAATATGAGCGATGTAGTTGTCACTTTCGATGCCAAGAACTATACGGCTGGTCCTACCGATGTATTGCCGGTTACTGTCCTCGATTTTGCCGATTCTGATGCAGGCAAGACTTGGGTGGGTGATATCAAGCAAGGTGCTACCTGTAACCTTACTATCAACGGCAATAATCTACCAGATGACTGGTATTATGACAGCGACTGGTTCCAGAAAGAAGATGATGGAAGCTATACTTTCAAGGCTATTACCGGCAGATATACTATTTTGGCAGACTTCACCCATAAGTCATTCCGTATCTGGACAATGAATGGAAGTGAGCCTATGTCACTGAATGGCGATGGTACTGGTGCACTCTGGATCATCGGTAATGAAGGTGTCAACAAGCCAACTTGGGACGCTGTAAATCATGGCTGGTGGACAGGTGTTGACTCTGACGTCTGCCTCACTCCAATCAAGGATAAGGTATATCAGGTTACACTCACCGTTGGTAAGCAGCTCAGAGCTACTGACGTAAACTTCAAGTTCTTCGGTCAGGCAAACTGGGGTATTGAGTTCAAGGGTAAGGATAACAGCCATCTCATCTCAACTGAGAGCGAGGTATTCGGCATCGGTGACGGTAACGGTCACGACAACGGCAATGTTTATCTGAAAGATGGAGTAGAACTGAAGGATGGCGAGACATACGTTCTTACAGTTGACTTGACTGCCGGTGTAGACAAGGCTGTTCTCAAAGTAGAAAAGAAATAAGTTGTAGGTTTATAATCATTCATAAGCATTTTAGGTTTTAGTTTGATAATTTAGGTATAAAGCTTTGTTTAAGGCTGCTCCAAACTTTTTGGGGCAGCCTTTTTTTTGAGAGGTGCAAGGATGTAAGAACAACAAAAATAAAAAAGAATATCAAAAAAATGCTTGAAAATTTGGAAATGTACCCAAAAAGCTATACCTTTGTCTCTTGAATGTCCTATACAGCAGTAAGGGCTGGATTCAATGATTACCTATACATCAAATTATTATCAACTAATGACAGAAAGATTATTATCTATATTGTATATCTGGTGTTTCGCTACACTTACATCATGCTTTGCTCAAAAGGAAAGCATCAGTGAACTGTATGTCCAACTTGATCGGGCTATAGAGCAATCCCAGCACTATACCAAACTGAAAGAAAGTAGCATCGCTCAGTTGAAGGAATTGATTCATCAGGAGAACAATCCGAAATTGCTCATCAATACTTATCGCAAGATTTATTCTGAATATAAGTCCTACCAGAGCGATTCTGCTGTGGCTTATATTCAGAAAGCCATTGTATTGGCTCAGAAGGAAGGACTGCCGGCTGAAGTTGCTGGATTGAAAAGTCAGTTAGCTTTACAGTATTCTACAGCCGGAGCTTTTGCTGAGGCTTTGGAGGTGCTCAATCATATAGATAAAAAGACATTGGATGAATCGAACCGGAAAGATTATTTCATCGCCTATTACCATGTCTATGGTGAGTTGGGCTTTTCTAATATTCATGTAGATACTGATTTAAGTCAGAAATTCTTTAGTCGTCAGAATGCATATCGGGATACTTTGTTTGCTATCCTTCCACATCATAGCGAAGATTATCTCATGCGTAAAGAGGTGATGCTTACCAGTCAGAATAAATGGGATGAAGCATTGAAGGTGAATGATGAACGGTTGAATTTATGTAAGGAGGGGAGTCATGAATACGGCATCGTAGCCTACTATCGCTATCTGATTTACCGTTCTCTGAAAAACGAAGAAATGAAGAAATATTGGTTGCTAAAATCTGCCATTTGTGATGTGAAGTGTGCTATCAATGATCAGGCTTCGCTCTGGATGCTTGCCGATATTCTGAGTCAGGAGGGAGATGTTGAGCGTTCCTATAAATATATCAACTTCTCTTGGAATGCCAATAAGAGTTTTAGTACGCGTATTCGCAGTTGGCAGATTTCGCCAGTGCTTGGTACCATCGATCATAATTATCAGGCACAGCTCAAGAAGGCAAACCAGCGTCTTGTCTTTGCCATCATCTGTGTCAGTCTTCTGGTTCTTTCTTTAGGTGTTCTGGCTTTCTATGTCAATAAGCAGAAGAAATATGTTACCATAGCGAGAAATGAACTGAAGAAAACGAATGAACAATTGGAGGAACTGAATAAGAAACTTTCTGCTACCAACGAAATGTTGAAGACTTCGAATGATAAACTGAATGAGTCAAATGGTGTGAAGGAAGAATATATAGGCCAGTTCCTGGGAGCATGTTCTCATTATATAGACAAACTGGATAAGTTGCGTCTCCATGTCAATAAGATGGTAAAGAACCGTGAATATCAGGAACTTTATTCAATGACGAGAAGCAGTGAACTGAAGGAACACGAGTTGGGAGAACTCTATGCAAATTTCGATAAGGTCTTCCTGCATCTGTTCCCTGATTTCGTGGAAGACCTCAATAGCCTTCTGAAGCCGGAGGCACAAATCCATCTTACCGATGCAACAAAGTTACCGGCAATGGTGAGGGTATTCGCCTTGATAAGACTGGGTATTGATGACAGTACGAAGATAGCAGAATTCCTGCATTATGCAGTTAATACGATATATAATTATCGGGCAAAACTGCGTAATGGAGCTATTGGTGAAAGAAATGAATTTGAGAAAAATGTGAAAGAATTAGGAACGATAAAAGGAAAAGGTTAATATATAAAATCAAAGAGGGTGTGTCATAAATACAGACACACCCTCTTTGTTTTTTATTACAACTGATAGAACTTGGTGAAAGCCTTCACGCAATATTCGTGGTCGATAACGCTACCGGTTTCGCGGCAACTGTGCATAGCGAGGATGGCATTGCCCATATCCACACCCTTCAATGGGATGGAAGAGGCGAGGATATTGCCCAGTGTGCTGCCACCTGCCACATCGCTGTGGTTTACGAAACGCTGGCATGGTACACTGGCAGCATTGCAGATGTTGGCGAAGATGGCTGCTGATACAGCATCGCTCGCATACTTCTGGGCTGCATTGAACTTGATGACCGGACCACCGCCCAACTTAGGATGATTCGTAGGGTCGAATTTTTCGCTATAGTTAGGATGCCAGGCATGCGCATTATCGGCTGAAATCATGAAGGCACGCTCTACTGCCTGATAATAAGCCTCTTCTGTATGGCTCTGTGCCAGAGCGATGCGCTGGAGCATATATGAAAGGAATGGACTTCCGGCTCCCTGTTTGGTCTGAGACCCCGTTTCTTCATTATCGAAGATGGCGAGAACCTGGGTGGTATCATTGGCATCAGATGCAATCATCGCCTCTACACCAGCCCAGCACATAGACAGGTCATCGAGTCTGCCTGAAGAGATAAACTCATCGTGTACACCGAAGGTGCAGGCTGGAGTGGCATCAGCTAGGTAGAGATCGAAATCAAGAACATCCTCTTTCTGGATATTCAGTTCGCTGGTAATCACGTTCATCAGCAGATTGCCCTTTTCCAGTTCATCATTGATGATGCCGAGGATAGGGAGCACATCCTTCTGCTTGCTCAACTTCACGCCATCATTCACCTGACGGTTGAAGTGGATAGCGAGATTGCTGATCTGCAGCAATGGGCGCTTCACATGAAGAAGGAGCGTCTGGGGATTCATCGCATTCTCGCCCTTCACGATAACTCTACCTGCCAAAGTGAGCGGACGGTCGAACCAGGTTGACATGATAGGACCACCATAAACCTCGGTATTCAGTTTTACGATACCGCCCTCGCAAAGCATCTCAGCATTTGGCTTGATGCGGAAGGTAGGCGAGTCGCAGTGGGCGCAGATCATGTGGAAACCGGCATCTGCCAAAGGCTTCTTTCCGATTTGGAAGGCGTAGATGGAAGAGTCGTTCTTGGTAACGAAGAACTTTTCACCCGCTTCAATCTTGCCCAAAGGCTCCTGTGGGTTCATACGGCGGAACCCGTTCTTCTCCAATTCCTCGGAGATATTCTTTACTGCCAGGAAATTCACTGGCGATGCGTCTAGAAAGGATAATAATCTTTTGATCATAGTCTATATCTTTATATTAATATCTTGCAAAGATAATAGATTTTTTTCATTTTATCTCATTATTCTATTTGTTTTTCATTTTTTTGTATTATCTTTGTCCCCAAATTATATCAATGAAAGAATTATGAAACGATATAAATCCTGCACTCTCATTATATTGCTGCTGTTGGCATCGGCTCTTCAGGCATATGCGCATATTTCCAGAAATATGTTCATGCTTTCCAATCTCAATGCTGACAATGGTCTTTCCAGCCCTCGAGTTTATTCTATTGTCGAGGCAGAGGATGGTGCCATGTGGATAAGTACTAAGCGTGGAGTTGACCGATATAATGGGCAACAGGTAACCAATTATACTTTATACACAGAGATGCCGTATAGTGATGCTAGTGGTAGAAGTATTAAACTGACTAAGGATGCGCAACATCTGATTTACGCCTACGACAACAAGGGAAAGGTGTATATATATGATAGGAGGAAAGATGCATTTGTCTTGAAATGTAATCTTCAGAATATTTTAGGTGGAAGTATCGTGTTGAACGAACTGTTGGTAGACGAAAAGGGCAATTTCTGGTTAGCTATGGATAGAGGCATTTATTGCTTATCAGCAGCTACTGATGGAAAGGAGATAGTTCGGGAGACAGCTAAGGGTAGGTTTGTATTGAAAAATACCTATATTAATCATATCCAATTTATAGGTGAGAAACTCTTGATAGGAACATTTAAAGATGTTTATTGCTATTCGATGTCTGCCCGGAAGTTAGAAAAGAAGATTAGTGGCAGTTCTGTAGTATCCTCTTATCATGATATTGTGGGACATCGTATCTGGCTGGGTACTTTTCACGAAGGAGTTAAAGTGCTGGATGATCGTACTTGGAAGCTGATAAAATCTGCTGATTTCCAATCTTTGCAAAACATTCCTAAAATTCCCGTACGTTCAATCATTTTATATGATAAGCAGACTCTTCTGATGGCTGTAGATGGAGCTGGAATATATGCTTATGACAGTTCGAATAAACAAACCAAGCTCTTGCTTGATACAGATGGACGTCCGGGTAACGTGTTGAATGGTAATGGATTATATACCTTGTGCTGCGATCGTTTTGGCGATTTGTGGACAGGCTCTTACTCGGGAGGAGTAGATTTGGCAATACCGATGAAACATACTTTGGAATATATCACACATGAATATCTCAACAATCAATCACTGATAGATAATTGTGTGAACGATGTTTTCCAAAGCCGTGATGGGAAAATATGGTATGCCACAGATAAAGGAGTAAGTGTTTATGATGCGCAGACTCGTCTTTGGCATCATGGATTATATAATAAAGTGGCGCTTACGATTTGTCAGACTATAGACGGCAGAATTCTGGTTGGTACCTATGGTAATGGCGTATATCAGGTTTATGCTGATGGCACTAGTATGCCTGCTTATTCTGTGGAAACAGGAATGTTGAAGAGTGATTACGTATTCAGTCTTTTAACTGATAGCGATGGTAATGTTTGGGTGGGATGTTTGGATGGAGATATGGCTTGTTTCCCTTCAGATAAATATAATTTGAATGGAACGGGAAAGTCGGTATTCTATCTGCCAGTCAACGAAGTGCAATGCATCACGGAATCACTGGATAAGCGTTTTATTGCTGTAGGAACTTCGCATGGAGGCTATTTGATTGATAAGCGCGAACCTTTGCATCCTCGTCATTTCTTTTATCCTGAACAGTATCCCGATAAAGACATTAATTTGTTTGTCAACAGTATGGCTTTTCAGGATTCCCGTCATATCTGGATTGGAACGGATGGAGGAGGACTCTATGATTATGATTTACTGACAAAGAAGTTTAAGCGTTATACTAATCAGGACGCTTTGCCTTCTAATACTGTTTATGGACTTATAAAAGGTATTAATGGCAATTTGTGGATAAGTACGGATAAAGGTTTGGCGTTCATGAAACAGGGGAAGATAGTAAACCTCAACATCTTTAAGGGAATGGAACGTGAGTATAACCGAATGTCTGTTGCGTGTACTTCAGATGGCAGGGTGCTTTTTGGCAGCAACGATGGAGTTGTCGCTTTGGCTCCTATGTTTGCCAAAGGTTTGAATTATGCCGCTCCACTTCGTATTCATAGTGTTGAGGTTGAAGGTGTCGAACGTTCCGATTACTGGAATGAATGTCTCTTTGAAATGTTGAAGAAAGGCAAATTGAGTCTTAGCCATAATGAGAATACGCTGGTTGTTTCTTTCGAGAGTATCAATTATCAATACCAGTATGATATTCAATATCAATATTATTTGGAAGGATACGACCGTAATTGGAGTAAACCATCTTCTAATCAGTTGGCACGATTTGTAAATTTGCCTTCGGGCAGCTATGTGCTTCATGTAAAGGCTATCTGCAGAAGTAATGGTAGAGAATTGGGAGAAACAACTTTGGAAATTCATATAGCCCAACCTTGGTGGAATACCTGGTGGGCATGGATTATCTATCTCTGTATTTTTGCTGCCATCTTATATTTTGTCTGGCAGTATTACAAAGAGCGCTTACAGCGAAAGTATTATGATGAAAAAATCAATTTCTTCGTTAATACTGCCCATAACATACGTACTCCTTTGAGTCTCGTGTTGGCTCCTCTTGATAATTTGGCTAATGATTCCAACTTGAGTGAGAAAAGTCGTGGATTCTTGGATATGGCGCATCGCAACGGCAACAAACTATTGAAGATGGTTACAGAATTGCTTGACTTCCAAAAGGTAGAGCAGTCTGCCGAACAGGTTCGCCTGCAAGATATAGAATTGCCGATGCTTTTACGTGTGCAGTTGGAAAAGTTTGTATTGGCTGCTCAGGAGAAGCATATTCAACTGTGTATTGAAACGTGTCCGCAGCAACAGATTCATTCTGATGTCAAAATGATGGATCTGATATTGGAAAATCTTCTCTCGAATGCTATCAAATATACACCTCAAGGTGGAAAGGTTACGTTGTCGGCTTCTGTTGAAGGCAAGATGGCTATGATTCATGTATGTGATACAGGTATAGGTATTCCAAAGGCCGAAATTAAGAGTATCTTCAAGACCTTCTTCAGGGCTTCTAATGCGATAAATTCTCAGGAAATGGGAAGTGGATTAGGACTGATGCTTACACGAAAGCTCGTAGAGAAATTAGGAGGAAAGCTTAGTTTCGTAAGTGAGGAAGGAAAGGGTACTACTTTCTGTGTGAAGATGCCATTAGGTCATGTAACAGATTCTGCTGTCCGGCTTGTTGGAGAAAAGAAAAATGTTGCAACTGAATCTTCTTTAGCTGAAGATAAGCATGATGAGACTTGCCAGACTGTGTCTTCTGCGGTTCTGCAGGATGCTGACGTTTCAACGGATACACTTCTTTTTGTCGATGACAATGAGGATCTTCGCAAATATATCAGAATGACTTTTGGTGATTCTTATCAGGTAGTTGATGTGGAGAGTGCAGAGGCTGCCTTGAAATATTTGAAAGAGGGCGGAGTATGTGATATCGTTGTTTCTGATGTCATGATGCCGGGAATGCACGGAGATGAGTTCTGTCGCAGCATCAAGGAAAATAAGGAAACATCATGGCTGCCTGTTATCCTGCTGACTGCTAAGGCTGGTCGTGACTTTATGATAGAGGGACTCGGACTGGGTGCTGATGACTATATAGCCAAGCCATTCGATACTGCTATTCTTGCGAGTAAGGTTGCCAGTATTTTGAAGAATCGTCGCCGGTTGAGTCAGTATTATATGGACAGAAGCCTTGCTCTTGTTAGAGGAGAGGTTGCTTCTGAGTCTGCTTCTTCCGAGCAGATTGTGGGTTCTGATTCTTCCTATGAACTCTTGGAACCTACTGGAGCTTCTGAAGAGAAAAAGGATGATACTGTCTTGAATAAGCAAGGCCAGACATTCGAAAATGTGGCAGAAGCTGTTCTGAATCCGCAAGACCAGGTTTTTGTAGATAAAGCGACCCGTTTGGTGTTGGCTCATCTGAGCGACACAAACTTTAATATCGACCGACTCTGTAGAGAGATGGCGATGAGCAGAACGCTTTTCTATGGTAGGCTGAAGACTCTTACGGGTCAAAGTCCGCAGGATTTTATGCGTTTGATACGTCTGGAGCAGGCTGCAATCTTCCTGAAACAGGGGGATAGTGTGCTGGAGGTCTCTGTGAAAGCCGGTTTTGTAAATGTGAAGTACTTTAGTACTGTATTTAAAAAGCACTTTGGAGTCTCTCCAAGTAAGTATCTGTAAATTAGAGTTTTAAATTCAAAGAAAAGGTTTCTGTTTAGATAATATGTCTGAATCGAAACCTTTTTTGTTTGTTATCTAACCCTCTGAAAGTTCCTTTTCTTTATCTTTGCAGCCAGATTCTGTTACGTAAGTTAAACAGTTATTTAAAAAACGAAACAATAACAATATAAACATAAAAATGAAAAGGAACTTTTTGAAAATTAGCCTCTTTTTAATAGGCGTCTTCACATGTTTCTCATGCGAAGCAAGTACGTTGCAATCATCCAGCAGTTCAGATGGTGTAGGTGAATCCATGCCTACTGCCCAGCAATGGAATAAAGACGTTGTGGGATGGAATCTTGGCAACGAATTTGAGTGTTCTGCTCCTGGTCAGGATGGTGAGTCGATGCAGATTGGCAACCCTGATGGTTCTATCCATGCAGAGACAGCCTGGGGCAATCCCGTTGTTACCAAGAAGATGATACAAGCCGTGAAGAAGGCAGGTTTCAATGCCATCCGTATTCCAATCCGTTGGCAGTGCCACATTACCAACGCTCAGGCGATGAGCATCGACAAGGCTTGGATTGCTCGCATCAAGGAGGTGGTGGGCTGGTGCCTTGACAACGGTTTGAAGGTTATCATCAATGTGCATCATGAAAAATGGCTCGAAGGTCGTCCTACCTATCAATATAAGGAAGAAAACTGCCAGAAGCTTGCGCTCCTCTGGATGAATATCGCCTCTGAGTTTGCCAATTATGATTATCGTCTTGCTTTCGCAGGAACTAACGAAGTGCATATCAAAGATAACTGGGGCAAACCTACTGCCGAGAACCTCGAAGTGCAGAATGCTTACAATCAGATATTCGTGGATATGGTTCGTGCTACAGGCGGCAACAATGCCAAGCGCCACCTCATCTTACAGACTTACGTTTGTAACCCATGGTTTGGCATCGAGAATGGAGATTTCATCATTCCGAAGGATGCCGAAGGCAATGGCAACAACTATATGAGTGTGGAATTTCACTACTATCAGCCATGGAGCTACGCCGGCGATTGCACCTACGATTACTGGGGGGATGCTTACAAGGATGCTGGCAAGATACCTGCAGAAAACGAGAAGACGATGACGGATTTCTTCGACAAGGCGGTGAATACCTGGAGCAACAAAGGACTGGGTATCGTAATAGGAGAGTGGGGAGTAACCGATCACTATAAGTCAAACTCAGAGAAAGTGCATGAAAACATGACCTACTACTGTAAGTTCTTGACTACGGAGGCTCGCAAACGAGGCTTCTCTACTTTCGTTTGGGACAACAACCACTTCGGCAACGGCTCTGAGAAGTATGGCATCTTCGACCGTTTCAAGAGTATGAAGGTGAATGCTCCTTGGATTCTCGAAGGAATCTTTGGGAAAGAATAATGTTAAATTAAAAACTAGATATCAATTATGAGAAAGAAAACTATGTTTCTCGGCCTGCTCGGTGCAGGTTTGATGTGGATGCCTACTTCTGCCATTCTCGCTGCCCAGATGAACAATGCAGCGATGAGCGTTCAGCAGAACCAAGGCATCAAGGGTACAGTGGTGGATGCCACTGGCGAAACCTTGATTGGCGCTAGCGTGAAGGTGGCTGGTACAACCAATGGTGCCGTTACCGATATTGATGGTAACTTTACGTTGAACTGTAAGCCTGGAGCAACGCTCGAAGTGAGCTACATCGGTTACAAGACGATGACCGTGAAAGCTGCTAATGGCATGAAAATACAGATGCAGGAAGATGGTAAGGCCTTGAATGAGGTCGTTGTTACCGCCCTTGGTATCAAGCGCGACCGCAAGGCTTTGGGCTATGGCTTGGAGGAGGTTAAAGGTGAGGAACTTACCAAGGCGAAGGAAACCAACGTCATCAACTCTCTTTCAGGTAAGGTGGCTGGTCTCGTTGTGCAGAACACCGCTGGCGGTGCTTCTGGTTCTACCCGCGTGCTTCTTCGTGGTAATACAGAAATGGCAGGCAATAACCAGCCTCTTTACGTGGTGGATGGTGTGCCTTTGGATAATACCAACTTTGGCAGTGCTGGTGAAGCTGGTGGTTATGACCTCGGTGATGGTATCTCTGCCATCAATCCTGACGATATCGAGACGATGACCGTATTGAAAGGTCCTGCTGCCTCTGCCCTCTATGGTAGCCGTGCTTCCCATGGTGTTATCTTGATTACGACCAAGAAGGCGGAGAAGGATAAAATTTCCGTGGAGTACAATGGTTCTTATACTATCGATACTCAGTTGGCTAAATGGGACGACATCCAGGAGATATATGGTGCTGGCTACAATGGTGAGCTTCCTAATTCGAGCACTTCTGGTACCAATGCCAGTTGGGGACCTAAGGCCGATGACTTCATGTTCAAATATTTCGATGGCGAGGAACGTCCATTCATGATGCATCCTAACAATGCTTCTGGTTTCTTCCGTACAGGTTTCACTACCCAGAACTCTGCCATCCTCTCAGTAAATTCCGGTAAGACGGGTATGCGTTTCTCTGTTACCGATATGCGCAACAAGGATATCTTGCCAAATACCAATATGAGTCGTGACAACTTCAACCTCCGTGTGAATACCTCTGCCGGTCCTGTTGACTTCGACTTCACCGCCAACTATACTCGTGAGAAGGTAAAGAACCGTCCTGCCCTTGGTGACTCCCAGAGCAACGTGGGTAAGAACCTCATGACCTTGGTGGGTACCTACGACCAGGCTTGGTTGAAGCACTATGAGGATGCCGACGGCAACTACTCCAACTGGAATGGTAATGATCAGTATAACAAGAACCCATACTGGGATCTCTATAAGAACAGCAATACATCCGACAAGGACGTGTTCCGTTTTACGGGTAAGGCAATCTGGAACATCAACAAGCACCTCAAGTTGCAGGGTACTATTGGTACCGACATCAACAGCATGAACTTCGAGGACTTCATCGCCAAGACAACTCCAGGAACTCCTGCCGGAAAGCTTACCGACCAAATCTTCAACAACCGCACACTCAACGCCGAGATACTCGCCCTCTATAACAACTCATGGGGCGACTTCGATGTCAACGCTACCGCTGGTGGTAACATCTTCAAGGTGAACAACAAGACCACTACAAACATCGGTCTCAACCAGCAGATGAATGGCATCCAGAATATCATGAACTATCAGGAACAGAATACTCGTGAGAGCATGTACAAGAAACAGATCAGCTCTCTCTATGCCAGCGCAAGTCTCGGCTACAAGCATACTTACTATTTGGAGGGAACCCTCCGTGGCGATAAGTCGTCTACGCTCCCTACAAATAACAATACATACGTATATCCTTCTGTATCTGGTAGCTTGGTTTTCTCTGAGTTTATCAAGAACAAGAAGTTCATCAATTATGGTAAGATTCGCGCATCTTGGGCAAAGGTAGGTAGCGATACCGATCCATACCTGTTGGCACTCAACTATACCACGGGCAAGTACAGCTACTCGGGTTATACCATCGGTATGATAGCCAACTCAACACAGCCAAACAAGGATTTGAAGCCTACAATGACAGGTTCTTACGAGGTAGGTTTGGAGATGAAGTTCCTTAACGGACGCTTGGGCTTGGATGCCACCTATTACAACCAGAACTCCAAGAACCAGATTTTGAGTTTGGCTTCAACCACCACCTCTGGCTATGCTTACCGCCTCATCAATGCCGGTGAGATTCAGAACCAGGGTGTCGAGATTGCCCTCAATGCCCGTGCCTTGCAGATCAAGGACTTCGCTTGGGACTTGGGTGTCAACTTCTCGAAGAATACCAACAAGGTGAAGTCGCTCACCGATGGCATGGACTATTTTGAGCTTGCCAAGGCCACATGGTGTGGTGTATCAGTAGGTGCTCAGGTTGGCGAGAACTATGGAGCTATCCGTGGACACGACTTCCTCTACAACGACAAGGGACAGGTGGTTGTCGATGCAGCTACTGGTCTTCCAAAGATTGACCAGAAGGTCAAGACCATCGGCAATTCTACTTGGGACTGGACAGGTGGTTTCTACTCAACCTTCAGCTACAAGAACTTCCGCCTCTCTGCATCCTTCGATGTGAAGGTAGGTGCCGACATCTACTCTATGTCCATGCGTTCTGCATACCAGACAGGTAAGGCAAAGGGAACATTGGCAGGCCGTGAGGAGTGGTACACTTCCGAGGAGGCTCGCAAGGCTTCGGGGATGGATCTTGCCGCATGGCGTGAGACTGGTAACTGCAAAGGACTTGTCGTAGAGGGTGTTATCGACAATGGCGACGGTACTTATCGCAAGAACGACATCGCCGTGAACCCTGAAGATTACTGGAAGCATGTGGCAAATGGCGTGCAGAGTGCCTTCGTTTACGACAACTCTTACGTGAAGTGTCGTGAGATTACTTTCGGCTATACCTTCCCAGAGAGCATCCTGGGCAAGTATGTCAAAGGCTTGACCGTATCCTTCGTGGCTCGTAACCCATTCATTGTTTGGAAGAACATTCCTAACATCGACCCAGACTCCAGCTACAACACCTCAGGTCTCGGTTTGGAATATGGTTCCCTGCCATCTCGCAAGAGTTATGGTTTGAACGTGAACGTGAAGTTCTAGTCTCGAAAAAATGAATCAATTTCTTTAGAAGAGTTCTAATATATAATAAGGTAAGAAAATGAACAATATAATCAAGAAATATATAGGTAAGAGCAGCCTGATGATGGCTTTTGCCCTGATGGCAACCGGCACTGCGATGACTTCTTGCTCTGATGATACCTTGAGCAACATCAATACCGACAAGACCAAGGTGAGCGAGCTCGACCCTAACGCACAGTTGACAACAGCTTTGTTGCAGACTTACGGTGACTTCAGTCTGATGGATACCTACCGTAACTATATAACTGGTTTTCCACAGTATTTCGCTGGTGGTTGGAATGTAACCAATTACGCTGGTTCTAATTTCAGAGAAGATGATATGACCCGTCGAGTTTGGGACCGCTATTATGAAATCGGTATCAAGAACCTTGTGGATGCCATCCACAATTCTGCTGACAAGGCAAACTTGAATGCAGCACTTCGTATCCATCGTGTCTATATCACGGCAGTTTTGGCAGATACCTACGGTGATGTGCCTTGTTCGGAGGCAGGTCTGGGTTATATCTCAGGTATCTCCACCCCTAAGTATGATACCGTAGAGGAACTCTACAGCTGGTTCTTCGATGAACTTGACGCTTGCGAGAAGCAGCTTGGCACAGGTACCGACCACATTTCTGGTGATGTCACCAGCATGGGTGGTGATGTAGCTCAGTGGAAGAAGTATGCCAATGCACTCCGTATGCGCTATGCCATGCGCATTTCCGATGTTAATCCACAGAAGGCAAAGGAGGAGTTTGAGAAGGCTGTAGCTGCCGGTGCCATCGCCAGTGCAGCAGATGATGCTTATATCAAGTATGCTGATGCTCCATTTACCTATTATGATGGAGCCAACGATTACGATTTCCGTGCCAATGCATTGAGCGAGACTCTCTATGGTCAGGATGCCACATCGCCTACCATGGTATGCTCTACCTTGTTCTATCAGTTGCAGAATACCAACGACCCTCGTCTCTATCGCATCTGCCGTCACTACTACAATATCAAGCGTAGTCAGGTGAAGCCAGATAAGGAGCAGAACATCGACTTGACCGATGATTTCCTGGCTTACTTCCAGAGCAAGAACCTCGGTGAGGAGCCTTGCAACCCTGGTGCAGCCTGGTACACAGACTGGATGAATCCAGCTACGTTGGATGACCTTCCTACCTTGAAGAAGTATGCAGAGATAGACAAGAACACTTATGCCAACTCTGATTATATAGCCCGAGCTAGTCGTCCTTGCCTGAACATCGACTTCGAGATGCCTTCTTGTCCTGGCGATTTGATGAGCTATGCTGAGGTGGAGTTCCTCAAGGCTGAGGCTGCCACCAAGGGTTGGAATGTAGGTGGTGGTGATGCTGAGAGTCACTACGAGGCTGGTGTTCGTGCCAGCATGGAGTTGCTCAACAACTATTATCTCACGTCCAACAAGATTTCTGAGGATGAAATCAATGAGTTCATTGCCAACAACAAGTTGGGTGACAATCCTAAGGAGACCATCAACACCCAGGCTTGGATTCTCCACATGATGAACCCTTCTGAGGGTTGGGCTAACATGCGCCGCTCTGACTATCCTGCCATCTTGAATCGTGATCTCTTGACCAAGAATGGTTTCACTTATACGGATTCTAACTGGTCAATGCCTGTCCGCTTGCAGTATCCTGAGTTGGAAGCTCAGTACAACAATGCCAACTACAAGGCTGCCATCGACCGCATGGGTGGTACAGACGATTGGCACAAGCGCCTCTGGTGGGACAAGGCTGATGTAAACCTTCAGCCAGACTTCAATCCTCCATTCGGAAAGGGATATAGCAAGTAGTGTTTAATGTTAAGTGTTAAATGTTAAGTCTTATAGGACAATAGAATAGAATAATTAATTATGAATAAGACAATGAAACAATATAAGGGAAAAGTCTTGAAGGCTATGATGATGCTCTTAGCCGTGGGTTTCGCACTGGCTGGTACATCTACCTTGTCTTCTTGCTCTTCTGACGATGATCCATACTTCACCGTCAGCGAAGATGACGCACCACGTATCTTGAACACCGACTTGGCTGATTCCAAGATAGACCGCAAGACTAATTATAAGTTGGAAATCAAGGTGACTCCTGTTCACTACACCAATGTGACATGGTTGCTCGATGGCACTCAGATTTATGAAGGTACCACCATCGACCAAACTTTGCCTATAGGTAATCATGAACTGAAGATTGTGGCAACTACCACCAAGGGCAAGAGCACATCCCGCACCTTAAACGTTACCGTGACTCCTGCTGCCGATGATCCAGCCTTGGGTACCAATGCCGTCGAGCTTTGGGTAGCTCCGGGTGCTGAGACCACTATCCATAATTGCAAGAATCTCGGTACAGTTACTAAAGTAATGGTAGGTGGCAAGGAAGTGGCCTTCGAAATCTTGGAAGAGGGCACAGCCATGAAGCTCACCGCTCCTGCCGATTTGGAGAATGGCGACTATGATATCATGCTCGTGGATGGCGATGGAGTGGAGTTCCCTGGCGGCACCATCAAGGTAACCTCCGAGCCTAAGCCATCTATGGAGAATACCCTCTGGGAAGGTCATCACTATGTATCTTGGGACTTGGGAGATGGTGACCCTAACAAGAGCTTCAACCTCATCACCAAGGACCAGGTAGCTAAGTGGAAGGAGGGGCAGACCCTCCGAGTTTACTGCTCGATGAAGGATGACGATACTTACCATCAGATCAAGCTTGCCACCACCTGGTGGACCGACTTGACTTCTCCATACGAGTTTGGTGAGGGCAATGTCGTGAAGTTTGAGTTGACCCAGGATGCACTCGACAAGATGGCTGCCGAGGATGGGTTCATCTGTGTGGGACATGGCTATTATGTAGATAAAGTAACTATTGAATAATATATTAGAAAGATTTCCGTTTTTATCATAAAACGTCAAACCTTTACTGTTTATGAAGAAAATATTATTATCTATTTCAATGTTGGCATTGGCTTATACAGCCAGTGCCAATGTTCCGGTTATCAAGAGCGACCCTAAGATAGAGGCTCAGGTAGAACAAACCCTGAAGAAACTCACCTTGGAGGAAAAGATAGGCCAGATGATGGAATTGGTGACCGACCTCTTTGGTGCCAACGACAAGAACGGTGTGTTCTATATCGACGAGCACAAGACCGATTCTATCCTTTCCCGCTATAAGATTGGCTCTATCCTCAACGCTCCAAATACCTGCGCTCCTACAGCCAAGCAGTGGGAGAAGTATATCTCTCAGATTCAGAAGATCTCGATGAAGCGCATCGGCATCCCTTGTGTCTTCGGTCTCGACCAGAACCATGGTTCTACTTATACACAGGGCGGAACCCTCTTCCCGCAGAACATCAATGTGGCTGCCTCCTTCAATCGTGAGATTGCTCGCCGTTCGGCTGAGGCTACCGCTTATGAGACTCGTGCGGTGAGCGTGCCTTGGACTTACAGTCCTACCGTTGACCTCGGTCGTGATGCCCGTTGGCCTCGCATCTGGGAGAACTTTGGCGAGGATTGCTACCTCAGTTCAGAGATGGGCAAGGCGATGGTCTATGGTTTCCAGGGCGAGGACCCAAACAACATCGACCAGTATCACATTGCCACTTCAATGAAGCACTTCATGGGCTATGGTGTGCCTTGGACTGGTAAAGACCGTACGCCAGCCTATATCTCTCCAGCCGACTTGCGAGAGAAGCACTTCGCTCCTTTCCTGGCGGGTCTGCAGGCTGGAGCCTTAACCGTGATGGTGAATTCCGCTTCCGTCAACGGTATGCCGATGCATGCCAACAAGGACATCCTGACAGGATGGCTGAAGGAAGAGACTGGATGGGATGGTGTGCTCATCACCGACTGGGCAGATATCAACAATCTCTATACTCGTGAGATGGTGGCAAAGGACAAGAAGGATGCGCTCCGCATCGCCATCAATGCCGGTATCGACATGATTATGGAACCTTATTCTTGCGATGCTTGTGGCTATCTTATAGAATTGGTGAAGGAAGGTAAGATTCCGATGAGTCGCATCGACGATGCCTGTCGTCGTGTGCTTCGCATGAAGTACCGTCTCGACCTCTTCAAGAACCCAACCCAGAAACTGAAGAATTATCCTAAGTTTGGTGGCGAGGAGTTTGCCAAGCTCGCCTTGGAGGGAGCTACCGAGAGTATGGTGCTCCTGAAGAACGAGGGTAATATCCTCCCTTTACAGCATGGCAAGAAGATTCTCCTCACGGGTCCTAATGCCAATCAGATGCGTTGTCTGGACGGTGGATGGAGCTATACCTGGCAGGGACATCGTGCCGATGAGTTTGCCGGCAAGTACAATACCATCTATGAGGCATTCTGTAATGAGTATGGCAAGGAGAATGTCATCTTGAACCAGGGTGTTACCTATAATGAGAAGGGAAAATACTGGGAGGAGAACGAACCTCAGATTCAGGGCGCAGTTGATGCAGCAAAGAATGTTGATGTTATCGTTGCCTGCATCGGTGAGAACTCTTACACAGAGACTCCGGGCAACCTGACCGACCTTTGGCTTTCAGAGAACCAACGCAATCTCGTGAAGGAACTCGCCAAGACCGGTAAGCCTGTCGTTTTGGTATTGAATGAAGGTCGCCCTCGTCTCATCGCTGACATCGAACCATTGGCACAGGGTATCATCGACATCCTTATTCCTGGCAACATGGGCGGAGATGCCTTGGTAGGCTTGGTATCGGGCAAGTCAAACTTCAGTGGTAAGATGCCTTACACCTATCCTAAGGAAATCAATTCACTCGCCAACTATGACTTCAAGAAGAGTGAGGAGGTAGGTACGATGGAAGGTGCTTACGACTACAATGCGAAGATTACCCAGCAGTGGGGCTTCGGATATGGTTTGAGTTATACCTCTTACAAATATAGCAACCTGAAGGTTTCTCAGTCTGATTTCCGCCACGGCGACATCATCAAGGTGAGCGTGGATGTGAAGAATACGGGAAAGGTGGCAGGCAAGGAGAGTGTCCTCCTGTTCAGTAGCGATCTCATCGCTAGTATGGTGCCTGATGGCCGTCGTCTCCGTGCCTTCGACAAGGTGGAACTTCAGCCTGGTGAGACCAAGACCATGACATTTGAATTAAAGGCAGACGATTTGGCCTTCGTAGGTTGGAATGGCAAATGGAGATTGGAGGAAGGCGACTTCAAGTTGATGATTGCCGACCAGAGTGCTGATATCCATTGCACTGATACTTATCAGTGGCCTACTGCCAACCGATAATGTATATTTAAAAGATGAGTTAAAGAAAAGAGCGTGCCAATAGTGGTGCGCTCTTTTTGTTTGCATAGTTAAATGCAGAAGAGTTAAATATCTACAAGAATCCCCTATGATGTTTGGTGTTATGTCTTGAAATGATTACTTTTGCAAATCATAATTTTTGCAGATTTACAGAATCATTCAAAACAAGGATAAATGGAAATAGTAATTGGAATCATCATAGGGCTTGCCATCGGATTCTTCGTGGGGAAACTGATGGAAGCAAAAAGTGCGGGAGAGGAGAAAACCCAGCTCGTAGCGAAGGCTCAGGTGCTGGCGGCTAACATCGAACAGATAAAACTGCATCATGCTTCTGAGGTTCAATCAATGAAATCTCAAATGGAGAACGAGCGGCTGTATGCGGCGAAACTCAGGGCGGAAAGCGACCAGCAGTGGGCACAGAAACTCGAGAGCCTGAAGCAGGAAATGCAGCGAATGACGATAGAACAGCAGAAGGTGGCGGCTGAGCAGTTGGCTGCCAAGCAGTCGGCTCTGCAGGAAAACAACCGTCTGCAGATGGATGAACTCCTGAAACCTATCAAGGAACAGTTTGCTGATTTCAAGAAATCGGTAGAGGAGAGCAAGACCCAGAACGAAGTGAACAAGAAAGAACTGCAGAACACCTTCGAGGCAACGATGAAACTCTTCCAGCAGGAACAGCAGCAGGCTGTACTGAACCTGAAGGAGCAGACCGAGAAGATTGGCTCCGATGCTGCCAACCTGACCAAGGCATTGAAGGGCGACAGCAAGATGCAGGGCGACTGGGGCGAGATGGTGCTGGAAACCATCCTGGAGAACAGCGGACTTCGTAAAGATGAGGAATTCTTCATTCAGGAGAATACGAAAGATGAAGAGGGAAAGAACTACCGTCCGGATGTCATCGTCAGATTCCCGGAAGGCAGAAGTGTGGTCATCGATTCCAAGGTTTCGCTTACCGCCTATTCCGATGCTCTGGCAGCTGAAGATGAGGCTGAACAGGAACGCCTGATGAAGGCACATGCGTTGAGCGTACGAAAGCACATCGATGAACTGGCAGCCAAAGACTATTCCAAACTGGTGGATGATGCCATCGGCTTCGTACTGATGTTTATTCCTAACGAGACCAGCTATATCGCAGCCATGAAGCAGCAGCCTGATCTCAGCCGTTATGCTTATCAGAAGAAGATTATCATCATCTCACCAAGCAATCTGCTCATGGCGCTCCAGTTGGCGTATAATCTCTGGCAGTATGACCGGCAGAACAAGAATGTGGAGAAAATCGTGAAGACGGCTGCTGACCTGTATGATAAGGTGGCAGGCTTCGAAGATACTTTCCTGGGCATCGGAGATCTGATAACCCGCCTTTCGGGTACTTTTGATAAGGCTAAGAAGCAACTCTATGACGGCACCGGCAATGTGATGAGAAGGGTAGAGAGCCTGAAGGGACTTGGAGTGACACCGAAAAAGCAGATCAAGGAACTGGATAATCTGTAAAATGTATACAAATAGTCTACTACCGGTTAAAATGGAAACAGGGCGAAAAGTATTTTTTTTTGTTACCGTAACATTTCTAATTGTTCAATTTGTGTTTCTGATTGTTCAATATTTTAAAATAATCTCTAAAAAGGAGCGGTATTTCAGATTAAATTCGTAATTTTGCCCCGACTCAACAGAAGAGGAATCATTGTATTGCTTATAAAAAGGTAATAATTTACATAAAACAACATCAATAATTATTAATTATGAAACTGAATGACATTCTTTCTAACAACTTTCAAGCTGCAGAATGGGAAGCCAAAGGTTATGAGCTCCCTAAGTATGATATTGCTGCTGTAGCTAAGAAGACACATGATGAACCTACTTGGGTTCACTTTGGTGCAGGTAACATCTTCCGTGCGTTCCCTGCTGCTATTCTTAACGATGCACTTAACACCGGCAAGTACGATCGTGGTGTTATTGTTGCTGAAAGCTTCGACTACGAAATTATCGATAAGGTTTATCGTCCTTACAATAATCTTTCTCTTCTCGTAAGCCTCCAGTCTAATGGTACTATCGAAAAGAAGGTTATCGCATCTATTACCGAAAGTATCAAGGCTGACAAGCAGTTTGCTGACGACTGGGCGCGTCTGGTTCAGATTTTCCAGGCTCCAACTTTGCAGATGGTTACTTTCACCATCACCGAGAAGGGATATTCTTATAATGATGCTGATCTGGCACGTGGTCTTGATGCAGTATTTGCTATGGGTAAGCTTACCGCTCTTCTCTATGAGCGTTATAAGGCAGGCAAGTTGCCACTTACTCTTCAGTCTACCGACAACTGTTCTCACAACGGCGACCATGTGAAGGCTGGCGTAAAGGCTTATGCTGAGCGCTGGGCACAGGATGGTATCGTAGAGGCTGGTTTCGTAGATTATATCAATGACAGCAGCAAGATTACCTATCCTTGGTCTATGATTGATAAGATTACTCCTCGTCCACACGAGAAGGTACAGGCGATGCTCGCTGAGGATGGTTTCGAGGATAACAATACGATTATCACCGAGAAGCATACTTTCACCGCTCCTTTCGTAAATGCCGAGGAAGTGCAGTATCTCGTTTGCGAGGATACTTATACCAACGGTCGTCCGCCATTGGAGTTAGGCGGTGCGCTCTATACATCCCGCAAGACTGTAGATGAGGTTGAGACCATGAAGGTAACCACCTGTCTGAACCCTCTCCATACAGCGATGTCAATCTATGGTTGCATGCTCGACTATACCTTGATTTCTGCCGAGATGGCTGATGAGGATTTGCGTTCATTCATCCAGAAGATCGGTTATATCGAGGCAATGCCAGTAGTGACAGATCCAGGTGTATTGAACCCATACGAGTTTATCGGCACCGTTATCAACAAGCGTCTGCCTAACCCATTCATGCCAGATGCTCCTCAGCGTATCGCTACCGATACCAGCCAGAAACTCTCTATCCGTTTCGGTGAGACTATCAAGAAGTATATCGATCGCGGTCTCGACAAGAGCAACCTTGTGTTGATTCCTCTGGTATTGGCAGGTTATGCCCGTTATCTCAAGGCATTGGATGATAACCTGAAGCCATTTGAGCCATCTTCTGACCCATTGTTGGCAGAGCTCCAGGCTATCGTAGCTCCTCTTGAGGTAGGCAAGGCTGATCAGGACTACTCTTGCCTCAAGAACCTCTATTCCCGCAAGGATGTGTTCGGTCTCGATCTCTATGAGGCTGGCTTCGGCGAGCAGATTGAGGGCATGGTGAAGGAACTCTTTGCCGGTAAGGGTGCAGTAAGAGCGACATTGCATAAGTATGTTGCTGCAAGATAATTCATTTTTAAACTTATACATTATATAATATATATGGAAAGAACATGGCGCTGGTTTGGCAAGAAAGATAAGATCACTCTTGCACAGTTGAAACAGATAGGTGTTGAGGGTATCGTAACAGCATTGCACGATGTTCCTCTGGGTGAGGTTTGGACACGCGAGAAAATTCATGAACTCAAGGAGTACATCGAGTCTTATGGTATGAAATGGAGCGTGGTAGAGTCTTTGCCTGTTGTTGAAACCCTGAAATATGGTGGTCCTGACCGTGATCATCAGATTGAGGTTTACAAGGAGAGCCTCCGCAACCTGGGCGAAGAAGGCATCAAGTGCATCTGCTACAACTTCATGCCTGTATTAGACTGGGCTCGTACCGATTTGGCACATGAGAATCCTAACGGAGCCAACAACCTCTATATGAACTGGGGCGAATTTGCCTACTTTGATATCTATATCCTGCAGCGTGAAGGCGCTCGTGAGGATTGGGCTGAGTTCTCTAAGGAGCACAAGTGGGGCAGAGACCTCGTGGCTGAGGCTGATGAAATCAAGAAGACTTCTACACCAGAGCAGGATCATGCCCTGGTAGAGAATATCATCATCAAGACCCAGGGCTTCGTATCGGGTAACTTCAGCGAGGGCGATTCGGCTCCTGTCCAGAAGTTCCGCGACCTGTTGAAGCTTTATGATGGCATCGACAAGAAGAAGTTGCAGGAGAACATGAAGTACTGGCTGGAGGCTATCATGCCTATCTGCGATGAGTACGACATCAACATGTGTGTTCACCCAGACGATCCTCCTTATCCTGTATTCGGCTTGCCAAGAATCATCGGTCGTGCCGAGGATATCCAGTGGATGCTCGATGCTGTGCCAAACAAGCACAATGGTCTGACTTTCTGTGCAGGTTCATTCTCTGCCGGCGAGCACAACGACTGTGTGGCAATGGCTAAGCAGTTTGCTGACCGCACTCATTTTGTTCATCTGCGCTCTTGCTACATCTTCCCTAACGGCAACTTTACAGAGGCTTCTCACTTGGGTGGTCGCGGCCATCTCATTGAACTTTGCCGCATCTTCGAGAAGGCTGAGCAGGAAGGCAAGTGCAATTCCGGCCGTCGTCTGCCAATGCGAGTAGACCATGGTATGACCTTCACTGATGAGCCAGGTGGCGTATTCGATGAGAGCAATCATGGTCACAATGCCGGTTACACTCTCCTCGGCCGTATGTTTGCCATGGGTCAGATTCAGGGTGTCATCGCAACAGTAGATGATGAACTGGGCATTGAGTATAAGCAGCCGGGATTCTATGATTAGTGATTAGTTATTAGTGATTTGAAATTCAGGTTAGATATTTTTAAATAGGCTAGTATGCATTTCGTGCATGCTAGCTTTTTTTGCTTGTTTTATTTGAATTCCCAGTAGCCTACCCATGTACGGCGTTTTGCCGTACATGGGTAGGCTACTTGTTTGTTATAAGGGCTTTATAGGGCGTTTGAGGTTAATTCTTTGCCTTAACCTCCTCCACATACTTCACTAATGAATCCTTGCCGTTATGCAGATAGAAGTCTACACGAACCACGTGGTTGATGTCGGCATTGCCTTTCACCTTGATGTGTCGGGTCTTGCTGTACATCATCGTGTCGCGGCGTGAAGGATAGGATACGAGCTCGATGAGGTCTTTGGTAGAATTGCTGCCCACATAATAGATGCCTACACTGTCTTTTCCGTTCTTGATGGCAGCAATCTTCGCCATCTTCTTGGCATGAGCCGCAGAGGTATCTATCGGGTAAAACTCGCTGGCAGCTACCGTGTCGCCGTCATGCTGATCGGGTGCAAACTTGCAGCTGGTACCCATCGTAGTGATAAAGGATGCAGCAGCCAGGACTGCCACAAAGTATAATATTTTCTTCATTGTTATTTCCTTTCTTTTCTTTAAAGAATCCTGTTTTGTTCGCAAAATGCGTTATCGGCTGCAAAAGTACAAAAAATAACTCGAAAAGCCATACCTTTTTTATCTTTTTCCTTTTAATACTTCGGATGGAGAGACGCGTGCTGAAGCTGGGCGGAAGGAGTTGTGGGGATAGCATGGAAGGAGCGGTATGGAAGGAACGGTATGGAAGGAGTTGGAAGGTATGGTAGATATGGATGGAATGGAAGGAATGGATGGAATTCCGTGCAAAGATACAACTTTTCTCTGATACTGCCAAATTTGGGGGTGTGATAAGAAAATGTTTGAAATGTGCTTTCAGATTGAAAGTCGTTAAACTTCCTTACTCATAGTTTTCGGGGTGACAACTCATAGTTTTACGGGTAGCAACTCATAGCTTTGCTCTCTTAAAGTATAGAGTTAAGCAGTAAATCAGGTGTTTACGAGGATTATGATGTTTTTACTGCAATGACTCAGTTCCTCAGTTACTCAGTTCCTCAGTTTTTCTCTGACCCTTCACTTTTTCCTTTATTTAGAAGTTTATTATATATATATAAATATATATATAATAATATATAATATATAACAATTTAAAACAATTTTGAACTATAAGGGCTATATACCCCCTAGAAAAAAACTGAGGAACTGAGTAACTGAGGAACTGAGTCAATGATAGGGACTTTGAATCTTTCTCTTAATAGTGTTGGATATGTGCTTATGTTAAAAGTTAAGTATCAGATTATCAGATAAATAAAACACTTGACGCCCTGTTTTAGGGCGTCAAGTGTTTATTGTGATACCCATGCCCCCTAAAACAGGGGGCATGGGTGTGAAAAGGAGTTTCGTTACATTGAACTTTCAAATCGTAACTTGATGAAATTTGGCTGATTTTACATCTCAACCACTACTTCATGCTTGCCTTCAGAGCAAGGAATGATGGTGCCTGAGATAGGAGTGCCATCCACTGTAATCTGCTTCACACCCTTCTGGTTTCCGCTAGGATTCTTTACTGTGATATGGTATTCGCCACCACGGAACTTGCGGGTTACCTCATACTCCTTAGCGGTGCTTGGGAGACAAGGGTCGATGAGCAAACCTTCATAATCTGGCTTGATGCCGAGGATGAATTCTGATACTGTATACCACATCCATGCCGCTGTACCGGTGAGCCAGGAGTTCTTTCCTTCGCCCGGTTTGGCTGCATCCTTACCGGCTACCATCTGGCAGTTTACGTAAGGTTCTACCTTGTGAAGTGTCTGATATTTTTCCTCTACATAGCTAGGCAGAATCTTGGTATAATGGCTCCAGGCATCGTTGCCTCGACCGGCTACAGTCTCTCCGATGATGACCCAAGGATTGTTGTGGCAGAAGATACCGGCGTTCTCCTTGTAGCCTTCAGGATAAGAAGAAATCTCACCCATTTCTACATGATAGGTGGTGTAGGCTGGGTTGTTCAGCACCATTCCGTGCTCGCATTCCAGTCGTTTCTTGCTGCTATCCAGTGCTTTATCGCAGAGTCCTTCTTCCAGACCGATACCAGCCATCGTACACCAGCCCTGGCTCTCGATGAAGATTTTGCCTTCCTCGTTCTCATCACTACCAATCTTGTTGCCGAAGAAATCGTAAGCGCGGAGGAACCATTCACCGTCCCATCCATGCTGCTTCACAGCCTCGTTCATCTCATCTACAGCCTGCTGCATGCGCTCGGCTTCTGTCAAATAATCTTCCTCTGCAAGACCGGCTATTTCGCCCTCCTTGCTTTCCATAGCTTCCTTGGCAAGCTGCTTGCACAGAGCCACATAATCCTTGCCGGTAACCACGAACAGACCGGCTATCATCAGACTCTCTGCCTTGCTTCCTTCGCCCTTGTTTTCGGTGGTCTGGAAACTCTCGTTAGGGTCCCAGGAGAAGCAGTTCAGGTTCAGACAGTCGTTCCAGTCGGCTCTTCCGATGAGTGGCAACTTGTGTGGACCCAGGTTGTTGATAACATGGTTCATCGAAATCTTGAGGTGCTCGAAGAGGCTTACTTCTGTGCCTGGCTGGTTGTCGAAAGGCACTTGCTCAGCGAGGATAGAGAAGTCGCCCGTCTCCTTGATATAGGCTACGGTACCGAAGATGAGCCAGCATGGGTCGTCGTTGAAACCGCCACCGATATCGTTGTTGCCGCGTTTGGTGAGCGGCTGATACTGGTGGTAGCAGCCACCGTCAGGGAACTGGGTGCTGGCGATATCGATGATGCGCTGACGGGCACGGGTAGGTATCTGATGAACGAAACCTACGAGGTCCTGGTTGGAATCGCGGAAGCCCATGCCTCGACCGATGCCGCTCTCGAAGAAACTTGCCGAGCGCGACATACAGAAGGTGATCATGCACTGATACTGGTTCCAGATGTTCACCATGCGGTCTAACTTGTCGTTGCCGCTCTTCACGGTGAAGATGTTCAGCAGGTTATCCCAGTACTGGTTGAGTTCTGCAAAGGCAGCATCCACCTTTTCGGTGGTATCAAACTGGGCGATAAGCTGATGAGCCTTCTCTTTGTTGATTACCTTCTTGGCGCTGAACTTCTTGTCCTGCTCGTTCTCCACATAGCCCAGCAGGAAGATGAGGTCGCGGCTCTCGCCTGGCTGCAGGGTAACCTCGATATAATGAGATGCGATAGGGCTCCAGCCGTGGGCAAAGCTGTTGCGTGGCTTGCCTTCCATCACGGCTTCCGGCTCGGCAAACTCGTTGTAGAGTCCGATGAAGCTCTCGCGGTCGGTATCGTAGCCCTGAATCTCGGTATTCACTGTATAGAAAGCATAGTGGTTGCGGCGCTCACGATATTCGGTCTTGTGATAGATGGTAGAGCCTTCTACCTCTACTTCGCCCGTAGAGAAGTTGCGCTGGAAGTTCTCCATGTCGGTAGCAGCATTCCAGAGGCACCACTCTGCAAAGGAGAACACCTTGAGAGTCTTCACCTCCTGTGACTGGTTCTTCAGCGTCATCTTCTGCACCTCAGCCCATGTATGGAGCGGAACGAAGAAGAGCACACTTGCCTCTACGCCGTTCTTGCTGCCCGTGATGCGGGTATAGTTCATGCCGTGGCGGCACTCGTAGCTGTCGAGCGGTGTCTTGCAAGGTTTCCACCCTGGGTTCCATACGGTATCACCATCCTTGATATAGAAATAGCGACCGCCGTTATCCATCGGCACACCGTTGTAGCGGTAACGTGTGATGCGACGGAACTTGGCATCCTTGTAGAAGGAATAACCACCTGCTGTGTTGGATATGAGCGAGAAGAAATCCTCGTTACCCAAATAATTGATCCAAGGCCATGGGGTCTTTGGGTCAGTAATCACGTACTCGCGATTGGCGTCATCAAAATGACCGTACTTTTTCTCTGCCATTGTTTTTTTAATGTTTATTTCTAAGTAAAATATAATAATTTGGTGCAAAGATAGTAAAAAGTTTCAGTTTCGAGGTTAGAAAACAGTTTTTTTTTGTATTTTTGCAATGAAAAGTTTGATGATTATCATCATTCTATAAACATTTTATACAGTTGGCTTATGAAAAGAAACATTTTATCACTTCTGATAGCCCTCTTTGCTACGATGCAGGTAGCGGCTCAGACATACGACAACTTGTGGAAACAAGCTGAAATCATTGCTCAGAAGGACCAGCCTAAGAGCGAAATCGCGGTGATGAAGAAAATCATCGCCAAGGCTTCGGCTGCCAAAGATTACGGGCAGCTGCTGGCGGCTGAGATGAGGCAGATGACTCTCTGGAAAGAGATTTCTGCTGACTCGCTTTCGCCTAACTTGAAGCGGATGGAAACCGAGGTGCTGAAGGTGAACGACCCGGCATTGAAGGCGGTGAGATATGCCGTGCTGGGTAAGGTGTATTGTGATATGAACGAAAAGAAAAGCCAGGAGTTCTTCAAGAAGGCCTTGGAACAGCCTGAACTTCTAGCTCGACATGCATCTACAGAGTATGTTCCATTGACGCTGAAGGGCGTGGATGGCAGTTCCTTTAACAACGATCTGCTGCATCTCATCGGATTCGAGGCAGACAGCAAGGAGGCGTATCTGCAGCTGTACACCTATTATAATAAGGTGGAAAATAGGGGTGCGGCATGTCTCTGTGCCTATAAGCTCATCGAGAAATACCGCCAGGACGACGTGAGAGAGGTGAAGAAATCGAAGTATCTGCAGACCATCGACTCGCTCATCCAGGTTTATCAGGATATTCCGGAGGCAGGCGAACTTGCCGTGGAGCATTTCCGCTTCATGGAAGGTGCTACCGATGCCAAACCGCAGGATAAGCTCAACTATATCAACTATGCGCTGAGCCGCTGGGGTGGATGGTCGAGAATGAACGAACTGAGAAATGCGCAGAAGCGACTCACCGAACCGATGTTCCGGGTGAAGGATATGCCACAGGTATTGCGACCTGGGGAGAAGGCGTGGGTACAGCTGAACGTGCGCAATCTCCAGAACCTGAAAATCAGCATCTCCCGCCTCAATATTACGGCAGATAACGATTATAATGCGCAGAATGAGGCTACCTATAAGATGCTCCTGAAGAAGACTACGAAGCTGCATCAGAAGGATTTCAGCCGCAACTACTATGGTCGTCCGGATTACGAAGAGGTGAAGGATTCCATCGAAATCGGTGGCAATCTGCCGCTGGGTGCCTATCTGATGGAGGTGACTTCGGATAATACCGGCATCGCTCCGCAGCGAGAACTCTTCTATGTCAGCAATCTGGCGGTGATGATTCAGCAGTTGCCTGATGATAAGCATCGCTATGTGGTGGTGAATGCTACTGACGGACAGCCTATCGCTGGGGCGAAGATAGAACTCTATGACCAGTGGTATGGTTTCAACATGAAGAAGGACAAACGAACGGTTCATGCCCGCTTGACGACCGATGAGAACGGAGAGGCTTACTTCAAGAATGTGGATGGAAACATCTTGATTTCCACCAGCAATGATAAGTTTACGCCTGCCAAGGGCATCTATCTTTCTCGTGACCGCTATTACGAACGGAAGGATGATAAGATTGAACATCAGCTGTTTACCGACCGCAGCATCTATCGCCCGGGTCAGACCGTGCATGCCTCAGCCATTTCCTACATCGTGAAGAAGGGCTTGGATGCCAGTGTGCCTGGCAAGAGCATGGAACTGAATTTTATCCTGCGAGATCCTAACTGGAAGCAGGTGGCTGAGCAGAAGGCTACGACCGATGAATACGGTACGGCTTCCGTAGATTTCGAATTGCCGAAGGAGGGACAGACGGGACTGTATTCCATCTCCGTGAATGGTACCGCAAGCGAATATTTCAGAGTTGAGGAGTATAAGCGTCCAACCTTCGAGATTACCTTCCCGAAGGTGAACGAGAAATATAACTGGGGCGATACTGTAGTGGTGAAGGCTACAGCCAAGACCTACTCTGGTGTGCCTGTGCAGGGTGCCAAGGTGGAGTATCAGGTGACTCGCAGAAACCAGCTTTGGTGGTGGGGCGCAGGCTCTGCCGGACAGTTGGTAAAGACAGACAGTTGCGTGACTCGTGAGGACGGAACCTTCGATGTGGAAATTCCGCTGGAGGCTTCCTTGTCAGGAAAAGACGAGGCTGATATGAGCGATTTCATGCGCATCGCCCGTTTCTTCAACTTCGAGGTCTCAGCTATCGTTACCGACATCAGCGGCGAAAGCCACGAGGGCGTGATGAGTCTGCCTCTGGGCACCAAGCCAACCATCCTCACGGTGAATCTTCCTAAGCGTATCGAGGCAGACAGTCTGAAGACAGTTACCTTCGCTTACCGCAATGCCAGTGGTATGCCGATTTCGAGCAGGTTGAAATATCGCATTGATAAGGGCGAATGGAAGGATGCCGAGGCGAATGCACCGGTTTCTATCAAGGAATATGCTTCTTCTGCATCTTCTGCCTTTGTTTGGAAATCTGGCGTTCATCAGTTGGAGGCAATCTGCGGACAGGATACCCTACAGCAGAAGTTCACGCTCTTCAGTATGAAGGATACCCATCCGGTGGAGCCAACTACCGAATGGTATTATCAGACGGCGAAGACCTTCCCTCGTGATGGCAAGCCTGTCTATATCCAGGTGGGCTCTTCGGAGAACGGAGCGCACATCGTATATTCCATCATCGCCGGCAACAAACTGCTGGAGAAGGGCGCCTGGGAGTTGGGCGACAGTATCGTGACTCTGCCTTTCACCTACAAGGAGGAATATGCATCGGGCATCGTGCTGAACTATAGTTTCGTGAAGCAAGGCAAGTGCTATACCCGAATGATGAGCATCGCCCGTCCTTTGCCTGAGAAGAAACTGAATATCGCCTGGAAGACCTTCCGCAACCGTCTGACCCCTGGACAGAAGGAGGAGTGGACGCTGAAGATTACCACCCCTGACGGCAAGCCAGCCAAGGCGCAGCTGATGAGCGTACTCTATGACAAGTCGCTCGACCAGATAGCCCCGCATTCCTGGAATCTCTCCCTGGGCTTCTATCAGAGTTTGCCAGACTGCTACTGGAAGCACAACCTCACTTTCCGCCCATTTTACTTGAATGGCGTTTATCCTACCAAGTATTATGATGAGAAGCAATTGGATGTGGATAAGTTTGATGGCAAATTCTTTAGCT
Organism: Segatella copri; assembly: GCF_019127135.1. Classification (GTDB taxonomy): domain Bacteria; phylum Bacteroidota; class Bacteroidia; order Bacteroidales; family Bacteroidaceae; genus Prevotella. Next base: position 18,075 of record NZ_JAHOEA010000012.1, on the reverse strand, counting down.
ATTATGCTTATATGCAAGCGGTGGAGCTGAGCAAGTTGGAACGTTCTCTTGGCGGAACCGTAGAGGCTGTTCGTATAAAGAAAGACGAGCTGGTTCGAGAGGAAGCGAAAGTCATGAAAATTCGTGGGAGTAATATGACCCGTGTTGCAGCGGCTGCTCCATCTGCCAACAAGGTTTTTGATGTAGTAGAGGAGATGCCGCAGTTTGCCGGCGGTTCTGGCTCTGATGCAGAACTGTTCCTCGACCAGGTGCAGGTGCGCGAGAACCTGAACGAGACTGCCTTCTTCTATCCTGCCTTGGAGAGCGACAACAATGGCAACGTAGCCATCAGATTTACCCTACCAGAGAGCGTGACTACCTGGAAGTTCATGGGATTGGCTCATGACAAGGAGATGCGCAACGGTTTGCTGGTGGATGAGGCTGTGGCTCAGAAGACCGTGATGGTGCAGCCTAACATGCCTCGCTTCCTGCGTGAGGGCGATAAGAGCACCATCGTGGTGAAACTCTTCAATACTTCCGACAAGAAGGTGAGTGGCAACGCCCGTATGCAGATTCTCGACCCGGAGACCAACAAGGTGGTTTGGCAGAAGACGCAGAACTACAGCATCGATGCCGAGGGCTCTGCTACCATCTCCTTTGATGTCCAGGGACTGAAAGAAGGCGTATATATTAATAAGGTGGTGGCTGCCGGTAATGGCTACAGCGATGGTGAACAGCACTATCTGCCGGTTTTGAGCAACCGTGAACTCGTGGTGAACACCCTGCCTATCACCCTGCATCAGAAGGGTGAGCAGAACTTCGACCTGAGCAAACTCTTCCTGAACAAGGAGGGCAAGCAGGCGAAGGGCGCTGAAGATGCAAAGGTAACCATCGAGTACACCAACAATCCTAGTTGGCTGATGGTGAAGGCGCTGCCAGCCATCAGTAATCCGGATGAGGAGGACGCCATCTCGCTGATGTCTGCCATCTACGCCAATACCATCACCACCCATATCCAGAAGACTCTCTCTTTGGATAATCATTCTCAGAAGAATCTCTCTCAGGAGAGCATCCGTCTGCAGAATCAGGTGGAGAAGCTGAAGAACTTGCAGAACCCTAACGGTTCCTTCTCCTGGTGGAAAGGCATGAAGGGCAGCCGGTATATGACTACGTCGGTAGCCGAAATGATGGTTCGGTTGAATGCCATCGCAGGTGTGCAGAAATCAACCGCCCGGATGCTGACTTCGGCTCTGAACTATCTCTCTCTGCAGACCGCTCAGGAAGTAAGAGAAATGAAGAAGCAGGAGGAGAAAAAGCAGAAGGTGAATCCTAGCGAACAGGCGCTGCATTATCTCTACATTCTTTCGATGGATGGCAGAAAGATGAAGCAGAATCTGGAGCAGGATAAGGCTTATCTCCTGGACAAGATGTCGAAGATGACCGGTGATTTCTCCATCTATGGCAAGGCGCGGGCTGCCGTGGTGCTCGCCAGGAACAGCCAGCAGAATGCTGCCTACCGCGAGAAGGCAGGCGAATATCTGCAGAGCGTGAACGAATATGCCGTTTACCGTGAGGAGATGGGCCGCTACTACGATACCCGCAAGGCACTCTACAGCTGGAGAAACTACAAGATACCAACCCAGGTTTCCGTAATAGAGGCGATGCAGATGCTGAAGCCGAACGACAAGCAGACCATAGAGGAACTGCAGCGCTGGCTCCTGATGTCGAAACGCACCCAGGTTTGGGATACGCCGGTGAACACCGTGGATGCTGTTTACGCCTTTATGAAAGGCAATGAGAACAACTGGAGCAGGAAGGCTGAGAATGCCGTGCTGAAACTGGATGGCAAGCTGCTGCCGATGCCGCAGGATTCCACTACTTTGGGCTATGTGAAAACCGAAAAAACGGGCAAGGCATCTAGACTGAGCATCGACAAAAAGAGCGATTATACCAGCTGGGGTGCTGTCTATGCAGAGTTTAAGCAGCCTGTCAGCGAAATCGGTTCCATGGAGTCGGGCATCAAGATTCGCCGTGTCATCGTTCCTGCCGAATCTGAGGGCAAGGGCAAGGCGCAGGCGAAGGTAGGCGAGAAGGTGAAGGTAACGCTGATCATCACCGCCGACCGCGACTACGACTTCGTGCAGATTACGGATAAGCGTGCGGCATGTCTGGAACCAGTTAACCAGTTGAGCGGTTATCAGTGGGGCATAGGCTGCTATGTTTCTCCAAGAGATTATGCAACAAATTTCTATTTCGATCGTTTATCTAAAGGTAAGCACATCGTAGAAATGGAGTATTACGTGGATAGAAAGGGCGACTACCAGAGCGGAACTTGCACTGCTGAGTGTACCTACTGTCCGGAGTTTGGTGGCCGCACAGAGGCTTATGAATTGAGAGTTAACAATTAAAAGTTTATAGTTTATAGATTGATAATTTAAAATAGAATAGTATGAAACGGATGAATATATGGATGCTCTCAGCGCTGTTGGCGCTGCCTGCATCAGCACAGAAGATTACAACCCAGCACGAGGTGGTAGACTGCGGACAGGTGGTGTTCAGCAAGCCTGTAACTGCCGAATTCGTGCTGAAGAATGATGGGCGCAAGCCTTTGGTTATCAACAATGTGTTGAAAAGCTGCGGCTGTACGGAGGTTGATTATCCGAAGACGAGCATTGCTGCTGGCGAAAGTTTCGTCATCAAGGCGGTATACGATGCCAAGCAGATGGGTACTTTCACCAAGCAGGTTTGCCTCTATACCAATGCGGATGAAGAGCCGTTCATCCTCTCTATGAGGGGAAAGGTAGTGGGCAGCGTAGTAGATTTCGCTGGTCCTTACGATGAGATGCTGGGTGCCATCAAGAGTGATGCCCAGGAGGTAGAGTTTGATGACGTGAACCGTGGCGACCGTCCGGTTCAGCGCATTCATATCTTCAATCCTACCGACGAATTACTGGAGCCGGTAGTGATGCATCTTCCGGACTATCTTCATGCTTTCGTATCGCCTTCCAAGGTGGCTCCGCGTCATTCAGCCGAAATCAGTTTCGTGCTGGATTCCAAGAAACTGCGTGACCTGGGCTTGAACCAGACATCCATTTATCTCGGTGAGCGTCCTGGCGATAAGATTGCGCCTGAGAAGGAAATCGTGGTATCAGCCGTTCTTCTTCCTGGTTTCGAGAACATGACTCCAGCCAAAAAGGCACTGGCTCCGAAGATAGAGATGTCTGCCACCGACCTCAATCTGGGTAGTTTCAATGGAAAGAAGAAGCTGAAGGGTGAGATTCTGATTACCAACAAGGGTAAGTCGGAACTGGATATCCGCAGCATGCAGATGTTTACGATGGGCTTGCAGGTGAACCTGAAGAAGAGTAAGATTCAGCCAGGAGAGACCGTTAAGATGAAGGTGACGGCTGTGGCTGCCGACTTGAAGAAATCGCGTGTCAGACACCCTCGTATCCTCATGATTACGAATGATCCTGACCATGCTAAGGTGGTGGTGAAGATTAATGTACAATGAATTAAAAACGAATATCGTGCAGATAGAAATAGATAACGGCAGTGGGTTCTGCTTTGGCGTAACCACTGCCATCAAGAAAGCTGAAGAGGAGTTGGCTAAGGGCGGTAAACTTTACTGCCTGGGTGATATTGTGCATAACGGTATGGAGGTGGAGCGCCTGCATGAAGCGGGACTCATCACGATAGACCATGAGCAGATGGAGGAACTGCAGGGCGTAAAGGTCTTGCTCCGTGCTCATGGTGAACCGCCTGAGACTTATGCCCTTGCCGAACGGAACAATATCGAAATCATCGATGCTACCTGTCCTGTGGTGCTCCAGTTGCAGCGCCGCATCAAGAAGCAGTATGTCAACAATCCGGAGGCACAGATCGTGATTTTCGGTAAGAATGGTCATGCTGAGGTGCTCGGACTGGTGGGGCAGACGGAGAGTCATGCCATCGTGGTAGAGAAGTTTGAGGATGTGAAGCAGCTGAAGGAAACCGGTCAGCTGGATTTCTCGAAAGATATCTATCTTTACTCCCAGACTACCAAGAGCCTCGATGAGTTCCACCGCATCATCGAATACTGCCAGGAGCATATTGTTGAGGGTGCTGTCTTCAAGAGTTTCGATACTATCTGCCGTCAGGTGGCTAACCGCATGCCTAACATCGCTGCCTTTGCCAGCAAGCATGATGTCATCCTCTTTGTGAGTGGCAGAAAGAGTTCGAACGGTAAGGTGCTTTTCAAGGAATGCAAGAGTGTGAATGCCAACAGCTACCAGATAGAAAGTGCCGACGAGATAGATATGAACTGGTTCAAGGATGTGGAAACGGTAGGTATCTGTGGTGCTACCAGTACGCCGAAGTGGTTGATGGAAGAGTGCAGGGAGAAGATTATCAACGATAGTTCGGCTCTTTTGCTGTAAAGCTTAAGGTGTTGGCTATTAGTTTGTTAACCCACTTGTTACCGCGTTTTGCGGTAGCAAGGGTATAGAATGGTTTTATCATTGATTGGAAAGCTTAATATGCTGGTTATTAATTAGTTAACCCATTTGGTGTCGTGTTTTACGACGTCAAGTGGGTTCATTTTTTTATAAACTGTCTGAAAATAAAACAGGTGATAAATCTTCTCCCGAAGACCTATCACCTTCAAAAAACAGTAATTAACTCAAAATTTATAATCTATATCATTACTACCTTGTTAATATGCTTGCAAAGATACTATATTGAAATATTTTTTCCAAATCGCTTTCATCGAATAAAATAAATTTATCGGTAAAAATGCAATCTTTAACGTATTTTTACATAAACAACCCGGCAGTCTCTTCTCTGTAGCTTATTCTGCTATTGCTTTTTGATATTGTTCCATCAGCCATGCCTTTTGTTCTGGAATGGTCATGTTGCTGTTGTCGAGCGTGATGGCATCATCAGCCTTTCTGAGTGGGGAAGTCTCGCGGTGGGTATCGATATAGTCGCGCTCCTCTACATTCTTCAGAATCGCATCGAAGTCGGCTGGCATTCCTTTTTCCTTCAGTTCATCGAAACGGCGCTGTGCTCTCACCTGTGAACTGGCTGTTACGAAAATCTTCAGTTCGGCATTTGGGAACACGGTGGTACCGATATCGCGACCATCCATCACGATGCCCTTGTCTTCGCCCATCTTCTGCTGCTGCTCTACCAGCGCCTCTCTGACGAAAGGAACGGCGGCAATCGGACTAACGTGGTTGGAAACCTCTAACGAACGGATTTCCTTTTCTACCAGTTCTCCGTTCAGATAGCAGTCTGGGCGACCGGTTGTTGCATTAAACTTGAATGAGATGCTGATGTTCTTCATCTCCTTCTGCAGTTCTTCAGTCTTTACGGCTCCATCTGCTTCGAAGAGCTGATGACGCAGCGCATAGAGAGTTACCGAGCGGTACATCGCACCCGTATCTACATAAACATAACCTATTTCCTTGGCAAGATCCTTTGCCATCGTACTCTTACCGCAAGAAGAGTATCCGTCTATTGCTATTGTTATTTTCTTCATAATTTCGAACTAACTTTAATGTATAATTTATAATGTATAATTTATAATGTATAATTTATAATGTAGAATTTATAATCTGTAACTTACGTTCAGCATGAGGCTGCTGCTACTGACGTGATATTTGCCGTAGGCAACGTTCAGATGGAAGCGCTCCAGGTTGATACCGCCACCCACAGAGAAACCGGCTCCATGACTGCTTTCCTCATCTTCTGAGGTGCTGATTTTCATCTCGTTGGCTCTCCTGAAGTTGTAGCCGGCACCTATCCACAGGCTTTCTGAAAGCAGAATGTCGGCGCCTACTACGGCATGATTGCGAAGACCGCTGTCCCAATGGTTCAGGTTGACCAGTGTGGCTGATACCCTGAACGGTGCGTTGACGAATCGTTTCGTAACACCCAACTGCAGGTCGATAGGCATCTTCTCGTATTCATTATCGTAGGCTTTCAGCTGTCCACCCAGATTCTTTGCCGCACATGAAACCGACCATTCCGTTTCAGGATCGTAATAGTTGATGCCCAGATCCACTCCCACAGCGATAGAATTGTAATCGCCAATATACGAGGTGACGAATTTGGCAGCAATACCACCCGCAAACTTTTCACCGAGCATATAAGAGAAGTAACCCGCAACGGCAATATCCTTTGCAGAGAATTCACCCATCTGGATATTGTTCTCATCCGTCTCTTTCATCTTGCCGTAGTCAACAAACTGAGCCGAAACAGCCCACGAAGCCTTGTCGTTGACAGTACGGTTGAAACTAGCCGAAGCTGTATTCACTCCCGACATATAGTTCATATAATTGAGATTGACCGTCTTGTCGCTTACCGAAGCCAGGAGAGCCGGATTATGGAATATGAGTGCCTCATCATCTTCTATCAAGGTGATGTTGTCGCCACCCAGAGCTGCTGCATGAGCACTCACCGGCAAGCGAAGGAAATTATACCCCGTTTGGCTCTCTTGAGCATCAATAATTGTCGCAAAAAGCGTCAATATTGCGGAAATTACATATTTTTTCATTTAAATTTTCTAATTCTTTGGCAAAGATACTGCTTTTTTCAATAATAAGAAGTAAATTTGCAATGTTTTCGTAGAAAATAACGAATTAAAACGGAATTTATTGTGGAAATTAAGAAATCAAATAGCGCACAACTGGAAGATAAGCGGGTTACATTTTTCCTGCTAGGTTTGCTGCTGGCTTTTACTTTCATCTTCGTAGGACTCCAATATCAGAGAGGTCCGCAGGGAGAAGATGACTTGTCTGAATCGATGGAAGATCTCTCACAGGATCTGGAAATGTCGGCTCGTCCCGACCAGAAAGATATGGTGAGTGCGGAGGCCGTTTCGGCTCCTGCTTCTAAGTCGATTACCCAAGAAGTGAAGGCTGCCGAACAGCAGCCTCAGCAGGCTCCGGCGAAAATCAGTTCTACAACCAGCGAACTGGTTATCGGCGACGGCTCGGGTGTTGTGGATGGAGCTGAGGTGAAGGAAGCGGTTCCTGAAACTCCTATCGAGAATCCGGGAGCTGAGGCTCCTATCAAACTGACGGTCGTGCAGAAGATACCGCAGTTTCCTGGTGGCTGGTCTGCTTTCATGCAGTGGCTTACCAAGAACCTGAAGTACCCTGTAGCTGCCCAGAAGAGCAAGATTCAGGGTACCGTAGTGGTTTGCTTCATCGTGAACAAGGATGGTAGTGTGGCAAATATCAAGGTAAGCACTTCGGTAGATCCATTGCTCGACAACGAGGCTTTGAGAGTGATGAAGATGATGCCGAAGTGGAAGCCGGGCATCGATAAAGGCAAGGTCTGTCGCACGATGATTGCCATCCCGGTAGTGTTCCAGTTATAAATTGTTCATTATAAATTATACATTATAAATTATACATTATTATGAAGACAGCAGAAGAAATTTTAAGTATGGTAAATGAGTTTCTGGCTAATTTGCCTTACGAAAGAAAGCCGATGTCTCTTTATGAGCCTATCAGATACGTACTTTCTATGGGTGGTAAGCGTATTCGTCCTACGCTCATGCTTTTGGGCTACAATCTTTTCAAGGACAATCCGGAAAAGATTCTGATGAATGCCGTTGCCCTGGAAACTTATCATAACTATACTTTGCTGCATGATGACCTGATGGACAATGCTGATTTGCGTCGCGGTCATGAAACGGTTCATAAGAAGTGGGATGCCAATACGGCGATTCTCTCGGGCGACAGCATGCTTGTGTTGTCTTATGAGCGTATGGCACAGTGTGATGAAAAGCATCTTGCCAAGGTGCTGAAACTCTTTACAACCACTGCCCTGGAAATTGGTGAAGGTCAGCAGTTTGATATGGAGTTTGAAAACCGCAACGATGTGAAGGAGGAGGAATATATCGAGATGATTCGCCTCAAGACCAGCGTACTCCTGGCTTGTGCCTTGAAGATGGGTGCTATCCTTGCCGATGCTTCTGATGAGGATGCAGAGAACCTGTATAAGTTTGGCGAGCAGATTGGATTGGCGTTCCAGTTGCAGGATGATTACCTCGATGTTTACGGCGATACCAAGGTGTTCGGTAAGGAGATTGGTGGCGATATCACATCTAACAAGAAGACGTATATGCTCATCAATGCCTTCAACCATGCCAACGACGCTCAGCGTGCAGAACTGCAGAAATGGGTGGATGCCGAGGAGTTCGACCGCAAGGAGAAGGTGGCTGCCGTTACCCGTCTTTACAACGAGATTGGTATCGACAAACTGGCGCAGGATAAGATAGCTTATTATTTCGAGCAGAGCAAGAAGTATCTCGATGCCGTGAATGTGCCTGCTGAACGCAAGGAAGAACTGGCTAAGTATGCTCAGAAAATGATGAAGCGACAGTACTAATTTTAAAGTTCAATGTTCAAAGTAATAGATACACATACGCATTTCGATGCGGAGGAGTTTGACGAGGATAGGGCGGAGGCTTTCGCTCGTGCCAAGGAAGCGGGGGTAGGCAAGGTGTTCTTGCCTGCCATCGATGTGAAGACCACACACGCAGTACTGGCATTGGCTAAGGAATATCCTGGCTATGCTTATCCGATGATTGGTCTGCATCCTGAAGAGGTGAAGGCTGACTGGAAGGAGCAGCTGGCTGAACTCCGGAAGATTCTGGAGGAACATCGCATGACCGGTAATGCCTGTCAGGAGGGTGGTTCTCTTCAGTTTTCAGACGTGATTGCTATCGGAGAGGTAGGACTTGATTATTACTGGAGCCGTGAGTTCGAAAACGAGCAGCTCGAGGCTTTCGAGGAACAGGTAAGATGGTCGGTAGAAACCCAGCTCCCGCTGATGATTCATTGTCGCAAGGCGCAGAACGAGATGGTACATCTGCTCAGAAAGTATGAGAAAGAACTGCCGGGTGGCGTCTTCCATTGCTTTACGGGCAACCAGAAGGAAGCCGAAGAACTGCTCTCCTTCGATAAGTTTGTATTGGGCGTCGGTGGCGTATCTACTTTCAAGAGCAGCCATCTCAGAGAAGATTTACCGGCTGTGGTTCCGATGGATCGCATCGTATTGGAGACCGACAGTCCGTATATGGCGCCCGTTCCTTATCGCGGCAAGCGTAATGAGAGCGCTTTTGTGGTAGAAGTGATGAAGACGCTCGCCAAGGCTTATGGCGTAAGCGAAGAGGAGTTTGCCCGGCAGACCAATCTCAATGCAGAGCGTGTTTTTCCGCTATCCGTATCCCCAGTATAGGCAGTAAGCGTTCAAAACTCCTTAAATAAACATAAAAAAACAATGAAAGTTATGGTATTTCGGAGGAAAAGCAATAATTTTGCACTTCGAAATTGTTGCAGCGGTATGTTGTGGCAATGAGAATCGTTCTTCGGAATATGGAAAGGTGCTCGAGTGGCTGAAGAGGCACGCCTGGAAAGCGTGTAACCGGCAAAACCGGTTCGGGGGTTCGAATCCCCCTCTTTCCGCTTTTATATATATAATAAGGTATATGAAGAATAATACAGCTATTGCACGTTTTGCAATATTGGTTTTCACTTGGATGTGTTCTCTGCCTATGATGGCTCAAGAAGAGAACATGGGATTTCATCAAGCTCTTAAGACAAAGTTTATAGAGGGTAATGCGGGATTTATGTCTCTCGTTGCCATCGCCCTCATCGTGGGTATGGCTTTCTGTATCGAGCGCATCATTTATCTGAGTCTTTCTGAAATCAACGCCAAGAAGTTGATGCTGGATATCGACCAGAAAGTGGCGGCTGGAGATGTGGAAGGGGCTAAGACGCTCTGCCGGAATACACGCGGACCGGTGGCTTCTATCTGCTATCAGGGCCTGATGCATATCAGCGAGAGTCTTGATGACATCGAGCGCTCGGTAAGCGGATATGGTACCGTTCAGGCGGCTAACCTGGAGAAGGGATGTTCCTGGATCAAACTCTTTATCGCAATGGCTCCATCGCTCGGATTCCTCGGAACCGTGATTGGTATGGTCATGTCATTCGACCAGATTCAGCAGGCGGGCGATATCAGTCCTACTATCGTTGCTTCGGGTATGAAAGTGGCGCTCATCACTACCATCTTCGGTATCATCGTAGCCCTCATCCTTCAGGTTTTCTATAACTACATCCTTTCTAAGGTGGAGCACCTGACAAGCCAGATGGAGGAGTCGGCGGTTACTTTAATGGATATTATTGCCAAGAATAAATAAACGAAGAGAGAAATGGTTAAATTTCAATTTTCAAAGCAGAAGACGAAGTCGGCCGAAAAGATATCGCAGCAGGTGTTCTATATCATGATAGGATTGGCGGTGCTGGTTTTCGGTCTGTTCTTTTTGGTAGGCTACGATTTGCCTTTCGAAGAGAACCCCGACTTTAATGCGCCTCTCTTTACCGATGTGCTCATCCTGCTGATGTGGCTCTTCCTGATAGGAGGTGTGGGACTGGCTGTCTTTTCCATGATCAGAGATTATCGCAGCAGTAAGTCGGAGGCTGTAGTGAATGGCATTCCCGTGCGTCGCATCTTCCGCATCACATGGATTGGAACTTTGGCAGTTTTGCTGCTTACCTTCCTTTTGGGCGGTTCTGCTCCGATGCTCATCAATGGCGAGAATTATGCCGACTGGCTCTGGCTCAAGCTTTCAGATATGTTTGTCATCACATCACTCCTGATGCTGTTGGCAGGAATCGGTGCCGTCTGTTTCGGTGCCACACGTTATATTCGGAAGAAAAAATAAGGAGAGCTCTCTGGGCTCTCTGTTCTATAAATAAGGATTAAATATGCTGATTAGAAGGAAGCAACACGAAACCCCGGGACTGAATACCACATCTACAGCCGACATCTCGTTCATGCTGTTGATATTCTTCCTTGTCACCACATCAATGGATGTGGATAAGGGACTGTTGCGCCAACTCCCTTCACCTGAACCGCAGAAGAAGGAGCAGCAACAGACGATGGTAGACAAGGCTAACCTGATGACGCTACGCCTGACAGCTGGCGATACGCTTTTGGTTAACGACAAGCCGATGAAGGTAAGCCAGCTCAAGGAAGAAACCATCCGCTTTGTTCACCGTTTGGGCAAGAAACATCTCATCTCTATCGAGAGTGACCGCGATGCCGACTACAATCTCTATTTCCAGATGCAAAACCAGCTGATGGAGGCATACAGCCAGCTTCGCAACGAAACAGCCCAGAAGAAATATCACAGGGATTATGCCCTCTTGAACAATGACCAGAAAGAACAGGTGCGCAACATCTGTCCGCAGCGCATCACTGAGTCTTATGCCAATGCGATGACTCATGCCGACCAGCGTGTTGATGCCAATGCTGAAGAAAAGCAAGGGGAAGAAAATTCTATAGAAACAGCTACTGAACAGCAGAAAGGAGGTAAACAATGATGAATTTTCATAAGAAATCGCATGAAGTGCCAGGGTTGAATACATCTTCTCTGCCAGACCTGATTTTCTCCGTACTGTTCTTCTTTATGATTGTTACCCACATGCGCCAGGTTACCTTGAAGGTAGACTGCCGTTTGCCACAAGGTAAGGAACTCACCCGCCTGACCAAGAAATCGGCTGTGAGCCATATCTATATAGGTAAACCAACCAAAGAGATGCAGGCAAAGTATGGTACCGCTACCCAGATTCAGTTGAATGACAAGTTTGCTTCGGCTCCCGAAGTGATGGATTACGTTTCGGCAGAAAAGAAGCGTATGTCACCGGAAGACCAGAAGCTGATGACCGTATCCATTAAAGCAGACCAAGAGACAAAGATGGGTGTGATAACCGACGTAAAGCAGGCTTTGCGCCAGGCAAAAGCATTAAAAATCAGTTATTCTGCCACAGAAAAAGGAAAATAATATTAATTTATCATGTTTTTCTCTTAAAAAGTTGCTTTTATTAATTTTTTGTATTATCTTTGCAACCAAATTATTAGTATTATGTCAAAACAAATTTTAGATTCATTAGATAGGCAGATTCTGAAGCTGATTTCTCAGGATGCCCGTATTCCATTTTTGGAAGTGGCACGCGCTTGCAATGTGAGCGGTGCTGCCATTCATCAGCGTGTTGCTAAACTTACAAATCTTGGTATCATCAAGGGTTCACAATTCATCATTGACCCAGAAAAGATAGGTTACGAAACTTGTGCTTATATGGGACTCTATCTGAAGGAGCCTGAGAAGTTTGACCAGGTTGTAGAGGAGTTGAAGAAGATTCCTGAGGTTGTGGAGTGTCACTATACTACAGGCGGCTTTGATATGTTTATCAAGATTTACGCGCTGAACAACCACCATCTCTTGGAAATCATCCATGATAAGTTGCAGCCATTGGGATTGTCTCGCAGCGAGACCATCATCTCTTTCAATGCATCTATCAACCGTCAGCTTTCTATGCAGGATCTCAAGAGTTTCAACGATGATGAAGAGGAAACTGATGAGGAGGCTGCAGCAGAGAAATAAGATATAAAAAGAAAAAAAGCAGTAGCTCCCTGCGGGATTACTGCTTTCTATAAAGGGTGAGGAATGTGAACGGTAAGCCGTTTTCATTCCTCATTTCTTTTTCTGTCACTTCCCATTCTGCCGGATTGATTTCCGGAAAGAAGGTATCGGCATGTTCAGGTTCCTTTTCAACGATTGTGAGATAAAGCTTGTCTGCAAAAGGCAAAGCCTGCTCATATATGCTGGCTCCTCCGATGATGAAACATTCATCTGATGCTTCTTTGCTTCCAACCTCTTCTTTGTTTCCAACCTCTTCTTTCCTTGCTGCCAGCGCTTCTTCCAGAGAACTGCATACTTCGCACCCTGTTATCTGCTCTCTTGTCTTCGAGATAACAATATTGCGGCGGTTGGGCAAGGCTCCGTTCGGCAGCGACTCAAATGTCTTCCTGCCCATGATGATTGTATGTCCAGTTGTGAGCATACGAAATCGGGTCATGTCCGATGGGATGGCGTAGAGCAACCGGTTCTGATAGCCGATAGCTCTATGCACTTTTGATATACAGGCGATGATGCTGAACATTTTTTTATTTTAATGTTAAGTGTTAAATGTTACATGTTGAATTATTCATTCTTGCTGTAAACTATTAACTATAAACTATTAACTATAAACAGCTCTCCCGTCCCGTGGCTACTCTTAATTTTCCACTCCTGCGGATAGAGGTTGTTGGCACGGTTGCCAATGTTCTTTTCCCATCCTATCGGAACCTGTCTGTAGGTTACCAGTACATAACCCTTAGGCGTATCGGCAGGTAGATTCACAGCCTCCTTGCGAAGGTAGCGGATGGCATCTTCGTAGGATAACTCCACCTGAGGGAAGTGTTCTTTGTTGAGCATCGTAGAGAGAGCGAGAGCCTGGTCGGGGATAAGTCCCTTTCCCTTGTCTGTTCCCAGTTTCACACCGGCATGCAGCACCTTCAGGTTCTTTTCTGCTTGGTCGTAGATGTCTTTCCATCTGCCCGGAATGGCGTAAACCGTCTCGTTGCTTTCTGCAGGCATCCATTCCGTATCAGCCTTCAGCCAGCCGTCCGGAATCTCCAGTCCCTTTCCTTTCGCCACCTTCTTGTCTTTCTTCTTCTTATCCTTTCTGTTCTCCTTGGCTGAAGAACCTGCTTCCCATTCGCCCTCTTTCTTCAGAATTGCCATAAACAGACCTTCGCCTCGCGAAACGCCAGGAATAAATCGGTAAACAGGGAAGTCGGTGCCCGTGAGGTTGCTGGTGATGTTCCATGCATCTTCTACACCCTCCAGTGCCATCACTTCAGCGCCAAGTTCTTCGCATATCCAGTCCACGTTCTCCTCATCTTCGTGTGCATTGAAGGTGCAGGTAGAGTAAATCAGGATACCGCCTGGCTTCAGACAGTTCCAGATATCCGATACGATTTCGCGCTGCAGCTGCCAGCAGTTGTTCACATTCTGGGTACTCCATTCGCCGATAGCCCCTTCATCTTTGCGGAACATTCCTTCGCCGGAGCAGGGAACATCGGTAAGAATCACATCAAACTGCAACTTCGATTTCTTGTAATCGCGGGGATAGTTGTTGGTAACAATCATATCCGGATGACCGAACTTCTGTACGTTCTCGGCAAGAATCTGTGAGCGGGTGCGCATAGGTTCGTTGCTGAAGAGCAGACTCCCTTCCGGCAAGGCTGCTCTTACGGCAGTCGACTTTCCGCCAGGGGCAGCACAGAGATCCAGCATCATCACCGGTTCTTTTACGTACTGTCGGATGGCCATATCTACAAACATAGATGAGGCTTCCTGTACATAATATAAGCCGGCATGCAGCAGCGGATCGAAGGTGAATCCGGGACGGGTAGAGAGATAACGGCCGGTTTCCGGACACCAGGGAATCGGTTCGCCTACTGCATCCTTGCATTTAAAAGGATTGATTCGGATACTGGTTGGTGCCTCCTCTTCGAGGATAGCATGCTCCAGACGCTGATACAGCTTTTCGCCCATCAGTGCCTGCGTATATGTTCTGAAATCTTCAGGTAATGTCTTCATTCTGTCTCTTTTTCTTTAATTTGTTTGCAAAAATAAGAAAAATTTCGTTTCTTTGCAACTAAATCGCGAAGAGATGCGTCTAAGAAGCAGAAATTTATGAAATAACAAGGTAAAAACAATAAAAAAATAATGATATGAAGAAAGCAATATTGGCATTAGCGCTCGTTATGAGCATCGGAGCCACCCAAGTGTCTTTGGCGTCTTCTGCTCCAAAACATCGTTATCATCCAACTACCCAACAGGTAGACCCAAAGGCTGCTCCTGCATCTGCCGCACAGCCATCTGCTTCGAAAGATAAAGACGACGAGGCGTTGGAGGCTTATTCTGATACAACCAGTACAGATTCGGCTAACTATGATGATTATGATGAGAATGATAATAGGTCTGTTCATTCTAGATACAGTTTAGACAACTATGATGATCCGTTCGATTTCATCGGTTCGGTATTTGGTGGCGGAGCGCTGGCTGTTATGATCATTTTCTGTATCATCTTCGGTCTGCTGTTTGTCTTTGCTCCGCTGATCATCGTATTTCTGGTTATCAGATATCTGATTCGCCGCCACAACGACCGGATGAAACTGGCAGAGATGGCGATGGAGAAGGGCATCAATGTTCCGGAAAGCGACCGGCCGATAGACAAGCAGAGCGATGAGTATCTGGTAAAGCGTGGATTGAGAAATGCCTTCCTGGGAGCCGGCTTATGCGCCATGTTTGCCTGGTGGGATGTTGATTTTCTGGCTGGCATCGGAGCCCTGGTCTTCTTCTATGGCATCGGTCAGACCGTTATCGGTTCGCTTCCTGCCATCAAGGACTGGTGGAAGAACCGTCACGGCGACCAGGGCACGGGATATAATGGTACTCCGGTCTAGCAGCCGACATTCAATATATCATGGCTTCTCAATAGGAGGGGAAGTCACAAGGAAAAGAACAACAATTATTAGTTAATATATATAAGGTGGAAAAGTTATCCGATATCTCTCTCGTCACGAAGGTGGTGATGCTTCATGACCGCAAGTCGTTCGACCTGCTGGTCAGGAAGTATCAGTCACCCATTCGTGGGTTCTTCCTACGGCAGACGCTGGGGGATGCGCAGCTGAGTGACGACTTGGCTCAGGATACCTTTGTAAAGGCTTATACCCATCTGTCTGGTTTCAGGGGTACAGCCAGCTTCTCCACCTGGCTCTACCGCATCGCCTATAATGTATGGTATGATTATACCCGCAGCCATAAGGAAACGCAGGACATCGATACGCCTGCCGTTTCCAGTAAGAATGCACAGGGCGCCCATGCCGGATTGAAGATGGATTTGATGAAAGCCCTACAGATATTGGGCGAAAATGAACGTACATGCATCACGCTGCAGCTGATGGATGGACTCTCTATAGATAAGATTGCAGAGGTGACGGGAATGGCGCAAGGCACCATCAAGTCGCATCTCTCTCGTGGAAAACAGAAACTTGCAAGTTACTTAAAACAGAATGGTTATGACCGATAAGATAAATGATAAGAAGTTGGATAGCATGAAAGGGGAACCGTTGAACCCTCAGGATGAAGAACTCTTGCAGATGTTCTTTGCCGATTGCCAAATGTCTGAGATTCCTGATGACGGATTCTCCGACAGGGTGATGCAGGCATTGCCGGCTTTACCCGAAACTGATACTGCGATGTCGCTGGTTAAGCGCCAGCGTCTGGAACATTTATGGACGGCAGCCTGTGTGGCAGCAGGCATCATCATAGCAGTAGTCTGTCAGGGATGGGAGCAGATTCAGGGATGGCTTTTCTCTATGAAGATAGATTTCCTCCTCTCCGGTTCGCGTGCCCTTACGCATGTGGCAGATTCCATCGCCCACTCTCAGAATCTCCTGATGGTGCTGGCTGGCATCGTTGTCCTCATCATGGTTTGGGGATATAATGAACTGGCTGATGCACGTCAGTAGGGATATAAATATAAACAAAACTATAAATCCTGAGCTTACTTGCGAAAGTTCAGTAGATTCTAAAAAGAGATGAAGCAAAATCAATAATGTTTCATCTCTTTTTTTTGTGCGCAGGTTTCCATCTGCAAATGCTCCAATTTGAAGAAAGATAGAGAAAGATTTGGCTTTTTCAGATAAAAGTTGTATTTTTGTTGCAAAATTGCTGACAATGCGGGTTCTGAGGCCTTCGTTGCAGCAATGAAAATCTCGAACCGCTCCTCATTGGGAGCATAAATGAAAGAATAAAAATGGAATCCATTATAAAGCATTATCAGGTAGCCCATGTCGGGTTCAGCCTTTCTTATCCTGATTACTGTCAGAAGGTTATGGATACTTTGCTGGGGGCTTATCAGGGGTTTGAATGCGATGAACAGGTCGCATCTGCTGCCCGAACCTCCTTCACGCTTACCTTGTCAGAAAGCGGGGAAGAACTGAGGAAACCTGCCGGATTCAGAGAGGAATGCAGACAGGATGAAGAGGGACAGCTCATTATCAGCGGTAGTCTGGGAGAAACACAGAAGGCGTTTCTGATGGCGATGACTGATATGAAATCCATACTGGTTACCGGTCTTGATTATCAGCATTCCAGTCTTCAGGTCCCTGCTGGCATCTTCAGTCAGAAGTCGGCTTTCGGTGCCATCAAGGCAACTGTTGATACCTCGCTGATGCTGCTCTATGCCATGCGTTCGGCAACCGGAGATACACTCCTGTTTCATTCTTCTACCGTAGTAAAGGAGGGTAAGGCTTATCTCTTTCTGGGCAAGAGCGGAACGGGTAAGAGTACGCATTCCGGTCTGTGGCTCAAGCATATATCAGGAACCCGACTGCTGAATGATGACAACCCGGTGGTATATGTAACGCCCGAAGGAACGCCCATGGTGAGTGGTTCGCCTTGGAGCGGAAAGACACCTTGCTATAAGAACGAGGAATATCCGGTAGGGGGAATCGTCCAGTTGCGACAGGCACCAGAGAATAAAATCAGAAAACAGACCGTCATAGAGGCTTATGTGTCTCTCAAGTCTTCGGTTTCCGGCAAGGCGTGGGAGAAGAATATTGCTGACGGTCAGCATCAGACGATAGAGAAGATAATCGGGGGCACCCGACTTTATCAGCTCGACTGTCTGCCCGATGCCGGTGCAGCCCTCCTTTGCTGTCAGACCATCAGTCAGTAAAAACAATCATACAACAGAAAGATGAATACATCCGATTCAAAATATAAGGCAATAGCCGCGCTTGAACAATTCATCCGTGAAGGTCGTCCTGTCAAGTTTCCGGTCAAGGGCACCAGTATGCTTCCCTTTATCGTAGGGGGTAGGGATTGCGTTGAATTCTATCCGGTAGAAGGAGAGTTGAAGGTGGGCGATATCGTGATGGCAAGGGTAGAAGAAGGCTATCCGGTGGTGCATCGCATCATCGGGATAGAGCCTGTTGCAGGAGATGCGTCCCCCGCATCCTTTTCAGCAGATGATTGCCGCATCATACTCACGGGTGATGGAAATCTCGGCTTTAAGGAGCATTGCCTGCGCAAGGATGTCATTGCGAAGGCGCATGCTGTCATCTGTCCCGATGGCAGCCGCAAGAGTCTCATCTCGCAGAAAGCGCTCAGAAACTGGCACAGATGGCAGAGGTTGA
>NZ_JAHOEA010000128.1 GCF_019127135.1 Segatella copri | reverse complement strand
AATGTTGTGCACCGGTCTCTTCCCGAATGCTGATACAAAGATACAACATCGGCGATGCCCCACTTGTCCACTTTGGTACGATAAGTACCAGTTGTGCTCTATTTGGCTCAATTATGTATACTTTTGCACGCAAGCGTATGCAGCAGATTACCCAAGTGGCTCAATCAGCTTACCCAAGTGGCTCAATCAGACTACTCAAGTGGCTCAATCAGATTACTCAAGTGGCTCAATCAGATTACTCAAGTGGCTCAATCAGCAAGTACAGCCGTCTGCGTAAGCGAGTCCAGCCGTCTGCGTAACCCAGTTCAGCCATATCCTTAACCCAGTTCAGCCACATCAGTTGGTAAACGGAAGTGTATCGTTTGTTTACCTCATTTGAGTGCTCAATTACTACCAGGGCAAATAAGCCTTTCTGAGGATACTACCAGGGCCAATAATAGCTACCATCAGGGCCAACTATGTGTCTTCTGATATGCCCGAATTACTACCAGGGCAAACTTCAAAAATATAAAATATTGAATATCAGATAGTTAGGCACAGATTTTTCTTCCCTACACTATACCAAGTATATTATATATATACATTTACATCTTTTACACTATACGTAATACGGGAGGAAAAAGATTTTTTTTCAACAAATCAGCTATTAAAATGCATTTTTTCTCTTCAAAAATTTGCAAAAGTCTGAAATAAATATTACTTTTGCAACATGAAAGCGCGGAGAATGCGATTCTCCTCCCGATGAAGGACACCGGGATATGCTTTCGGTTAAGGATTAGAACATAGCTCATTGAGTAGGAATCGGCCCCAAAAGATGAGTGACCAAATAGTAATCCTTACAAGGCATTCTATGCCTGATAAATTTGATGAAAATTTATCGGCATGGATGCGAAGTAAGGTTATTTGGTAATAAGAAGAAATGGCCGATTTACAATCCTTTATGGATGTAACATTTCAACTTATCATGTCATCCTTACTCCAATTCCATGCCGGTTTTCAATAAACTATAACCAAGACTTGCCCCAATCGGTAGGCCTCTAACGATTTTAACAGAAAACGGATATGGAAAAAGTTAATCAACAGCCTCCGGGCGGGCAGCAGTCCTTCCCTCAGACAAATCAACCAGAGAAACAACTGATGACCATCCTTGGCGTACAGGGATTGTCTTACCAGAACTATTCTGTGGTAGAACTCAAAATCGTTCTACAGATTATCAAGCATGCCCAGAAAGCCATCTTGGACTATGTTATCCCTTATCAGGTAACTTCACAGACTTTCAATGGCTTCACCGCAGAACAGAGGGCTGCAGGCCACACCGATGTCATCATGAAACTGTCTGAGTTTCCTTATGGTGCTAACCATTATCCGCAATTGCGCGATGCCATCCAGCGTATAGCATCCAAACCCATCCAGCTGCCATTCAAGCAGGGCGACCAGACATACTACCGGAAGTTTTCATGCCTGTTTAAGAGTGAGATATACCAAGACCGGCACAAGAACTGGATGGTAAAATTCCGCTTCGACAACAACGTGATACGGTTTTTCTACAATTACGACAAGGGAATCAGCCGTATCGACCTCAATGCCATCAACCAATGCCGAGGCGCATCGAGCATCAAGTTGTATCTCATCATGAACTGCTGGGCGGTAAAGGGATTCACCATCAGTAAAACGGCGCATATCCAGCAACTGATGCATGGTAGGGAAGATTACTACAAGACCTGGTCGGAACTGGACAGAAAATGTCTGACTTTTGCCTGCAAAGACCTCAAGCGCCTTTACCGGAACCACGTCATCGACCAGTATCTTACCTATAAGCCTTTCTTTCTGGAAGAGGGCGAAAAAGTGATGCATCACCTGCCCGTACACATCACCTTTACCCTGCACGACCGTCGCACTTCAGGCGATACTGCGGAGGGTGCAGAAGTGAGCAGCGAACTGAGAGGGCAGCGGAGCAAACTGAAACTCCGGCTGCAA
>NZ_JAHOEA010000127.1 GCF_019127135.1 Segatella copri | reverse complement strand
CATGTTGTGCACCGGTCTCTTCCCGAATGCTGATACAAAGATACAACATCGGCGGAGCCCCACTTGTCCACTTTGGTACGATAAGTACCAGTTGTGCACTATTTGGCTCAATTATGTATACTTTTGCACGCAAGCGTATGCAGCAGAATACTGATATGGTTCAGTCAGCTACTCCAGATGGTTCTGTCAGCGAGTCAAGACGTCTCGATAAATCGACGGATACGACTCCGTTAGCCTACGTTGTCGAATCCTTAACCCGATGCAGTCGAATCCTTAACCTTGTCCAGCCGTCTGCGTAACCCAGTGCAGCCATATCCTTAACCCGACGCAACCGCTTCAGTTGGTAAATGGAAGTACATCATTTTTTCACCTCATTCGAGCGCTCAATGACTACCAGAGAGAATTAGCTTTTGACTATTACCATCAGAGCGAATAATAGTTACCATCAGAGCGAATCATGTTTCTTCAGAATATGCCCGAATGACTACTAGAGCGAATCTTAAAAATGTAAGACATTGAATACTAGGCAGTTAAATGCGTAATTTTCTTCCCTACACTATACCAAGTATATTATATATATACATTTACATCAATTACACTATACGTAATACGGGAGGAAAGAACTTTTTTTTTTCAACAAATCAGCCATTAAAATGCATTTTTCTCTTCAAAAAATTTGCATAAGTCTGAATTAAATATTACTTTTGCAACATGAAAGCGCGGAGAATGCGATTCTCCTCCCGATGAAGGACACCGGGAAATGCTTTCGGTTAAGGATTAGAACATAGCTCATTGAGTAGGATTCAGCCCCAAAAGGTGAGTGATCAAATAGTAATCCTTACAGGGCATTCTATGCCTGATAAATTTGATGAAAATTTATCGGCATGGATGCAGAGTAAGGTTCTATTTGATAGCAAGAGAAAAGGCTGAAACTCATTCCTTCAAGGATTGAAATTTTTTATCTTGCAATGTTTCCTTACTCCAATTCCATGCCGGTTTTCAATAAACAATAACCAAGACTTGCCCCAATCGGTAGGCCTCAAATGATCTTAAAAGTAAACGGAAATGGAACAAGTTAATCAACAGCCTCCGGGCGGACAGCAGTCCTTCCCTCAGACAAATTCTCAACCTGAGAAACAACTGATGACCATCCTTGGCGTACAGGGATTGTCTTACCAGAACTATTCTGTGGCAGAACTCAAAATCGTTCTACAGATTATCAAGCATGCCCAGAAAGTTATTCTGGACTATGTAGTCCCTTACCACACAACTTCACAGACTTTTAATGGCTTCACCTCAGAGCAGAGAGCAGCAGGCCACACGGATGTCGTCATGAAACTGTCTGAGTTTAAATTTGGAGCTGGACATTATCCGCAATTGCGCGATGCCATCCAGCGTATAGAATCCAAACCCATCCTGCTGCCGTTCAAGCAGGGCAACCAGACATACTACAGGAAGTTTTCATGCCTGTTTAAGAGTGAGATATACCAGAACCGGCACAAGAACTGGATGGTAAAATTCCGCTTCGACAACAACGTAATACGGTTTTTCTACAATTACGACAAGGGAGTCAGCCGTATCGACCTCAATGCCATCAACCAATGCCGCGGCGCATCGAGCATCAAGTTGTATCTCATCATGAACTGCTGGGCGGCAAAGGGATTCACCATCAGCAAAACGACGCATATCCAGCAACTGATGCATGGTAGGGAAGATTATTACAAGACCTGGTCGGAACTGGACAGCAGATGTCTGACTTTCGCCTGCAAAGACCTCAAACGCCTTTACCGTAACCGCATCATCGACCAGTATATTACCTATAAGCCTTTCTTTCTGGAAGAGGGTGAAAAAGTGAAGCATCACCTGCCCGAGCACATCACCTTTACCCTGCACGACCGTCGCACTTCAGGCGAAACTGCAGAGGGTGGAGAAGTGAGCAGCGAACTGAGAGGGCAGCGGAGCAAACTGAAACTCCGGCTGCAA
>NZ_JAHOEA010000126.1 GCF_019127135.1 Segatella copri | reverse complement strand
GGGGGAGGTCGTCCGAAAACTTAATTAGGGAAGCAAACAACTGAATTGAGCATTTTTCTTTTGCTCTTTATAGTTAATTAACCTCGTATCTTCTTGATTCTCAATTATTTTATGTATCTTTGTAGTAATAAACAAGAAAGATATGGCATATAAAAAAGGTCAAGATAGACGACAGAGGGTTCTTTTCCCTGATTGCATTGACGAGTATGTAGAGGCTGACGCCCCTGTTCGCTTGTTCGATGCTTTTGTCGATAATCTCAAAATGGATGAACTGGGATTCGTCCGCAGTACTCCTGCAGAGACAGGTACTCCAGGATATGATCCTCGCGATCTCCTCAAACTCTATATTTATGGTTACTTCTATCAGGTACGTTCCTCTCGTAAACTTGCTCGTGAGTGCAAGTGTAACGTAGAGGTAATGTGGCTGCTCAACAAGCTGACTCCAGACTTTCGTACAATCTCCGATTTCCGCAAGGACAACAAGAAGGCTATTACTAAAGTTTTTAAAGAGTTCAACAAGTTTTGCATGGGACTGAAGCTCTTTTCCAAGTCGTACATCTCTATTGATGGAAGCAAGTTTAAGGCTGTAAATGCTAAGGACAACAACCTTACTCTAAGCAAACTCGATGACCGAATCAAGCGTCTTGATGAACATATTTCAATCTATATGGAAGAACTTGATGCATACGATCATGAGGAAGGACGCAGGCTCTCCAAAGATGAATTGCAACGTAAGCTTGATATTTGCAAGGAGCGCAAGGAACGTTATGAAGGATACCGTGATACACTTGAAAAAAGCGGTGAAAGCCAGATTTCCTTAACCGATCCTGATTCCCGACTAATGAAAGCTAACGAAGGCTTTTGTGTCGGTTATAATGTGCAAACAGCTGTTGATGCGGAGAGCCATCTGATAGCAGGCTTCCAGGTAAGCAACAGTCCAACAGACCATGGTCAGCTTACAAGCGTAGCATCTGAGGTGAAAGCCGATTATGGTGTTGACGTTCTAGAATCTACTGCAGACAAGGGGTACGAGTGTCCCGAGGATCATGCAGATGCATTGGCTAATGGTATCGTACCAAATGTCATCCAACGTGATGGCTGCTGCACGGAGCAGATTCAGTTTGACTATAACGAAGCTACCATAACTGACGAACAAAAGTCAAGTACTAATCCAGAAGATTTGAAGGCATGCCTTGAAGCTGCAGTCATACCGGAAGCCTACAAGGATTTTTTAACCGATGCACAGATTGTAGAGGTCAAGGAGTACACTTCTGATGTAGCAGAGTCTGCTGTATTGAAGATGACTCCCGAGCAGATGCGTGCCAAGGCTCTTGAAGGATACTTCGTGAGGGATGCCGAACGCAATCTTGTCTATTGTCCGCAAGGAGAAATCCTGAGGCAAAAGTCTATCAAAAGAAACGGTATGATCCGCTACTGCAACAAGCTTGCATGTAAAAAATGCAAGTGCAAGTGTACCATCCAGAAATTTAAGGAGGCAGACTTCAACAAAGACACCTTGATAAAGGCAACTGAAGCAAAACGCAAGCAACTCAAAGAAGAGAATAAAGACAAGCCAAAACCTCCAAAAATGAAGGTTGTGAAGAAGGTTGTCCGTTACGTTTTGCATCTAGACCAGAACAAGATGGACAATCGCAAATGCCTCTCCGAGCATCCTTTCGGAACCATGAAGCGAGCACTTGGGCAATACTACTTTTTACTGAAAGGCAAACTGAAAGTAACTGCTGAGATGGGCCTCTTTTGCCTATCTTATAACCTTCGTCGTGCCATATCTCTCAAAGGTGTACCTGCTTTGATTGCTTCTCTTGGATAATGACCTGTAGGGAATCATATACCATCAAAAACACGCTCTATTAGTGTTCATATCGGCCTTTTTAAGCCCTTATGACGAATTATTTAACATAAAACAAAATTTTAAGATGAAAAAATATATGCCCTTAGAGGGGCTTAGGTGGAGTCGTGATAGCGGTTCTACCCTATGTGATACACCCCAAAACGGCCGTTCTCGGACGGGCTGGGGGGG
>NZ_JAHOEA010000125.1 GCF_019127135.1 Segatella copri | reverse complement strand
GCAAAGGTACGAACAAATGAGAAGACTACAATGGTATAAATGCGGAGCCGCTTACAATCATTATGCAGAAGTAACCGAATTCATTTACGAGTAAAGCAAAATCCTTTGCCGATGGGTCGAAAGCAGAGACTGACAATCTTGGTTAGGAATAACGATTATTAATTGTCAACCTTCACCAGGAATAAGACTCTAGGTAGTAAACTAAATATAGGAAACTATACGTATCGGTTCGTTTCACAGGATGAAACGAAGCGTTTCTCCGCTTGAAAC
Source organism: Segatella copri (assembly GCF_019127135.1). Lineage (GTDB taxonomy): Bacteria > Bacteroidota > Bacteroidia > Bacteroidales > Bacteroidaceae > Prevotella. The sequence goes on along the minus strand of NZ_JAHOEA010000125.1, from coordinate 1,818 downwards.
GAACAGTTTCATGGTATGAAATAAAATATTTCATTCTATGAAACCGTAACCTTTGTGGTTTAACGATTTTAGTTGACCACTTTTAGTTTTATTTGTAAGACGAGTTGACTCGGTTAAAACTTATTTATAATTCACGTTGACTTTCCTGAAAATCGTGAGGGATAACCCCAAATCGTGATGGATAGCGTGATGGATTTTTCCATTTTTGAAGTATCTATCACGCTATTCAAGTATCTGTATATTAGTATGTTAAGATGTATAATAGATGTAAATCGTGATGGATGATAGATGATTACATAAAATTTGTTCATATGAAGGCTGCGCTGGGTAACTTATATGGCTGCATCGGGTTACTGATATGGCTGCATCAGGTTACGAATATGGCTGCATCGGGTTACGGATATGGCTGCATCGGGTTACGGATATGACTGCGCTGGGTTACGAATATGGCTGCATCGGGTTATAGATATTACTGCGTAAGCTAACTGAGACGTATCCGTAAGCTTATCGAGACGTCTGCATCAGCTAACTGAGACGTCTGAACTCGCTGACTGAACCACTTGAGCTAGCTGACTGAGCCACTTGAGTATTCTTCTTCATGTACTTGCGTACAACCATAGAAACTTTTCAACCGTACAGTTATTTTAAAAAGAAAATCCCATAATTTCTTGGCAGTTTCAATAAAAAAGTGTATCTTCGCAGCAGAATTGCAATATTGCGTCCACGACCTTATAAAACGTAAGAAGATGGCAAGATTTATAGACCCACGTGTCGATTGGGCTTTCAAGCGAATCTTTGGAAGCGAGGACACGAAAGAATGTCTGATAACATTCCTCAACGGACTGTTTGAAGACGAGTTGGTAATCAAGGACGTGACGTTTGCCAAGACAGAAAAACTTGGCTTGCGTCCCGATGACCGCGGTGTAATCTTCGATGTCTATTGCGTCACAAACGAGGGCAAGCATGTCATCGTAGAGATGCAGAAGAAAGAGCAGGAATACTTTGCCGACAGGGCATTGTATTACACGGCACGTGCCATCGTGCAGCAAGGCATTCGTGGAATCTGGGACTATCATTTGGCTCCAGTCTATACGGTGTGTTTCATGGACTTTGTATCGGTGAGTCCGATGCTAAAGAAGTTTCGTACCGACTTGGTGCTTACTGATTTGCAGACACGCCAGCGAGTGTCCGACAGGATGCGTATTGTGTACCTCCAACTGCCATTGTTCGACAAGCATACGGAGGCAGAGTGTATGGATATATTTGATTGTTGGATTTATATAATGAAGAATATGAACATGTTTGAACAGATGCCATTCAGCGAGAAGTATCCAGTCTTCCGCAAGTTGGCAGAGATAGGAGACCTCCGCAAGCTTTCCCGAGAAGAACTTGAGCTTTATGATGAGGACATCAAGAATATGCGTGATATATATGCCACCAGAAAGTTTGATGAGAAGAGAGGAATGGAAAAAGGTCGTGCTGAAGGTCGTGCTGAAGGGGAACTGTCTAAAGGTTTAGAAGTAGCCCGTAACTTGTTGGAAATGGGTATGTCTTGGTCTCAAATCATACAAGCTACAGGATTAACAGAAGACCAGCTGAAGCAACTTCAGTCGTAGTGTATGTACATTATCCACGAGTTTTTTTCTTAGTATAAGTGACTATGCCAGGCGAGAAGGAAATATCTTCCGGCATTAAAACAACGAGGGCTGCAAACGGTATTGTTACCATTTGCAGCCCTTACTTATGTTAAAACCAGGAGCGTAAAATTACAATCCCTGACCTGGGCGGTTCGGATCATTTGAGCCATAACCCGGTCCC
>NZ_JAHOEA010000124.1 GCF_019127135.1 Segatella copri | reverse complement strand
TGACGATAGCGCTGTATCGGTACCAAGCGTAGCGGTGTAATCGGTACCATGCTATCACTTGAATCGGTACCGCTTGTATCGCTGCAAGCGGTACCAAGATTTCAGTTCTGCTTTTCAATTTGCAAAGGTAATTTATTTTTTCAATTTCTGGCGCATAGAATCGCCTTTTAACTCTATTTTACTTGCATTTGCCACCAAACGGTCCATAATGGCATCTGCCAAGGTAGGATCACCTATGTAATCATACCATTTGGCAATGGGAAGCTGTGAGGCGATAATGACGGACTTTCTTTCGTATCTCTCTTCTAGGATTTGAAGCATTGCGAGTCTGGTCTTGTCATCCATTGGCTGCAACCCGAAGTCATCCCATATGAGCAAGTCATACTTTTCCAGATTGGTTATCATCCTCAGGTACGACCCATCCAGCTTGCTGAGTGCAACTTTCTCCACAAAGCTGTTCATATTGAGATAGAGAGTTCTGTAGCCTAGCATGCAAGCCTGTCTTCCAAGGGCACAGGCAAGGAAGGATTTTCCGCAGCCGCACTTTCCTTGTATGAGCAAGTTCTCATGTCTGCGTATGAAGGCACAGTCGGCAATGGCGGCAAGGTCATCCTTGGTGAAGTTGCGGTCTGTTCCACAGATGACATCCTCTAAGAGTGCCGTATATCTAAGCTTGCTGATTTTTAGATACATGGCGGTCTTTCGATCTCGTCTGTCCTGCACCTCTGCATCCACCATCTTGGAGATGGCGACTTCCAGGGATGGGCGGTTCTGTACAGGAAGGCTGGTCATGGCCTCGAAGGAGGATGACATACCTCTGAGTTTCAACTCGTTGAGTTGTATGATGGTTTCTTGTAAGTTCATGTTACTATATATGTTTAAATGTTCATAAATGCCTCCGCGCCTCTCACATAGTCGTTCTGTGGCACATTTGAGACTGTTTCTTCCCCGTCAACTTGGTCAAGGTTCTTCTCCAATACGTTGCGGATGGTCGTGTAGGTGATGGATGAACAACCTGCCAGACGCTTGCAGGCCTTCTCCAGGCGCTCCTTGCCATACTTGCGCTTGAGAGACAGGACTCCTTGGCAGGACTTGTACGACTGCTCGACATGCTTCGTGCGATTGAGGATGGATTGGACTGCGGAAGTGGTGTTGCTGCCAACCAATGCTGCCTCCTCCAGGAAATAGGCGGCGTTATATCCCTGTCCGTGCTTGTAGGCAAGATGTTTGTCTGGCATATGCTCGTCAAGCGTGCTGTACCCAGAACCTTGGCGACGCTGATGGATGGCTATGCGAGAACTCCCTGAGTAAACCTCCACGGTATCCAAGTCCCACAGTACGCTCACCTTTTGCCCGACATACTGGTATGGTACGCTATAGTTGTGCTTGTCAACCATGACGTGATAGGTACCGGACAGTTTCACCTCCTTGCGATATCTGAAGCGGTATGGAGTCATGGGCAGTTTACCCAACGTTGGTTGCTCTTCCGCCTCGAAGATGTCACGTCTGCTTCTCCCTGTCGTTCTGGACGGCTTTTCATTGAAGCCGTCCATCAACTCATAGATACGGGCATTCATACTCAATAGATTGTAAAACACCTCGTCATGTAGCAGAGCGTAGACGGCATTGTATGTCTTTTGAACGAGTCCCTCGACTGGACCTTTGTCCCTGGGAGTGCGAATCCTGCAGGTTTGGAGGGTTGTATCGTAGTAGGCGGCCCATTCCACGGCTGCATCATTGAATGCTGGCTCGTAGCGGTCGTATTTCTTCACCCACTGCTTCATGTTGTCACTCTTGGCTATGCGAGTTGTTCCGCCGAAGTAAGAGAAGGCATCGGATATACCGCCGAAGAAGTTCTCCATGGAAGCGTTGTACATAGCCTTGGCAAATCCCAAGCCGCTGTATGGCAGGATACAGACCAGGACGACAACCTTGGTTAGCTCACCTGTCTTCGGGTCGGTAAGCCACAGGGCATCGCCGGCGAAGTCAATCTGCATCTCTTCCCCAGGAATATAGGTGTTATGGAAGCTGAGGTTGTGTGAGTACTGATACTCACGGATTGACTTCTTGAACTGGGTGTATCCATATCCGTCGGGATGCTCCTTCTTGTATGACTCGTGCAGGGCTTGAATGGTGAGGTAGCGGTTATGCGACAAGTCTGACGCATATTCAGGCAACAGCCCGTCCAGCACCTGACGTTGGGAGGATGGGGCTGCTGTGGGTTTGGACAACTGGAGGAAAGATTCTATTTCCCCGTCACTCATGCGGCCTATCACGCCATAGGACAAACCTTGGGAATCCGCCAAGGTCTTGTAACGGTTCAGTACGCCACGTCCCATGTGTAGTTGCTCGCAAATGGTGCGTTGCGGTATTTTGGCCGCTAGCATTTGAAATGAACGTTTTAATTTGCTCATGTTTACATTACTTTGTGCCATATCTATACAGATTTAAAAATTCTTCTGCAAAGATAGGCGGTTATCATTTTACATGAGCAGAACTTTACATCTTTTTGGTACCGATTGGTGCGCTATGATGGTACCGATTCAAGTGATACGATGGTACCGAATGCAGTGCTATGATGGTACCGATTCATGCGCTACAGTGGTACCGATTCGCCGATACTGTCA
>NZ_JAHOEA010000123.1 GCF_019127135.1 Segatella copri | reverse complement strand
AGAGCTAACGCAGGGAACTGAAACATCTTAGTACCTGCAGGAAGAGAAAATAAATGAATGATTCCCCCAGTAGTGGCGAGCGAACGGGGAACAGCCCAAACCAGTGGCGTCGCAAGGCGTGGCTGGGGTTGTAGGACCGCGACATTGTATGCAAATCGTGAACAGAACACTTTGGAAAATGTGACCATAGACGGTGATAGTCCAGTATGTGAAGCGAAATGCGGCATAGCGGTATCCTGAGTAACGCGGGACACGAGGAATCCTGCGCGAATCTGCCGGGACCATCCGGTAAGGCTAAATACTCCCGTGAGACCGATAGCGAACGAGTACTGTGAAGGAAAGGTGAAAAGAACCCCGAGCAGGGGAGTGAAATAGTTCCTGAAACCATACGCCTACAAGCGGTCGGAGCACAGCAATGTGTGACGGCGTGCCTTTTGCATAATGATCCTACGAGTTACCGTCACTGGCGAGGTTGAGTGTCATGAGACACGTAGCCGCAGTGAAAGCGAGCCTGAAGAGGGCGCACAGTCAGTGGGGGTAGACGCGAAACCAAGTGATCTACACTTGGCCAGGATGAAGTCCCGGTAACACGGGATGGAGGTCCGCACCAATAAGCGTTGAAAAGCTTCTGGATGAGCCGAGTGTAGGAGTGAAAGGCCAATCAAACTTGGAGATAGCTCGTACTCCCCGAAAGGCATTTAGGTGCCGCGTCGGATGGTCACCGTGAGAGGTAGAGCGACCGATAGGACAAGAGGGCTTCACCGCCTATCGAGTCCTGACGAACTCCGAATGCTCACGGTCTGCAGTCCGGCAGTAAGGGGGCGGGTGCTAAGGTCCGTCCCCGAGAGGAGAAGAATCCAGACCGCCGTCTAAGGTCCCGGAGTTCTGCCTGAGTTAGTCTAACGAAGTCTGGTCCCTATGACAGCTAGGATGTTGGCTTGGAAGCAGCCATTCATTCAAAGAGTGCGTAACAGCTCACTAGTCGAGGGTCCGGGCATGGATAATAATCGGGTATAAGGCAGACACCGAAGGCGCGGGATAGCAATTTTAAAAGTATCGGTAGGGGAGCATACTCACAGCGTCGAATGGTGTACGTAAGTTATCCTGGAGCGGTGAGTAAAGCAAATGTAGGAATAAGTAACGATAAGGGGGGTTAGATTCCCTCCCGCTGTAAGACCAAGGTTTCCCGGGCAATGCCAATCAGCCCGGGGTCAGTCGGGTCCTAAGTCTAAGCCGAACGGCGATGGCGATGGCAGAGACGGTTAATATTCCGTCACTGCCGCATGGGGCGACGTGGAGACGGAGCAGTGAAACCACCGCGGGGCGACGGAAGTCCCCGTTGAAGAGTGTAGGTGTTGAGGATGGCAGGCAAATCCACCATCCGAGCTGAACTTGACAGTACGGAGTCCTCCTCGGAGGAATCTGATAGTGTGGGTAATCATACTCCCGAGAAAATCCGCTAAGCTTAACCCATGCGGCACCCGTACCGCAAACGGACACACGTGGTCGGGTAGAACATACTAAGGCGTTGAGAGATTCATGGTTAAGGAACTAGGCAAATTGACCCTGTAACTTCGGGATAAAGGGTCCTCGTGATGAGCGAGGCGCAGAGAATAGGTCCAGGCAACTGTTTAACAAAAACACAGGGCTGTGCAAACTCGAAAGATGACGTATACAGCCTGACACCTGCCCGGTGCCGGAAGGTTAAGAGGAGATGTCACTCGCAAGAGGAAGCATTGAATTGAAGCCCCGGTAAACGGCGGCCGTAACTATAACGGTCCTAAGGTAGCGAAATTCCTTGTCGGGTAAGTTCCGACCTGCACGAATGGTGTAATGATCCGGACGCTGTCTCAACCATGAGCTCAGTGAAATTGTAGTATCGGTGAAGATGCCGATTACCCGCGATGGGACGAAAAGACCCCGTGAACCTTTACTACAGCTTAGCATTGACCTTGGTCATCCGATGTGTAGGATAGGCCGGAGGCTTCGAAGCGGGAGCGCCAGCTTTCGTGGAGCCATCCTTGAAATACGGCCCTTTGGCTGTCTGAGGTCTAACGCGTGATAACGCGGACACTGCTTGGTGGGTAGTTTGACTGGGGTGGTCGCCTCCAAAAGCGTAACGGAGGCTTCCAAAGGTGCCCTCGGGTCGATTGGTAACCGACCTCAAAGAGTGCAATGGCATAAGGGCGCTTGACTGGGAGGCAGACATGCCGAGCAGGCAGGAAACTGGGGCATAGTGATCCGGCGGATGTGTATGGAAACTCCGTCGCTCAAAGGATAAAAGGTACTCCGGGGATAACAGGCTGATCCCCCCCAAGAGCTCATATCGACGGGGTGGTTTGGCACCTCGATGTCGGCTCGTCACATCCTGGGGCTGGAGAAGGTCCCAAGGGTTGGGCTGTTCGCCCATTAAAGTGGCACGCGAGCTGGGTTCAGAACGTCGTGAGACAGTTCGGTCTCTATCTATCGTGGGCGTGGGAGTTTTGAGTGGTGCCGTCACTAGTACGAGAGGACCGTGATGGACAGACCTCCGGTTTACCAGTTGTGCCGCCAGGCGCACCGCTGGGTATCTGAGTCTGGATTGGATAAGCGCTGAAAGCATCTAAGTGCGAAGCCAGCCGCAAGATGAGAACTCCATTGAGGGTCGTCAAAGACGATGACGTTGATAGGATGCAGGTGTAAAGACAGCGATGTCAAAGCCGAGCATTACTAATTGCCCGAACACTTTCTTTAA
>NZ_JAHOEA010000122.1 GCF_019127135.1 Segatella copri | reverse complement strand
ATAGCATGGTACCGATTACACCGCTACGCTTGGTACCGATACAGCGCTATCGTCACTTTAATCCTTTAAGTACACAGCATCCATCGTTGTTAATAGTATAAGTCCCATCGAACAGATTGTCATAGTCAGTAACTGTAACTGGTCCGCTAGGTTCCTCAGTCATATCACAACCTGTAAAAGAAACGATGCTGAGCATCGCCATCAAAAAAATCCAAATCCTTTTCATTGCTTACTTTATATTTATGTATTAAGTTCTTTTTCTTGAAATTTGTATGTATTATCCTCTATTGATTCGTTCCACCAATTCGTCTGGTGTAAGTATCTCCATCTTGGAGAAACCAAACCACTTCTTGCCCAAGTCCTTAATGGATGCTCCTATATGATACACATCATCGTCTATACAAAGGAAGCGGTCATGTGATAAACGGAATGTTTCAACATCAATCGGTGCATATTGAGCATTATGACGGTCTATGTCGAGTTGGAACTGACGGCTTATCTGCTGAGTGTAGATGATTGCAGACACGTTATTGTCTCTTTTATCGAGCAATGTCAGTACAGTCTCGTCAACATAGTTGTCGATAAGGACAATACGTTTCTTTGCACTCTTTACAAAAGTACTAATGCTATCGACATTATGAGCAAAAGCTTTATGGTTTTCATTATTGTTTAATAATTTTAAGTCTACTATTAAATTTACCCATAATACTGTATGTATCACTGGCAGAATTATCTTCGCTTTTAAGACTGTATGAAATGGAATACTCACCAAACTTCGTGTCTCCTTTCACAAATTTTATCGATCCAGCTAAGGGTATAAATTTCTCATGAGAAGGTGGTATGCTTAAGCCTGCGATGCCGTAAGACACAAATTCGGAGTTCTCAGAATAGAAATCTCTAAGTTTTCCACTCTCATAGAAAGAGATGCCTATATTGCCCAAATTAACTTGATCCTGAACAACTATCTTGTATTCCTTGCCAATAATCGGAAATTTCTCATCAGCATAGCACCCAATCAGGATTAGCCAAAAATCATAGGTATCCTTTTCTTCATAATCTCGTAGAAACATTTGAAAGTAACATACGCCTTCTTTGACTCTACAAATGTTATCAACACCTAATGGAAGAAACCAGTATTTATTAGATAAACCTTCGCCAACTGTTGTGTATTGAAATAAACAATTATTATTTATAGTCGCTTCTCCCCAGACAGTCTTAAGCTTTAGAATCTCCTTTTTTTCACAACTAGACAATACTGTCAGGAAAATCATTGCTATTAATATACCTAAATTTCTTTTCATAAATCGTAATTTTTAAGCATTAAAAAACAGAAATATTGCGTATTGATTACTCTCTATTGATCCTTTCCACCAATTCATCTGATGTAAGTATCTCCATCTTGGAGAAACCAAACCACTTCTTGCCCAAGTCCTTTATGGATGCTCCTATATGATACACATCATCGTCTATACAAAGGAAGCGGTCATGTGACAAACGGAATGTTTCAACATCAATCGAGATATTATCACGTTCCAATTGCGCACAGGTTGAAAGCGTGGCTATCATTATCGGGGCAAAGAGGGACGGATGCCCTTCATCGTCCAATAATATAAGCTGTTCCTTTTGAATGTAGAGGTTAATGCCACAATGTTGCAATTTATTCAGATATAAATGTAACTTACTTCTATCAATTATTTGTCCGGCTCTAATTCCTCTATTGCGCAAATGGCTTGTAGCTCGACCTTTTTAATGTGAGGATAAGTCTTCTTATAATTATCTGTCACATCTTTAAAGATACTCTCACCGTCACTATAGAATGTAGCCAAGACAACTGCTCTATAATCTTTGAAAGGCAACAAATACCACACTTCTGTATTATCAGCATTTTGTTGGATGTTAAGCTCTCCCTCCATACGTGTATTTCCTTCACTGTCAGTTATGGTAAGTCTTTTGGTTATAACACCAAAATATGTAGGATTACGGAAAGTATAATATTTATTGTACTTGTCGTTCTCTATGGCATCAGCTGCGATAGCTGCGGAATCCTTGGAAGAAACTCCTTCAACTAAACATTTTCTATTTACCACATACATCGTTTTATATATCATCCAACGGGCAGTCCAATTTTTTACTTCTACCTTTAAGATTGCAGAGTTCCCGTCTGAGTCGGTAACGGTTATAGTAGCATTTCCCTCAGAAACGCCACTTACGTATATCTCCTTCTCTGACTCTTTTGACGAACACGAAACCTTGGCAACACTATCATCAGAAGAAGTTGCTGATACTTTACCTTTAGCTCCATTAACATTCACCTTGCTGCCACTATCGGTATAGGTTGTAAGAGTGTTAATAACAATCTGCTTACCAGTAATTATATCACCGACTACTTCGTCTTCAGTGAGCTGGATTCCAGAATCATCATCGCTACAACTTGCCAAACAGAGCAAAGCTGCTAATGCCATAGAAATCATTCTAATTTTCATACGCTTCTTGATATTAAAGGGTTATAATTATTCTATAAACGCAAAAGAAATCAAAAACTTGCATGAGATTTCAAGATTATTTTATTCCTTGTGTTATTTCATCAATACAGGCTTATTATCGTAGCCGTTCATCTTGTTTGTCACTTTTGTCGTTCCAAATAACCTCTGGTTCATGTATAGTTTGCAATGGTACTTTAACAATAGAGTCAGAAGCCACTTTCTCATAGTCATTTGGTGAGTGATTGGTTTGCTCTACAAAGGTTTTCTTCTTGGAGAGACAGGCATGACGGAGCTTACTTTGTTCTACACTCTTGAATGGTGGCAGTAGGCATTTCGTAACAGTGTCAAAGACGTTATCCAAAAAGCAACTGTGAAATAATATTTTTTAAGATAATAGTTTGCTCTAATCCAATAGTAAGCGGCTCCGCATTTATACCATTGTAGTCTTCTCATTTGTTCGTACCT
>NZ_JAHOEA010000121.1 GCF_019127135.1 Segatella copri | reverse complement strand
TCTGGTTTTTGGGATTTTTAGGGGCGAGGGACAAGCCCTCGCGGCGCGAGCGGTTGCGTTTCTTGCTCCCGTTGCTTGAAAGGGTGGGTGGAATGTGGGTGTGGGAATGGTTGGACAGGTTGATAATTTTATAAACAGCTTTTTGTGTGTGTTAAAATTTGTGAAAAATGTGTACCAAATTGGTTTCTTTATTATCTTTGCAGCAGAAATTCAAATACAAGAAACAATGGAAGTAGTAAGTACAAGAGAATTTAGAGCCAACCAAAAGAAGTATTTCGGCATGGCGAACAAAGGTGAGGACATCATCTTGAAGTCAAGAAATTGGGGAAGCTTTAGGCTCGTCCCAATCTCCCAGAACGACATCGTGACCAACAAGCCAGACCTCACAGAGCGTATTTGTCAAGCTATTCGTGAAGTGAAGCTGATGAGAGAAGGCAAGATTAAAGAACTTTCAATGGATGAACTGCTCGATGAACTTTAAAGTCATACCTACGCCAACATTTGCCAAGAGCCTTAAAGCATTGGCAAAACGACACAAGTCTATGAAAGCAGATATGGATGCTTTCAGGAAGTCCTTGGAGGAAGATCCGTTCCAGGGAACAGAGCTAACTCCTGGTGTGCGCAAAATACGAATGGCAATCACCTCAAAGGGTGGCGGAAAGTCAGGAGGAGCCAGAGTAATAACCTACAACGTGCTGACCACAGAGCAGGACGGAAAGGTGTATCTGATGGAAATCTATGACAAGTCAGATGCTCAAACAGTGAAGTTGAATGTCATCAAGGAGTGGATTAAAGAGCTTTAGACATGCTTTTTGAGCGTTTTGAAGCGATTTAGGGGCTTTGGTGGTGAAATTCCACACGAAAAACGAGAAAACGGCTTAGAGTGGCTAGAAAGTGGCTGTTTTGATGTTTTTCGCATCTATTGCGGCTTGTTGCCGGTGTTTTTCAAGGGTAGTTAGAGTTATACAGGTTAATTTTTCCGCTGTCGTTATGTGCTATTAAGTTAGTTTTTGTCTCTTCATTGAGGCTGGACGTCTTCAGCGGATGCCCATTGTTGTTGTGTGCGATTAAGTTCGTGTTTGTCTCTTCACTGAGGCAGGACGTGACAGATGGGCATGAGCCGAGGAGGAGAGAAATCTTTTCTTCGGCTCTTCTTATGTCTGGCGGAAAAGTGCTTTGAGGTTTTCGTATTTTTATGCAAGTTTCCATTTGTTCTCAAATTCGGAAGTTATGGACTTGTTTGAGAATGATATTTTACAATCCGCTTGCGGTAAAGTGTAAATTAGGCTTACTGGGGGGAAGCCTAATTCCCCCTTTTGCCTTTTTGGGCAAATGGGTGCACCTCAAAATTTGATAAACAAATTTGACTTTGTGCGGCAAGCCGTGAGGTGCTTAGGCTCTCCGAGGGCGAAAGGGATTACTCCCTCTCGACACCCTCTGGAAAGACAAAACTACAACTTTTTTGTGGGTAACTATAAGTTTTTGGGGGGTAAACTATAACGCCCGATTACTTGATATTATAGTCTGTTTTCAGTATCCATCGAGCCATTTTGGCAAGTGAAGCACCTGAGAAATCCTTCTGAAGCTCCAGGAACTTGTGATAAATCGGGGTGACCTTCTCTATCTCGAGTTCGAGCTGCTTGCTTACTCTCTCGATATACTTTGGGTCTTTCTTAATGGTGGCACGAAGGAACGTGAGGATGCCACGGTACTCCTTCAGAACCTCGTCTGCTGCTTCCTTCTGCTTCCTCTGATTCTCTCTGGTATGTACGAAGAACTCAAAGTGTGCCTTCTCTCCTCGACCATCTTGAACGTAATCAAACCAGAGGTCACACTGATTCTCTTCATAGGCTTCTTTCAACTCTTTTTGTGCCACTTCGATAACTCTCTTCTTGAACAAAGGGAGAAGTGGATATTTGTCTTCGAGCATAAGCATTGTGCGAAGTTGGTCTATCGTCTTGCCAAATTTCCCCATGTTTCTGTATTGGCAGCACAGCTCATAGAAGCGTTGAGAGTAGATGCTTTTGAGGGATATAGCCACGAGAAGGGAATACTCTGTGTAGTGTCGTGATAGTTCGACCAGATATGGCATGAGGTCACGGCTAACCTCTACCTCGTAAACTTGCTCTTTTGCAATATACTTGGCTTGATTGATGAAACCACAATACAGCCAGTTGCCCTCTTCATCCTCAAATTCTATAGTCTTGTTTCTGAGGTTTCTGAGAGCTTGTTTTGCTTCTTTCGTGTGCTTCTCGTCCCTTATGAGGGTTATATCCTTAGGGTAAATTTTTACCCTCATATTCTCGAACTCTGTGCGAGGTGGTTCTCTCTCGATGTAGTTCTTGCGAACGTTCTTAATTACAACCAGAAAAGCATTTTTTTCGGTCGGAGTAAACTTATACCTTGATTCCGTCAATGGGTTTCCCTGACGGAGAAGCACATCTTTCTTTTCTTCTGTCATGGCTTTACAAGTTGAAATTATCGATTTTATTAAATATTTCTACTTTATCGAGAGCAGTCTTTGAAAGATGCTCTCGCATAGCTGCACGAAGCTGAGAGAACTCCTCCCAGCTTAACACTACTTCGCTGTTTAATCTGTCTGATTTCATATCTTTGAACGTTTTATTGTTATTTTCGGGTGCAAAGGTAATGAATTATATCGTAATTTTTTGCACGTTATAGTTAAAATATTATAAAGCGAGTGAAAAAATCCCCAAAAAGTTATAGTTTACCCCCCAAAAAGTTATAGTTTATCCCCAAAAAGTTATAGTTTGAAAAATCTTAACACGTTTAACTTGTTGAAAATGAGGTTGTTATGAAGATTTTTGAGAAGGGGGAAAAACTAGATAAAAAACTAGATAAAAAACTACCCGATAAAATGCCCTCGTTTTTTGTCTGGTTTTTGGGATTTTTAGGGGCGAGGGACAAGCCCTCGCGGCGCGAGCGGTT
>NZ_JAHOEA010000120.1 GCF_019127135.1 Segatella copri | reverse complement strand
TGGTCGAAAATTTCGACCACCTCAAAAACATGAAATATTCTCATGCCACGACCAAGGCTTTCACGGAAAAAGGCTTGTATATGCTTGCCACCATCCTCAAATCCCCTCTGGCAACAGAAGTAACCATTGCCATCATAGAAACCTTCTCCAAGGTTCGTGAGGTATCGAGAGCAATAGCCAAGGTGAACGATGATGCGGAAAAAGGCATCATGCCAAAGGAAGAAGAACAGGGCAAAATTCAAAACCTGATGGGCGAGGTTCTTGCTGACAACTTGCCTTTGAAGATGCGCAAGATGGCATTCAGCCTTAACCTTGGCTTCCTCAAAGTATCAGTCGAGACAACAAGAGGGAAAGATTAAACCGCTGTTGTTATGTGCTATTAAGTTAGTTTTTACGTCCTCAGCGGAAGCCTATCGTTGTTATGTGCTATTAAGTTAGTTTTTGTCTCTTCACTGAGGCTGGACGTGACAGATAGGCTGGAGCCGGAGATTAGAGAAATCTTTTCTTCGGCTCTTCTCATTTCAGAAAAGTGCTCTGAGATTTGCAAATTTGGAAGCGGAAAAGGTTTTGCTTCCAAATCCGGAAGTTTTGAGCCGGTTAAAGAACTAAACTTTACAAAATGCTTGCATTTGAATGTCTAAATTTTACGTTGGGGGGTAGCCTAATACGCGGTTTGGTCAGAAAACTCGCAATTAGGCATCCCCAAAGCAGTGTAAAATTTTTACACTAGGGGGAAGCCTAATTCCAAGTTTGTGCCAAACTCGCCCCATCAACTCGGAAACCGAGGACTTCGTGCGGCAAGCCGTTGATGGGTTAGGCGAAAGGGATTCTCCCTCTCGACTCCCTCTTGAACCGCCTTATTTTTTCTTTGACATGGCATCCGAAATTTTGCCTTTGATGTAGGCAACGATAAATGCTTGTGGGGTCTTCTTTGCTTCTCTGGCCTTTGCCTTGAGAATAGCAATCTCTCCCAGAGGATCATCGAGGACATCTTGCGCTTGTAGCCAAACGTCCTTGGTGTTGTTCAGATCTGAAGCACTGAAGCCACACTGCTGACGAAGATAGTTGTAAATCTCTGGTCGAATCGAGAAGGATGCGCAGACAGTTGCTTGCAGTTTTTTTGCTTCAAGCTTCTCGTCTCTGAACTTCGGCTGATACTTCGGGGTGAAGGTGAAGCCTGTCACTTTGCTGCGCTTGTTGTCTGGGTTGGCTTTGATTTTTGAATACGTGAAAGTGTATGGACAAGAGTTGTTAAGAGCCTTTTGCGCAGGCTTGATAACCCTTGCTTCAATGTTGTCGATTCGGTCTTTTCCGTCTTTGTCCTTGTACTGCTCTGGTGCGATGCCAAGCCATTGTTTGAACTCATCGATGGTCTTGAATGTGATAGGCTTAGAATTGCCACTGACCAACATGTAGAATTTCAGAGAGTATGTTGTTGGCAAGGCTAGAGCCTTGTTTAACTCAAACTCTCTATATCCTTGTGAGAAGTTCAACCATACATCCCAAAGTTTATTGTTTACGCTGAACTTCATGATACCTGAGCCATATTCATACTCAGGGTTGCAGATAAACGAGCACTTCCACCAACGCTTCTTGTCTTTGTACTCGAAGTATCTGCCCATGAGGTCTTCTAATGTTTTCTTTATCGTATCAAAGTCTAAGTTACTATCAAAGATGGCCGCAGAAGCAGGCATCTGGATATAGACATCATGCTTGTGATGGTCTATAATTCCCATGTTCTCTTTGATTTTCATGCCTTTAACCTCGTCTTGGCAATACTCCAAAATGCGGAGAATGATGCGCTGCTCATGTATGCTCATCTCCTGCTGACGTGACCAGGTGTACATCCAGGACACCATCATGTCTTTGTTTTCTGATGTGATAAGTTGTCCCATGTTATTTCGTCATTAAGTGTTCCATACCTGCTGCCTTCATCCACTCGTTATAGTGATTGATGGCAGCTTCTCCTTCGAGGTGCTTTGCTTGTCTGTCACGAAGTTCTTCAGACATCACCTGCTCTTCTCTACGCAAGTCTCGATTTATGTGCTCGAGCTCACTTGCTATCTGTTGTAGTTTCTGTTTCATGCGTTCTTTGAATTTTGATTTTGGGTGCAAAGATACATAAAAAACCTACATATAGCAAAAATACGTAGGTTAAAAATCTAAAAATGTAGGTTAAAGCCGTTTTTTTTCAGTCTAAATCTGTAGGTTAAGCGGTCTAAATCTGTAGGTTAGAAACTTTGTAACTTCTTGATTTTCAGTAAGTCAATTGGGGGGGGATAGAGCATTAACAGACGATGCTTAAAAAACAGGCATACGGGCAGCGGCTTTTTGAACGGCTTTTTTGGCGCAAATTTGGGTGTTTTTTTGTTTTTTAGGGGGTCGGGGTCTGAACGCCCCTCCGTCCTCATTCTTGCTTGTTCGTGGGTACGGCTTGCTTGCTCGTTGATGAGTGTGTGCTGACTTTGTGGCAACGTACAAAGAAACAGCAGTTTTGTGTGCTGTAAAAACTTTTTACTTTGACGCAAAATAAAGCGATTTAAGACACTTTCTTGCGTTCGGACGTGAAATTCCACGTGAAAAAGGCAAAAACGGCTCAGATGGGCGGAAAATGCCCTTTTTGGCTATTCGTGGGGCTGCTTTCGAGCGACGAAAGCGTACAAAGTCGCTCGGTCTGCCGCACCGAGAAGCGGGTGTTTTTCATAGTATTTGTTGGCTTTCCAGATATTTTTCTTATCTTTGCACCCGAAATCAAACTTCAAAGATATGGGACAGAAAGAAGACATAGCAAAAACAGAGAACAAAATAATCGTCATTCGAGATAAGCAAGTTATCCTCGATAGGGATGTTGCCGAGCTGTATGGGGTTGAGACCAGACGCATCAACGAAGCTTTGAAAAACAACCCAGACAAGTTCCCAGACGGATATGTTATCGAACTGACTAACAGCGAGAAAGAGTATGTGGTCGAAAATTTCGACCACCTCAAAAACATGAAATATTCTCATGCCACGACCAA
>NZ_JAHOEA010000119.1 GCF_019127135.1 Segatella copri | reverse complement strand
ACTGCAAGGAGTTCACCCCGATGCAAGTCTCCTACATCCTCTACTTCCTCGGTGAACCCTAACCCTGTTCCGCCACATCTGAAAATGAACCAACAAAAGGTACTTCTACCTGAAGACATCATGTAATAGGAAAAAGGTCTATACACCCTTTTGTCGAGGTGTATAGACCCTTGGAACAACCGCAAAGTATGGGTTGATAATTATTTTTCAGATGATCAATTAATTTTCTTCCTCTTTGGTCAGGAAGAAACTAAATCTTTACTTTTTTACCTTTTTACTTTTTTACCTTTAAAAAATCCCAGAAAAAGCTTGCAGGTTTGGAAATAAAGTCGTAACTTTGCGGTATTGTTTTTAAACAGAATGGTTATGAAGTACTTAGATCCTAAGGCAGACCTTACGTTCAAGAAGATATTCGGCAATCATCCTAAAAGACTGATCAGTCTTCTGAACGCCCTCCTGCCACTCAGCGACGAGGAGCAGATACGCGAAATCAAGTATCTGCCAACAGAACTTGTGCCCCAGCTCGAAGGGGGCAAGAACACCATAGTGGATGTACTCTGCACAGATGTCAGAGGCAGGAAGTTCTGCGTGGAAATGCAGATGGAATGGTCTGACGCATTCCAGCAGCGAGTATTGTTCAATGCATCCAAGCTCTATGTAAGCCAGGCTAAAAAGGGAGGAAAATACAGCGAACTCCAACCAGTATATTCCTTGAATCTTGTGAATGATATCTTTGCGCATGATACTCCAGATTTCATCCACAACTACCGCATCGTGCACGATAAGGATAGCAATAAGGTCATCGAAGGCTTGCATTTCACCTTCATTGAACTCCCTAAGTTCACTTCTCATTCCATTGCCGATAAGCGCATGATGGTCTTGTGGCTCCGTTTCCTGACAGAAATCAATTCCAACACGAAGGAGATTCCTTCCGACCTGCTCAATGATCCGGAGATTGGAAAAGCCGTAGAAGATCTTGAAGTTTCCGGCTTTACGGATGCCGAGCTCAGAGCCTATGACAAGTTTTGGGATTCGGTAAGTGTTGAAAGAACCCTTCTGGATGACAGATATCAGAAAGGCATAGAAGAAGGCATGTCCCAGCGAAGCCTTGAAATTGCCAGGAAGATGCTGGCAAAAGGTATGGATGAAGCGTCTATCATGGATATGACGGGGCTGACGGCAGAGGAGATAAAGCTGCTGAAAGCAGAGATGTAGATTACGAATATCACCATATAATTAAGGGCCTATACACCCTTTTGTCGAGGTGTATAGACCCTTGGAACAACCGCGAAGTTGAGTGGTAAAGGAGTAAGTTCGGTGCAACGAGTGAAGCGATTACTAAAAGTACAATCATCGCAATAATACTATTGATTTTACGTTCTTTCCAAAGAAAGGGGTTGTGCAATAGCGGCTTAAAGGCTAAAAGCACTACCTTTGCAAATAAAAATGTGTTAAGCAATGAACATAAGTATAAATAAATTATCACATATAATATTCATATTTATCACGTTGGCCTCACTGACTATCGTGATTTCATGTTCGAGTGAAGAAAAAATTGTTGTTCAAAAGGAAGAAAATGAACAAACAGTCATAATGTTTTTCCCTTGGAGTTCAAATTTGTTACCTTATTTTCAACAAAACATAAAAGATTTTTCTAAAAGTATAGAAGAAAGAGGCTCACAAAATGCACGAGTCATGGTCTGTTTAGCTACAACGCCAAATACTGCGGATCTCATGGAATTAAAGTATGATAATGGAAGTTGTATCGTTGAGAATATTAGAACTTATGACAATCAAAGATTTACTTCGCAAGAGGGTATTTCTAATATATTGAAGGCTATAAAAGAATATGCGCCTGGAAAGAAATATGGATTAATTATCGGCTGCCATGGAATGGGATGGTTGCCAGTAATTCATACAAAATCCAATGAAACTCAAAAGATATTTCATTATAATGTAAGTAATGGCCCAATGACAAGATATTTCGGTGGATTAACACAAGAATATCAAATAGAAACGTCTGTCTTGGCTCAAGCAATTTTAGAGTCCGGAATTACTATGGAATATATACTATTTGATGATTGCTATATGTCTTCAATCGAGGTTGCATATGATTTAAAAGATGTCACGAAATATTTAATAGCTAGTCCCACTGAAGTAATGGCATATGGATTCCCATATCATGAATGTGGGAAATATCTTATAGGAAATGTTGATTATGAGGGAGTTATTCAAGCATTTTATGAGTTTTATAGTCAATATACATATCCATATGGTACAGCAGCCGTTACGAATTGTCAAGAATTAGAACAATTGGCAAATATTGTGAAAAGAATTAATATCGAAAATCAAAATAATAATATATCAGCAAATAGTATCCAGGTAATGGATGGATATACTCCGACTATTTTCTTTGATTTTGAAGACTATATTAATAAGATTTGTAATGATATTGTGCTTCTTGATGAATTTTCAAATCAATTGAGGAAAACAATATTATTCAAATGTCATACTCCACAATACTATTCTGCTTTTAAAGGAATATTGCCCATTAATCATTTTTCTGGTATTACTACTTCTGATCCTAGTAGTAATAGACTTTCAAATCCAAAAATATATACACGATGGTACAATGCCACCCATTAATTTGTATGAATTGGGATTCGATAAAGTCTATATTAAAATTATCAATTCCTCTAATCTCCACCAAGTCTGTGTTATATTGATGTTTGTTGTCATATAGCCTTGAATTAAATTTATTTGCGGTTCCAGGAGCTGAAGGGAAGTTCTCGTTTCTTCACCTTTTTGTCGCTCCCTTTTCCGACATTTTTCTTGCCGTGCCATAGTCGGAGGAAGTTAGTCTGAGGTACGAGGACTGTCTTTCTTCGACGACGGCTAACTGCACCTTCTGCACTGTTAGAGCGTGTGGAGCTTACTTGCGAAAGTTCAGTGGGCTTATAAACTCTAGAAAAAAAAGAATCTATGAAAAAGTATGATAAACTATGAGCAAGTATGAGCAACTGTGAGTTGAC
>NZ_JAHOEA010000011.1 GCF_019127135.1 Segatella copri | reverse complement strand
AAAACTGTGTTAAACTACTTTTATTGTAGCTTGACACAGTTTAGTTTACACTCTCTAGACAACTGCTATTTGCGCAGTTGTCACCTTTGGATTAGAAGTGATAAGTTTGTAGATGGCTCTTTTAGCCTTCACGAACTCTTTTCTTTGCTTGACTTCTTGGGCTGTTTCTTTCTTTTCGTTGGCGAACTGTTTTTTGAGTTAGCGAACTCTTTTGTGTCGTTGGCGAACTGTTTTTTGAGTTAGCGAACTGTTTCAGGCAGTTACTAATCACGATGCCTTGGTTCCGGCTCCGCCACCATTTCCGGCTCTTCTTCCGGCAATTCATATCTTCTGATATGATGATCTTCCAGATAGATATGGTTCAGCGTAAAGGCGAGCGACTCCAGCGTCTTCTCCCTTACCGCCGGCTTCAGTTCGCATTCCCATATCACGATGGTATGCCATCCCATTTCAGCCAGCCGGTGCAGCACCTCATGGTCCCTCTCCCGGTTCCTCCTGATCTTCTCCATCCAGAACCCGGTGTTCGATTTCGGCACCACATAATATTTGCACCCCTCATGTCCGTGCCAGAAGCACCCGTTCACCAGAATACAGGTGCGATATTTCCTCAGCACGATGTCCGGCTTGCCCGGCAACCGTGGATGATTGAGCCGATACCTGAATCCCCTACTCCACAGAAATTTCCTGACAAGAATCTCCGGTTTGGTATCCCTGCCCCTTATTGCCGCCATGTTGTTATGGCGCTGTTCTATGGTCATTCTATCTGGCATACTCTTTATTTACAAAGACTTCTTTCTTCTAATCTAATAAGTTTGCAAGCTATATGCTCCTCTATATGAAAAAATTCCGCAGTTTGCGGAACTTTTTCTCGGATTCATTGTAAAACCAAAAATCGTCAGCAGGTTGCTGACGATTTCAAATTATTGATTCCTAACTCAACTTTGTTAATTTTATTGTTCCAATTTCTTGATCTCTTCGATAGATAAGCCGGTGGATTTTGCAATGACGTCTATTGGAGTATTGTATGCCAACAGGTTCAAAGCAATCTCTTTATTTCTCTTTTTTTCTCCTTTTTCTATACCTTTCTCTATACCTTTCTCTATACCTTTCTCCATACCTTTCTCCATACCTTTCTCCATACCTTTTTTTAATCCTTTCTCCTCAGCATGCTTATATACCGCATAATTGTCCCACATGACCATCATGCTGTTGTCGTATTTCTCCTGTTCCTCTTTGGTCAGAGTCTTTGAGTCGGCAATTTCTGCCAGTCTCTTGAATATCTTATGCTGAGCCTCGAAAGGCATTTGTTCCAAAGTCTCCATATGCTTCAAATTATAAATCCAACAATCTAAAAACGTAGTACACTCTTCCTCTTTCTTCTTGAAAAGAGGCATTACCAAGTAGATGAAGCGGATCTTGTTAGAATAAACCTCTCCGCTATCCTTGTCTGCCAGCACAACGTCTGTTCTGAACTTCTTTGGCGTATTTTCATCTACATCAAAGTTCATGAAACAGATAACATAAACGGGTGTGAGATGATAATCCCATTGTCCTTTTACGCCTTGGTCTACTATCGTTTTCGATGCATAGTAGAGAGACCGGTCGATGAAATAGGTCTGGCTCCTGTTTTGCATTTCAACGATAATGTGCTCACCTGTGTCAGTTTCGCAAAAGACGTCGTAGATGATACCTCTCTGGTCTTTTGTTTCTGGCAACATCTCCTTGTCCTTAAACTTCACATCCGTGATGTGCTGCTCTCCCAGGAGCAGCTGGTTCAAGAACTCTATCAGCAAGTCTTTGCTGTATTCCTGGCCGAAGATTCGTTTGAACGACCAGTCTGAGAATGGGTTGATGTATCTTGCCATATCTTTACGATTTTATGTTCTCGCTGCAAAGATAAGCTTTTCTTTCGTAACTTCCAAGAAATTAACAAGAAAAAATTCTCTAATTCTTGACTAAAAAATGATAATAGCTACTTGATAGTTCCGCATGTGGTTCAGGTACGGGCTGAAGGCCCAAAAGCCCCTAGCCCAGGGTAACACCCTGGGTATAAGCGCATTTTGCCTTAATTCTTAATAATTTTTCTTCTGAAAGGCCTGTATATCTTGCGATTTTATCAACAGGCTCGTTTTCCATCAGCATATTCTTAGCTACTTCAATTTTAGCCTCTATGATAGCTCCTTTATATGCTGCAATATGGTCACGCATCACCTTTATTGCATCATCATATTTCTCTTGATCTTCCTTGCAGAGTACAGTAATGTCCTCTATCGCAGCAAGTTTCTGGAAGAGTTCATTTTCTGCCAAAGAAGGTATTTTGTCCAATATACTCATATTATTTAATTCTATTAAAAGAAACAATTCTTATATCAATTAACACCATTCATTGGCAAAATGAATCTTTTCTCATGAAAACACAAAAGAAAAAGCCCAAAAACTTGCATAAAAGAGAAATATTTCTTATTTTTGCAGCAGATTTAAAACATAAAAAGATGGGAATATATAAGTATCAAGCAGAAATAGACGCATTGATACAACAAGGACTAAAGATGCCCAAAGTTGTAAAGCCAAACGATTTGAAAGGATTCAGATTCGTTTTCAGTACAGATATGTCCAAAAGCTACTTACCCAACTACATCATGAAGCCTCAACGTGCTATTATGAATGGCCAAAGAAAAGTTGATGTTGGTGGATATGCTCTGTCTTGCTTTACAGAAAAGAACAAAGCCATCAAGTTCTATCACTTACTTGCAAAAAATATGAGAAATATATACAAAGCTATAGGTGATCGTATTTCTTCAGGAATTGTGACTAACAAAGATGGCAATATCACTACACCAGCAAGCAACGGACATTATAACTTATTTGAATTCCCATCATGTGACTTATCCAAAACATTTAAACTAGAGGAGGGAAAATTATGAAAACAATAAAAGGTATTTGCATCAAGAAGCGCAACTTCGACAAATTCAAGAAAGTGGCCGATCTTATATATTTCGATGGACCATTGTTGTCACACTACGTTACCAACAAGGGTGACAACTATCTCTTCTATTGGATAGACCAAGATGATACAAACAATCGTTGGATGTTCATCAGAACCGATTACGACAATATACAAAAGTACACGAATAAAAAGCAAACATTGCGTAACGTATTAAGTTCGCCATTAGACGACATAGTATATACTGTCGATATTGATGAAGAAGGCAATCATCACAACTTCCAGGCCCACTCCATAGAAGACCTTCCAGAGGATTATCTCCCTACCGAAGATTCTTATTATGATTTTGAGCCAGAAGATGTGAACAAAGAGAACTTATCCATAGCAGAAATGAGCGGCAAGAAACTCGACTGGTTCCGCAAGGTCTGTGCAGCGGTACTTTAGATACCTTGCGCCCCACACGCCCTGAAGGGGCAGAAGCCCCTAGCCCAGGGTAACACCCTGGGTATAAGCGCAATCAGCCTTGCGCCCTGTAAGGGGCAAAAGCCTTAAGAAACATAAGGATATTAAGAATGAAGACAAGAGAAGAATACATAGCCCTCATCACATCTCATGCCGAAGAACTGCAAAACACCTTCGGCATCACCTCCCTGCGTCTCTTTGGTTCTGTAGCAAGAAACCAGCACCATGATGGCAGCGATGTAGATATCTATGTAGAAATGCCCCCTAAGTTTTTCCTGATAGTCCGTCTGAAATCATACCTTGAAGCCCTTCTGGGCTGCCCTATCGATATTATCCGAAAGCACCAGCACCTCAACCCCTTCCTGCTCAAGGAAATTGAGAGAGAGGGGATTGAAGTGATAGCAGAGCGATAGATGGGATAAACTACCTCAGCAATCATTCTATCAGCCCTTTATACAATTTGCTTGTTGTTTTGGTAAATTTTACTTATCATATCAAACACCTCGAAAATACTTTCAGAGCTTTTCTTTTCAGAATTACTTATTTCTTGCAAACTACTAATATTTACTACCTCATCTATCTTTATCTTAGCAAGCATCGCTGCAAAAGCAATAATAGACTGAAGTTTTAAATTACCTTCTAATTCTTGCAAATTATGATTTGTGTCCTCTGTAAGCTCGATTTTTCTTATTGCTTCATCATATTCGAAAACACAATTTCCAACGTTATCTGTAGCTTTCCCTCTTTTTTTTACAAACGGATATACCTTAAACCGCTTTCTATGACCTATGATGAGGTAATAATCACATAACGGCAATTCTTGTATGACTGGCATTTTTTTTTGCTCTTGACGCTCTTGAATACCGCTTGCCACAGACGATGTGGCTCCTCTGATCACAACCATCTGCTCATCATCTTCATTAAACTTGCTTTCAGCAAATTCAAAGTCTGACATGCCAAACGAATCTTTATCTTGAGAACTATGACTTTCATGTTCTACATCCTCCTGACCAACAAAATGATATTGCCATTTTCTATTTGCATCAGGAAGCCCAAAATAATTATACAGACCTACATTATCCAAGATAATTGTTTTCTCCTTCCCCTCAACTATTCGCAACCCTCTTCCTACCTGTTGCAGATAAAGGGACAGAGATTTCGTTGGTCTTGCCAGCTGAATAAAATTCACATCAGGACAATCAAATCCTTCCGTAAATATATCAACATTCACCAAGACAGATATTTCTCCGTTCTTAAATGCGCTTATTATTTGCTGGCGTACATCTCTAGGAGTGTCGCAGTCTATGGCCATAGCTTTTACGCCATGACTACTATATAATTCCGCTATCTTAGCTGCATGAAGTTTATTAATGGCATAGATAATACCCTTTCGTCCATTGGCAAAATGCAGATAAGATTCATATAGTTTTGACCTGATACGTTGGTTGTTGAACGTATTATCAAGGTCTACATTAGAGTAATCGCCTGTTCTAGCCACCTCAGAATTATCAACAAGTCTTTGAACTTCAGAATTCTGTTTGATAGAAACATAGTCAAAGTCGGACAAAAGATTATTGTTTATGAACCAAGAAATCTGGGGCGAAACTATCAGATATTGATATAATGAAAGGAACGATTCGTGATTCAATCGCCAAGGCGTTGCTGTAACACCCAATTTCTTCGCATTTGGGAACAATTCAAAAAGCCTGATGTAGGTATCAGCAAGAGAATGGTGTGCCTCATCAACGATAATATAGTTAAACTTCTGTCTGCAAACATTATGATAATTCTTATCTGTAAGTAATGACATAATGCTCCCTACCTGAACTCGTTTCCAAAGATACTGCTCTCTTGCTCCTTGTATAAAACCGTGAGCTATACCAAACTTATTCAAAGTGGCAGATATCTGATCAAGCAGTTCTGTTCTATGGGCTACAATCAAGATTTTTATATCCTTATGAGCCATTTTGTAAGTATTGATGATATCATTGATAAGTGATGTGAACAGATATGTCTTACCTGTTCCTGTCGGCATCTGAAGCATGACAGAATCATACTTACTCCACGCATCAAATATCTTAGCTTTTGCTTCTATCTGATGTGGGCGAAGTACCGTATTATCTTGTATAAATGAAGTGGAATCCATCATATCACATTTATTTCCATCTTAACATGAAGCATAGCTCCAATGACACGTAGCAACTTAACTTTGTCCTTGGTGGTATTAGGCACAATAATCCATCTATCACTGTCTATCTGCACCTGATTGTAGACCATTTTCTTACTCGTTATAAGAGGATTACCACACCAGGATAATTCTTTTTTTCTAATGTCTTCAATGCCTAAGTTCCATATAACTTCCAGAAACGTTTCTAAAGCACTATCGTTGGCAATATACTCTCCATCGGGCATTTGAACCAACAATTTATCTCTACTCCTGGTTCTCTTTTCCTTTCCTGGATTCTCCACAGTATCAAAGCCTGCCCCCAATTCTATTTTTAAGCCTAAATGAAGTTGATCATTGATAGAATTTAGTTGAAGAAACTTTGTATCAGAATTAGATTGTGCATTCAGATACCATCCCTTACAAATAGGCTTCATATCCTTTTGATACTTCGGATATATTTCCTTTGAAAGAAGAGGTAAATGGCACATTTCCAGCTTGATGGATGGGAACATCTTTACCCCTATCTCATTCAATACAGCGATCATGGTTGATGTCGCATTATTATAACATATTACTTTCCCGTTAGGGAAGGTAATTCTCAAGAGTTTTTTGGGGGCTCTTGAGTGTTTGATTTCTTCATTCATATTATATACAGTTTAGTTTGTGTACATGTTAAGCGTATAGTTCAAGGAAATCAACTCACCCGGTTGCATCTTTATACCATATATCTGCACCCATTTATCTCCCAAGCTATGATATTCACCTATTCTTAAGCGCAGAGCTGGCTTATCGTTTTTATCAGTAAAACCGATTCTTTCAACATCGTAATAGCCATCTATTTTACCACCTACCATTGGTAAGAGGTATTTGATACCCATCAAGTTGATTGATGGTATCCTCTCCATGATATATGTTTTGCCTTTATGTTGTGCAAAAGCCTTAAAGACATCATCAGTTTTACGCACCAAACAAGTCAGGATATTCTTCTCATCACTGCCAGCAGAAACAACAGGAACATGATCTTCATCAGGCAAGACTTCATGCGGATCGGTACCCAGACTGCACTCCTTTACAGTAAAATTCTTCCTAAGCTCTGCAAGCAATGCTTCATTGTTTTTTTCGTCTTTTTTATCGAGAGCAAGAGAGAAGATATTTTCTTCCTCAAATGGGGTATACACCTTACCCAGAACCTGCCTGAAATGTGTTTCTACATATTCTTTTGCATTCACAGACGGAAGCGGACGCATGGCATAGAAGCAGAAATCCTGCTGGAGCCAGTTGCGTATCTCTGAACAGAATTTAGCCCTGATATTCTCCTTCCATTGCTGCTGTTCCCCCTTATTATTTCTTGCATAGAGCGAGAGAACAAACAGGAAGTTAACATCATAATGGAACAGGAGCAGCGTATCACGGTCAAACAATCTGTTCTGAAACTGCTTAGACATGTACCTGTTGTTCTTTCTGTCAGTTTCCTTGATACCATCTATGGCGTAGCGGTACTTTTCATCCATTGTAGCCGAGATGAAGAAGTTAGGAATGATGTTATAACCTTCTGTTTCATCATCACGAAGCTTAATGCCGGATTCAGGCTTTCTGCCGCTGTTAAAGATATCCAGATTCCACTGTATCACGTTTCTCGCATAGGTGTATTGCTTATAAATGGACTCCTTCCCGAGTTCGTTGCCCATCTTGTAATACTTACTGTCACCGATATAATAAGTATTGCTTGATTCGTCATTAATCAAGCTCTTCGCCGTAAAGAGGTGGTCCACTATCTTACCATCTTCCTGTTTCTTGTCCATTCCGTCAGGCAGCGGATTATCGCCCACCAAGGCATCAATAATCGCCTCAAACACGATATGAAAACTCTTGACAAGCAGATACTCTTTCTGACTGGTATTTACATATATCTGATGCGACTTGTCGAAGAAAGCATAGCACAGCTTCCAAAGCTGTAACGCTTTGTCAGAAAAATACTTATACTTAATCTGATTCAAGCGTACTTTGCCATATCCGTTTCTGTATTTCTCAAACTGCTTGCCCTTTATCAGGTCGAAATTGCAGTTAATCTCTTTAGGAAATCCGTATGTATCGCCAATATAATTGAGAATCGAGAAGAAGATGACAAGCAGTTCTTCATCGAAGTTAATCTTGCGTTTCTTGTTGACTGGGTTTAAGTAGATGGCATCCCCTCCCTGGATGATAGCAGAAGTAGTACTGATAGTGCGGGTCCAGTTTATCTTGTTCAAGCCTGAATGGAGGTTCTTCAGCACAAAGAAGAAGAAACTCTTATTATCCTTATTAAACTGGATCAGCGACAGAAGAATATCAAGGAATGTATTGCTCTTCCGCTTGCTGCTACCACCCACCTGATTAATCATCTTCTGATAAACTATAGTCGAATCGTTGCTCTTGTCATTCTTATATACAACGATGGCTCTATATATCCATACAGCAAAGCCATAGAGGAAATCACGCTCCTCTTTTGTCAGATTTTCCTGACCTTCAGGGTTGATAATATCGTATGGCTGGTACTTACCAAAAGCAAGTTCCTTGCCATCCACATCACGCAGCAATACTTTAGGAAGAATAAACACGCAGTCTCCTAATAGGGCATTATAATAATACCCTACATAATGGATGGACACCTTGCCCTCTACGTTCTCCATTGCATCGATGCCGTATAATACATCGTGCACATCAGATACATTGTATTGATATTCTTCTATCAGGATTCTCATTTTCCTACTTTTTAAATCGATTATATGCAGACAAAAGTCTTATTCATAACATACTTTCAGCTGCAAGTCTAAGCGGTTATCCAACAGCATTACCATATTATACATAGTAATGGCATCTATGCCTTTGACTATATAATAATCGCCCTCTTGAACATAACTATAGACAGCGTCATTCAAAATCTCCTCATGTTGTTTTTTTGTTACCAGAGGCGTATTACGGCGTTGATATTTCATTTCTCCCGCAATTTTTTCAACCTGTTCTATTCCGATTTTAGAAAGCACCTTAAGATAGGTTTCAAACCTGTTCTTCTCGTTTATAACGGTTCCGTCAGGGAATTCAACAGAAAACACCTTAGGAGTTTTTGGAAGTTTCTTATCGCCCTCGGTCTCAACCCCTTCTTCGCTGTTGTTTTCATCGTCTTCGGAATCAGGTTCCAAATTCAAGTTACTTAGGAATTTAACGATTTTCGTTCCATTCACTTTGACCTGATTGTTTTCTACAGAGTAGAACTTATCAAATGAGAGTTTTTCTCCATCCTCATCTTTAAAGGTATCTCCCTCAAATTCAGAGTCTTTGAACACATCATTCCAAAGATAGAAGATAACCTTGCTGACAAATTTATCGGCACTTATTACACCATCTTTAGCCTTGCAGAAGAAATAGCCTAGCTTCTTGTCTTCTGAATAGGTTGCATGATAAACTTTGTCGTTAATAGCCTCAAGGAAATTCCACCAATCATACTGGGCTCCGTTCACTTCAATCATCCAGTTCTTACCAGCATTACTTATTGGCACATAATTCCAGTCCCAACGGCGCTTAAAGGCTGAATCTATCGGGAAGAGAGACTGGTCGCTAGTATTCATAGTTGCCCAAATATAGAGGTTGTTAGGAAGCAGCAGAACGTCACCAGCCAACACTTCGGCTACAATGTCCTTACCACCTTTAAAAAGAGCGTTAATACCCTCCTTATTCTTGATTTCCAGTCCTTCAAATTCTTTTTCGAGCAGTTTCTTCATGTCAGAATCAGCCTTGATAGGATACTCAGAGAATCCTTCATCGCCACGATCGAGCAACTGGAAGAGGTCTCCGAAAATCTGGGCGCAGTTGCCTCGGTTAATCTCTTCTATAACCAGGAATTCGTCCACAGGCTCTTCGCCCTCCTGTACGTCACAATACTTCCTCCATGCCGCAACGTATGCCTGTAGGAAGGCCTGACTCACATACTCGTAGACGATTTTATCCTCCATCATTCCCTTGCCATTATACATTACAGGGACGGCATTAGTACCAATAACAGTCGTTACAGGTACAGACTTAGTGGTAGGCTTATATGCGCCTACAAAAGTGGAATAGTCGGTATCAGGATGGAACGTTGTTCTGATAACATCCTTGCCCGCTGTAAGCTCGTTTATAGCGTGGCTCTTACCGGTGCCAGGGGCACCGTAGAAGATTTGCTGGAGAGAATCTGCTTTCTGGTGTAAACCAATTGTGAAATAATTAAAATAGTCTTCAGCAGACAAACCAATATTATTGGGATATATCTCAGGTATTGAAGTATCAGCCAAATGGTCGTTTACAAACATTAAATCATCGCTAATTATTAAATCAGTAAAGTTATTTATATATACTCTTACTTTATCAATATTGTTTAATTCTACACCAAACATTTGCAAACATGCATCATTATAAGAACATACTCCATTCTTTACACAATTTTTCAAATAAGCATAAATATTGGTAATCCTATATCCTTCAATTTTCAAGCTAGGTGTATAAATATTTGGTACAAAATAATGCTTTGCCCAATTTACCATATAGCACAAAATATCTGTATAAGTCATCCTTTGCGAAAAACGAGGATAACATATACCTTCTTTCTCAAAATAAAGAGCTAATTGTCTCGCTATTTGAGAATGCGTCTGAGTCCATCCTTTCAATTTCGACTCCGTTACGGCATGAAATTCTGCCTTTTTCATAGGAGTTAAAGGCATTGCATTTACAAATGCCAATACTGTTTCAAGTGTAAGGTTCTTGCCCCTACATATTGGTGAAGCTTCTGACATAATCTATTTTTTTACTGAAAAATCCAAATAATATATACCATCCCCTATCAAAGATATATCAATACTCGTGCGACCATATCTTAATAAATCAGCTTTAGTTATGATATGATTTATATCCACGCCTAGTCTTTTACGTAAATATTTTCCCAGTATTGATTTAGAAGGGCTAGAACTGAGCTGTTTAGGATAAACCAAACCATTTATTTTTCTTGTTTGCTGTCCTTCCAATAAACCTAACATTTTCTCTCCATCATCCCAAATCAACTCCACTTCATCATTTTCACGATGTGCTCTTCCAGATGATTGCAGATTCTCAACTTCTACATATTTTTTAGGAGGGAAAAGAGTAGGAAATTGCTCTATATATTTAGAAGTAATACGAATATAAGCATCTCCATCAGAAACGTGTCCTTTACTTAACCCCCAATTCAACCCAGACTTAGAACTGACTTTTCCGTGTATATCTAATAGAGTTGCTCTACAAACGTTTTTAGATAAAAGAGGCTGTGCAAACTTACTACGTCTTGAGGCTTTACATACTTCTTTTACCTTTACATTCACATCCGTACAATTAATGGCCTTGGAAAGAACGTAATTACAATAATTTTGTAAGTTTCCAAATACATCTTTTTCTACATCAGAAAGTATCTCTTTATAATCATTCATCATTCCACTAACTGAAAAATTAGCAGATCCAATTAGGGCTCTTTTTATGCTATCATCACAATTCCATGTATATATTTTCGAATGGACAGGAATTGTTGAATAAAGAATCTCTACATTGGGATATTGACACTGAATTTCTTTAAGTGCATTGTGTAATGGTAATGATATGCTGTCATTACCATACATGCCATAGATAATGGTTATATGCACGTCATTACAACAATCTGCCAACATCTTTATCGTCTGGTATCCAATGTAACCAGATACGATAACAATATTATTTGAAGATGCAGTATTCCGCTGCATCCCCAAAACTGTCTTATCTAAATTTGTATAATAAAGCATACTAACAATATTTATCTATTAATTTATATAATGCTTCTGCAACAATTCTTGCGAAATCTACAGGTACAGCATTACCAACCATCTTATATTGAGCCATATTAGCACCCAAGAATTCAAAATCATCCGGAAATGTTTGTAATCTTGCAGCTTCCCTTACCGTAATACTTCTAGCTTGAGCAGAATCAGGATGAATATGCCGCATACCATCTTTATAAAGATGCGCGGGAATAGTGTTGCTTGGTTCATTTCTACGCAATACATAATATTTATGTATGTTACTAACTTTTCCTGTAACCTTTGTGTAAAGTTCCTTCAGCTTATCAATTTTGACATATTCATTTCTACCTGTTTCTATATCTTCTTCTAACATACGAAAGACAGAGATATCTCTAGTACTGTGGAATCGTGGTACATGATTCTTGACTTTATCAGAAGATATTGGTGCGTGAGAATATTTTTTACCATTCACAACTACGGGTTCTGGAAGTGGAAATATCTTTGGCAAATCTCCAATTGCTTCATCGACAGTTTTCTGTTCTGTTCGCAAGGTGGGCATAATAACCTTATAAAAATCATGAATCATATCATCAGACACATTTTTGCCTTTATCAAAATAATCCATTCTAACTCCAATAATTATAACCCTTTTACGATGTTGGGGAATACCATAATCACAAACTTCAAATAATGTATCCTTAAAATTATTAGCCACTTTATAGCCTGCATCCATAAATTCTTTACGGATACGCTCTACGATAGGATAACCATCAGGAGCTGCGCTTAACAACCCCACAACATTTTCAAATACAAAGAACTTTGGCTTAAAGTATCGTACTATTCGCATATAACTTTCAAACAGATAATTGCGATAGTCTTCTCTCATTCCATGTTCATCACGAATTCTTCCTGCTAAAGAATAAGCTTGACAAGGAGGACCGCCAACAATTGCGTCAACAGTTTGGTTTCCAACAAGTTTAGCTAGACCCTCATGTTTACCATATTCTACGTCGTCAAAGCCATTTATCAATTCATCAGTGCGTTGTATATCAAATCTAACAACTTCGTTTTTTGCATTTTTATGATGCCATTTTTTTTCAAGTCTATTTGCTAATGTCATGCAAGGTGCCTTCTCCCATTCAACACATGCTAGAGTGTCAAAACTTCCCTGTTGCAGAAAGCCTTCTAAAAGCCCCCCACAACCTGCAAATAATTCTATTGTATGTAACTTCTTTGTCATTTCAAATACTTTAAAATTTGTTTTGCTAAAGCATATGCTAATAAAACAGGAACTGCATTACCAACTTGCTTGTTTTGCTGTGTCTTATTCCCTAAAAATACAAAATCATCAGGAAAAGACTGAAGTCTAGCACTCTCTCTTACAGTAGGACATCTATTCCATTTATAGTGAAAATTATTTCGATGTCCTGTATCGATTGTACGAGAAGGTTTGTTACTTGCATATCGTGTCCATGCCATATGAAAATTACGGCTTGTTCCGACTCCTTCTGGAAGATCCTTATAGTTACCACCATCAGGTACTTGAGCTATAACTTGCTTAACGAATTCCTTATGATTAACCGCAACATGATTATACAATACATCACATTTTCCTCTCATCAGTTTCTGATAATCAGTCTCTGGTTCGTTAGAGTAAGAGGAGATCTCTGTTCCTAATTCATCTACCAAAGGAGGAAGATCAGAAATGGCTTGTTTACAAGTTATATAGTCTTTTTCTTCCAGGATAGGAGAAGGAAAATCATATTTAACAGGAGAACGTCTTAATCCAACGAATACTAATCGTTTTCTAATTTGAGGGACTCCATAATCAGCAGCACAAACAATTTTACAATTGACGTTGTACCCCATATCTGTAAATCTCCGGACTATTTCATCTTTAACAGCTCCTTTATAAAGATTGGCCATTCCTGGTACATTTTCTATAAGAAAAGCTTGAGGCTGATAGCGTCGAACCGTCTCAATCATTGCCAGATATAACTTGTTTCTTTTATCTTCGAAGTTTCTTGGACCTGTTAAACTAAAACCTTGACAAGGTGGACCTCCAATTATAACGTCAACATTTCTACCGTCAATAACCTTATCTATCTTATCAAAAGAATCATAAGCTGACAAATCCAAATTCATTCCAACAGCACCTTCATGATTTTTTTCAAAAGTATTAAGTGCCGCTTGCTCAATATCTACACCTAATAACGTTTTGTAGCCGGCTTCTTCAAAACCTTTCGAAAGGCCACCGCAACCACAAAATAAATCTATAATATTATATTGCTTTTTTATCATTACAACTATTATTTTTTAGATTGTTTAAACTTTGAAATAATATCTTCGTCGATTTCTTTGATAAAATCAACGAAAGGAATTTCTAGGATTTCGCAAATCGTTAGAAGTTCAACTATATCTAAACGACGCTCGCAAATTTCAACTTTGCTAACGAAAGTTTGGTTAACTCCCAACCTTTCAGCCAGTTGCATCTGCGTAACACCCTTTTCTTCTCGCTTGGCACGCAAGCGAGCTATCATGCGTTGGTATAATTTTGTATGTATACTTTTGTCCATAATTCACTTATTTTAGTGCAAATATATAACCCAAAATCGGTTAGCCCAAATAAGGCTAAAAGTATTTTATCCCCAAAAAGACTACATTTTAACATAATTAGCAGAATCCCATAGCCAGTTCAAAAGATGGATTGGGGAACAAAGCCTGAGATTCGGGCGCCATACAAAGCTCTTGCCCTTTCAGGGCGCCAGGCGTGCGGACATGAATACCCAGGGCGATGCCCTGGGCTAGGAGCTTCTGCCCCTTCAGGGCGTGAGGGGAATGGCAGGGGCGTGAGGGGAATAGCAGGGATGCGTGAAGGGAATTGCAGAGATGCGTGAGGGGAATGGCCTTACCTTTAAAAAAGCTCTTTTTGCGTATATTTATCAGATATAATTTGGCGCTTTCAGAGAAAAAGTGTAATTTTGTGGGAGATATTTAATTAAAGGAGAAGATTATGGCAACATTAACAGATGTAGATGCAGAAGCTATGAGACAGAGATTGGTAGTGAAGGAAAGTCTGACACAGGCTTTTAAAGAACTCCGTGCAGCAGAAGCTTCAGGAGTCGAACTTCCTGATGCCCGAAAATTATTCAAATAACGGAGGATACATTTATAAGTTATGAATGTAAAGGAACATATATTGGCGGCTATCCGTGAATGGCTGACGATTATGACAACATCACCTACCCACTGACCGAACTCGGATGGGAACTGGGCGAGGAAATCAACCCCGTGATGTATACCGCCCAGGAATGGGAAAAGTATAGGAATACACCCTTCGTCAGGAACGTAGAAAAGGAAGGGGTAAGAATATGAATATAAAGGAGTAATTACAAATGATACCGCTTCATTAGCGTGGTTACAGGTATCGCTTTTCACGTGGTTGGCGATACTTGTTTAAGGAGTGATAGTCACGTGGTCATAAAATGACATGAACCGTGACGCTGACATCGGGTTTTACGTTGTCAAGCCATAACCAAAAGTACTCGATTATCGCTTTCTTCTCTGACGCGATAGATGTTTTTTGCCCCCAAATGTTAAAGTTTAGTTAACGTAGCGGAAAAGCTACCTAAGTATTTGATATTTTATAGCTTTTTAGCTACCTTTGCAGTGTCATTCAGACAAAGAGTTCTTTAACATGTTTAATTACAACAATCAAACACAATCAATTGTACAATGAGTTGACTAAAGCGGGATGCTTTATCACTCGACATGGTGCCGAGCACGATGAATGGTTCAATCCCAAGAATGGGATGAAAATCAGAATTCCAAGACATGGTAGCCATGAGGTTAAGATGAGCGTGTTGCGTGATGGACATGTGGAGAACTCTTTTTATGGGAATTTTAAACAAATAAGATATATGGCAAAGAATGTAGTGCTGATTTTAGAATATGGTAATGGCGGATACTCTTGTTACAATGATAAGCCATTGGGTAATTATGGTGTCATAGATGGCGATGGTGCGACCGCAGAGGAAGCCAAGGCCGACTTCATGAAGGCTCTTCAGGAATGTAGGGATGATGACCCTAACAACAAGGCCTTGCAAGACTTGACGTTTACATATAAGTACGACGTGCAAGCTTTCTTCAAGGAGTTCTCCTTTCTCAACGCTACCGAGATTGCCAGACGTGCAGGCATCAACCCATCGCTCATGCGCCAGTATGTAAGTGGAGTCAAGACCGCTGGAGAGAAAACATACCAACGACTCAACGCCTGTATGGACAATATTAAAGCGGATTTACAAGCAGCCGTCTTTTGATGGTTGTGTTTTCATAAAGTAATTAAATGAACTCTTTAAGCCCCTGGTGCGTGACGCATCGGGGGCTTTTTGTGCCCAAATGTTGTCAGCATCATGGCTTTATCACAAACTCGACGGCATCGATGGAAATGGTGGAGTGGGAAGTTTCACCGAAGAAGAGAAGAATATGCTCCGTGGAGCACTATGCGAGGTTTCAAACCGCATACGTGCTGCTGCAGACAGAATTTGAACAAAATCTCTTTTCTTGCATCATTTAGCCTTTTTCCTTCGGTCAAACATACCACGAACGCACAAATTTCGTTAAAATCCGTGAGTCTTATAGCACTCACTTCCTATTTGGTTATATGACTTTTTTTTATAACCTTTGCAGCAAATTTTAACGCAATGCCAAAAAAGATGAACATAACCCAAAAGGACCTAGACCGTGTTAAGAAAAGGTGCCTAGAAAGCTTAGGAGACTTCTTAAGCGAGTTGTGTCGTGACAAATTGATGGGTCCCACTAGCGTTGAAAAGATTTTCAGTTTCGATCACACTACATTTAAACGGATATGTGAAAAGGATCAAACCATAACTGTTAAAACGATGGCTAGGACGATGGGAATCATAGCAAGTTTCCTCAATGGACTTAAGGAAACATGTGACAAGGAACTGAAAAATCTCCAGGAAGATGATAAGATGAAGTTATATCTGAAAAGGAAAAAGATTGATGAGTTGGAAAAAAAGAGAGTGAAATGCACGGAAGCCATGGAAAAATACAAGAAGACTTTCGGTATTATAGCAATCAGCTTCTTTGAACTAATCGGACAAAACGATGAATTTTAATCATTAAATAAGAGACAACCGGTTAAGATGCTAACATCTGAAGCCAAGTATTAATATAAATCATACCAATACCCAGAAAGTACGCACAACCCTACCCGCCCCCACACCTTACGATAGTAGGCGCTCGGCAGTTCTCCAGCGGCTTACGCTAAAAACGTTAGCGCAAACACACGTCCTCTACTAAAATGAGGCGGAAACAATTAATAATCAACCTAAAAACAACAAAGGAAGATGAAACTATTTTTTTATAGGAAATTTATTCGCTTCGTAATAAAGCATTTCACCATCGTTATCTACAATACCATCCAGATGAATGGTGGTCAGTATATCGAGCACATGAACAACTATCAGGGAAAGGAGGATGAGAAATGTCTGGACAAAGAATGATCATCATGAACGCTGGTAGCTCTTATTTTGAACATGTGGAGAACTATTATGGCAGCAATGCCTGTGAGCAAACCTCATGCAGAAATGCTGAGATGCCGGAAGAGCTGAAAACGGAAAAGGCTCAGAGGATTAAGAACAACCTGATAAAGATTGGTATGGTAACCGAAGATTTCATGCCCTCAGGACTGTCATCATCCGAAGCTGCCGTCCTTGCCAATCAGATAGGTACAGAGTTGGAAATCAAGAATATATGGAGCGTATTCGGCAATTATTGGGGTCCTAATCCGAACTCGATGAGAGCCGCCTGCAACCGGGGAATGGAACAGAAGAAAACGGGTGCCTTCCTCGAAAAAGTGATGCCTGCTATCAGAGGCTAATCTGGCAGGTAGTACTAGTACGCGTACATAGTACGTACTAGGTAGAAGCGAGAAATTTTCCCTACCTTTGCCCCCGGAATTCAGAACCAATGCGGTCTGAGTTTCGGGGGCTTTTGTGTATCTGCACATCAACCGTGGTGGGAGCCCCCAATCTTCTAAATTATTTAAAATGATGGAAGTGAAAGCGTATGTGTTCAGTCATCCTTCTTACAGACGACTGAGAGTAGTGAAAACGGAAGAGGGGATTACCCCACAAACCAATCTTTTATTAACGAAATAACATGACAGAAACACAACATGTAATTGCACTGAACCCTTATCGCAAGGGCAATAAGGGGAAGGTGTTTTCCAACAGTCTGGCGGTGTATGACAAGGTGATTGCATCGCCGGAAATCAGGAAGATGATTCGGCAGATTAGGGGCGAACTGCCTATCCCGAAGGTGGATGCCAACGACGAGAAGGCGGTGAAGAAGGCGCAGGACAGGCTGAAGAGCGAACTGCCTTTCTTCTGTCCCCACTACGGCATTTTCAAGAACAATGTGCGCAGACAGGAGAATGCCCAGCCCGAGAGCTTCATGTTCCAGACTATCATCGACGTGGACGACAGGGAGTATGTAGACAAGGCTATCGAGAAGGCAAGGGAGCTGAACTGCTCTGACAGCATCTGGAACGGCTCGCTGCTGCACCTCTGCTACAGTGCCCGGAAGAAGCTGCACATCGGTATCAGACTGCCGGTGGGAATGACCATCGAGGAGACGCAGAAGGCGTATTGCGAGGCGCTGGGGGTGCCGTATGACGAGAGCTGCATCACACCCGAGAGAATGATTTATCTTACGGATAAGGACTCGGAAATCTACAGGTCGAAGATGTGGTGCGCCGTGCTGAGCGAGAAGGAGATTCTGATGCGAAGGCAGGCGTATCTGGACCGCGGACTGACCGTGGACGGAAGAGGGAAAGTTAATAGTTTACAGTTAAAAGTTAATAGCAATGGTAAGAATAATGAAAATAATAGACTATCGGGCAACGACGGCAATCCTGCTGTTTCTGCTGGCTCTGCTGTTCAGCCTGCCCAACCTGGTAATAGCCATGGTGCTGATGCTCCTCATATCGGGGATTCTGGAGGCAATCAGGATGCTGGCGGACTGGAAGCCAGAGAGAAGAATCTGATTGCATTTGACCTCTTTACGCAGGCTGCCGGACTCGGGGGTATGGAGATTGATACCGTGGGGTCGAGACACTCTTCGCTGCTGGCTATCATGAGCGCCGGTGCTTCGAGGGTGATGGAGGAGGAGGAACTGATGAAGGTGGTGAGGGTGAAAATGCCGAGCTACTATCAGGAGAACGACTGCCATCAGCTGATTCACGATTTCTATGCGAAATATGCTGACAATACGAAGCCGATGTCGAGGGAAGTGATAAGGGTGAATGCGCTGGCGGAGCAGAAGGCGAATGGAGTGAAGAGTGAAGAACGAAGAGTGAAGAAACAACGTTCGGCGGCCGAAGGGAAAGCCAATTCAAATGCTGTGACTAATCATGCTGTTCAAAGTTCAAATCTCCAAGTTCAAAGTACTGAGCAGGATTATCCTGACCCGCCGGAGATGCCGAAGAAGCTGCCGAAGCTGGTGGAACTGCTGATATCGAGGACGCCGGAGATTTATAAGCCGGCTGTGGCGCACGCTATCTTTCCGCCGCTGGCTACGCATCTCTGGAAGACGAGGTTCCGGTATATTGACAACGTGGAGCACGAGGCGAGACTGATGACGCTGCTGCTTGCGGGTACCGGAGCGGGTAAGAGCAGCGTGAACAGGCCCATCGATTTCATTATGGAGGATATCAGGCAGAGGGATGCTGAAAACCTGAAGCGCGAAAAGGCGTGGAAGGATGAGATGCTGCGCAAGGGTGCCAACAAGGATAAGCGCAAGAGACCTGAAAACCTGATTATCCAGGAGATTGATGCGGATATGACAAACCCGGCTTTCGTGATGAGAACGGCTGAAGCGCAGGAACATTTCCTCTATACTTCGCTCAATGAGCTAGACCAGTTTGATGCGCTCAAGGGTAGCGGAAACCAGCAGTTCCGTATCATGTGTCTGGCAGCAGACCCGGGTAACAAATATGGACAAACTCGCGTAGGAACGATGAGCGTAACGGAGCGTGTTACCATCCGGTTCAACTGGAATGCATCTACCACCATCCAGAAGGGTCAGCGTTACTTCTCTAAGGTTCTTACCGATGGTCCTATCAGCCGTATCAACTTCTGTACCATCCCTGAAAGGGAAATCGGCGAAGATATGCCTGTATACGGTACTTATGATGAATCGTACCGTGAGGCGCTGCGGCCTTACATCGAAAATCTGAACAAAGTAACGGGTCTGATTGAGTGTAAGGAGGCGTTTCAGCTTGCCCTCAAACTGAAGGATGAGAATGCTGAGTTTGCCCGGCTGTCGCAGGACAGGACGTTTGAGAATCTCTCGTTCCGTGCCAACGTCATCGCCTACCTGAAGGCGTGTGTGCTGTATGTAGCCAATGGTTGCAAGTGGGAGCCGGAGATTGACGAGTTTATCCGCTGGAGCGAGCAGTATGACCTGTACTGCAAGATGCGGTTCTTCGGCGACATGATTGCGAAGGAGAACTATACGGCGGAGAGGAGTTCGAAGCGTGGGCCTCAGAATCTTTTACAGATACTGCCCGATAACTTTACGGCTGCGCAGTTGCTTGCCATCCGGCTGGAGCATGGTTTGGATGCGAAGGGTACCGATATGATGATCAGGCAGTGGCTGCACCGGAAATACATCAGGCGGGCGTATCAGTATACGGGCAAGCGTGACAGTTGTGACAGTTGTGACAGTTTTGAGAAGCTGAAGTATCGCCACGATGGTATGGTTATTGAATCTTAAATTTATTTTTACTTATGCAGATAGTTTTAAAACGTATAGCGAAGAAGAAGACCTACACGATAGGTCGCCTTTATATCCTGAAGGATGAGGATGTGAAGAAGCGCACGATTGAGAGTGTGAACAAGTGCAGGGGGCTGAAGACGGTATGCGAGGTGCCTCCGGAGAAGCTGAATGCGGACTCGTATTTCTGTGATACGCTGGAGCCGTGCTGGCGCAACCTTCTGGGTGTGGAGCTAAGTCCTGCCGAGGAGAATGTGCGGTTGGGGCGTGTATCGGGCAAGAAGGCGCAGAAGATGAAGGGCACGACGGCGATACCTGAGGGCACTTATCCGGTGGTGATCAGCAAGTCGCCGAAGTTTAAGATGTGGTTGCCGCTGCTGTTGGGTGTCCCCAATTTTGAGGGCATCCGCATCCATGCCGGCAATTATCCCGATGATACGCAAGGCTGCATCCTGGTGGGTGAGAACCGTGTAAAAGGTATGGTTGTGAACTCCCGCATCTGGCTCCACCGCCTCATCAATGCCATTACCGCTGCGAGAGACAGGGAGGAAAGCATTTGGATGACCATTGGGTAGTGATTAGGGAGTAGTGATTAATTATTAGTGATTAATTATTAGTGATTAATTTTTAATACATTTTTATATCATGGAAAAAAATTATAAAACAAAAAAAGAAGAGATGAAAATGAAGGAGAATGAAAAGACAGCGGGTAATGCTATCGTGTTCGAAAACCCTGAATTCGGTAAGATTCGCACCTTGACCGATGAAGATGGAGAACCCTTGTTCTGTGCGAAGGACATCTGTGATGTACTGGGATACAAAAGAGCGAATGACGCTGTAAGCCAACTAGTTAAACCACTTGATACGGCAAAACGCAGTGCATGGGTAGTGACAGGTTTTAAGAAGGATGGAAGCGAGGCTAAACGCTGGACTCAGATGCTTTTCGTTAACGAGAGCGGATTCTATGCTTTGGTTCTCGGCTCCAAGCTTCCTACGGCGGTAAAGTTCAAAAACTGGGTTACTTCCGAGGTGCTGCCACAGATTCGCAAGACGGGCGGTTATATTCCGGTACGGCAGGGAGAGAGTGATGAGGAGACGATTCGACATGCTGAAGAGATTCTCAGGGCTACACTCAATGAGAAGGAGAAGCTGCTGAAAAACCAGCAAGTGCAGATAGATCAGCAGAAGAAACTCATCGGAGAACAGGATACGGAGATTCGACGGCTGAACGGTGTGGTGGATGAGCAGGTGGTTTGCATCGCCAAGAACGGTGAGAACATCATCCAGTTGGAGAATCAGGTGGATCATCTTCTGCCGAAGGCGCTCTACACCGACAATGTTCTCAACTCTGTTTCCTGCTTCACCACCACGCAGATTGCGAAGGAGCTGGGTATCACGGCGCAGGAGTTGAACCGCCAGCTCTGTGCCCTTCATATCCAGTACTACCAGAGCGGCCAGTATCTGCTCTATGCTGATTATGCCCACATGGGCTTGGCGAAGAGCCGCACCCGCTACTCTACCCTCCCCGACCCTCACTGCGATGGGGCACAGGAGAAGCTGGGCACCGCCTACACCCACACTTATCTCGTATGGACAGAAAGAGGAAGGAAGTTCATACATTTAAAGGTAAAAAGGTAAAAAGGTAAAAAGAGCCTAGCGGGGGGGGGTAAGCTAGGCTCTTTTTACCTTTTTTAGGGGGACCAGCGATAGAATCGCTGGGGACGGGGGCAGGAAGGGGGAAAGCCTCTTCCTGCCCCTTTGCGCCCCGTTCCCAGCGATTCCATCGCTGGTCCCCTAAAAAAAAGAAAGAAAAATTTGGTAGTTAGTGAATAAAGCCGTAACTTTGCAGGCTCTTAGAACAGAATAAAGGAAATAGATTAGTAATTAAAAGCAAATATGAATAATCATACAACATCAATAACGACGAACAAGAAACATCACTACCGGGAACTGCTAGCTATCGGCATTCCTATCATCATCGGACAGCTGGGTACCATCATTCTGGGATTTGCCGATACGCTGATGATTGGCCATCACAGTACACCGGAACTGGCGGCTGCCGGACTGGTGAACAATATCTTCGGTCTGGTATTCGTATCCTATATGGGATTCACCTACGGCCTCACTCCTATCATCGGACGGCTCTACGGCGAGGAACGGACCGACTGCATCGGACAGAAAGTGCGCAATGCCTTCTGTGCCAACATGCTGACGGGCATCATCTTCACCCTCGCCCTCATTGTGCTCTACCTGAATCTGGGGCGCATCGGACAGCCTGAAGAACTGCTCTCGCTCATCCGCCCTTACTTTCTGGTAAACCTTGCCTCGGTGCTCTTCATGGGCATCTTCTTCACGATGAAGCAATTTCTTGACGGACTCGGACAGACCAAGGTGGCGATGTGGGCGATGATTGGCGGCAACGTAATCAATATTCTGGGCAACTGGGTACTGATTTACGGTGTGGCGGGCTTCCCGGAACTGGGTTTGCTGGGAGCCGGTATTTCGACGCTGGTGAGCCGCATTCTGATGGCGCTGGCGATGGTGGGCATGCTGATGACGGGCAAGAATTTCGGGGAATACAGACGCGATATTCTGCACAGTTCTCTGACCAAGGCTGACTTCAGGGAGATGAACCGGTTGGGCTGGCCTGTGGCGCTGCAGCTGGGCATGGAATCGGCTGCCTTCACGCTGAGCTGTGTGATGGTGGGCTGGCTGGGAACCATTCCGCTGGCGGCTCATCAGGTGATGATTACCCTCTCGCAGCTCTTCTATCTCGTGCTTTCGGGCATGGCAGCTGCGCTGGCTATCCGCGTGAGTCATTTTATGGGTCAGAAGGACTACGCTGCTGTTCGCCGCAATGCCTACGACGGTTTCCGGCTGAACCTGTTGTTCTCGCTGTGCATGGGTTTGCCGGTGTTCCTGCTTCGCCATCAGATAGGTGGCTGGTTTAATGATAATGTGGAGGTGCAGGCGTATGTGGCTACGCTGATTATCCTGATGATGGTATATCAGTTTGGCGACGGACTGCAGTATACTTTTGCCAATGCGCTGCGTGGCATCGCCTGTGTAAAGCCGATGGTGCTCTATGCCTTCATCGCCTATTTCGTCATCTCATTGCCGCTGGGCTACACCCTGGGTTTCCCATGCGGCTTAGGCATTCTGGGCATCTGGATCGCCTTCCCGTTCGGTTTG
The DNA here is from genome assembly GCF_019127135.1 of Segatella copri. Taxonomy (GTDB): domain Bacteria; phylum Bacteroidota; class Bacteroidia; order Bacteroidales; family Bacteroidaceae; genus Prevotella. Next base: position 54,940 of record NZ_JAHOEA010000011.1, on the reverse strand, counting down.
ACCATAGCGGGAGAGATGTATCGAAGAAGATTTGAGAAAGAACTGAAAAAGATTGAGGAATAAAAGGATACGCAGGAACGCCTGACGGACCATAACGCCTGACGGGATTGAAAAACTGCATCTATTAAAAATAAAAAAAAGGGTGTTCATACTCTATTTCTAGAAATATGAACACCCTTAAATATAAACTAACTGCAATTTCCTTTACTCAGCAGCCTGCTCAGCACGATCATCTACATTCTCACCCTCTGTAGGAGCGAGAGTAGCCTTGAAATCGGTGATGCCGTACTTAGCAAGAATGTTGTACCACTGGAGGAGCTTCTTGATATCGCTGTCGTGAACACGGTCGCGATCGTAGTTAGGAAGAACCTCAGCAAAATAAGCGTGGAGCTCAGCAACAGGCGCCTTCTTGTAGTTGAAAGTGCTAGGCTTGCCCTCTTCCTTCTTGCTTACGCTGTCGAGCACTTCCCAGAGTGGCACCTCATCAGCGTCTGTATACATAGCGATGTCACCAAGACTTGTTACACGGTCTGTAGCGAAAGCTGGGACACGCTTGTGAGTCTCATCGAGCGTTTCTACGATGAGGTTTCTGTTGCCTCTTGATACCAATTTATAAAGGCCTGGTTTGCCTGCAATTGAAAGGATTGTTTCCATTGTCTTTTCTATTATTCTTTATTATTAATGATATCCAATAATTTTCTTACCTGTGCATCGATATCCTGCTCGCCATCGTTCACGATTTCGAAATCGGAGCGGGCTGCAAGCTCTTCCTGCGGCATGACGGCATCTATCCACTGCTGCGCCTTCTCGGCCGAGATATGGTCGCGCTGCATGATGCGCTGGATGCGGACCGGTATGGGAGCCGTTACGCAGACCACGAAATCGAGGTGGACACGGCGGTAGAAACCGCTATCGAAGAGGATGGCACTCTCCATCCACTCATAGCTGCTCTGCTCGAAATCGCGCGCCACAGCCGGATGAACCACATCGTTGACAGCCTGCTTGTTAGCCTCGCTGGCAAGCAGAAACTGAGCCAGCACGGGCTTCTGCAAAACGCCCTCTGCGCTGTAAACCTGCTCGCCTACCAGCTTCTTCAAGCCAGCCTGCAAGCGGGCATCGGTACGCATGAGCCGCTTAGCCTCGGCATCGCAGTCGTAGACCCTGATGCCCTGTTTCTCCAATATCCGGCACACATAGCTCTTACCGCTACCTATGCCACCCGTTATCGCTATCTTCATCATAGTAGAAAAACTATCAACTATAAACTATCAATTATCAACTATCATTGCTGTTCCAGCAGATAATCTACCGTTTCCAGTTCGAGATGCGCCTTGCTCACCGAGCGCGGCACGCTGCGCAGCTGGAGGTGGCACTTGTCTGAAGGGTTGTTAGCCAGATCATTATAATCTACTACCACCTTAAACTGGCTCGGCTTGATGGTTCTGAAGAGGCTGGCTCCGATGGTGAATCTTACCGAAACCTTAGACGGGAAGGTACGGAGCACCATGTTATCCGGCATGTTGATGGCCGTAACAGGCACCTCGACCGCCTCTTCGGTAAGCACATCAGGATATACCGCCAGACGCACCATCTGAGGCACAATCTTCATGCCGCGTATCTTCTTGATAAGCACGCTGCGATGAATGGTATCCTGCAGGTTGCGCATGTTGAAAGGCTCGATTTCTACCGATTCCAACTGGTCGAGCATCTTCTTGTTGGCGTAAACCATCACCGTAGACGGCAGGAATTCGGTATGCGCCAGATAATAGCTCTTGCTGGTTGTAATCTTTCCTCTGAACACCACAGGCACCCGCTTGGAAGAGCCGTAGGTGAAGAAGAAATCGAATTTTGCCGGTTTGATGGAGATCAGTTTGGTAGAGCCATAGAGCTGGGATGCCACCTGTTTCTGCACATCAGCCATCGGAATCTGTCCCGTTCCCGTATCCTCGTCGGCATAATTGGCAAAACGGAATGTGAGCGGATGAATCTTGCCTCCGTAAGCATAGGTAACGAGGGTGAATCCCTTATCGCGCACCGTAATATGCACGGTATCAGGGATATCGCCGGTTATCACCGCATTGCGGGGCACGCCGGTCAACTGCACAGGGATATGGAATTCTCTCTCGGTAGTCTCATTGAGCGTCATCATCAGCCAGAAGATGCCGCTAAGAGCGAGAAAGAACAAAAAAATCAGAAACTCCTTATTCAGACCACTGAACAGGAAGTTTCTGACAGCTTTTAATATGCTCTTGATACTATGCATTAGGTGTCTGACTAGCTGCATCAGCAAACACGTAGCCCTTAGCTACAGTGATTACCACGCCACGAGCTATCTCAACATCAACGGTGTTAGCCTCGAGGTTAACACGCTTAACAGTGCCGTAAACACCGCCACCTGTAACTACCTTAGTACCCTCTGCCAAAGCATTCTGGAACTTGCGGATTTCCTTCTGCTTCTTCTGCTGAGGACGGATCATAAAGAACCACATGATAGCGAAGATGGCTACCATCATGATGAGAAAACTCATGCTGCTACCACCGGCAGCAGCTTGCAATACTAAATTTGTCATGTCGTTAAAGTATTATCTATTATTATTTATGTTCTATATATAAATAAGGTGTGGCCAGCAAGAAAGGCCTCCGTTATTTACTCACCCTCGCCCGGAGCGCGATGAATGCGCGGACGACGGCCGGCTGGGTGCTGGTTGTCTGGGCGCTGTTTGCCGGCATGTTCGCCGTGCTGTGCATGCTGATGCTGCTTACGCTCAGGCATCTCCTTCTGGATGAGGTTGCGGCTGATGAGCTCGCGGCAGATGCTGTCGAGCATACCGTTAACATAACCGCCGCTTCGAGGAGTGCTGTATGCCTTGGCAAGTTCTACATACTCATTGATAGTGACGGTAGCCGGGATGCCAGGGAAGTTCATCACCTCAGCGATGGCAATCTGCATGATAATCACATCCATATAGGCAAGACGTGAGAAATCCCAGTTGCGCAAAGCCTCGCTCATATAGCGCTGGTAGGTATCGCAGTTGAGGATGGTAGCACGGAAGAGCTTGCGTGCAAACTCTCTGTCTTCAGCATCCTTGTATTCTGGCAGCAATTCCTGCTTGGCCTTAGCCTCTGGGTCGAAACGCTTGATGGTCTTCAATACGAAAGTATCTACGATATCCTTGTCATCGTTCCAGTAGAGGCTCTTTTCCTCGAGGAATGCATCAAGATCTTCATTGTTCTGAATGAACTGCTTGTAGATGCGGCGCCATACCTCACGGTCGCGGTTGTACTCGTCGAGATCGGCGAGTTCCTCATCAATAGCTCCGCTGATATAATCAGCATAGAGATCGCTGGACGTAATCGCAGTATACACTTTGCGCACCATCTCGATATCCTCATCCCAGTTGGAATGCTTTACATCTATCCATTCGAGCAGCATCTTGTTCTCTTCGAGCTGCAGAGCGAACTTATTGAATGCGAAACGTGGTGAAGGTTCCTGCTCACCCTCTCTCTTGGCACGAGCTACTTCTACATCGTAGCGCTTGCGTGCCTCCTGGGTGACGGCAACGATAAGCTGCAACATGTAGTTGTACAAATCGTATGACTTGGAGAGACTAAACATCAGCTCCTTCTCAGCGTTATCCATGTTATGATCGCTGTTTTGATAGTATGCGTAGGTTAACTGCACAATCTTACGTCTTATCAAATCCCTATTAATCATTCTCTAATGTTTTTAAAAGATTTATATATTAAATTACCTAATACGCTTGCAAAAATACACATTAAATAGGTAATAGACAAGAAAACGGGCAAAATTTTCAGTTTATTTAAGCAAAAAAGTGTATTTTCCTTAATTTTTCTGCATGTAGAACATGTTTTTCAGTAAAAAGTTTGCTCATTCCAAATAATTTTCGTAATTTTGCACCCGCTTTAAGCAAAGCTAATCCGTGTGATGGCGAGTTAAGGCACATTTTTTATTAATAACTTAATTTAGAGTAACACAAAATGAAAGAGATTAATGTAACAGGTCAGAAGCGTACAGACCTTGGCAAGAAAGCTTCTAAGACATTGCGTAAGGAAGGTTTGATTCCATGTAACCTTTATGGTGAGAAGAAGGGCGAGAACGGTGCTCCTGAGGCTTTGTCATTCGCAGTTCCATTCGCTGAGTTGCGTAAAATCATCTACACTCCTCATGTATACGTTATCAACCTCATCATCGACGGTGAGAGCCACACAGCTATCATGAAGGAGATTCAGTTCCACCCAACAACAGACGCTCCTCTGCACGTTGACTTCTACGAGGTTAACGACAAGAAGCCTATCACTATCGGTATTCCAGTTAAGTTGACAGGTCTTGCACAGGGTGTACGTGATGGTGGTCGTATGAACCTCTCTATCCGTAAGATCAACGTTACAGCTCCTTACCAGGTTATCCCTGAGCACCTCGATATCGACGTTACAGAGTTGAAGATTGGTAAGAGCATCAAGGTAGGTGACCTCTCATTCGAGGGTCTCGAGTTGGCTACAAGCAAGGCTGTCGTAGTTTGCTCTATCAAGATGACACGTAACGCTCAGCTCGCAGCTCAGGCTGCTGATGATGCAGAGGCTTAATCGCTGAGTCATCAAGATTTTACGAACCTGAGTAAAGCATTATCAAACATTGGATAAATATTTGATTTGTGGGCTTGGTAACCCTGGCGATGAATACGCCGGCACCAGGCACAACACAGGATTTATGGTATTGGACGCTTTTGCTAAAGCGTCCAATATTCATTTTGAGGATAAGCGATATGGCTTCGTAGCCGAGACTACGCTCAAGGGAAGAAAGATTTTCCTGCTCAAACCTACCACATTCATGAACCTGAGTGGTAATGCGGTAAGATATTGGCTGAATCAGGAAAAGATTGACCAGAGCCGACTCCTGGTTATCAGCGATGAACTCGCCCTGCCACTGGGTGCCTTCCGACTGAAGGCAAACGGCAGCAACGGCGGCCATAACGGATTGGGACATATCCAGCAGCTTATCGGTCAGAATTATGCCCGCCTGCGCATGGGCATCGGCAACGATTATCCGCGTGGCGGCCAGATTGACTGGGTACTGGGCAAATATACTGAGGAAGACATGAAGCAGCTGCAGCCGGCCATCGACCTGGGTGTAGAGATCATCAAGAGCTTCGTCCTTGCCGGTATCGATATTACAATGAACCAGTTTAACAAGCTAGGGAAGAAATAGGAAGCCAGCAGAAGCCAAAGCCAGCAGAAGCCAGCCCCCGTTCCAAGCGATTCCATCGCTTGTCCCCCCAAAAAACAAAGCAGAAATGAAAGAATCAGCAAGAATAGACAAGTGGCTCTGGGCAGCCCGCATTTACAAGACTCGCAGCATTGCTGCCGATGCCTGTAAGAATGGTCGTGTAATGGTAGGAGGCGTAACGAGAAAGCCTTCCTTTATCATCAAGCGTGGCGATGTGGTAAGCGTCAAGAAAGCCCCTATCACCTATTCTTTCGAGGTTCTCGACTGCATAGAGCAGCGCGTAGGAGCCAAAATGCTCTTCGGAGTCTATAAGAACGTGACCGATCCTAAGCAATATGAATTGCTGGAGATGAGTCGCATCAGCGGATTCGTAGATAGAGCAAGAGGCACTGGTCGCCCAACTAAGAAAGAACGCCGAGCCCTGGATGCCTTCGTTGATCCAGCCATGTTTGGATTTGACGAAGAAGACTGGGACGAGGATGAAGAATAAAAAAGAGGATTGAATTTACTATATAAAGTAATTCAATCCTCTTTTTCTTTAATTTCTGAGCTTTGGCATGTGGTTTTGGAATACAAGAAAACGGGGATAAAAAAAATCTAAAAATATTCGATTTGGTAACAATTTCGTATTTTTTCGCCCGATTTTAGCAAATAATCATTAATTTGTTTGGACTCTATTGTAAAAACCTATATCTTTGCACCCGAGAGATGATGGAAAGGCATGATAAATGGCTACCTCATTTTCAGTTTTATAGTAACATACTATTTCAAAAGCGACGAGAATATTAACAGTTTTAAATTTATAAATTGAAAGAGTTATGAAAAAATTATTTATTATGGCAGCTATGGTGCTGTCTTCAGTAGGTGCTTTCGCACAGCAGGCTGCAGGTACAACAACTATTCAGCCTAAGGTAGGTTTGAACGTTTCTACAATTGGTGATAATGACTGGAAGGCAGGTTTCGCTGCTGGTGCAGAATTGCAGTATCAGGCTTCTAGCAACTTTGGTGTTGCTGTAGGTGCTCTCTACTCTGTACAGGGCTACAAGGCTAAGGATGTTGAAATCGATACTCCAATCGGAGACGTTACCGTTAAGAACGACTCCAAGTGGAATCCAGGCTATATCAATGTACCTATCACATTGAACTACTACCCAGTAGCTGGTCTTGCTCTCAAGGCAGGTTTGCAGCCAGGTTTCTTGGTAAACAAGGATGATGCAGAGCACGTTAAGACCGTAGACCTCTCTATTCCTGTAGGTCTCTCTTACGAGTACCAGGGCATTGTATTCGATGCTCGTTACAACATCGGTGTAACTAAGGTTTTTGAAAACTGGGATCACTACAACAACGTAATCCAGATTACTGTAGGTTACAAGTTCTCTCTCTAATCAATGAACTTTTAGTAATCCCAAATAAAACAATCCCCGTTCTTCATTACGAAGAGCGGGGATTTCTTTTTTTCTCGTCATACCTATTTGAAATGAGCCTCACGTAAACATTGAGTGAGGCTTACTATCGTTTTAAATGAAGCTTACTTCAAAGGCAAATGAAGCCTGTTTCATACGCAGATGAAGCTTACTTCAATGCCCAATGAAGCTTACTTTGTTTTCAAGAGAAGTTTTTTAGAACATTCTTCCACCTGGACGACCACCGCCAAAACCGCCATTGAAAGGACGGCCATGGAAGTTTGGACGGCCACCAGGACCACCAGGACCGCCAGGTCCACCCCTACGGGCATCCTTGCCTCCGAAGAGATTCAGGCGGTAAATCACGTGCAGCATCGCATAGCTGTTGATAGCATTATACTCCGTATCCGTACGGGATGTAGCAGAAATGGCACGAGAGAAGGTGCTCTGCTGGCGGAGAATATCGTAGAACTGCAGCATGATGGTAAGAGGCTTGCCCTTCAGGAAACCCTGAGAGAGCTGCGCATTCCATACAAACTCATCCGTATTCATGCTGCTGTCGCTATAACCGCGGCGGCTGCTGATAGAGAGGCTTGAGTTCAGACTGGTACCCCAAGGCGCTGTAAGCGTCATGCTTGGTCCATAAGAGAACTGCCAGGTATCGAGGTTGCTGTTAGGCTGCAACTTGTTTGTAGCATGGTTATAATTCAATGTTCCATCGAGCGATAACTCCAACCAGTCGTTGCGATAGCTGAAAGAGAGGCGTTCTCTCCAGGTAGTACTGCGGGTGGTATTCTTCTGGGAATCAGACTGCTTGTCGAGACTCAGATAACTCACGTAGTTGTTGTAACCCAAGTAGGTGTCAGTATTCAAGTTCCATACACCGGCACTATCGATAGAGCAGTTGAACATGAAGGCTCCCATCACATTCCAGTTGCCATTGATATTCTCCGGTCGGGTGATTCTTCCACCAGTCGCCTCATTGTAGGTCACCTTATTGCTGATGCTATTGTTGGTGGTTGAGAAGTTGATGAAGGTCATGACACCCTTGTTGTGGTTCTGCACGAAGTTGTTGTAGAACAATCGGAAGTTCTGGGTGAACGATGGCTTCAAGCCAGGGTTACCCTTCGAGATGTTCAGCGGGTCGCTGTTATCTGTGATATCAAGCAACTGAGAGATGCTTGGCTGAGAGGTAGTACCACGGTAGTTCACGCGCAGGTTGCTCATCTTTGAGAAGCGATAACGGAAATCGAGGGTTGGACTGAAATTCGTTACGTTGCGAACGGTATCTACATGCACTCCCTGATATTCCTGGATATATTTCGACTGTTGTGGCTGAATCATCACACCGAAGTTCAAGTTATACTTCTGACGGACGAATCGCATCATCACCTGGATATCGTGATTGTAGTTGCGATACTCAGAGAACCGGCTCAATTCATCATTTCTGTAATTATCAAGCTGACCGGCAAACGGATTCAAGTAGCTATCCCAACTACGATATTCATGATCGCCATTCATCGCATACTTGCTGAAATCGTAGGTACTGCGGTCGCTCTTGGAGTAGCTGTAAGTAAACTTATAGCTGAACTGCAAGAAGGTAGCCTTCCAGAGCGGCTCACTATAGGTCAACTGACCCGCATAACTGTAATCCTTCGAAGGAGTCAGGTTATAGCGGTTGGTCTGATAAGTAGAGTCCTTACCCTCCGCTGTCTGTACGAGATAGAGCTTGGCATTGTTGAGCGAGATGCTCTTGCTGTCCTTATCCGTATATTTGGCATCCACACGGAAAGTGATGTTGCGTCCCTTGTTGCCCAACTTGCGGTTCACCTGCAGCATACCCCTGATATTGTTATTATCAGAATAGGTGATTCCGTTAGTCAACTGACTGTTCACCATAGCCTCAGCCTTCTCCAACTCATCAATACCTTCCTCAGAAAGAGGGTCTTTGGTGGTAATGGTATAAGGATCCTTGTTGTAAGAAGCCGACTGGCTGCCACTCAATCCATCGCTGGTACTCCAGGAGATGGAAGGACGGAAGAGGATATTGGTCATGGAATCAGGCATCCACTCCAATCGGATGTTACCGTTCCAGCTGTTGCTGCGGGAGAAATTCTGGCTCAGGCTATTGCTGAAAGAGCTGCTGCTACCCATGAAGTTCTCGCTGGAACGGCTGCTCCAAATATCGCCATCGCTGTGATTCCAGCGAAGTGAAGTATTGAACTTGAATTTATTCTTCAGTTCGTAATTGTAGTTGGCAGCAATCATCTTGCTGGCATTCAAACCGTTAGCACCTCCGAAGCCTCTACCGGGGCCACCGCCTCCGAAACCACGGTCGCTGGTGTTATTGGCATTAGCAAAGAGCATGAATCGGTTGTTATCATTGAAATAACCTCCCATGCCACGCATATTGTAGCGGCTCTTGTTGCCCACGCCCAGGTCGATATTGGAAATCAAACCCCTGTTCATACCCTTCTTGATACCGAAGTCGAGCACGGTCTGCTCCTCACCATCATCAATACCAGTCACCTTAGAGAGATCACTCTTCTCATCGTATGCCTTGATTTTCTCGATGATGCTGGTAGGCAGGTTCTTCAAGGCTGTCTTGGTATCGCCCGTCATAAACTCCTTACCGTCTACGAGAATCTTCTTTACCTCCTTACCGTTGATCTTGATAGTACCGTCATCGCTCACCTCTGCACCCGGCAGACGCTTTACGAGTTCCTCAACTACCGAGCCTTCCGGTGTGCGATAGGCAGAAGAATTGTACACGAAAGTATCCTCCTTCAGAGTTACCTTCTGAGCCATAGCTGTTACCACTGCGCCTTTCAGCATGATAGCCTCAGCACCCAGCACAATCTTACCCATAGCCAGATCCTTGTTATCAGAAATTTGGATATGCTTCACAGTAGACTTATATCCTACACTCGAAATCTTGAGCAGATATTTGCCATTTGCCGGAGCGGTGACATGAAAGAGTCCGTTCTCATTACTGATGGCACCAGCTACATACGTGCTGTCGCTCTTAAGCAATTGAACCGTTACCTGCTCAATGGCTTCCTTGGTATCGCGGTCAGTAATCTGACCGGATATCAGTCGCTGTTGAGCAAAGGATGCCATTGCCATCAACAGCAGCAGCATCGTCAGAATTGATTTTTTCATTCTTATTTTTAATTTGTTATTATTTCCAACTATGAGTGTTTTCACACATAATGGCTATGATATTCTATTATCATTTTTGTTACTCGATTGTTTTGACGCGTTAAAAACGCCAAGGTTTAATGCATTATGAGAAAAAAAACGCTAATTTAGCAACTTTTTTTTTGTATTGTCTCCATTTTAGTGTATCTTTGCACAAAAATTAATACGTTAGAATGTTATGGAACAAAGAGTAATCATATCAACCCAACTGGAAAGCGAACTGGTAAGTGCACTTTCAGAATGTGAGCACGACAAGCTTTTTGTGCTTACTGATACTACGACATTGGAACTATGCATGCCTGTATTGCAGAATTTTTACTGCATGAAGGAAGCCCATATCATCACTATTCCGGCTACAGACAGCCATAAAGACATCGAGAGTCTGATGATGGTATGGAAAGGACTGCAGGAGGGTGGAGCTTCACGCCACTCCTGTATGATTAATCTGGGCGGCGGTATGGTAACCGACCTGGGTGGCTTTGCTGCCAGCACTTTTAAGAGAGGCATCAACTTTATCAATATTCCTACCACCCTGCTGGCTATGGTAGACGCATCGGTAGGTGGAAAGACAGGCATCAACTTCGGCGGACTGAAGAACGAAGTAGGTGTGTTCAATGATTCTAAATTTGTTATTCTCGATACAGAGTTCCTGAAGACGCTCGATGCAGAAAACATCTGTTCGGGCTATGCAGAAATGCTGAAACACGGTCTGATTTCTACAGAAGCCATGTGGGAAGAACTGGTCAGCTTTGACCTCGACAAGCCTGATTTGAAGCAGTTGCAGCGCATGGTAGGCGACAGCGTGAAGGTGAAGGAGCGCATTGTAGAGCAGGATCCGCACGAGCAGGGCATCCGCAAGGCACTGAACCTGGGCCATACTTTCGGTCATGCATTCGAGAGTTGGGCATTGAAGCGCAAGCCTATCCTGCATGGTTATGCAGTGGCATTCGGTCTGATTCCAGAACTCTATCTGAGTGTTGCCAAGACCGGATTCCCTACAGAGAAGATGCGCCAGACCGTAAACTTCATCAAGGAATTCTATGGTACACTGGATATTACCTGCGATGACTATGATGAACTGATAGAACTGATGCACCATGACAAGAAGAACCAGAATGGTATCATCAACTTCACGATGCTGGGCGGCATAGGCGATATCCGTATCAACCAGACTGCTACGACAGAAGAAATCAAGGAAGCACTCGATTTCTTCAGAGAAGGATAATTCAGCTAAAGAATATTTCTTCAGAGAATCCTTTTAAAGAAAGATAGAGCGCTTCGGCTTTCCGGTTTCGGTAAGCGGGAGTTGATTTACATGAAGGAATTCTCTTGGAATCCAATATTTATGATCAGATAAGAGGCGGCGAACAGTCGCCTCTATTTTTTTCATATCCTCATCTTCCGTCAGGAGGACAGCAATTTCTCCAAACTTCCCGTCTTTCTTCTTGGCTATCATGAAAGGTTTTTCGAGATAAGGCTTCAACAGAGCCTCAACCTCTTCTATCTGAATCTTAATGCCTCCGCTGCAAATCACATTGTCTTTTCTGCCTTTGATGCGAAAACGGAGTTTTTCCACCTTATTATATATATAGGATTCTATTTCCACTATATCGTTCGTTACCAGGGGCTCAGCACAGACCTGCGGAGCATCTATCACCAGACAACCTTCATCGGTCTGACTGATTCTGACACTATCGAAAGGCTGGTACCATTCACTAGCCTCAGCACCGTTAATTCTTCTCAGGGCAATATGCGAGAGCGTTTCGGTCATTCCGTAGGTACTCCAGATGGCAATATCTCCGGGAAGAGCCTTCAGTTTCTGTTCGAGAGCCTCATCTATGGCCCCGCCACCGATAATAAGATGACTGATGCGGCAGAGTCGAGCCCGCTCTTCAGGAACCTGCAGGGTATTATAAACCTGCATCGGGACCATTGCAGCGAAGGTAATCTCTTTATTTACATCTTTCAAAGGATGCCCACTTGGGGATACAGAAATAAGATGGAGATGGCGCTCTATACTCCGCACCACCACCATCTTACCTGCAATATAATCGAGCGACATGCACAACAGGGCACTGTCGCCAGGCTTCAATCCCAGGAAATCACAGGTGATGCGGGCTGAGTTGAGCATTCGCTTCTTCTCAACCAACATCGGTTTAGGCTTGCCTGTGGAGCCACTGGTATGCACAAGCACCGTGTCGCTATCGTTATTCCATTCAGAAAGGAAATCTTCTAAAGTCATTACGAGAATTCTTTGAAAGTTATTACGAAAATTCTTCCAGAGTCATTTTACAACAAAGAGTTTATCCCCCCGGATTTCCAATGGCATCGGTATATTATCAGTAAAGAGCTGACCGGTACCCAAGCCTTGCGGCATCTTGACATTAGGACCATATACTTTAGCTGCATAATGAGCAATAGCATTCAGACCGATATTACTCTCAAGAGCAGAAGTAATCCAGCTGCCGATGCCTCGCTGGTTAGCCAGTTCTATCCACTCGTTACATCCATAGATTCCACCATGAAGCGAAGGCTTCAAGATGATATATTGCGGACGAATGGTATCGAGCAATGCCTCCTTCATGCTTCTGACATTCACACCAATCAACTCCTCATCCAGGGCGATAGGAAGCGGTGTTTCGCGACAAAGCTGAGCCATCTTTGGCCACTGATGCTGCTTGATAGGCTGCTCTATCGAATGAATGTCATATTTAGCCAAAGCCTCCAGCTGGCTCATTGCATTCTCCGGCAAGAAGCCGCCATTGGCATCTACACGCAACTCAACCTGCTCCTTGGTATATACATCACGGATACGCTTGATGAGATCGAGTTCCTTGAAGAAATCAATGGCACCAATCTTCAGTTTCACGCAATGGAAACCCGCCTGGAGTTTTTCCTCCAACCGGGCCAGCATCTCCTCGTAAGTACCCATCCACACCAGTCCGTTGATTGTGATACCTTCTTCACCTCTTCCGAAAGGAGAATCGAAGAGATTGACAAGATTCTCCATTCCCATAGGAACAGAGACTCCCGCCTCCTTCAGTATTTCGACAGAAGTCTTTCCCTCAGACAGATTCATTGCCCCCAGCTTCTTCTTCGCTTCATCAAAGAACGAAGCAAAGGCGGTTTCGAGACCGAAAGTAATGCTTGGATAAGCACGAATCATATCGTAAGGGATGCGTCCCATCTGCTCTACCATCTGACAAACCTGTCGCAAGGTCATCTCATATTCCGGTTTGGCATCGCAACTGAGATCTGGGAGCGTAGCACACTCTCCCACTCCCTCTACTCCCGGCATTTCATCCGAGGTAAGAGTGAGATAATAACTGTGTCTCGTGGTATAGACGCCACGAGACGTGCCTGCCGGCTGCTTGAAGTGGAGCGTGCGCTCCGAGATTTCTATCTTATACATTCTTTATATATATCAATACAATTGAATTCTTCACTCTTCGTTCTTCACTCTTCACTTAACTTACTTTTTCTGTTTCAATTCATACAGATCCTTGCGGCGGTCGCGAAGATTTCTTACAGCACCGTAGGTATGAAGCTCATTCAAGAGATTCAGGTCAACATCTGATACGAGAATCATCTCGGTATTAGGTGTTGCCTCTGAACGCTTGCCATCGTTAGGGAAAGCAAAGTCGCAAGGGGTGAACACGGCGCTCTGGGCATACTGGATATCCATGTTATGAACACGAGGCAAGTTGCCCACACTACCCGCAATGGCTACATAGCACTCGTTCTCGATGGCACGCGCCTGGGCACATACTCTTACTCGAGAGTAAGCATTCTGCGTATCAGTCATGAATGGAACGAAGAGAATCTGCATGCCATCATCCGCCATTAATCTTGACAACTCAGGGAACTCCACATCATAGCAGATCACGATACCAATCTTACCGCAATCGGTATCGAAGGTCTGGATATGGCTACCGCCACTCAATCCCCAGCACTTCTGCTCATCTGGGGTAACATGAATCTTCTCGTACATGTCTACGCTACCATCTCTACGGCAGAGGAAGCCCACATTATAGAGGGAATCGTCCTTGAGATAAGGCATACTACCCGTGATGATATTGATGTTGTAACTGATGGCCAACTCGCGGAAACGGTCACGGATTTCTTCGGTATACTGCGCCATCTTTCGGATGCTCTGTGCCTCACCCAAGTCGTTGAAACGAGCCATCAAAGGCGCATTGAAATACTCAGGGAAGAGGATGAAATCGCTCTTGTAATCGCTCACAGAATCAACGAAGAACTCAACCTGTTCGAAGAGGTCATCCACCGAAGCGTATGGGCGCATCTGCCACTGTACCAATCCGATTCTTACGGTTGGCTTGCGGTCTACATAAGAATCCGTAGGTGGCTGATAATAGATGTTATCCCACTGCAAGAGGGTGGCGCAGTGTTCGCTCTCCTCATCACTAGGAAGATAATTGCGAATCACGCGGCGCACGTGGAAATCATTGGAAAGCTGGAAGGTAAGAACCGGGTCATAGATTTCACGGCTTCTTACATGCTCGATATACTCCTTAGGGCGCATCTTATCGGCATACTTGTGATAGTTTGGTATACGACCGCCAAACATGATAGCCTTCAGATTGAGCTTCTCGCAGAGTTCCTTGCGATACTCATACATACGGCGAGCCAGGCGCAAACCGCGATAATCAGGGTGGATAAATACCTCGATGCCGTAAAGAATGTTTCCATTAGGATCGTGGGTATTGAAGGTTTCATTACCCGTAACCTGAGCATAGGTATGATCGCCCTTCACCATATTATAATTGACGATGATAGAGAGCGCACAGCCCACAATCTTATCATCAACGATAATAACCACCTGTCCCTCAGGGAAGATGGTAATGAGTTTCTTAATCTGTTCTTTTGTCCAGAATACATCTGAGTCTGCGTAAATACGCCTAAATGACTTGGCAAGCTGATCATAATCCTCCATGCGAAGGTTGCGCATGCCTACCTTTTCGATTTTTCGAGTTGGTTCCATAACAACTGTATTTTTATTATTATCTAAATCCGGGTGCAAAGATACAGCAAATTATAGATACGACAAAGAGTTTTCGCAAATAATTGACATTTACGAAAACTCTTTTCATGTATTTTACAGCAAGAAAGCCTTTTGGCTTATAAATTAACACTAAAACTTGGCATCTTCCTGCGGTATTGCCTCATCATGATCATCGAGATAGAGCAATTTCGTTGGATGATATTTACCACTTGCCACCGAGTATTCATCCAGACGATAACGGGTCTGAATGCCACCGATGCCCAACATAGTATGAAAAGCCGAAAGACTACTCTGCACCTGTTTTGACCGATTTTCTCCCAATGCCTTCAATATATCCGGATATTGTTTACTGAATCCAGCAGAAGTCCAGATGATGAAAGGCACATGCAGTTCGTAATCCGAAGCCTTCGGTGCGGCGTGAAGGAAGAGGCTGCGCTCATCATCAAAGATATTCTCTCCATGATCGCTGGTATAGAGCATCGCTGATGTAGGCTGATCATATACCCCATCCGTCTTAGTCTGTACCCCCTCCCATTTCTGCAGACGTTCTACGATACCATGCAGGATATAATCGGTATACCGGATGGTATTATCGTATGCATTCAGCAGGTCACGCCGGTTCTCTGGCTTCGCTTCGCTCTTACTGTCAGGCTTGAAGTAAGCGAAACTACGAGGATAACGCTCCTGATAATTGAAGTGAGAACCATAGGAATGAAGAACCACGAAGAGTTTGCGATAACGGTAATGGTAATGGGCAGACGAGGAAGCATCAGCCAATGGCAATATCTCATCCAGTTTCTGCAACAGATCCTCATCATAATGGTTGCCTTGCGAAGCATCCTCTTTCTTCAGAAAATAATGCTCATCAGCCTGTTCTCCCAGAAAATCGATAAACGAATGATTGGGCAACTGGTTGCTGATAAACACTGTATGGAATCCGGCTTCCTTAAAGGCCGCCAGGATGCCTTTCTCATGAAAAAGTCGCTCAAAATCCTCGGCTGATGCAGCAGACAAGAGCATCGGTACACTCTTATGAGTGGTATTGCTCTGCGTTGTCACATTCGGGAAAGCTTTGATACCCGGTGTCTTGAAAAGCAGAGGATTGGTATTTCGAGGATAGCCGTAAAGACTGAAATTATGAGCTCGTGCCGTCTCTCCTACTACCATCACATACACCTCGGGAGCCGTGGCAGAATGCTCACTCCTGGCATCAAACTTAAAATCCCGGCTTGCCTCCCTGTAATTCTCTGAAGCCGCATTACGCTCGAAAGCAAGATAGAGATTATAGCAAACGTTAACAGGATAAAGCTGGTTGCGCATACGGTAACCATCCACCACCAGATAGCTTGCCAGCAGACAGAACAGTCCTATAGCCCCAATCTGCATTGCCCAATGGCGAACTCTCTGCTGGAAAGAAACCGACAACCGGCTATCTCTTCTGATATTGACACCCCCCAGGATAAGCAAAGGCAAATAAACCACAAACACACCTACCACGGCTGGTGCCAGATTATCGAGCAGCTCCATCGCCTCACCGGGATTGGTAGTTACGAGATTCAGAAACATATCTACTGCTATCACTCCCGTTCCGAAAAGATAAAGCAATACCAGCTGGAACGCAGCGAAAAAGACAAAGATAAATGCCCACCATATCATCTTACCAGGACGCTTAGCCACAGAAAAGAACAACATATACAGCGACAAAGGCAGCAACACGTTGACACCACATGCCCACGGAGCCAAGCACTCGGTATAACACAAGGCTATATTAGGCAACAGCAATGCCACCACAGCATAAACATACAGGAATTGCCCCGATGACACCTTATTATATATATAAGATAAACGATTCATTCTTCTCTTGTATTAAAACGCTTCATTGATATTAAACAGGAAGCCAGACTGCCCCGACTTACCGAATCCATAATCCAGACGTACATTCACATTCTTCTTAAATTCCCAGCGATAACCTACACCGGCATTCGGCAAAATCTGTTTAGAGCGCAATGCCGAGAATTTCGGGAAGATGGTTCCAGCTCCAACCCACACTACGATGCCATTACGCTTCCATACATGTTGGCGCAACTCAACCGTAGCTTCCAGAGAATGTTTATCGCGATAACGGCCTTCATAATAGCCACGCATGGAACGAGTACCACCCAATTCAGCCATCATTCCCCACGAAGGATTACCAAAGTTGAAGTTAACCCCAATGTCCTCGGCAAGAACCGTTCCCTTACCCAGTCGCTGATAGGCATCAAAACGAAATGCCGTCGTACTGAAAGCATAATCATTTCCCATAAATCCAGGTCTGAACATCTGATTGATATTCAGATAGATACCACGATGTGGATTCGTAAGATTATCTCTGTTATCATATACCAGAGAAACGCCAGCTCCTACATTCCAAGTATGCTGATCCATGCCTTGCAGTAATTCCGGACGCTCAATATGTTTACCTATTACATAGTCATAACTCGCCATCGGTCCGATATAGAAATTATCTGCTACACGAAACAGGAAGCTAACTTCAGCCTGAGCCTGCCAACGCTTCATATCACTCTTATTGGCATCGTTATCGCCCATCTCATAGCCTATTCCCCAAAATTCAGAGGGAAAAGAATAGAAATAAAGGTGATAATCGATGCGATATCTTCCTTTAGGAGCAATATGGTTACCACGGACACCCAACATGTAGAAACCTACAGAACTCACATCACCATAAAGCGAGACATTAGAAGGAGGAAGAATACTGTCATTCGGATCTGTACGGTATAGTCCCGCTGCCACCAATCCCAATCCAAACTTGGTATCAGAGGCATAATGAGGACCACCTATCACACTAAAATCGAAACGCTTATGCTTCTTGTTTTTGTTGGAATCATTAAAGTAGTCAAGAATCCGGTTCACCCATGATTTCCCGGCATGTAAAGCCGTCGTATCCACCTTCTCTGCAGATGAGATACTATCGGTTACAGAAGGCTCAGAGGCATAGCTGCCCAATGCCAACATCATAATAAGTATTGTCAGAATATGCTTCATTTTGTCGATTTTATTATTTTAATACACCAATGCTACATTATCAATCCACAAGGTATTGCCTGGAGTTCCGATATAGGCTCCACCATCGGATGAGGAGAACTGAAGAATCAGATGAGTAGGCTTTTCGTTAGCACTCGCCCATCCTACTTCTTTTACCGGCACACTCTTACCCTTGCTGTTACGGGCATAGTCAGTGGATCGCAGTCCCATAGTAGCAGCCTGATAACCTGCCATGTGGCGGATATCGCCATAATGGATTGTATAGGTAGCATCTTCCACCCATCTATCGGTACTCTTTCCGAATCTGACTACCATCGTACCCACACGTTTAGCTGTTATATTTCCCTTAGCATCTTCATGCCGTTTCTGCAGATAGAGCACAGCTATAGCATGATCTCGACCTGCAACCGTAGAGGCTCCGCTAAATCCATTCTGCTTGATACGATTGGCTGCATGAGGGAGAGATGTCTTATAATCAAAGCGCAAAGCCTTAGGACGTGCGGTGAATGGTATACCCCAGTTGATGGCTTTAGGACCATCCTTGGTACTTGTTATCGGTTCACGAACATCACCCAGAAAAAGAGAACCGGCAGCCAAGACCTTGATATTGATGAGTCCCAGCACTTTTACTTTCTCAATATGGGTTACCAGTTTGGCACAATATCCACTACCATGTTTGTCACGAAACACAGAGTTATTCGTCTTATAGATGCCCGATACATGTGCCAGGACATTAGAGGAACCCCAAGGCGAACCACCCTTATTGGTATAAGGAATATTACCATTGATGGTCATATTAGGTCCAACGGCATAAACTGTTTTCTGATTTCCTCCGATAATGCCTGATTCTTTGATATTTCTGATTACCCAGTGGTCCATATTACCATATTTAAAAGGAACCACCTTTTCCTGTCCCTTAACGGGAAGGCACGCCAAGGCAGCAACCGCCATAGCGATGCCTGATATTATTATTATTTTCTTCATATCTGTTTATTTTATATATCATTAAGGCTGCAAAGATAGAAAAATATTTTCTAGTTTTCAGTTTTCTTCGACATAAAGCATAAAAAATTAAGAAATAATAATATATTTACTGCATTTTAATTGCCATAAAACAAAAAAGTCCTGTATTTGCTGTTATAAACAAATACAGGACTTTCTGATTTAATATATAAAACAGAATCTCTTGCACCGATTACAATAGAGACATGCACCGGTTACAATAGAAACATGTTCCGATTACGCCAAAAGCTATTATCGGTTTGAATACATATTATCGTAATACTTCTGATAATCACCAGAGGTTACATTGTCCATCCATTCCTGGTTCTCGAGATACCACTTCACGGTCTTCTCGATACCCTCCTCAAACTGGAGAGATGGCTCCCAACCCAATTCCTTCTGCAACTTTCTAGAGTCGATGGCATAACGCATATCGTGACCCTTTCTGTCGGTTACATAAGTGATGAGGTCCATATCCTCGCCTTCCTTTCTGCCGAGCAGACGGTCAACGGTCTTGATAACCACCTTGATGATATCGATGTTCTTCCACTCGTTGAAACCGCCGATGTTGTAAGTCTCGGCAATCTTGCCCTTGTGGAAAATCATATCGATGGCACGAGCATGATCTACTACATACAACCAGTCGCGTACATTCTCGCCCTTACCATATACAGGCAATGGCTTGCGATGACGGATGTTGTTGATGAACAAAGGAATCAACTTCTCTGGGAACTGGTATGGACCGTAGTTGTTAGAGCAGTTGGTTACGATGGTAGGCATACCGTATGTATCGTGGAAAGCACGGACGAAGTGGTCTGAGCTTGCCTTAGATGCTGAGTATGGAGAGTGAGGATTGTACTTGGTAGTCTCTACGAAGAACTCCTCGCCGTAAGCCTCGTGGTTCTTACCGCTGGATGCCTTGGTGGTGAAAGGAGCAGGAATGCCCTCAGGGTGAGTCATCTTCAATGCACCGTAAACCTCATCAGTAGAGATGTGGTAGAAGCGCTTGCCCTCGTATCCCTCAGGAAGACTCTCCCAGTAGATCTTTGCCGCCTGGAGCAGAGACAGGGTACCCATCACGTTGGTATGAGCGAAAGTGAATGGATCCTTGATACTTCTATCTACGTGGCTCTCGGCAGCGAGATGGATGATGCCATCCACCTTGTAGTCCTGCATCAGCTTCAACATCAGGTCGAAATCGCAGATATCACCCTTTACGAAAGTATAGTTAGGCTTGTCCTCGATGTCCTTGAGGTTAGCCAGGTTACCAGCGTAAGTCAACTTGTCGAGGTTGATGATGTGATACTCAGGATATTTGTTCACGAAAAGTCTTACTACGTGTGAGCCGATGAAACCAGCACCGCCCGTGATAATGATATTCTTCATTTACTTTGAACTTTGAAAATTGAACTTTAAACTTTATGATTAGTATTTTTGAGCAGAAGCTGCGAAAACGTCTAACTCAAATGTTCTAACTCTTGATTATTTAGCTTCCGCCAATTCAGCGATACACTTCTTCAAACTGTCAGTCCAGTATGGCACCTTGAACCCGAAGGTCTGCTTCAGCTTGCTCTTATCAAGTACAGAGAAGTGAGGACGCTTTACAGGGCTTGGGAACTCCTCGCTGTAACAAGGCTGTATATCGCAAGTATTTCCGCTCAGTTCGCAGATAATCTTAGCGAAATCAAACCAAGAGCATACGCCCTCATTAGAGAAGTGGTAGATACCCGTCTTATCCAGCTGATCAGTTTCGATGATATGCGAGATGACAGCAGCCAGGTCGCCTGCGTAAGTAGGAGTACCCACCTGGTCGAAAACCACCTTCAAGGTATCATGACTTGCAGTTAAGTTCTGCATAGTCTTAACAAAGTTTTTACCCCACTGAGAGTAAAGCCATGCAGTACGGATGATGATATGCTTGCAGCCGGTAGCTTCAATACTCTTCTCACCTGCAAGCTTCGTTTTGCCATACACACCCAATGGATTCGTTTCCCAATCTTCACGGCAAGGGATATTCTTATCGCCCTGGAACACATAGTCGGTAGATACATGAATCAAAGTACCATCTACCTCCTTCATTGCCTGAGCCAAGTTACCTGCAGCAGTATTGTTCAGCAGATTAGCCAGATCGAAATCAGTCTCTGCCTTATCTACATTGGTATAAGCAGCGCAGTTAACAATTACCTGAATATCGTTTTCCTTCACCTTTTCGCGGATTGCGTCAAGGTTAGTGATATCCAGTTTCTCATAGCCTTCAGCAACATCAGTGAAGACAAACTTGTGATTACTCTTTTTGGCGCAAATCTGCATTTCATGGCCCAACTGACCATTAGCGCCTGTTACTAATATATTCATTGTTATAATATTTAATACAACACAATACTTTAAAGTTCACTTACCCGATTTCCCTCTACTTATGAAGGAAAATTGATTGTTCCTCCAATTAAGTTCTTCTATATATAAATATGTGGCAAAGATAAAAAAATAATTTGAGCTGACCAAAGAAAAAGGAGAAAAAGATAAGAAACTAACATATATTAAACAAAGACCGCCACACTTTTTCCCAAAAGCGTGGCGGTTTTCCCTAAAACATAATAGATAAGCTTTGCCTTTACAGACAAACTTGAATTATCAAGTAGCCTAGTCTATTACCAATCCTTTTTTCCCTAATATAAACTAAACCTGTTTCCTATTTAAATCAACATACTAAATCAACAAAAGGAATTTTCATTATCATTAAATACTTTTAGAAGACTTGAAGTGGTAATTAACCATCAAAACTACTGTTTTCTGATTTCGGTTGCAAAGGTATATCTTTTTTTTGAAAGTTGTATGCCTGAGTAGCGTTTCGGTAAAAAATCAATCTATTAAAGAAATTGATAACTCCTTATAAATCAGCAAATTTAATATATTAACTATTTTTGTCTAAAGTAAACAACATTATATGAAAGGAAATTTGTATCTTTGCACCACAAAACGGACAAAAGGAAGAAAACAACATTATAAAGACAAGTTTGTTATATCATAAAGAAACATTAAAGATGAAGCTACTTATATATTTACTTCTTTTGCTTACTATGCCATTGACTGCTCAAGGCAAAACGGACGAGAAGACTTTATTGGATCGTATAGACAAGATGATAGAAAACGATCAATATTATCAGGGAATCAAAGAAAGGGAATTAAAACATCTGAAGCGACAAGTTTATGAAGCTGAAGACAACCAAACCCGACTACTGTTTCTTGACAGCATATATCATGCCTATAGCGCTTACCGCTACGACTCAGCATACGCATATATGAAACAGGGGTTTGAATTGGCTAAAAAATGTCATAACACCTCTTATATCTTACGCAACAAGATAAACCAAGCGTCCATACTCTCGGTAAGGGGTTTTTATGACAAAGCAGAAAACTTACTCAAATCTCTCAATCCCGATGAGATGCCATACCAGTTGAAGCTATACTATTACTTCACCTTCGCCTGGATCTATAATTACTGGGAATCATACGCCAAGAACTCTGATTATGCCGGTGAATTCCGTGCCCAGAAGAAGCATTATATGAGCCTTCTGATACAGAATTTCAACGAAAACAGTAAGAAATCTGCCTACTATAGCTATCTCATGGGCGAATATGCCTATATCAACAGCCCTATCAGCAAGGAATCGCTCAACCATTATCTGAAGGCACTGAAGATGTCGCCAGCCAAATCCCGCATCCATGCCATGTCAGCTTATGGTATAGCCAGATATTACAAAAATACCGGCAAATTCGACCTTTACGAAGAATATCTCGTAGAGGCATCCGTGAGCGATGGATTGTGCCAACTCAAAGAAACTGTTGCGCTTCAAAAGCTAGCCTACTACCTCTTTAAAAAGGATGCGAGCAACAGTAAGAGAGCTGCCAAATATATCCAGCATACGATGGAAGATGCCCAGTTCTTCAACAACCAGTTGCGCATGATGGAGATTTCCAACATCCTTCCAGTCATCGCTTCAGCCAACCAGCAGGCTGCCGAGCGCTCGCGTACCCGCTTTCTTTGGGGGTTCATTGGTGTAAGCGTAGCGCTGGTCATCATCCTCATCCTCTCCTTAGTCAACAACCGACAGAAGAACAAGCTGAAGAAAAACAAGGCAGAGATTGAAGAACAGAACAGGAAGCAGAAAGAGATGAATACACAACTCACAGAACTGAACCAGCAGTTGATAGAGACCAATATCAAGCGAGAGACCTATATGCGCCTCTTCATGGACATCAGTGCGGCTTATATCAGCAAGTTATCAGATTATCGCAAACTGGTAAGCCGAAAAATCAAGGCAAACCAGACTGCCGATTTACTGAAGACTCTCAACACCCATAAATTGGAAGAAGAGGAATCGCAGATGTTCTACAACCGGTTCGACAAGGCATTCATGGAATTGTATCCGGGTTTCGTTACTGAGTTGAACAAGCTCCTGCTGCCAGAATGCCAACTGGAAGTTCCTACTACGCACGACCTGACCACGGAGATTCGCATTTTTGCCCTGATGCGGCTGGGTGTAACCGACAGCCAGGAGATTGCCACCCTGCTGCATTACTCCACTCAGACCATCTATAACTACAAGTCAGGAATGCGGGCAAAAGCAATCAATCGCGATTCATTCGAATCTGATATCAATCAGCTTTGCCACATCATTAATAATAGTTAATAATTAATAGTTTATAGCATAAACCGCTTTGACAATCTTGCTCAACGGCACAGCCTCTATAAACTATTAATTCAAGTTTCGCAAGTGGTTCAAGAACGGGCTGAAGGCCCAAAAGCTCCTAGCCCAGGGCAGCGCCCTGGGTAAAATAGCAGTCAGCAAGTCGCCCTGTAAGGGCAAAAGCTTTAAAATACTGGGTAATATACAAAGCTTTTGCCCTTACAGGGCGTCTTGCTGATTGCTATTATACCCAGGGCGCTGCCCTGGGCTAGGAGCTTCTGCCCTTTCAGGGCGTGTGGAGTTCACTTGCAAAACTTGAACTATTAACTATTAACTGTAAACTATTAACTAGCTTCTATGTATCACGGTTCCGTTAGCCTGATGTGTAGCAAGAACCAGAACCTCAGCTATTTGCACATGTTCAGGAGCACTTGCAGCATAGAAGGCTACATCAGCCACGTCATCGCCGTTCAGAGGCTCTATGCCGCGGTAAACGTTGTCTGCGCGGTTCTGGTCACCATGGAAACGGATGTTGGAGAAGTTGGTTTCAACCAAGCCCGGTTTCACATTGGTAACACGCACTTTCGTATGTGCCACATCAATGCGCAAACCATCAGTAATAGCCTTTACAGCCGCTTTTGTTGCACAATATACATTACCTCCCGCATAAGCAGCATCACCCGCCACACTACCTATATTGATTACATGACCATGATTACGCTCAACCATACCAGGTACAATCAGGCGCGTCATGGTTAAGAGTCCCTTGATATTGGTATCAATCATCTGGTCCCAATCTTCAAAATCGCCCTCATATTCAGGTTCCAACCCACGTGCGAGTCCTGCATTATTGATAAGCACATCCACATTGCGCCACTCCTCAGGGATGTAATCCACCGCTTTCTTGGCAGCTTCACGGTTACGCACATCGAAAGCCAAGGCAAGCACCTCAACGCCCTCAGCCTCGAGTTCTTTCTTCAGGATTTCCAACTTTCCCGTATTTCTACCTGTAAGAATCAGGTTATAGCCGCCACGGGCAAAACGACGTGCACAACCTTCGCCTATACCGCTTGTTGCGCCTGTAATAAGAGCAATTTTATTCATATCTTTGATACTTTAAATTATACTTTGAACTTTGAACTTTGAACTTTGAACTTTATGATTAGCGAAGCAATTGAATTCTTCACTCTTCACTCTTCACTCTTCACTCTTCACTTTTCATTCTTCACTCTTCACTTTTCATTCTTCACTCTTCATTCTTCACTTAAAGAATAAGAACTCTCACCTCAGCATTCGCCATTTTCTCAATCTGGTTCATCGGACGTTTATAATAAACGCTCTGGATAGCTTTGTTGATGATGCCATGCCCCACAGCAAGAACGGTCTGGTCAGGATAAGTAACCTTGAGCCAGGTAAGGAAATTCTGGGCTCTTGATTTCATCTTTTCCAGCGTCTCTATGTTGTCCGGCCAATCCTTTGGGTCCTTCGGCAGGTCAGGGATGAATTTGCCCGTGAAATCGCCCCAATCGCGCTCTCTGAGCAAGGGAGTGGTGACAACGG
Organism: Segatella copri; assembly: GCF_019127135.1. Lineage (GTDB taxonomy): Bacteria > Bacteroidota > Bacteroidia > Bacteroidales > Bacteroidaceae > Prevotella. Next base: position 29,776 of record NZ_JAHOEA010000011.1, on the reverse strand, counting down.
GATGCGAGCCGGCGATAATCTCACAGGTCTGTATACTGCGATAGAGATCGCTCGATACGAAAACATCGATAGGTGTACCCGCCATTTTCCTGGCCACTTCCTCAGCCTGCTCAATACCTTTCATATTGAGCTTTCCCGGTGTTTGTCCCTGCATAATTTGCGCCTTGTTATCCACCGTTTCACCATGGCGCACCAAATATAATTTTGTCATTGTCTTTACTTTTTCCGTCTATATCAAAAATGAGTTTTAACTTTTTCCGAAATCTTTACTCAAGACATAGTTTTTGCTTTCACTAAGTCTCTGTTCAAGACATCAGTATTTTGATTTTGCTTACAAAATTACGGCTTTCTATCGAGACCAACAAATAATTTGCGTTAAATATAGCAATAATTAGCGTTAAATATAGCAATAATTTATGTTTATATAAAAAACTTCTTGCTAGTTTCGGATTTCTTTCGTAACTTTGCCCCGAAATAACAAATATCAGTTTTAGTATGAAGGTAATACACAGTTCAATATTCCGCGCAGTATGCGCCATCATCGTAGGAGTCCTGCTCATCCAATATCGTGAGCAGACCGTCACCTGGATAACCGTCGCCATCGGTGTCTTGTTTTTCCTTTCAGGTGTCATCTCCCTTGCCAGTTATTGGGCAGCCAAGCGCAATGCAGAGAAGATGCAGGGCCAGATACTGTCAGATTCCAATGGTAAGCCTATCATGGGCATGATGCCTAAATTCCCGCTTGTAAGCGTAGGCAGTCTTATCCTGGGATTACTGCTTGCCCTGATGCCTCAGGTGTTTATCGCCTGGCTGATGTTCATCCTGGCATTCATCCTGATTCTGGGTGCTCTGACCCAGTTTGTCAATCTGGCTTCAGCAGCTAAGATGGGACGCGTAGGCATCCTCTTCTGGCTCTTCCCTTCAGTCCTTCTTCTGTTGGGTCTGCTCACCATCATCAAGCCTTCAGCCATCGCCTCTGCCCCTCTTCTCATCATCGGTTGGGGTATGCTCATCTATGGTGTTGTAGAGCTTCTCAACGCCTTTAAAATCTCCAACAACAAGAGAATCTGGCTGAAGAACCAGCAGAAACTGGATTCTAAGGAGAGTTATGTGGATGTAGAGGAAGTAAAGAACGAAGAGTAAAGCATTCTATCGCATATACTGTTCAAGAAATTCTGAGTCAAAAACAACGAAATCATTATATCATCATATATGAATAAAATTAAAGCTCTCTTTGCCTGGTTATGGCAAAAGTTTCGCGCATTCTGGCCTTGGTACAAGGGATTGTATCAGGGCAGAGCGTGGTATACCAAGACCCTCATTGGCTTGGCAAGTTGCATAGTCGCCTTCATCTTGTATCTGGGCGCAGTAGATATCAACTTCTTATGGCTCTTCGGCAAGTCGCCTGGCTATTTCTCAGGCATTCTGGATCCACAGACCTCTGAGGCCTCTGAAATCTATTCGGCTGATGGAAAACTCATCGGCAAGTATTTCAACGAAAACCGTACTCCGGTAGAATATGGTGAGGTAACACCCGATTTCTTCAAGGCACTGGTAGATACCGAGGATGAACGATTCTACAAGCATATCGGTATCGACCCTATCGGCGTGTTTGCTGCTGCCAAGGATGCACTCCTCCATCATAACGGGCGCGGTGCTTCTACCATCACACAGCAGCTGGCTAAGAACATGTTCCGTGTACGTTCGCAATATTCTACCGGTTTGCTGGGCAAGATTCCTGTGCTCCGCCTGCTCATCATCAAGAGCAAGGAATGGATTATCGCGGTAAAACTCGAAACGGTGTTCAGCAAGAAGGAAATCATCACCATGTATGCCAACACGGTTGATTTCGGTAGCAATTCCTATGGTATCAAAACCGCTGCGAAGACCTACTTCAACACCACCCCTAAGGAGTTGACCACCGACCAGGCTGCCGTGCTCGTAGGCATGCTCAAGGCTACCACCTACTACAACCCACGCACCAACCCGGAGAACAGTCTTGCACGACGCAACACCGTATTATATAATATGGTGACACATGGCGATCTCTCAAAAGACAGATACAATGAACTGAAAGATGAGCCTATCAAGCTCGATTTCAAGGTAGAGGAAAACTACGACGGACAGGCAAAGTACTTCCGCGAGGCTGTAGCCAACTACCTGAAAGACTGGTGTAAAGACGAAGGTTACGACCTCTATACCAGCGGTTTGAAGATTTATACCACCATCGATACCCGCATGCAGAAGTATGCTGAAGATGCAGCCCGCAAACAGATGAAGCAGGTACAGCAGAACTTCAACAACCACTGGAACATCCGCCGCACCCAGGCAGGCAAAGGCAACTGGATGGGTCAGGATCCTTGGCAGGATGAGAACCACAACGTGATACCAAACTTCATCCAGGGCATCGCTGAGCGCCAGCCTTTCTACAAGGCATTGATGGCCCGCTTCCCTGATAATCCCGACTCAGTAAACTATTACTATAAGGAGTGGGTTCACCCGGTTAAGGTATTCGATTATGACAAGGGCAGCATCACGCTGAACATGACATCAGAAGACTCCATCAAGTATATGACCACCTTCATGCACTGCGCCTTTGTAGCCATGGAGCCACAGACCGGAGCAGTAAAGGCATGGGTGGGCGATATCGACTTCGACCACTGGAAGTATGACAAGGTAACAGCCGAGCGCCAGCCTGGTTCTACCTTCAAGCTCTTTGTTTATACCGAGGCGATGAATCAGGGTTTAACCCCTTGTGACAAGCGCCGCGACGAATATATCTCTATGGAGGTATACGATAAGAAGAAGCACGAAATGACCACCTGGCGTCCATCCAACGCCAATGGTTCGTTCTCGGGCGACAGCATCCCATTGAAGAGTGCCTTTGCCAAGAGTATCAACTCTGTGGCTGTGAGATTAGGACAGGAGATGGGTATCAAGCGCATCATCGAGACAGCTAAGAAGATGGGTATCAACAGTCCGTTGGATGACACCCCATCTCTCGCCCTCGGTTCCAGCGACGTCAACCTCCTGGAGATGGCATGCGCCTACAGCACCATTGCCAACAATGGCAAGCACCACGATCCGGTATTGGTTACCAAGATTGTAGACCACGACGGTAAGGTGGTTTACGAGGGTCCTTCTACAGAAGAGCAGGTAATACCTTACAAGAGTGCCTTCCTCATGCAGCAGCTCTTACAGGGCGGTATGAAGGAGCCGGGAGGTACATCCCAAAGTCTCTGGGGCTATGTAGGCAACTACCGTGATACCGAGTTCGGTGGCAAGACAGGTACCACCAACAACCACTCCGATGCCTGGTTCATGTGTGTGAGCCCTAAGCTCGTAGTTGGTGCCTGGGTAGGAGGCGAATACCGCTGTCTCCACTTCCGCACCGGAGCCTTGGGTCAGGGTTCGAGAACCGCTCTTCCTGTGTGCGGTTACTTCCTGCAGAGTGTCTTTGGCGACCCAGCCTTCCAGCAGTATCACGGCAAGTTTGACAAGCCACAGGACAGCGATATCACCAGCGATATGTACATCTGTGCAAGCTATGCACCAAAGCCAAAGGTAGATACCACCAGGGTAGACAGTACCGCCTTCCAGGAAGAGATTGTTCTCGATGACGAAGGCAACCCTATCATCCGCGAGGTTCCTGCCAAGAAGGCTGAAAGCGAATCTGCCACCGGTACAGCCACCACAGAAGAAAAGAAAGAGAAGAAGAAGGCCAAGCCAACCGAGCAGCCTGTCAACTTCGATGATCTCTAAATTTAGTTTATAGTTTACTCAAGTTTCGCAAGTAAGCCCCACACGCCCTGAAAGGGCAGAAGCTCCTAGCCCAGGGCATCGCCCTGGGTGTTTATGGACGCAAACCTGTCGCCCTGTAAGGGCAAAAGCTTTCAAATACCTGGAAATATACAAAGCTTTTGCCCTTACAGGGCGCCTTGCTGATTGCCACTATACCCAGGGCGATGCCCTGGGCTAGGAGCTTTTGGGCCTTCAGCCCGTACTTGAACCACATGCGAAAGTTCAGCATAGAACATTGATTTTTTTGTTAAGAAATAGTAAAATCGGCTTTTCCCGTGCAAGGATTAGCCGATTTTTCATTTTATCTTCAGAACTCACGATTCAGATTCCGATTCGGGAACTGCCTTTTAAAGAGGAACAGTCCCTTTGGGGTCAGGAGCGTTGAGTCATTAAAATGAACAAATAAATTAGAGAAATATGTATAAGAAAGTATTTAGTGCAGCTATTTTAGCTTCAGCTGCAATGGCAATGACTTCTTGCAGCACTAGCAAGAATACACAGAATGAGAACGCAACAAAGGCTGAGAAGATAACGGAGGCAGAGGCTGCCCGTCCGTCAGCAGATGAGGAAATGGACGAGGGCTATCTTGTCCTCTCAGAGGCTCAGCAGAACATTGTGAAGAAGAACAACGATTTTGCTTTCAGACTTTATCAGCAAATCAGTGGTATGGATTCTGAGGTGGTTTCGCCAATGAGCATCGCCTATCTGATGGGAATGCTTGCGAATGGTGCTGATGGCAAGACACAGCAGGAAATTCTGAAGGCAATCGGTTGCGAGGGCGTGAGCGTGAAGGAGCTCAATGACTGTTATAAGGCGCTGATGCTTTCGGCTGGCAAACTTGACAAGCAGACAACCGTAAACATTGCCAACTTTATCGCTATCAACAAGAATTTCAGATTGAACAGCGATTTCGCTCGTACCGTAGCCGATTCTTATCAGGCTGGCGTTGAGAGCATGGACTTTACCAATTCTAAATCTGCCGCCCACATTAATGACTGGTGCAAGAAGCAGACTAAAGGCATGATTCCTAGCATCATCGACCAGGTAGACCCTGCAGCCGTTTCTTACCTCCTGAATGCTATTTATTTTAATGGAATCTGGCAGGAGAAGTTTGATGCGAAGAATACCCGCCTCGAGAACTTCAGCGGTTACACCCGCGATATTAAGAAGGTGAACATGATGCACCTGAACAAGAAGTTTGCCTATACTGAAAATGATATGTTGCAGGCTGTAGAGCTGCCATACGGAAATGGAAGTTATCAGATGACCGTTCTTCTTCCTAAGTCTGGCAAGAGCATCAGCGAGGTGATGAAGGAGATGGATGCTGATAAACTTCAGAAGTTGAGTAATGACATGGACCGTTGCCAGGTGGATTTGAAATTCCCTAAGTTCACTACCGAGATGGATCTGTCGCTTAATCAGATTATCAGTAAATTGGGAGCTCCAAGCATCTTCCAGCCAGGCACGGCAGATTTCAGCCGTTTTGCCAATGGCAGCTTCTACGTATCGAAGATGTTGCAGAAGGCAAAGATTGAGGTAAGCGAGCGTGGAACCAAGGCTGCTGCCGTAACAGCTGCTGTGATGCTGACCTCACTGGGTCCTAACGAGATGAAGCGTGTAGAATTTCATGCCAACCGCCCATTCGTTTATTTCATTACAGAACGTAACAGTGGCGCCATTCTCTTCATGGGTCAGTTCCTGGGAGAATAATAACAGAGAATTTGCAGGTTCTTAAACAGTAAAAAGCGAAAGCCAAATCCGTATTCCGGAATCTGGCTTTCGCTTTTTCTATTTTGTTTTATTCGCTTGCTTGCTCCTGAAACTTTTCAATGAACTCATCCTCTGTGATAATCGGAATATTGAGTTCATGGGCTTTCTTGTTCTTCGAACTCTGCGAAGCAGCATCGTTGTTAATCAGGAAGTTAGTGCTCTTGCTCACACTTCCCGTAACCTTGCCGCCCTGGCTTTCAATATAAGCTTTCAGCTCGTTGCGGTTCTTGTAATGATGCACATCTCCCGTTACGACGAAAGTCAGTCCCTGGCATTTGCTTCCCGTTTCTACAGGCTCCTGTTCCTCGATAATCAGCTCGGACAACAGATGCTGCACATGCTGGAAATGAATATCGTCCTTGAACCAGGCGATAAACTTGGCACTCTTTTCCGGTCCAATGCCATCGATGCTTGCAAACTCATCATCAAACATGCTCAGACGAGCTGTCTCTATCAGCTCCTTCACCTTGTAACGGCTGAGCAGTTTTTTAGCTACATCGCCGCCGCAGAGCGGAATATTCAAGGCGTAGAGCAGATGACGGCCATCAGTATGGCGGCTTTTCTCTACACTCTCCAGAAGATTGCTTACGCTCTTCTTGCCAAATCCTTCGAAACAGGAAATCTCGAACGCATAATTCTTCAGTTTGTAGAAATCAGCATATTCCCTGATAAAACCATGATTGATGAATTTCCAGACAGTCTGTTCTGAGATTCCATCAATATTGATTCCTTCCTTGCTGACGAAGCGGGCAAATTTCTTGAGCTGTTTGGCAGGGCAGGCTGCATTGGTGCAATGGAGAGTCTTGGTGCCGCTCTCGCTCTCGCGCACTACAGCTGGCGCATGGCAGACCGGACATTCGGCGGGAATGACAAAACTACCCACAACCTCTGTAATATTGATTACCTTCGGGATAATCTTGTTGGCCTTGATAACCTGCAGTCTGGTTCCCTTGTCGCCAATGCCCAGACGCTCGCATTCGCTTACATTGCAGAGCGAGGCGCGCTGCACGGTGGTTCCTTCCAATTCTACCGGTTTGAACACCGCTACAGGCGTAATGGTGCTGGCTGCGCACGACCATTCGATGTGGTCGAGTTCTGTCTCTGCATGCTCGTCTTGCCATTTAAAGGCAAATCCTGCCCTCGTAGCGTGGTGGCCTGTAACCGAACCGGTAGCTGCATAAACCGTATCATCGTAGCAAATCACCAGTCCGTCTACCGGGAAAGGATTCTTCTTGCTTGTCACCTTCTCCGTAAACTTGTCTATTTCCTGCTGGATGTTTTCTGTGGTAGGGTGGTCAATACGCTCACGTTCTACAGGATTCATCCCCAGGTCTTTCAGCATCTGCATGCGTTCGCCCCATGAGGTAATCTCCCGCTCAGTATAAACCAGGGTGAATGGAATCCACTGGATGTGGCGCTGCTTCACCTCTTCAATATCCTTCAGTGTGAGTGAGCCTGAAGCGAGGTTTCGTGGATTGGCGTAATCGCCTTCGCTTTCGATGATGAACTGTTCGAAATCAGCATACGAAATAACAGCTTCTCCTCTTACTACAAGATGTCCTTTTTCTGAAATGGTAGCAGGAATGCCTGAAATGGCTGGAGCCAAGTGGGTAATGTTGGTGCCGATGTGTCCGTTTCCGCGGGTAACAATCTTGGTAAGTTTTCCGCCGTCATAGGTTACTACGAGGGTAAGTCCGTCCAGTTTCCATGAAATCCAGATAGGGCGGTCTTCTGCCCATTTTACAAGATCACTTACCTGTTTGGTCTTTGCCAGAGAGAGGGCAGCAAATTCATGTTCCTCTTTCTTTCCTACGATAGAATCTTCTGACACGCGATTAGTAGGGGAGTCGGGCAGAATTTCGCCTGTTTCCTCTTCCAATCTCTTGAGCTGGTCGAAAAGGGCGTCCCACTCATAGTCGGTCATGAGTTCGCCTTTTCCGTTATAATAACTATCTGAAGCTTGGTTGAGTCTTTCAACCAAGTTCTTCATCTGCAATAGTTTCTCTTCCATAATATATATTTGAGGGTGTTAATCAAATGTTGTGTTTTTCGATGGTCAGAGAATTATGATTCTGGTTCCATGGCTATGGAGAGCTTTTCGAAGGCAAAACGCTGGCCTCTGTTTCCTCCATAGTTTACACGTCCGCAGATGCAGAAACCCATCGAAGACAGAAGGTTGATCATCGGCGTGTTGTCAAAGTTGGTGTCAACCTTGATGCTAGGTATTTTTTCAACCTCGCACATGCTGTTCACCTTACTGATGAAAATACGCGCTAAACCTTCACGCTGGAAACTAGGCAACGTGGCAAAGCGATGTATTACATAATAATCGCCATCGGTAATCCAGTTGCCTACTAATTTCTTATATTTGGGTTCACCATTCAATATGACTGCTCCATAGACAACCACCTCTTCGTTTACAGTTAGAACGAAGGCGTTGCCATTCTCTATGTCTTTTCTGATGTCTTTTTCAGATGGATATTCCTCAGTCCATTGATGACGTCCCGATTCTATCATACTTTGGCGAGCTTGGTCGATGACTTTCCAGCAAGCAGCAAAGTCCTTAATATACGCCTGTCTGAAGTTTGTCTTCATATTAATTAATTACGCTTTTATTATTTGGGTGCAAAATTAACAAAAAAAAACGAATTAAACTAAAAAACGGAGGAAAAACTTCACTTTTTTGTTCGTTTTCCTCCGTTTTTCGTGTTTTCTGCTCATTTTGAGCTATTTTCCCCTTTGCTTTTTGCTAAGAACTGGGCAGAATTAGATTCAGCAATATTTGTTCTGAAGATAAACTTCTGTTCTGCTTGTCTACTTCTTTAATCTGTTTTATGCCAGACATTTGTCGAGTTCAGCAATAATAGCATCTTTCTGCTCCTTGATATGCTGACCGATGAATACGATTTTTATCATGCGGTCGCCCAATTCCTGATCCCATTCCTTCTGCAGCTGTGGGTTGTTCATCAATACCTGGGCGAGTTCGTCTTTCGGCATGGTTGCCAGCCATTGACCAGCCTGCTTCACAGTCTTCTGTTTGCCAGCCTGCTCGAACACGTAGCACATATCCCGTTCATCATCAAAATAGCAGATTCCCTTGGCGCGAACCACGTCTCTAGGCCATTTTCTTGCTACGAAATCATCGAAGAGGCCCAGGTCGAAAGGTTTGCGGCGGTAGTAGACAAATGTACCGATTCCGTATTCCTCAACTTCTCCGCCTTCATGATCATGGTCATGATCGTGGTGATGATGATGGTGATGATGATGCTCATGCTCATCATGGTCATGCTCATCGTGGTCATGGTGATGATGCTCATGTTCCTCTTCCTCGTCATGATCGTGATGATGGTGATGATGTTCATGTTCGTCTTCATCATCATCTTCTTCATGCTCTTCGTTTCTTTCTGATTCAATCTCCTGAATCCAACCGGCTGAAGTGGATACGGTTTCCCAATCAAACTTCTTAGTGTTGACAATCAGATTCAAGTCAACGTCACCATAGTTGCATTCAAAGATTTCTGCCTTAGGCTGGATGGCGCGGATAATCTGCTTCAGGTGCTCCAGCTCCTTAGGCTCAACCTCAGCTGCTTTGTTCAGGAGAATGATGTTGCAGAACTCAATCTGCTGGATGACGAGCGAAGCCAAATCTTCCTCATCAATTTCCTTCTTCATCAGGTCGCTGCCGTTAGAGAATTCATCCTTCATGCGCAAAGCATCTACTACGGTAACGATGCTGTCGAGACGCAGAATGCCATTCTCGATGTACTGAGGGCCGAGGGATGGGATAGAGCAGATGGTCTGGGCAATAGGAGCCGGCTCGCAGATTCCGGAAGCCTCGATGACGATGTAATCGAAACGCTTCATGTCTACGATTTCCTTGAGCTGTTCTACCAGGTCCATCTTCAATGTGCAGCAGATGCAACCATTCTGGAGAGAAACGAGCGAATCGTCTTTCTGACCTACTACGCCACCTTTTTCTATAAGGGCTGCATCAATATTGACTTCACCAATATCGTTGACGATGACGGCAAACTTAATACCTTTTTCGTTAGCTAAAATCTTGTTGAGAAGGGTTGTCTTTCCACTACCCAGGTAGCCTGTCAAGAGCAATACAGGCACTTCCTTCTTTGTGTTCATATTAAAATATTTTAATGTTATACTTCTTAAATTCATTCTGCTGATAATGCTGCTTTCTCGGGCAGCTGACATCCGGCAGTCTGACGGTTTTGCGAAACTGCAAAGATTGTGCCACACCCTTATTTTTTTGCCATCTTTTTTTTATATATCCCTTTTTGTCAGTTATCTTGTGTTATTTTTAGGTTATATTTCATGTTTTTCTCATTTTTTTTTGGTGGTTTCAACAAGAAATAGTATATTTGCAGAGAAAAATGTTTTAAACAGCACATAAACTTAATGAATAAACATATTTAATATCATAAGTTAAGATGAAAAAGTTTAAGTTTTTAGTTCTGACGGTTGTGGCAGCCCTGGCGCTGTCATCTTGCGGCACTACTCAGACGGTGCCTCTGACCGGTCGCACTCATCGCATCTCTGTATCTGATGAGCAGGTTCTCAGTCTGTCTAATCAGGAATACACAAAGTACATGGCTTCTGCCAAGAAGTCGACCAATGCAGCCAATACGGCGATGGTTCAGCGGGTAGGAAAGAGACTTGCCAATGCTGTTGAACTCTATTTGAAGCAGAATGGATTTGAAGCCGATGTGAAGAATTATTCATGGGAATTCAACCTGGTACAAGATAAGTCTGCCAATGCATTCTGTATGCCTGGCGGTAAAATCGTGGTTTATGAAGGACTTTTGCCTTATACTCAGAATGAAACCGGTTTGGCAATCGTTTTGGGCCACGAAATAGCTCATGCTGTGGCTAAGCATAGTGCTGAGCAGCTCACCAAGCAGCAGAATCAGCAAACCGGCACAAGCATTCTGGGAACTGTGTTGAACCAGACAGTAGGTAATGGTGTAGGAAATGTGGCAAGTGCAGTTGCCGGACAGTATTTCTCATTTCGCAATCTGAAGTACTCCCGTGATAATGAAACCGAGGCAGATTACATGGGGCTTATCTTCGCAGCCATGGCAGGTTACGATCCTCAGCAGGCCATTCCTTTCTGGAAGAGAATGTCACAGGGTTCAAGCAGTAATCAGAGCGATATTTTCAGTGATCACCCTTCAGACGCCAAGCGTATTGCTGCCTTGCAGAAGGAAATGCCTACTGCACTGAAGTATTATAAACCTCAGACTACTTATAAGGTAGGTTCTAAGGGCAAGACTTCTACCACCAGAAAGAAGACTACAACCCGCAGAAGATAAGGATTAGAAGAATCAAACTAAAATTGTTAAGTATGGAGTATTTATCTCATAACCTTTGGCTGATATGGACATCGGTGATGTTCATCTGCCTCATCTTAGAGTTGTCTTCGGGCGATTTCTATGTTACTTGTTTTGCCATTGGTGCGCTCATCAGCATTCCTGTGGCATTGGTAGGAGCACCTTTCTGGGTGCAGGTAGTGGTTTGGGCAATCTGCTCCATGCTTAGCATCTGGCTGGTTCGTCCGCATCTGCTGAAATCGCTGCATAAGGGTGGGGAAGACCGCCGCAGTAATGCCGATGCGCTGGCAGGACAGATTGGGGAAGTGACCGAGATGATTCCTGCCGGAGGATATGGTAGAGTGAAGCTGGATGGAGATGATTGGAAAGCAGAAGCTCCGCATCTTGCCGAACCGCTTGCCGTAGGCGATAAGGTTCGCATCTTAGGTCACGAATCTATCATCCTCAAAGTAGAAAAAGTTTAAGTAGGAAAGTTTAGAGTCAACATTATTCACTTAATCGTATAAACATCATGAACATAGGAATTTATGTGCTGGTGGCTCTAGTAGCACTTGCACTCGTAGTGGTTAAGAAAACCATTGTTATCATCCCTCAGAGTGAGACGAAAATCATAGAGCGTCTCGGACGATATTTTGCCACGCTCAAGCCGGGTATTAATGTCATCATTCCTTTCATTGACCATGCAAAGGATATTGTGGCGATGAGAAACGGAAGATACGTTTATACAAACAGCATCGACCTTCGTGAACAGGTTTATGACTTCGACCGACAGAATGTAATCACTAAGGATAATATCCAGATGCAGATAAATGCGTTGCTCTATTTCCAGATTGTAGACCCATTCAAGAGTGTGTATGAGATCAATAATCTGCCAAACGCTATAGAGAAGTTGACACAAACCACCTTGCGTAATATAATAGGTGAGATGGAGCTTGACCAGACGCTTACCTCCCGCGATACGATTAACACCAAACTCCGTGCGGTTTTGGATGATGCAACCAATAAGTGGGGAATCAAGGTTAACCGAGTAGAGTTGCAGGATATTACACCTCCAGAGAGTGTGCTCCAGGCGATGGAAAAGCAGATGCAGGCAGAACGCAACAAGCGAGCTACCATCCTGACTTCAGAAGGTGAGAAGGAAAAGCAACGTCTGCTCTCAGAAGGTGAGAAGGCTGCCATCGTGAACAAGGCTGAGGCTGCCAAACAGCAGGCTATCTTGAATGCAGAAGGTGAGGCTACTGCCCGTATCCGTAAGGCTGAGGCCGAGGCTATTGCCATTCAGAAGATTACGGAAGCTGTAGGGCAGAGTACGAATCCAGCCAACTATCTCTTGGCTCAGAAATACATCAGCATGATGCAGGAAGTGGCTCAGGGTAAGGATAATAAGGTGGTTTATCTGCCATACGAGGCAACCAATCTATTGGGCTCTATCGGAGGAATCAAAGACCTTTTCAAGGGATAAAGACCTCTGAGTCAATGGATAATGCCCTTTGGCTCAAGAAATAAAGCACTCTGATATCAGTAAACTGTAACTTCAGTAAATATATAAAACAGGATAAAAATGAAGAAAATCTGTATCGTTGCAGGCGCAAGACCTAACTTTATCAAGGTTGCGCCCGTAATTAGAGCAATTCGTAATGCTCAGGAAGCTGGTAACGAAATCAGCTATCAGTTGGTTTACACAGGAAAAGAGGATGACCCGACATTGGAATCTTCTCTTTTCGATGACTTAGGCATTCAGAAACCTGATGCTTATCTCGGCGTAGACTGTCCAAACATGAACGAACTTACCGGACAGGTGATGGGGCAGTTTGAGCGCTATCTACAGCAGAATGCTACAGATGTTGTCATTGTGGTTGATGATCTGGCTTCAACCATGGCCGTGGCTATTGTTACCAAGAAGCAGGGTGTGCAGCTTGCTCATATTGCAGCCGGAACCCGCAGTTTTGACATTACTATGCCAAAGGAAATCAACCGTCTGGTGATTGATGGTTTGTCAGATATCCTTTTTACCGCAGGCATTTCTAACAACAGCATCGCCAACAAGGAAGGTGCAGAATTGTCTAAGGTTTATATGGTAGGAAATGTGCTTATCGACAATATCCGCTTCCTTCAGTCTAAAATGCAGCGTCCTGAAGTCATGGACGAGTTTCATCTGAAAGAAGGCGAATATATGGTTCTGACCTTGAACCGCAAGGCTATCGTCAATAACATTGATGAGATGAAATCGCTCATTTCTGTCATAGATGAAGAGGCGCGCCAGGCTGGAGTGAAGGTGATTGCTCCGCTTCGAGGTAAAGCATTGGGCTTCGTGCTCGCATTCAAGGCTTATCAGGAAGAGAGTAATCATCAGAGTGGAATCCAGGTGGTTCAGCCGCTCGATTATCTGTCGTTTGCTTATCTTACAGCTCACGCCAAAGGTGTGATTACCGATTCCGGTAATGTGGCTGAAGAAGCTACCTTCAATGGGGTTCCTTGCATTACGCTCAACAGCTATACTGAGCATATTGAAACCGTAAAGGTGGGTACAAACGAACTGGTTGCTGAAGATCCGGAGTTACTGAAGCAATCTATGCAGAAACTTCTGAAGGGTGAATGGAAGAAAGCAGGCATTCCTGACAGATGGGATGGCCGCTCAGCAGAAAGAATAGTCCAGATTCTCGCTGAATAGAATCTAAACTCATAGGTATAATCTCATGGAGAGAGATGATTCTATGTAAACTGATTCTTTTCAGAATAAACTTAGAGGTTCACTTCAATATGATTATATTGAAAAGTGAACCTCTTTCTTTTTATGCTTTATCTTTTCCTTAATCCTTTTCAGGTGCCTTTGGCACAGGATAGTCGTATTGCTTGAAATAGGCTGGCGTCTTATTATCATACCATACTCCTTCTACGTTTAAGCCGATAGAGAAAGTCTTTTTGGAGTTGGTGTATCTTACGCCGGCTCCTAAAACGTTGGCTCCAGGTACTCCCATTCCATAGCCACCCGGCATGATTCCTCTGCCCATTCCCCAAGGATACATTCCGTAGCCCCAAGGCGAATAGCCGTATGGGCCATAGCCATAACCGCCATAACGGCCGTAGAGAGAATTGTAATTGTTGGCAACACTAAGCTGACCGTAAACATAAGCCTCCCAATGCTCATTAAACTGGTAGCCCAGAATGCCGTAGACTCCACCGTCATGATAACTGTCTCCACCATAGTTTACGTTGTTGATATAAGTACCAAGAGCCAGCCAGAGTTTGTTGTCTTTGGTGAGTGGCGTTAAGTAGGTTGCATTGATGGTCTGGGTGAAACCGCCTCTGTGAGGCACATTCTTGCCGAATGTGGCAAAGGCAGAAAGATCTACCGAGAGATTCAGCCCCTTGTGCAGCCCCCAGCCATAGCCCAGCGGATAACTTAGACCGTTGGTAAGGTTGGAGATGGGATTATTATAATAGGTGCTGTCGAGTGAAGCTTTCCCCAGTAACCCGTTCTTGCCGAGAGTCTCTTTCTTGTCTGATAGTTGGGCAGGAGCCAGATAAGCATTCTTCATCGGTTTCCCCTGATAAATCATAGGTTTTCCTGCCTGGTAAACCGTATCGCCAGGCAGCAACCATTCTTCGCGCGGACTGTCCGGACTGTGCAATGGTCCGAAGCTTACCTGTTGCTGTGCACTTGCTTCTGTAGTGAGGAAAGTGCAAAAAGCGATGATAAAATATATATTTTTCTTCATAATTGATTGCATTTTCTGTCTTCTGCTGCAAAGATATGAAGAATGTATGAAACAAAGGAACTTTTCCCACATAAAAAATCAATTTTTTAGAATAAAATTATTATCTTTGCATCCGATAACATAAATAGATGTAAAATTATACAAAAATATGAAGAAGATCATCAGATTATTGACTCTCGCTCTTCTTACGATGCCTGTTACGACATTCGCTCAGAGTGAAGGCAATCAGAACACATCAGAACCAGCAAGAAAAGTTGTGGCGTCTAAGCCCGATTCTCTGCTCGATTGGGAAACACCGCACGATCCAACTTGCCCTCAGGTGTTGCTGGAAACTACGATGGGCAACATTCTCGTGGCTCTCTACAACGATACTCCCAAGCATAGGGATAATTTTCTGAAACTTGTCAATTCGGGCTATTATGATGGTTGCATCTTTCAGCGCGTCATCAAGAATTTCATGATTCAGGGTGGCGATTATTCATGCAGAAAGGTGAATATGGAAAAGCCGCAGAAGTTTGATGTAAACTATACGATTCCGGCTGAAATCATCTATCCAAAATATTATCATAAGCGCGGACAGCTCTGTGCTGCACGCGAAGGGGATGATGAAAATCCGACCAAAGCTTCGGCGCCGACTGATTTCTACATTACCTGGGGCAGAAATTTTTCTCCCCGACAGATGGAATATTATGTAGAAAAGCAGAAACGGGAAGGTAAGGATTACGCCATTCCTTCTGAACAGTTGCAGAAGGGCTACATCAAGCATGGTGGTGTTCCTCACCTTGACAACGGCTACACCGTGTTCGGAGAGGTGCTCGAAGGTATGGATGTGGTTGATAAGATTCAGAATGTGGCTACCGATAAGGCGAACAACGACAGGCCTCTCACGGATGTCATCATCCTGAAAGCCAAGCAGGTGAAGTAACTTTCGGATGGTGAACCGAAGAAATAAGTAACTGAGCCCATTTAAAAGGTAAAATCGATAAGTAAAAATATCAAATACGAGAGAAAAATATGAAATCATTAAAGGAATTATATAGAATAGGTAAGGGACCATCGAGCAGTCATACGATGGGGCCTCAGCGTGCTGCCAAACTTTTTCTGGAGCGTTGCCCTAACGCTTCTTATTATGAAGTAACCCTCTATGGAAGTCTGGCTGCTACAGGTAAGGGACACATGACTGATGTGGCAATAGAAGAAGTGCTCAGACCTCATAAAACCGTGAACATCATCTGGCAACCACAGACTTTCCTGCCTTATCATCCCAACGGAATGAAATTTGTGGGCAAGGATCTGAACGGCGATATTATTGATGAATGGACCGTTTACAGTATTGGTGGTGGAGCCATCTCTGATGGTACTGCCGGCAACGAAGAGCTGGGCGCCAAGGATGTTTATAATCTGAACAAGCTCGCTGACATCAAGCAATGGTGCTATGATAACGGACGCTCATTCTGGGAGTATGTTGAGAAATGCGAATCGGATGATATCTGGGATTATCTCGACATGGTTTGGCAAACGATGAAGCAGAGCATCAGGAATGGTTTGGACCATGAAGGTGTTTTGCCTGGTCCGCTGAAGCTGCAGCGTAAGGCTGCCACCTATTTTATAAAGGCGAAGGGTTACCGTGCTTCCCTGCAGAGCCGCGGCTTGGTTTATGCTTATGCGCTGGCTGTGAGCGAAGAGAATGCTTCGGGTGGCACCATCGTTACAGCTCCTACCTGTGGCGCCTGCGGTGTATTGCCAGCTGTACTCTACCACATGTTTACTTCTCATGATATGAGTGAACAGCGCATCTTGAGAGCCTTGGCTACTGCAGGATTGGTAGGCAACATCGTAAAGCAGAATGCTTCTATCAGCGGTGCTGATGTAGGTTGCCAGGGGGAGGTAGGTGTTGCCTGCGCCATGGCTTCGGCTGCAGCCTGTCAGCTTTTCGGAGGCAGTCCGGCTCAGGTAGAATATGCTGCCGAAATGGGATTGGAGCATCATCTCGGAATGACCTGCGACCCGGTTTGTGGACTGGTTCAGATTCCTTGTATCGAGCGAAATGCCTTTGCTGCCGCCCGAGCTTTGGATGCTGATCTCTACGCTTCCTTCTCAGATGGCCATCATACCGTATCTTTCGACCGGGTAGTTGAAGTGATGCGACAGACGGGACATGATCTACCTTCGCTTTACAAGGAAACAAGCGAAGGCGGTTTGGCAAAAGGATTTCCAAGAGACATTTAGTCATAAGATTCAATTTTCGTAAGTAAACCTCACACGCCCTGCAATAGCATAAAGCTTTGGATATTTCACTAATGTAATGAAGCTTTTGCTCTTGCTGGGCGTGTTGTATTTTGGGCCTTTCCGTCCTTCCCTTTATTTTGGCACGCTATTTGTAAGCCCCCTTGCCAAACAATAATAAAGTAAATACGAATAAAAACATTTTATATTATGGCACAGAAAGGTAATATTGGTGTAACGACAGAGAACATTTTCCCTGTCATCAAGAAATTCTTATATTCAGATCACGACATCTTCCTCCGTGAGATGGTTTCAAACGCCGTAGATGCTACACAGAAGTTGAAGACTCTTGCAGCTCAGGGCGATTTCAAGGGCGAGATAGGCGACACAACCGTTCGTGTCTCTCTCGATGAGAAGGCTGGAACCTTGACTATCAGCGACCATGGTATAGGTATGAATGAGGAGGAAATCGATAAATATATCAACCAGATTGCATTCTCAGGCGTAACTGACTTCCTCGACAAGTATAAGGAGAATGCCAACGCCATCATCGGCCACTTCGGTCTCGGCTTCTATTCTTCTTTCATGGTAGCCAGCAAGGTAGAAATCATCACTAAGAGCTACAAAGAGGGAAGCAAGGCAGTAAAGTGGAGCTGCGATGGTTCACCTGCTTTCGAAATCGAAGATGCAGACAAGGCTGAGCGTGGTTCAGACATCATCCTCCATATTGCTGATGACTGCAAGGAGTTCCTGCAGAAGAGCAAGATTGAGGAACTTCTGAACAAGTACTGCAAGTTTATGGCAGTGCCTGTAGCTTTCGGCAAGAAGACCGAGTGGAAGGACGGCAAGAATGTGGAGACTGATGAGGATAACATTATTAATAATGTGGAGCCTCTCTGGACCAAGACTCCTAGCACCTTGAAGGATGAGGACTACAAGAAGTTCTATCACACCCTTTATCCAATGCAGGACGACCCGTTGTTCTGGATTCATCTGAATGTAGACTTCCCATTCAATCTCACGGGTATTCTCTACTTCCCACGCATCAAGAGCAGCATCGACATGCAGCGCAACAAGATTCAGCTCTATTGCAACCAGGTGTTCGTAACCGACCAGGTAGAGGGCATTGTACCAGAATTCCTCACATTGCTTCATGGTGTAATCGATTCACCGGACATTCCGCTGAACGTAAGCCGCAGCTACCTTCAGAGCGACAGCAACGTGAAGAAGATTTCTACCTACATCACCAAGAAGGTAGCCGATCGTTTGAACTCTATCTTCAAGGAGAACCGCAAGGAGTTTGAAGAGAAATGGGATGATCTCAAGATCTTCATCAACTACGGAATGCTCTCTCAGGAAGATTTCTACGAGCGCGCAAAGGACTTCGCACTTCTGAAAGATGTTGAGGGCAAGTACTTTACTTTCGAGGAGTACAAGACGCTGATTAAGGACAACCAGACCGATAAGGACGGCAACCTGGTTTATCTCTATGCCAACAATAAGGAAGAGCAGTATTCTTACATCGAAGCTGCCAAGCAGAAGGGATATTCTGTACTCCTGATGGAAGGTCAGCTCGATACGCCGATGGTAAACATGCTGGAGCAGAAGTTGGAGAAGAGCCGCTTTACACGTGTTGACGCCGACATTATCGACCGCCTCATCGTGAAGGAAGATGCTAAGAAGACCGATTTGAGCAAAGAGCAGTCTGACAACTTGACAGAAGTATTCCGCTCTCAGATGCCTCAACTCGACAAGACAGAATTCTTTGTTGAGATTCAGGCTTTGGGCGAACAGAACCAGCCAGTGCTCATCACTCAGAACGAGTACATGCGCCGTATGAAGGCGATGAGCCAGTTCCAGGCAGGCATGAACTTCTACGGTCAGATGCCAGACAGCTACAACATCGTACTGAACTCAGACCATGCTCTGGTAAAGAAGGTATTGGAAGATGCTGAGGCCAACACTGCTGAAACATTGAAGCCAATCCTTGCAGAAATCAAGGGTCAGGAAGCTCGCCTTGCCGTACTCCATCAGGAGCAGAACAAGAAGAAGCCTGAAGAGATTACCCAGCAGGAGAAGGATGATGTTCACAATACAGAGAAGGCCATCAGCGATGAGAAGGCTAAGCGCAACGAAATCATCTCGGGCTATGCTAAGAACAACAACATTGTTCACCAGCTCATCGACCTTGCCCTGCTTCAGAACGGTATGTTGAAGGGTGCTTCGCTCGACGCATTCCTCAAGAGAAGCGTTGACATGATTAAGTAATCCAACCTGAAAAAAGGTTTGAATTAAGAAATAAAACTTTGCGATGCGTAACATTTCATGTTACAAATTGTATCTATCATATGTGCTAAATGTTTCAAAACGAACATTTAGCACATTTTTTTTCGCTTTCCTTTGGTGGCTTTCCTTTTTTTTATTACCTTTGCAATATCGATAAACGAAAAACATGATTAAAAAAATCGCCATCATGGAACAAACAAATTCAAATTACAGCATTATTGCTGATTATTACTCTGAACACTACAACGAGCTGAAGTTGTATGTCATGTCTCGTTCGCTTCCGGCAGACGAGGCTGAAGACATCGTGCAGAATACTTTTGTGCGATTACTTCGAGGCGATAAGATGATTACGCCTGTTACTTTACCTTGTTTTGTATACACCATTGCCAAGAATCTGATTATCGATTATTACCGTCGCAAGCATAAGATTGAGGAGTATGAACACTTCCTGGGAGCTACCGACTGGATGGGAAGATATGATGTTGATGGCGAATCTGTTTTCTCTGCCCAGCAGACCAACGAGATTCTGGAGCGTGGCATTGCCCGGCTCACGGAAAAGAGAAGCAAGGTTTACCGCCTGAATCTCTTCGAAGGAATGCAGGTGAGCGAGATTGCACAGAATCTGAACATCGGATATAAAGCGGCCGAGAACCGTCTGACTCTGGCTAGAAAAGAAATAAGAGATTATATGAAAAAAGAGTTGGCTAGTTAAAATGCTAGTCAACTCTTTCTGTTTATTCTTACTGCCTTACTGAAAGGCAATTCTTAACTATCTTTTAGTTTTCCTTAAACCCGATAACTCTTGTCAAACCTTTATCAAGATAAAAGGTTTGGGTTACTTCCTGCTTCTCGCCCTGATGGTTGGTCAGCTTGTATGTAGCCCTTAAATATAATAAGGTGTCGGGATAAGCTGCATCATTATAATCAATATTCTTCTTGACGTAAGGCAGTTTGCTGACATTTTGTCGCATTACCTTCATCTGGTCGAAACTGATCATGGCGGTAGGAGTGAGGCGGGAGAACCGCTCATAGCTGCAGTCCTGATCTACGAGGTTCTTATCAAGAAAATCCTTGACCAGAGATTGAGCCTTGTGCTGATCACCACACGAGGTGAACATCAGCACAAGTCCTAGAGCCATGACAAACATTATTTTCTTTATCATAGACTTCTTCTTTTTTATTAAGCCGCGCTGATTTATTCAGCACGCTTGCTTATTTAGCCACGCTGCGGAGAATCTCCAGCAAGTGATTCCAAACCATCTCTACAGTAGGAATGAGAAGAGCCTCGTCTGGGGTATGAACATTGCGCAGGGTAGGACCAAAACTTACCATGTCGAGCTCAGGATAGCGCTCTGAGAAGAGACCGCACTCCAAACCGGCATGAATGCCCTTTACCAATGGCTTCTTGCCGAAGAGCTTTTCGTAAGCCTTTACAGCCAGGTCGGTAAGCTCGCTGTTGGCGCGCATCTTCCAAGCAGGATACTTGTCGCCTACAGTTACCTCGGCGCCAGCCAGAAGGAAGACTGCCTTTACGGTGTTGGTCATGTTCGCCAGATTGCTCATTACGTTACTTCGCTGAGAAGCTACGATGTTGATGCTGTTTTCATCGGTCATCACGCTTGCCACATTGCTTGAGGTTTCTACCATCCAGGCAATCGCCTCATCCTGGCAGGTGGTAAGCGGACCGTTGTCTACAGCCTGGAGAGCCATTACGAACTTGTCGGCTACAGCTTTCTCGATGACAGGTGCAGCATCGGTGCTGCTCATATTGAACTGCATAGCCTGTTCTGTTACGTGGAATTCATCTTCTACTTCTGATGCAAAGATATTCCAGTCGGCACGAACCTGCTCCTTATCAGCATTCTTAACAGCGAAAACAATCTTTCCGTCACGAGGAATGGCATTGTGCATTTTGCCGCTGTTGAAGCTTACGAGGCGCAAACTTCCATCCAGTTTCTCATTCTCGAGGAAGAGGAAACGGGCAAGAATCTTGATGGCATTGGCGCGTTTCTTATTGATGTCATCGCCTGAATGACCACCGTTGAGACCCTTCAGCGAAGCTTCCATGAAGAAATAACCCGCAGGAGCTTCTTCGCGAGAGAAGTGGAAGGTGGCATGGGTAGTCTGACCACCAGCGCAGGATACGAAGATTTCGCCCTCATCCTCTGAGTCGAGGTTGATGAGCATCTTTCCGGTCATAAAGCCCGCCTTCATGCCGTGAGCACCGGTCAGTCCGGTTTCCTCATCACGTGTAAAGACGCACTCGATAGGACCATGTTCAATATCGTTGCTTGCCAGGATAGCCAGTTCGATGGCGCAGCCAATACCGTCGTCAGCACCGAGGGTAGTACCCTTTGCCTTGAGCCATTCGCCGTCTACGTAAGTCTGGATTGCATCTTTGTGGAAGTCGAAATCCACATCCACCAGTTTGTCGCAAACCATATCCATGTGACTCTGCAGGATGATAGTTTCAGCGTGCTCGTAGCCTGGAGTGGCAGCTTTGCGGATGAGCACATTACCGGTTTCATCTACCAGCGTTTCGAGTTGATGAGACTCACCGAAAGATTTCAAAAACTCAATCATGTTCTCCTCGTGCTTGGAAGGACGAGGTATTTCGTTGATTTTTGCGAACTGCTCGAACACGAGAGCAGGCTTTAATTCACTTTTATTCATTTATTTTCTATTATTTTGTTTTGATAAAACATTTATTTCTACTATTTTGTTTTGGTTATTCCCAAAAAAATAGTACCTTTGCACCCAAAAGTGCACTAAGGCACTGCAAAGGTAATAAAAATGATAAAATTAATGTTATTAAGCGTGTTAATAATTGCTATCTGTATGGCATTATTTTGCGTAAAGTTGATTTTTAAGAAGAACGGCAAGTTCTCTTCCCAGCATGTGCATGACAATCCGGGCTTGCGCAAGCAGGGCATTCATTGTGTGGTGGATCAGGACCGTGAGGCAAGAGAAGCCAACAAGGCTTATTAGAAAATAGTAATAATATAATATGATAGAAAAAATGAGAAAGAACATTTTGGGTTCAGTGGCAATCGCAGCAGTTGCTGCCCTGTCATTGGCATCATGCAACAAATCTCAGCCTCAGGTAGAGGCTAAGTCAGAGAGCAAGGCTCCTGCTGAATTGAAAATTGCTTATGTAGAGGTAGACTCTATCATGACTCAGTATACCTTTGCTAAGGAGTATTCCTCTATCTTGGAGAAGAAAGGCCAGAACATTCAGGCTACCATCGCGCAGAAGGGTCAGCAGCTTCAGGCTGCAGCAGCCAACTTCCAGCAGAAGATTCAGCAGAATGCTTACACCCGTGAGCAGGCTGAGGCTATTCAGGCTGGTTTGCAGAAGCAGAACAACGACTTGCAGGGCTTGCAGCAGCGCTTGAGCAACGAGTTTGCTGCTGAGCAGGAGAAGTACAACAAGGCTCTCCACGACAGCATTGCCAACTATCTTGCACGCTATAACAAGGACAAGAAGTACAGCATCATCTTCTCAAAGAGCGGCGATAACCTGCTCTATGCTGACAAGGCTTACGATATTACAAATGAGGTTATTGCCGGCTTGAACAAGGCTTACAAGGGAAAGCTGAAGAAAGAGGAGGCTGCTCCTGCTAAAAAGTAAGAGAAATGCTTCGTAAGGAAAGATACGATTTTATATTGAATCATTTCAGAAGTGCGCTGCCGAATGTAACTACCGAGTTGCAGTTCGGTAGCGCATTTCAGCTTCTGGTGGCTACCTTGCTTTCTGCGCAATGCACCGACAAGCGTATCAACATGGTTACGCCTGCTCTCTTTGCCCGTTATCCTGATGCGCAGCACATGGCACAGGCGAGCGAGGAAGATATTTATGAGTTGATCAGTTCGGTGAGTTATCCGAATGCCAAGGCGAAGCATCTGGCTGAAATGTCTCGCCAGCTGGTTGAGATGTTCGGAGGTGAGGTGCCTGAGGCTGCGGATGATTTGGAAAAGCTGGCTGGAGTAGGGCGCAAGACGGCGAATGTGATTCGTGCCGTATGGTTCGGTCATGCTACGATGGCGGTGGATACGCATGTTTATCGTGTGAGTCATCGCATGGGTTTGGTGCCAAAAACAGCTGATACACCACGAAAAGTAGAAGATTATCTGATGAAACACATTCCGGCAGAGGATATTCCGAATGCTCATCATTGGATTCTGCTGCATGGCAGATATATTTGCAAGAGTACGAAACCACTCTGCGATAAATGCTTTTTTAATGAATATTGCCCAAAACTGCTGAAGGACAGCAAACTTTAGAAATAGTTAATAGTTATTCAAGTTTCGCATGTATGTTCCACACGCCCTGAAAGGGCAGAAGCCCCTAGCCCAGGGCATCGCCCTGGGTAATTACGGACGCAAACCTGTCGCCCTGTAAGGGCAAAAGCTTTAAAACTCCAGGCAAAACATAAGGCTTTTGCCCTTACAGGGCGCCTTGCTGATTGCTATTATACCCAGGGCGATGCCCTGGGCTAGGAGCTTTTGGGCCTTCAGCCCGTACTTGAACCACATGCGAAAGTTCAGTTAGTTATTAGTTATTAATTAGTAGCGATTAGTTTGTTAATCACTAATCACTACTAATTAATAACTAATTAAAGTTTTATTGTTTTATTCAAGAGATAATTGTCCAGGATAACCATGGCTGCCATGGCTTCAACCACCGGAACGGCTCTTGGCAAAACGCATGGGTCATGTCGGCCACGGGCAGTCAGCGTAGTGGCATTTCCTTCCAAATCTACCGTATTCTGTTCCATCAGAAGAGTAGCCACCGGCTTGAAGGCAACACGGAAATAGATATCCTGGCCGTTGCTCAAACCGCCCTGTATTCCTCCGCTATGATTGCTTTTTGTCGTGATACGGGCAGCAACATCTTGATTCACGGCTGCATCTTCTGGCACCTCAGCTGCATCAGCCTTCGGGATAAAGACATCATTCTGCTCACTTCCGCGGGCAGTAACTCCGGCAAAACCCTCGCCATATTCAAAACCCTTCACGGCGTTAATGCCAAGCATGGCAGCACCCAGTTGGGCATGAAGCTTGTCAAACTCAGGCTCGCCCAATCCTACCGGACAACCCTTGATGACGCAAGTGATGATTCCGCCAATCGTATCGCCGTCGGCCTTAACCTGGGCGATGAGATCTTCCATCTCCTTCGCCTTCTGCTGGTCAGGACAGCGCACCGGATTATCTTCTATGGTGTTGAGGTCATACAGATGATAATCTTTCTCCAGCGAGATGCTGCCCACCTGTGAGGTATAGGCCGTGATGCTGATGCCCAGCTGGCGCAAGGCAAGTTTAGCCAAGGCTCCGCCTACGCATCGGGCAATGGTGATGCGGGCTGACGAACGGCCGCCACCACGATGATCGCGAACGCCATACTTCTCGTGATAAGTGAAATCGGCGTGAGAAGGGCGGAAGAGGCAGCGCATATTCTCATAGTCCTGAGAATGCTGGTTCTGGTTGCGTACCTCAAAACCGATAGGGGTTCCTGTAGATTTGCCTTCGAATACACCACTCAGAAACTCCACCTGGTCAGCTTCCTTTCTGGCCGTAGTGATATGGCTCTGTCCTGGGCGTCGGCGGTTCAGCTCGCTCTGGATAAAGTCCATGTCGATTTCAATGCCTGCAGGAAATCCGTCAATAACGCCTCCTACGGCTATTCCATGACTCTCGCCAAAAGTTGTGAGAGTGAAAAGATTACCAAATGTATTCCTCATTACCTTATATATTATAAAGGTGTTTATTACTTGTTGCAGCCGCCTTCGCAACCACCCTCGCAGTTGCCATCCTTGCAGTCGCCGCCGCAGTTGTCGCAGCCACCTGAGCAGCCACCACCTTCGCCGCTGATCATCTGAGCCATCTTGGCAATCTCCTCAGCAGTAGCCTCGCGGCTCTCGAGAATCTGACCGCAGAAGTTGAGCTTCAAGCCAGCCAATGGGTGGTTCAGGTCGCAGGTTACCTTTGTATCGCTGATGTTCTTCACTACTGCGTTGAAGTGGTTGCCATCCTCGTTCTGCAATGGGATGATAGCGCCTACCTGTACGTGCTGTGCATCAAACTGGCCGTTGACGGTAAAAATCTGCTTGTCGAGCTCCAGTACGCGCTCATCATAGTGCTGACCATAGGCCTGCTCTGGATCCAGCTGGAAGTCGAACTCATCGCCCTTAGCCAGGTCTACCACCTTCTCTTCGAAAGCTGGCAGGGTAACGCCCATACCGCTGATGAAGATGAACGGACGCTCGTCGGTAGTGCGCTCGATGAGCATCTCTTCGCCGTTGTCACCTTTAGTTACATCATACAGTGCGTATGAAACTACAATAAACTTGTTCTTGTTGTTTGTTTCCATTTTGTTATTTATTTTTTATTATTTCTTTTTCTTTTCTGAATGCTTACGCTCTTAACCATCTCCATGCGCTCCAGATAGATGGGGCGCCATTTGTCGATGATGTCCTGCAGACTTTTACTCTTCTGCGAGAGTTCGGCATATTCCTCGCCGTCGGTCAGATTCTCCTTCTTGAGATCCAGCATTCGGGCGAGGAGCTGTTTCTGATGTTCTTCAGCCGCCTTGAGCTGGTTGCCCAGTTTTTCGAGACTTTCCATGAAGGCGAGTGCCTTGTCTATATGATTTTCCTGTACCATTTTGCTTGTTTTATAGGTTGAATCTTTTGCAAAGGTACAAATAATAATTGGTATAAACGAAGAAAACGGGCTTTTTTTTCGATGATATTACAAAATGATAGTGAAAATGTAATATCTCTAACGTTCTGACGCCTTTTTCGGAGTATTGTTGTTGATTTAAGTCAAGAAATAGGCGGAAAACTGAAAATATCCCAAGAAATGTTTGCGCACACAGAGAAAAGTTCGTATCTTTGCAGCGTCTTAAAGAAAAAGACTATAGGATAATGTTTAACAGAGCCGGTGTCTACGGATGTGCAAGGCTCACAAAGTAAAGAAAGGTAAAAAGATTATGAAGAAGATTATGGTATTAGCAGTAGCTATGTTTGCAATGGCAACAGCTACTTTCGCAGCAGAAGAGGAGACAAATGCAACAGCTGCTTTCAACATGAACGTTAACATGTCAAGCTTGGCAGATGCTTTGAGTTTGAATATTGATCAGGTAGAGGCTGTAGCTGATGTACACAAGAACTTCACCGCAGACATGATGAATGCTGCAACAGTAAAGGGTGAAGATCGTTCTGCAATGATTGACAAGGCTGTTATGAAGGATCTCAAGTACATGCACGTTGTTTTGAACAACAATCAGTATCGTAAGTACGTGATGCTTCTCAACACAACCCTTATCAATCGTGGTTTGAAGTAATCATCTTTTATAGATGAGAAAAATAATGAGAGAGATTAAAAAAATGAATCCCAGTCAAGGTTTTATCCTGACTGGGATTTTTTTTGCCTTTAGGGTTCGTGCGCCCATGCTGTCTGATACTCCGGGCTATCATCTTACATTCTGTAGGCATAAATTCCTCATTAATCTGTTATCCGAAGTATCAGGCTGAATTTATTACTTTACGATTTCTTTTCCTGCTGCCTGCCAGCCATTAAAGCCTGAATCGAGTTCTATTACCTTATAGCCGTTCTTTGTCAATATAGCTGCGGCATTCTTGCTTCGCTTTCCGCTTCGGCAGTTCACGGCGATTGTCTTGCTCTTGGGAAGAGTGGCGGTGGCCTTCTGTTCGAAGTCTGATTTCAGTACGTCAATGTTGATTGCGCCACGAATATGCCCATCGGCAAACTCCTCGGCGGTTCGTACGTCTAGACGGATTACTGTGGTGTCAGTGATGGCTTTCTCATAGTCATCTACCGACAGACTCTTATAGCTTTTATTTTGCGCCTGACAAGAAAGCAGGCTTGATAGCATGGTTATGATGCTCATGATAAATATTTTTTTCATATTACTTTGTTTTTTCTTTTATAAATGGAAATTCCCACCAACCATCCGCATCCTTGCCGGAATGGGAAAGTTGGTGGGGTTCATCAGATGAAGGTCACCACATTTTTTCGGGTGAACCTTTTGAAAACAATCCGTTAATATCGGGTTGTCTCATCAGTCTATGTCGATTACCTGGAAATGCTTGTTGAAGGTTAAATCCAACCCATTTGCCAATTCCACTTCGTATTCATTCTTGCTCATTTCAATCTTCTTTACCGCTTGCGCTGGATAATTCTCCTTCAGGAAGTTTCTGATGGCCTGCGGAATCAGCTTGGCTGGCACTTTTCCCTGCTTGCAGTCAATCTCTGTGAGATTGCCTTTCTTATCAAATTCCAGCTTGGTTCCGTTCTGCAGAACCACATCATAGCTCTTGTTGATAACCCCCGTCTCAATGGTAGCAAGCATCACCTTCTGATTGTTGAAATGGTTGCTGAGTAAGGTTTGAGCCTTTACCGGGAGTGCATTAACGGCGATAGGCTTGTCATTGCCTGCATTTGCTGCCATATTGCATGTTAGCATGCAGCAAATGACAATCATCAAAATTCTTATCATTCTTTTCATAAACCACAAAATTTAAAAGTTTATAATTTCTATTTGCGACGAATGTCTGAACATCATTGTATGAGTCAGAACATCATTATCTGAACATCATACAGAAATTAGACGCAGATCATCCGCAAAGGTTTAAAATAGATATTCTTTTTTCGCTTTTTCCTTTCTATTTCTCTTCTCCTGCTACATCTTTTATCAAATATCAAACGGTTAAATCTCGTTAATGTAATAAATCTTTTCAAGTTTAATAAATCAAAAGAAAGGGTTTTAGTAGAAACCATGATGCTTTCGTGTCGAATGTTTCGCAAGTGAATAAATATCAACTTGCTTGTTTATAAATATACTGAACTTTCGCATGTGGTTTAAGTACGGGCTGAAGGTCCACAAGAGGGTGTGTCATAAATCAACAGCTCGCAAATCAGTATTACGGACTTATACCACAGCACCTGCTGCCCTGTTAGGGCGTGTGGAGCTCACTTGCGAAAGTTCAGTCTTGTTATATTCCTCATCGCTCACAGCCTCCTGCCACTCGTTGGATGTGTTCTCACCAGGTATTTCAAAGGCGAGGTGGGCAAAAATGCGAATAATCTGTTCATGATTCTATTTCTTTACTATCTATGCAGTTTTGCGATACTCGCTTGGAGTCTTTCCCGTCTGCGCCTTGAAAAAGCGGACGAAGTGCTGAGGATACTCAAAGCCGAGGTGCTGACTGACTTGCGTAATGCTTAAGGTCTCATCTACAAGCAGTTGGCGGGCTGCAGAAAGCAGTCGGTCGTTGATCATACTCTTAGCGGTTTTGCCTGTCTCTGTCTTGACTAATTCACCGAAATATTTGGTAGAATAGCAGCATTTGTCGGCAAAGTAGGCTACGGTAGGCAATCCTTCACGCATCGCTTCACGGGCAATGTATTCATCGAGTAGAGAGATGAACTTTTTTACCACCGAATGATTGATCTCCTCGCGAGTGATAAACTGGCGGTCGTAGAAACGCAGACAATAGTTCAGCAGCAACTCGATGTTAGAAACGATGAGCTCACGCGAATGCCTATCTATAGGATGCTCTAGTTCCTGACTAATCATTGAGAGCACGTCACGGAAGATGTTTACCTCGGCAGCGGATAAATGTAGTGCTTCGTTGCTTGTATAGTCGAAAAACTCATAGCGGGAGATGTTCTTGCCAAGCTGGGTGCGGTTGAGCAGCTCGGGATGGAAAATCAATACCGTATATTTGGCTATCGGAACTCCTGGAATGGGTTCTACTTTAATCGATTGTCCGGGAGCAAACGAGGTTACGGTCATCTCGTCAAAGTCATATTCTGTTCTGCCGTATGACAATTTACACCCTTTGTTTTCCTTCAGGAAGAGGGCATAAAGTCCGTAGTGATGCACAGCCTCCTGAATAGGAGAGGTGTTCTCTACACGCGCAATGCTCACCAGAGGATGAAGTGTTTTCACCCCTATGAAGTCATTGAACTCTTGTATGGTATTAAAGAAAAATTCCTTCATAATCCTATACTTTAAATTTCTAAAACGTTTGTAACATGCAATTTTATTTTTACGGGGGCAAAGATACGCACATTATCTATATTTCTTTATACCTGAAATTCGGAAAGTATTACCAGTAATGTGGATAAGCCATGCTCAACCTCCATGTTGGCGCAATCTTACTCTTTATTCTGTAGGTTTCACTACAGCTCTCCACTCCATAAACTGCTTGGTCGTTTCTCCGCTATGATGGTCGAGGAAGAGACTGTGGGCGGTGTCGAGCGCAGCAATCTTCTGCATGTCCTCAGCATCAAGATTGAAGTCGAAGAGGTTCAGATTCTCTTCCATGCGTTCCTTATGAATAGTCTTCGGGATGATGATTACGTCGCTCTGCAGCAGCCAGCGCAAGGCTACTTGTACAGCAGTCTTGCCGTATTTCTCGCCAATCTGGGTGAGGGTTGGGTTGGATCAGGTTCCACCTGATAAACACCATAACCCAGTTGTGGCATTTCTACGCCATTGCTTAACTTTATCTTCTTCATAATCTATATGTTTTAATGTTCGTTACTCCATTCTTCCATATTTCATTTCCACGCCCTCTTTATCATACTGCTTGCGCTTGC
>NZ_JAHOEA010000118.1 GCF_019127135.1 Segatella copri | reverse complement strand
CTCATTTTCGGGCGTTTGTAAAATGTTTTTATTTTTGCGTTTTTGGGGTATTTTCCTTTGTAGTCTCGAAGTATTTTCGTACCTTTGCAACTGCCGAAGAACTCGACACCCGAAAAGGACGAGTTTGACCCTGCTAGTTACTTAATATCCCTATGTGGTGTAACTCGCAGGGTTTTTTCTTGCTATATGAATTCGCCGTACCGGCGAGCCGAAGAACTCTCTCCCCTCTTGGCTGAGTTTGTGAAGGGCTGGCGCCATTGCGCTTCTTGCTTCCGGCTGGGGATTAGGGGCTTCACACAAGTCAGCCCCTATAACCCTGACTTGGTCCGACGCGGACGGCGGTGTTTTTCATAGTATTTACGTTTTTTCTTTCCAATTCCTTTGGTACTTTCCCAGAGTTTGTGTAACTTTGCCACCGAAATTTGTGCAACAAATTATAGCCCACTATAATTTGTTGCACAAATTGTGGGCTCTTCGAGGACGGGGGTTTCACCCCTCGACCCCCTGCAGCCCTTAAAACTCTTCGTATATATGGCACAAGCATCAATACACTTCGAGCCCGTCAAGGGCGGCAGCGAGGAACACAACAGACGTTTGAAGTTCCTCGATTACGTGCGACCTGATCGCACGCACCTCAATGAGTATTGGGGGGACGAAACGCAAAGCGATCGCCTTGCAACCATCACCCAAAATTTCCTCGAACATCACCCAACTCGCAAGAAGCTTCACGCAAAAGCAACCCCCATCAGGGAGGCAGTCGTGAACATCGAGGAAGGCACGACAATGCGTGACCTCTTGCGGTTGAGTTCCCGACTTAACGAACGCTTTGGTATAAGCATCTTCCAAATTGCCATCCACAAGGATGAGGGGTATTTCGGTTCAGATACCGACAAACTGAACCTTCATGCCCACCTCGTAGCCGATTGGACGAACCCGACAAATGGCGAATCTATCAAACTCAATCGGCAGGACATGGCAGAGATGCAGACCATCACCGCAGAGGTTCTTGGGATGCAGCGAGGTGTTTCATCTGACAAGAAGCATCTCACAGCTATGCAGTACAAAGAGCAGAAAGCACGT
This sequence comes from Segatella copri, assembly GCF_019127135.1. Taxonomy (GTDB): domain Bacteria; phylum Bacteroidota; class Bacteroidia; order Bacteroidales; family Bacteroidaceae; genus Prevotella. Next base: position 1,954 of record NZ_JAHOEA010000118.1, on the reverse strand, counting down.
GAGGAAGCAGAGAAAGCAATCAAGGCAAAGACGCAAGCCGAGCAAGCGCAAAAGGTTGCGGAGAAAGAAGCAGCGGAAGCACGAGCAGAGAAAGCCGCAGCGGAAAAGGCTGCCGTTTCTGGTCTCGTTGTTAACTCGACAAAGAAACTCTCAAACCTTCTCGGCTTTGGGTCAGAAGCTAAGCAGCTGAAGGAACTACCTGCACAACTGGATGCCGCAAAAGCTGAAGGACGAGCGGAAGCGGTCGAAGAAGTTCTGAAGGGAGCAGGGATGAAGTACAACGATATGTCGAAAGTAACCCCCGAGAAGGTCGGAAAAGACTTGATGAACATAGTTCACAAGAAAGCAGAAGCAGCCCAAGAGGACACGAAGAAACTTAAAATCATACAGAATATGACAGAAGGAAATTACACTTATGATGCAGCTGCAAAGCTCATCAAAGAGAAATATGCCGATATGGCATACTACAAAGAAACTTTTGGGTACGCAGGTAGTGCAGATGCATTCGACTTCAAAAAAGAAGTGTTCAACCCGCTCTGTGAGCGTCAGGGAGCGCACAACACTTCTAGTGATGAACACGCAATCGGTCGCAGAGAAATATGCGCACAGGGCATTGTATGCGCCTGCATCCGCTTCTTTGATTCTTTCAAACTCGATAAGATAGCAAAGACCCTTAAAGCGATGGCACGAGATTTCAGTCTCGCCGATTGGCGAAAGCAACAAGAATACTCTCGCCAACTCCAGGAGCAGAACCAGGAACGGAAGAACCAGGAGAAGAACCAGGGCAGAGAATGGCGCAGAGGTATATAAAAACATAAGTTTTAGTATATGAAAATATAACAAAAAGAGCACTCGGGGTCATCCCTGAATGCTCTTTTTGTTGAATAGTTCTAACTCTTTCCCCTTCATCTTCTCGTGGTTGATGATTTCCATGAGGTGGTCAGGTGCTACCATTTCCGTTAGAATCTCTCCCGAATCTACATCATAATAGCCAAACTTATCTTCTATCTCTTTCCATGAGAATGTTTTCCAAGACATATCTTGCAGGAAAATAGCTGCTTCTTCTTCCGTTTCTTCTTCGTTGACCTCTCCACACTTCCAACTTTCGTCCGAGCCGATGCGTTTATATACCTGCCTTCCGCTCATCGCTTCAAATATCACGTTCATGTGCTTTGCATCAAAGAAGCGTTTTCCGTTGCTATCCTTTGCAACCAACTTCGTGAAGTACTTGAATATCTCAAGATATGCTTTTTTGTTCGTCACTTCCTGATAATTTTGGGCTGCAGGTGACGACTCTGGGTTTATCTTGAGCCACTTTTCTATAATCTTCAAGGCTGCTTCCTTATTGTTCACTAGTATGTGAAAGTGCGGATGGTACGTGTCGTACCACTCATCTTTCTCAGATGTGCGTTCAAATCTCTGTACCTTGTACCACTTTCCGTGTTCTTGCTTCCACTCAAGTGGCAGCTTCTTCAAAACATATCTGTTTGCGTGATAGGTACACTCCAGTTTCTTGATGCCTATCATATTCTCGAGCACTGTTGCACGGCGAAACCACTTTGAATTTTTGATAGATTGCCACTTCTTGTTATATGTTGCAATCTCTTCAGGAAGCTGCTCTGCTCGAACATTCGGACGTGTGAGAGTTATGAAATATAACTCTTTCTCATCCTGCAATCGAGGTGCGTACGCATTGATAAGTGTACCCATCCTGATACGTTGGCATTGCGGACACCACCTATTTTTGCAGTACTTTGCAGTAATTCTTCCGTTGCCTTGGAACAACTTTTCACAGCAGTGGAAGGAGTTCTGATAACTAGTTCTAAGACTAGAATCAGGGTTCTGATAGTACAACATACTAGCGAGGTGATAGCCAAACCACCTGTATTTGTTCTTTTTTCGCAATGCGATAGTGACTTTTAACGCAGAATCCTTTGCGTTCTCGGAATTTTTA
>NZ_JAHOEA010000117.1 GCF_019127135.1 Segatella copri | reverse complement strand
CTGTCAAGCACGGTTCCGAGAGAAGGGAGGGTGAAATTCCCTCCACTTACTCGACTCTGATGTTTATGGAAGAACATCAATAGAAAAACGAAAAATATAAAACTGGATATATGAATCAGATTAAGAAGATTGTACTGACGGGTGGTCCTTGTGCGGGCAAGACTACCGCTATGGTTAAGGTGATAGAACATTTCTCTAGCCTGGGCTATAAGGTCTTTACCATTCCCGAAGTTCCAACCATGTTCACCCAGGCGGGCATGAATTATCTCACTTCCAACAAGGATTTCTTCTTTGAGGGTGAGAAGGCTACTTTCCAGACTCAGATCAACCTGGAAGACAGTTTCCAGCGTATGGCAGAAACATTGCAGCAGCCGGTCATCATTGTCTGCGATCGTGGCACGATGGATATTTCTACCTATCTCACTCCCGATTTCTGGAACCGCATCATCTCGGAAGAGGGGTATACGAATTCACAGCTTCGCGACCGCTATGATGCTGTGCTGCATCTGGTGAGTGCTGCCGATGGCGCCGAGCAGTTTTATACTACAGCCAACAATGCGCAGCGCCTGGAGCAGGCTGATGAGGAGGGGCTGAAGATAGCGCGCGAGTTGGACAAGAAGATTGTTTCTGCATGGAAGGGTCATCCTCATCTCAGGGTGATCAATAACCACGAAGATTTCAACAACAAGCTGAACCGTGTGCTCAAGGAGATAAGCAATGTGCTTGCCATTCCGCAGCCGATAGAGGAGGAACGCAAATATATCGTGAAGCTGACGGGCGAGGTTCCTAATGCAATAGACAGCGATATTGTTCAGACTTATCTTACGGGTGAGCCGGGCAGTGAGATCCGTCTTCGCCGTCGCGGTTTCGAGGGAGGCAAGTATGTGTATGTTCACACCACCAAGAAGCGTCTTTCAGACAATGAGCAGATAGAGACCGAGCGGCAGATCAATGCCAATCTTTACGAGAGTATGCTTCAGCAGGCAGATCCTTACCGTCAGCGCATTCATAAGCATCGCAAGAGTTTCATCTGGAAGGGCCAGTATTTCGAACTCGATGAGTTTCTTGAGCCGGTTTCCAATCTGATGATTCTTGAAACCCGCGGCATTTCTGCCAACGAGAGTGTGAAGTTTCCTCCTTTCATCCAGGTGCTGGAGGATATTACGGGCAACACGAAGTATTATAACTACAACATTGCTCTGAAGCGGTAAAATCAGCCGAAAATGTAAAAAGTTACGGAGATAATTCATATTCTCCGTAACTTTTTACAAAGTCATCTTATATGTTGTAATCTAAATATTTCTTTCTGCTTTTCTATTTCTTCCTTAAGTTGCTGTTCTGTAGGAAGATATGTAAGATATTTTGAAGCAAATAATTGCTTGCTGTCGTGCAAGATGGAAAATCTTGCGATATCCTGGCTGGTTTCCGAACAGAGTAGTATGCCGATGGTCGGATTGTCGCCTTCCGTGCGTTTCAGTTCATCATACATTCTTACATACATATCCATTTGTCCTACGTCCTGATGGGTGATCTTGGTCGTCTTCAGGTCGATCAGTACAAAACATTTCATCAGGTAATTGTAGAATACCAGGTCTATGTAGTAGTCCTGGGTATCGGTGATGATGTGCTGCTGTCGCTCTACGAAGGCATAGCCTTTGCCCATCTCCATCAGAAATTTCTGAAGATGGGTGATGATAGCACTCTCCAGTTCGCTTTCCGAGAAGCTCATGTCTCGGGATAAGCCCAAGAATTCTGTCACCATTGGCGACTTGATGAACATGGCAGGTGAGTCTGCGTATCCTTTTGTAAGGGTTTTCATCTCGTTCTCTACCTCATCTTTGTGCTCATTGCTGGTTTGCAGGAGTCGATAATAGTATTGTGAGGCAACATTGCGGTCGAGGGTTCTCACACTCCACATTTGTTCGGCAGCTTCTTGTATATACCACAACCTCGCTTGTGCATCATCCACCCTTAAAATGCATCTTAAATGTGACCACGAAAGATTTTGCACACGCGTGTGCAAAATCTCCCAATCAGGAAAATATTGGTATAATTGCTTGAAATAGGCTAGGTTACGAACACCATAGCCGGAGCCGAATTCAGTCGTCAACTGCTGAGATATGGACTTGATGAGCTGTATTCCATAATCAGCACGCTGCTTGCCAAACTGCTCTTCTTCAACAATACGTTTGCCAATTTCCCAGTTTGAGCGTATCAGGGTTTCGTTGATAGATTGATACGCCCTGTTTCTTGCCCTTGTGATGATGGTTCTGATATCATCTATGACATGTGCATCTATATTTATAATATTCTTTTCCATCTATATATTTTTTCATTTGTTCAAGTTTCGCAAGTTTTGTCCCATACGCCCTGAACCAACGGTCACCGGCCGAAGGGAAAGGTAAAGGGCAGAAGCCCCTAGCCCAGGGCCTTCAGCCCGTACTTGAACCACATGCGAAAGTTCAATTATTAATTTTTAAGGCAAAGATAATAAAAAAAAGGAAAATGAGCAAAAAAATGATGATTTTTTACTCGTTTCCCATCAACTTTTCTTTGAAAATCCTTAATGACCTTAATGACCGTGACCTTAATGACCGGACCCTTTTGGGGGGATTGAAAATGATAATGACCCTTAATGACTTTGACCCTTCATGACCGGCTTTCTCGATAGAAACGAAAACGACCGCTCTCCCCATATTGAGATGAGCGGTCGATTTCATTTATGGCTGAGTCAGCTTATTATAATAAGGTAGACTCCATGTTCTTTATCCCATGCAGCTCGTTACTCCGAGCGTAGTAGCGATAGCGGTCAGAATGCTGATGGCTATCTGCAGAATTGTTTTCCAAGTGTTCGCTTTCATTTCATTTTAATGTTAAGTGTTAAATGTTTAATGTTAACTTTGTGGGGCGAGTTGCGGCTAGGGGCTAGCACCCTAGCCGCTGGGGGTTAACCCATATTGCCGTCGCCGCCTGATTCTGAGCCTTGACCCTCGCCGCCGGTCTGGTCGGTATTTGAACCGCCGCTTTCAGTACTGCCTGAGCCGCCACCTTCGGTAGTGCTTGAACCACCGCTAGGGGTAGAACCACCAGGAGTATTATCAGGAGTAGTTGGCGCGTTGAGGTCAACGTTGGTCTTACCCTCCTTAATCGCCTTGA
>NZ_JAHOEA010000116.1 GCF_019127135.1 Segatella copri | reverse complement strand
CAGGGCGATGCCCTGGGCTAGGAGCTTTTGGGCCTTCAGCCCGTACTTGAACCACTTGCGAAACTTGAATTACTTCATTATTTCCCCATTCTCTACATAGAATATCGTATGATCTCCCTGCATGTTCTGGAGAATCTTATCCAAATGATCACGGTTCGTATCCGTAATAAAAATCTGTCCGAAATGGTCACCGGCAACCAGTTTCACAATAGCCTCAACCCGCTGAGCATCCAACTTATCGAAAATATCATCTAAGAGGAGCAAAGGAAGCGTATTGGAACTCGTGCGCTGCAGGAAAGTAAATTGAGCCAGCTTCAGGGCAATCACGAAAGTTTTATTCTGCCCCTGACTTCCCTCTCTCTTCATCGGATAATCACCCAGCAAAAACTCCAGATCATCACGGTGAACACCATGCAGAGAATACCCTACAGCACGGTCCTTAAACCGGTCGCGCTGGATAACATCCAGCAAAGGACCTCTCTGGCAATGAGAAACATAGTGAAGACGGACCTGCTCCTTATCACCCGAAATCTGCTGATAAATCTGCTGAAACAGCGGAACCAGTTCGTCAACGAAAGCCTGCCGTTTCCGGTACAGCAATTCACCATTACTCGCCATCTGCTGCTCCCAAAGTTCCAGCAGCGTAATATCAGGCTCCTCCTCCATTTTCAGCAAAGCATTTCTCTGTTGCAAAGCCTTATTATAGTTGGACAAAGCCTCTATATAAGAGTAATCATACTGAGAGATGACCACATCCATCAGTTTTCTGCGCTCTTCACTTCCTCCTTCTATCAGAGAAACATCAGATGGAGAAACCAGAATCAGAGGGATAAGCCCAATATGTTGCGAAAGACGCTTATACTCCTTCTTGTTTCTCTTGAAATGCTTCTTGGTACCCCGTTTCATGCCACAGTAAACATTCTCTATCTCCCCCTTATCATTATCATAATTTCCCTCCAGCATAAAGAAAGGCTCATCATGAGTAATAATCTGGGAATCGATAGAATTATAGGCACTCCTACAGAAAGAGAGATAGTAGATGGCATCAAGGAAATTAGTCTTTCCCATGCCATTATGTCCTATCAGACAATTGATTTTGGGCGACAACTCCAGGTTGGCGCTCTTTATATTTTTAAAGTTAATAATGGAAATATTCTTTAAAATCATAGTCTCTTTTCTGCTTTTATAGTGCAAAGTTAGCAGAAAAAGAGGAAAAAACAAAAAAAATAGGCTAGAAATTTCAATAATTGAATAAAATTGAGTAAATTTGCAGAAGTTTAGCGGCATTCCACAATTTGAAAGCTAACTTTCTATTGAACAGATTGCCCCAAAACCAGAAACTAAAAAGTATAGAATAATAAAAAAAGCAAAATAAAAATGGCAAACAACAACGTACAGGCTCAGGAAACAGAGAGCCTAAACATTCGTGAGGCCTTCTTCTTGAAGTACAAGAAGGCAATTATCATTGCAGTAGTAGCTATCATTGTTATCATTGCAGGTGTATTCGGTTATGTATCTCAGATCTCAGGTCCTCGTGAGGACAAGGCTAGCACTATGCTTGCTAAGGGTCAGACCTACTTTGCTAACCAGATGTATGAGCAGGCATTGAAGGGTGATGGCGCTGGCTATGTAGGTTTTACTAAGATTGCTGACGAATACAGCAGCACAGATGCAGGTAACCTGGCAAACCTCTATGCTGGTCTTTGCTATGCAAACCTCGGCAAATGGGCAGAAGCTCAGAAGAGTCTGGAATCTTTCTCTTCAGAAGATGACCAGATGATCAGTCCTGCTGCTGAAGCTGCCTTAGGTGATGCTTATGCGCATCTCAACCAGCTCGACAAGGCTGTAGATGCTTTCAAGAAGGCTGCTTCTATGGCTGACAGCAAGGCCGAAGATGGTACAAACAACAGTCTTTCTCCTACATTCATTATCAAGGCAGGCGAGATTCTCGAAAGCCAGGGTAAGAAAGACGAAGCTTTGAAGCTTTATCAGGATGCAAAGAAGAAGTATGTTAACGCTATGCTCGTACAGAGTGGCGAAATCGACAAGTACATCGAGCGCGCTTCTAACTAATCTGTACTGATAACAATTCGAAATCAATATGGCAACAGCACTTCATAATTTATCTGAATACGACTTTACTAAAATACCAGACGCCAGTAACATGTGCTTTGGTATCGTTGTAGCAGAATGGAATCCTGAGATAACGGGCGCTTTGCTCGACGGAGCAGTAAAAACACTCGAAAAACATGGAGCACTCACTGAGAATATCCATGTGAAAACTGTTCCAGGCAGCTTTGAACTTATCTACGGAGCCCATCAAATGGTTTTGAATGGCGGCTATGATGCAGTCATCATTTTAGGTAGTGTGATACGTGGTGAAACTCCTCACTTCGATTACATCTGCGAGGGTGTTACCTACGGTATTGCCCGTCTGAATGCTACTCAGGAAATTCCTGTTATCTATGGTCTCTTGACTACCAACGATCTGCAGCAAGCTAAGGATCGTAGCGGCGGCAAGTTGGGTAACAAGGGTGATGAGTGTGCTATAGATGCTATCAAAATGGCTAAGTTCTAGTCTTCACAACGAGAGTTGATAAACTGAATGTTATATATATAATAAGGTATAAGCATATGAAACTCTACCAGCTATTGCAGTCGTTTGAATTTGAAGAGATATTTCCAACAGTCAATGTGATGTTTCCAAATGCACAGTTGCATCGCGATATTTTTGAAAAAGCATTCGATATGCTTTGCAATATCCAACCTATCACATCCAAAAAGGTTATCAAGTTTGAACTGATGGAAGATCCCAACTCAAATGATATGTTTGTTGGAGCAAATGATAGCTGTTTCCAGTCCACATGGGATGTATGCCTGGGAAAGGAAGTCAAAAAAGGCAAAGGCGCTGATCTCAATGATGTAGAACTGGCAGCCAACTGCTTACTCAATGTTCTTTTCATCGGACGTCATCCTCAAGGATTTGACAAGGACTACAAAAAGTTATTGAAATAAAGGGTAAAAAGGTAAAAAAGTAAAAAAGTAAAAAGGTAAAAAGAGCCTTACCCCCTTCGCACCCCCGTCCCCAGCGATTCCATCGCTGGTCCCCTAAAAAAAAGGTAAAAAGAGCACCCTAGCTTAACATTCCGCTAGGCTCTTTTTACCTTTTTACCTTTTTACCTTTTCAACATTCCCTATTCCGCCCCCGGCTCGCCCAGATATTCGAAGATGGTGGATACCTGGCGGGGAGGGAAATACTGGCTACGCTCCTGGT
>NZ_JAHOEA010000115.1 GCF_019127135.1 Segatella copri | reverse complement strand
AAAACGTTTTCGTAAATACCGAATGTACCATCTTCACGCAAACTGTAGCTTCCTGGTTCCAGAGTTGTAGCTGTATAGACACCGCCTATTGTGGCACTCGCCAAGTCATGACAGATAGGCATCATGCCCGACTTGCCATCCCAGTCTCTCAAAGTCAGCGTCTTGGCTGTTGGAGCTGCAAAGAAGCTGGCGTTGTACTCTACATTCTGTGCCGTTGCAACCAATTTCTGAGCTGCGTTCTCTGCAGCAAGCTTAACAATCATCGGTGTGCCAGCCTTGATGACAGACTGCTCATCGAGCATAAGAACGAATTTCAATACACTTGCATCATTTGTTGGCATGTGAATCATCATATCTCCTACAGGATAGCACTTCTCTACACCAGTAACATCAGCTACATTGATATCGAAAGGAAGGCAGAGTGTTACATAACCCTTTTGTCCCTCATTGAGCTGACGGCTATACTGCAGGTCCTTAATCGTGAACTGTGCCTGGGTATTGATGGCTGTAGAAGCATCGGTAAGGGCCAGTTTCTCGACATAGAACTTGCCGTCTGCCTGTGTAGCCTTCAGTGTTCCATCTGCATCTGCTGCATACTTATGCTCAGGGCAGTTCTCGTTGCTGCAGCCCATGTGATAGATGTGCTTGTCGGCATCGAACTTAGGACTGGTTAAAGTGGCAGATGCTACGTGAACCAATTCATTCTCAGAAGAACTGTTGCTATATGAGGAAGCCGTTCCATCGCAGTAACGGAATGATCCATTATATACTGTATTGCCCTCAGCAGCTGTCAGTACAGGATAAGCATTCTCGCCCAACTTCTGATACCATGCCAAGGTGCTTCCTTCGGTAGGAACAGATGTGGAACCGTTAAGAAGCCATGCCACCTCACCGCTCTTTATCTGCTGTTTGGTGAATGCCTTGACCACGTCAGCTTCTACCTTTCCGTCTTCGAAAGTCAGACTTCCCTCACCAACTATTTTGATGTTCTCAGATGAATTATTCAGCAATGCCTCCTTGTTGTAAGCTACAATGCCCTTTGCGGTTAGCGTACCGTCTACATAACCTATAATGATTCCTGGATTGTCATTTGTATTTGTATTCGTCACATCTCCATAACTGAACACATTCTGGATACTGCCGTTAAACAACGTATGTCCTGCTATGCCACCGGCATACCAACCTGTGCTTGTAATCTTGCCATAGTTAGCGCAATCTTCGATACTTGTATCATCAGCATAACCTATGATTCCACCAATTTCGGCATCGTCGTTTTCAACGGTTCCATAATTGGTGCTGCGCCAGATGTTTCTTTCAGTGCTACTACCTGCAATTCCGCCAACAAACCTTGTACCCTTCACGCTGGAGCGATTCTCGCAGTTTTCGAGATTTATTTTGACCCCTCCAACAATACCGCCAGTACCTTCTTGTCCTATTACAGTACAATTGTTTGTGGTTTTAATGCCCTTTATATGTAATGGAGAATCCCCATATGCACGTCCTGCCAAAATACCGGTGTAAAGTGTATTCATGCCTGTTGTGCTCACATTCTCCACCTTAGCATTGTCAAAGATAAGGTCTTGGATAGTCGCACCATCAGTATAGCCGAAAAGCCCCACTAAGTCTTGTGCTGTCTTGATATAGAGATGGGAGATGGTGTGTCCCTGACCGTCCATATTTCCCTTCCAGCGATTATCATTGTTGCCTATCGGAATCCAGCTCAAGAGTTCCTTGCCGTCTTCAGCCGCATGGCAGTAGTTCTTTAGGTCGATATCCGCAGTCAGCATGGCAGATGCTGATGAGTGAGTAGTTCCAGCTGCTTCACCTTCGTCCACAATAGTTCCGTTCACATAGTCGCGGAACCAAGCCAAGTGGCAAGGTTTAGCTATCAGGTATACCCCATTTTCCTTTGAAGGCTTCACAGCCACATAATGCTGGCAACGGTCGCAATAGCCATCCTCATTGCTGTGGTGTCCAATAGCAGGCTGATCTGCGTTCGTTACATCAGTCAATTCCACGGTCAATTGGCTGTCGGAATATGTCCTTTGGCAGTCTTGGCATTGCCAATATTCCTTGGTTGCCGCCTCTGTGCAAGTAGCGTCTGTAGCAACGTGGTGATTTGTCGTTCCGTGTTGATACTTGATTGCGGAACTGGTAGGATTGTTGGTGAAACTTCCCCTCACCACCTCATAGGTTTTGCAATTTACAAGCAAATCTTCAGTAGCATAAACCTGATGCTCCGAACCAATGACAGGATAGATGTCTCCATCATTAGCCAGATTTTGTCCCCATTTTGCTTTGCTCGAAGCATTTTGCTGGAGCAGATAGGCAACAACACCGCTTTTCAGCTGAGCTTCAGTAAATCCTGTTGCGTTATCTTCTGAGAGGTCGCCGGTTCCGAAGGCTTTTGCAGTTTGCTCTTGGCCGTTTGCAATCAGCTTTGCGCCACTATAGTATGCCACCATTCCTTCAGTAGTGGCCCCTTTGTAAGAATTGCCAAAAGCCATGCCTATATCTTGCGTGCTCATCGTGGCAGAAACATTGCCATAGTTGAACACGTTCTGTATCTTGCCTTCTTCTACATCACCAGCCATGCCAGCAACTTGAATTGCACCTTTTACATCTCCATAGTTGGCACAGTCTTGGATTGTTCCGCTTTGGAAAGAGCCAACCAAGCCACCAGCAGTCCCATCTGATGCCGTTACATTTCCATAGTTGGCACAGGCGGTTATGGAATTATCAGTTCTCACGTAGTTGCCAAAAAGACCGCCGACAATTCCTATTCCTTGTACCGTAGCGCAGTTCACACAGTTGTAGGCGTTACCATCAAGGTTACCTGCAATACCACCAGTACAATTACCTCCTTTTATCTGGCAAGTATTTGATATTTTGATATTTTGAAGGGTGCTACCATATCCTGCATTACCAACCAAAATTCCTGTGCTAAAGGACGTATTTACCACATTTGCATTCACAAAGGTTAGGTTCTTGATTGTGCTTTGATCGGTAGAACCGAAAAAACCCATATTATCTTGGCTTTCATTGATATAAAGGTTGGTGATGGTCTTGTTATTTCCGTCGAAAGTGCCTCGGTATTGTTTATTAGAATTTCCAATAGGCTCCCAGCTCAGTTTATTTAAATTTTGAGACGCATCAGCCGCATGGCAGAAGTCCTTTAGGTCAATGACCTCAACATTATCTGCAATCTTTGCGCAGGCGCTAAGGTGATCATCATTCACGTAGTCACGGAACCATGCCAGATGCTCTGCCGTCTTCAGCACGAAAGGTTCCGCATCAGTTCCTTTACCAGTCATGCCTGCTGGTAATTTCCAAACGGTCAGTTTTACATTGAGCTTAACTTCGCCTTCGATGGCATCGCCATAGTATTGTCTTGCACCGATATAATAAGTGCTGCCTTTCGTTACATCGTTGGTGATCTTGAAGTCGGAGCCATTGCCACCATCACTACAAGTCAAGTAAGATGCAGCCGTACGGCTCTCCCACAGGGTACCATAGGTATCTTTGCCGTTGCTGTTTGCCGTCACCGCCAATGTGCCATCTTCTGGAGCAGTATATTTATAAAGATCTAAAGTTTCGCAAGTGAAAATTCACAAGCGTGATTTAACGTAATTTTGGAATAA
>NZ_JAHOEA010000114.1 GCF_019127135.1 Segatella copri | reverse complement strand
TCGTCATCCCCTGCCAGCAGAAACAGGCCCTCATGAAGGTTTCGTTCGTAGGCTATAAGACCATTTGCAAACTGGTACCTATTGCCCGCATCGGAAATGTGAGGATGCAGGCGAATGCCTATCAACTGGGCAAGGTGGAAGTAAAGGGCAAGCTGCGTATCGACCACGGCGGCCATGCCTCTTATACATTCTCTGACGAACAGATCAGGAACTCACGCCATTCACAGGATCTCCTGGGAACACTCCCGGGAATCTATACCGATCCGATGACCGGCAAGACATCCAGTATAACCGGCAAATCCATCAAGATTCTCATCAACAACGTGCCGATGACGAGTGAGAACGACCTGAAAGCTATTGCCGCCAACAAAATAAAGAAGGTGGAATACTACGAAGATCCTCCTATCAGATACGGCGATGTGGGCATCTTGATGAACATCATTACCAAGCCGCTTGATACGGGTTATACTACTGGTTTTGATGTGTCCAGCGCCTTGACCACAGGGTTTAGCAATGATAATGTGTATTTCAAGTACAACAAGGGCAATCATCAGTTTTCCTTCGATTACAGCATCAACGTGAGAAACTATCGTGACTGGATAGAAGACAACCAGTATTCCTTTACGCTTGACGACCAGCAGGCTGTCTATGATTACCATCTGCACAAGCGTTTTGGCTATACCGACAACAAGTTCAACCTGAAGTATGCTTACAGCAAGCCAGACAACATAACCTTCCAGGTCACCTTTTCGCCAGAATTGTCACATAAGTTCAACCGGGGAAATAGCGAGGTTGCAACGCAAGGAAACGAGGCTTGGAAGGATGGTTTCGGAAACACGAAGGATATTGTAGATTACGTGAAACCAGCAGTAGATCTCTATCTCAGCAAGCAGTTTGCCCATAAGCAGACACTCGATGTGGACTTGCTCGGCTCTTACTTCAACACCAGACAGCAGATGCTCAACCGGCAATGGACTTCCGACAAGGATAGCATCTTGACCGATGACGACATGCACTCCAGGAGTCACATCTACTCCCTGATAGGAGAAGCTGATTATACCAAAGAATGGGAGCAGGGAGAGCTGTCGGCAGGAGTTTATACCTGGAATAAGTGGAGCGACTATAATGTGCGCAATATCCTTTCCGGCTATGAGCCATCCAAGTATTCTTCATGCATCAAGATCAATACGGTTTATGCCCAATACCAGAACCATATCGGCAAGTTTACCTATCGCATAGGCGTTAAGAGCACGTGGAGAACCCAGAGCTATCAGGATCTCACCTATAACAACAACTATATTCATCCGTTGCTGTATTTATCTTATAAGCTGAAGAACGGTTCGTTGCAGCTGCTATCATCCAGCGGCACCAATTACCCCGCCATCTCAACATTGAGCGAGAACATGACGATTGTCATCCCCGGACTGATGAAGCAGGGCAACCCGAATGTAAAGGCTACGATGGAATGGGGACCGATATTCAGATACACCTATAATGATGCGATGCTCTACCTGCAAGTAGCACTTTATGGAATCTATAATGACAAGGTAATTACACCTTATTATTATTGGACCACGGTGAACGACAGGCGCAGCATAGTTTCTACCTATGAAAACGGCAGTTTCTATTGGCGTTATGGCACAGGCTATTATCTTCAGTTCAAGCCGTTCAAGAACGAGGTTTTGAAACTGATGGTGGGTGGAGGTTTTGAGCGAGAGGTAATCAGCAATTCCTATGGTCGCCATTGCTACTGGTGGAGTCCTTTCAAATATGGCATCTATTTCCGGAAGGGAAACTGGGGAGCTTCTTACCAGGGAAATATTCCTTCGAAGATGGCAGTCCTGGACTATCGCAAGGCAGATGAGTCCAAGAGTGAATTCTCTGCTTTTTACCAGAAGGGAGCCTGGCGTTTCTCGTTCTATGGCTTGTGGATGTTTGCACCAGCCAAGTACGAGAGCCAGACGTTCGACAATCCGATTATGAACCAGACGGAACAGCACATCATCAAGGATAATCGCCGCATGCTGATGCTGGGTGTCAGCTACAACTTCTTCTCCGGAAAGAAGAAGAACATCCGGAAGAACATCAACAACTACGACTCAGATGCTGGCGCATTCAAGTAAAAGCCGTCTTCGCTTTTCCCGAAATCACAAATAAGCAAAAGGCTGGACTTCCTCACCCGAAGTTCAGCCTTTTTGTCTGTTATCAGAATTCCAGCAGCCATTTCCATAGAGGGATTATCTCTATGCGGCAACCATCCTTCTCTACAATATCCTCCTCGTCCTTTGTCACAACAATCATCCGCTTGACATTCTGGACAGAAGAAAGCTTGATCAGCCCATCTGTCTCCCGCCGGAAAGTATCGGGATCTGCCATAGAGTAGGAAACCTGTATGGCCAATTCTTCTTCCGGAATCACAAAATCTACCTCGGCATTCCTGCTGTTCCAGAAATAGCTGCCGTCACCATATTTCCGCCTGAGCGTGACGGCAACTATGTTTTCCAGCAACGAAGTGTCTGCATCTACAAGAAAAAGATGAAGCAAACCATTGTCCGTAAAATAATACTTGCGGTTGGATTCCTTGTCCTGCAACTTTCCGAACAAATTCTCATACGGCAAAATGAGCCAGGTGTCAGCCATGTAGCCGACATAATCTATCGTGGCATCCGTACTGAGTTTTTTTCCGGTACTACTCACGATACTGGCTATTCTGCTGTAAGATAATGGCTGCTTCACGCTTTCTGCCATCTTGCGAATCATTACTCGCAGGGCATAGTCGTTACGAATCTTATACCGAGCCACCAAATCACCGAAGAAGATTTTACTGAAGAGATTGCTCATCCACGACCTTGGCTCCTTCATCCCCACAGTCTCTGGCAAACCTCCATGCTGGAAATAGATATTAGAGAGTCTTACAATATCCTTAGCGTAAGCATAGATGGCATTCTTTGCCTTTACATCAATACCGCTCGCCTTCAGATATTCGGCAAAGGAATAGGGATACACCTCATGTATCATGTACCTGCCACCGAGTGTTGTCGCTATCTCGCTGCTCAACATCTTGGCATTACTACCCGTGATGTAAACCTGATATTTCTGATCTGCTAACCTGCGGGCAAACTTTTCCCATCTATCTACCAGCTGAACCTCGTCGAGGAAGAAGATAGGACGACTGTCATACATTTCTTCATAACAGGTTTTTATCAGGTCAAGGTCGGTCACATCCAAGGAGTCAATACGGTCATCCTCGAAGTTGAAGTACAGGATTTCCTCCCGCTTATGCCCCTGTTCCAGCAGCTGTGCTATGCGCTGATACATCAGATACGATTTTCCTGCGTGTCTCAATCCTACAAACACGTAATTCAGTCCATCCATGAGCTCCACGTCACGATGAACCAGTTCTACTTGAGTAACATAAGCCTGATACTCAGTTATCAGTAATTTAATCAAATCCTTCGTCATAATTCCCTTTCTTTTTACTGAATCCGGTGCAAAGATACACATTTTATCGTTTATAGACGACAAAAGCAATAACTTTTTATCGTTTATAGACGATAAAAATGCATAGATTTTATCGTTTATAGACGACAAGCATCATTTTTCAACGCAATCTCTTTGTCTTATACGTGAAAAAGTTGTCACCTTTAGGATGGTTAAACTAAATATGTT
>NZ_JAHOEA010000113.1 GCF_019127135.1 Segatella copri | reverse complement strand
GAGCAGGATGCGGAATCCCTTGCCCGAGACGGTGATGTAGAAGACCATGGTGAAGGGGATGTTCCGGGCGGTCTGCCTGTGTGCCGCGATGTTTTCGGGGGGCACGTCGTCATAATCGAGCATCAGCCAGTAGGTTTCCTTCCTGAAGTCAGTCAGCTTCTTGGAGTTTCCCTTGAGCTGCACGCTGGGAGTGATGCAGGGCAGCCGGTGCTTGATGTCCTCTGCCGTTCGCTTGTCCACCTTCATCATCGACCTGTAGCCTTCGGTATTGGTTTTCACCGGTGCCGAATGCATGATGTTGTACTCCAGCACCTCTCTGTTGGGGAGAGGCTTGCTGGTAGAGGAGAACAGGTTTGAGAAAAATGAGGGCAAGGCCTCTTTCTCCTGTTCTGTATCCGGGTTCTTTCCGGTCTCGTTTGTGGGTTTGTTTTCTTTCATTTCTTTTTGGGAATTTATGAGTTCGTATCTTTTAATAATTTTCCAAGTTTTTTAGTTATTTTCTTGTAGGAAAGGTTTTCTCTCCAGTAGCTCCATGCTCTGTTATGTTCGCTCCAGTATACCGAACCTTTATTCCGTTCCCATATGCTCACTTCATCGCAATAATACTGGAATCTTGTTTTATGATGGACATTTTCTTCATGTATCCAGGTTTTACCTTCGAAGGCATCATCATCATCTTTTTCCATGAGAATGGTTTTGATGGCTCTATCCATAGCGAATATGTACTCTGGTATGAGCGTCATGTTATCAATCCTCTTATCGATAGTAGACTTTCCACCAGTTTCTTTACGAATCATAGTTGGTGATACGCCACATGTCTTTGCGATAGCCAGCTTAAATCTGGCTTCTTCTTCAAGTTCTGCCATAAATTTCTGTAAATCTTTCATTGTTTTATTCTTTGTTGTTAATATGTTGCGAAGGTAAACAAAATGTTTTACTTAGGCGGAGAGCTCTATAGAGCTCGCTTTTTACAAAGAATAACCTAGGTTAAACTTTTTAACGCAGCATTTTTGCGTCCATTTTTGTAGGGGTATTTTGAAGAAGAAGTAGGGAAGAAGCGAAACATCGTAAAAGTGACGAGGTGAAGGGTGAAGGGTATATTTTAAATCTTATATTATATTCTTTTTTTAGGGTTTTTCCGATTTTTGACCCTAGGGTACCCCTTTCATTTTTCCCTTGCCGCGCGTATATATAAAAAAGAGTTTTCAAACCTTCACCCTTCACCTTTTTATTTAAGGCTTTGTGTGTCAAATAGTTACGGGTGAAGGGTGGTGAAGGGTGTTTTTCGCTTTTTATAAACATATTTTAAGAATTCAGTCCGTTTTTACATATTTTAAACGTTTATTTTTGGTTCCGAAAGGGGTGCCTTTTTCAGGAGGATCCCCTTTTTCCTCTTTTCTTACCGCTGAAATCTTTGAAAAAGCGAGTGGGGTAGGGAATCCCGTCTTATGTTGTGTTAAACAATTATCAGATAAAAGAAGTTAACGATACCGAAAAAGGACTGATTTCTAAACAAATATTAACGCAGAAATCTTGAAGTTTCGCATATTAAATTCTGGTTTCGCAAGTTCAGAAGTTAACGAATTTTAAGGAGTTATTCAAGTTTCGCCAGTGTGGGAATTTATTGAAGTTAAAGAAGTTATCACTCCCTACGGTCGTTCGGGAAGTTAAGAGACAATAGTCTTCTAGCTTAAAATGCAGGACATTTGTCCCTTAACTTCCCTCTAACTTCCCCCCATGCGAAAGTTCAGTAAGAAAGTGCAAAAAAGATGAGAAAAGTATGGCGGTTTCGGAAAATAATCGTAAATTTGCAATTGGAAAACAAAGATTAGGAATTATGGTAGAGACTAACGATAGAAAATTGCCGGTAGGCATCCAGTCTTTCGAGGAAATCAGAAAGGGTGGATATCTTTATGTTGACAAGACAGATATCATCTGGCAACTTGCCAACAAGGGGAAAACTTATAATTACCTAATCCGCCCACGACGCTTTGGTAAATCAGTGCTGGTCGATACGCTCGAAGCCTACTTCATGGGTAAGAAGGAACTTTTCGAGGGGTTGAAGATTATGCAGATGGAGACGGAATGGGTGAAGCGACCTGTCATCAGACTGGATATGAGTCGTGCAGGCGCAGAACCGGAAACTTTGCGCTCTTATCTCGACAACACTTTCGACAGATTAGAGAAGGAATATGGCATTACACCTAAGCCAACTGCCAAACTTGCTGACCGCTTTGATGCAATAATCGTGGGGGCGTATGAGCAAACCGGACAGCAGGTTGCCATCCTCATCGATGAATACGATTCTCCATTGCAGCATTCCAGGAAGACTCCTTATCACGAAGCATGTACCGCTATCTATAGAGAGGTTTTTGCCATTCTCAAGGCAGATGATAAATACGAAAAGTTTGTCTTCATCACCGGCATCACCAAGTTTACGCAAATCTCCCTCTTCTCTGTGCTCAACAATCTGAGCAATATCAGCTTTGAGCCGGAATATGCTGCCATCTGTGGTATTACGAAAGAAGAGATGCTACGCGATTTTAAGCCGGAAATCAACAAATTGGCAGAATACGAAGACTGGACTTTCGATGAAGCTGTAGCACAACTGACGGCATATTATGACGGCTATCACTTCAGCCGCCGCAATATGGTGGATGTATTCAATCCGTTCAGTCTCATCAATGCCTTGGCAGATTCTGACCTGAAAAACTACTGGGCTTCATCGGGTGCAACCTCGCTGCTTCCAAAGTTTGTGGATGACATGGAGATTCGTTTGAAGGATTTTGATCATAGTGCCCTGTTGGACACTATCATAGAAACTTCTGACGTAACAGGCGGTGGAGCAGAGCTGTTTCTCTATCAGTCGGGCTATCTCACGATTAAGGGTTACATAAACGGAACTTATCTTCTTGGCATTCCTAACTTCGAGGTTCGGCAAGCCTTGAATGAAATCGTGTTGCCAACGCTTGCCATGCGCAAGAATAATAACCTTCAATCTACCCAGGCATTTCTGAATGTTCACCTCAGCCTTGGCAATCTTCCCGAAGCCATGAAATGCCTGAAGGCGCTTATTGCGGATGTACCTTACAGCAACAAGAAGCTTGCCAGCATGGATATGGAGGAGCGCTACCGACTGATAATGAGCACCATATTCAATGCCATCGGCTGCCGGGTAGAAGTAGAGAAGATGATAGCTACAGGCAGGATTGACATGGTGGTAGAAACCACCAATTTCATTTATGTGCTGGAGTTGAAACTGAGCAACAACGGTGGTGTTGATGCTGCCACGGAGCAGATGAAAGTCAAGCAGTATGCCGAACCTTTCAAGGCTGATAAGCGCAAGGTGATTGCCCTTGCCATAGAACTGGATGATATGGGAAAGGGACTGGTTGATTGGAAGGAAGTATAATATTGCAAGAAGGGTCTATACGCCACCTTTTCATCGTGGCAGATAGACCATTCAACACTCAATATTCAACAATCTCCAACTTTTTCAGAAACTTTTCCCGGAAATCTCTTGCGGGGTTGATAATAAAGTCGTAACTTTGCGGCATGGATTTTTAAAACAGATGATTATGAAGCAGGTAGAAGAAAGATACATCAGCTTGCTGACCGACTTCGGTTTCAAGCGAATTTTTGGAACAGCAATGAACAAGGATTTGCTCATTTGCTTCCTCAACAGCTTGTTTAATG
>NZ_JAHOEA010000112.1 GCF_019127135.1 Segatella copri | reverse complement strand
TTTCCAATATCACAAATTGTGACTTTGAACATTACCATATTTAACAGCATTCAAAAGTAGTGCTTTTAGCCTTTAAGCCACTATTGTACAACCCCTTTCTTTGAAAAGAACGTAAAATCAATAGTATTATTGCGGTGATTGCATTTTTAGTAATCGTTTAACTCGTTGCACCGTACTTACTCCTTTACCACTCAACTTCGCCACATACCTAATGGCTATGTCATTAATCCTACCCATACCCCCTGTTTTAGGGTGCATGGGTAGTTTTTTTAAAAAAAAGGAGAAGATTATGGCTGATACTGCAAGAGAAACGGTTTGGCTATGTTAAACTTGGGTTAACTTTACAGTTTTTTTTAGGAACTTGGCTTTTTTTAAGGAAAATTCCGCTAATTTATACAGAATAGCTTAAAATGAGCGAATTATGAGTTTTTCACCTCAATAGAGGTAATGATTTGGCAATAGTTCTAAATTCTGCATTGTGCATACGTTTGCTTGCCTAACAACTCTTTACGGCTACAAAAATACAACAATTACACGAAACCACAATGGTTTTATCAAATTTTTACGGTTAATTTTCTGTAATTATATAATGTGGCATAACCATAATTGCAGAAAATAATGTATTTTTGTAGGCAAATTGTATAAAAAACAAGACCCGATAGCTTGACGAATCAGAGGCTACCGGGAATCAACGCTACAAAGATAGTGTTTTTTCTTGTTACAACCAAGTAAACGAACAAATATTTATGGAATATTTAGAATTTGAGCGAATTTTGTCTGCCAAACGAATACAGAGATACAAAGATGCTGCGAATGGTGACACTCGCAAGGCTATGGCTTTGTATCGTTACAACTTGCGCTTGTCGCAGGAGATGTTCACTATCGTTAGTTGTTTTGAAGTTGCTTTGCGTAATGCGATAGATAGCCTTTTAGTGCCGACCTTGGGAGAGGATTGGTTGAAAGATTCCGTTCAAGACAATGGAATATTCTCCAATGGGCGCATGAACGAAACACGGAAAATCATAGAAAAGGCATACAACCGTTTGAATAGACAAGGTAACTATTCTCATTCCAAGCTGATTGCCGAAATGGAATTTGGAGTTTGGAAATATATGTATTCTTCACTACAGTATCGTGCAACAGGACAATGTCTATTGAGGGCTTTTCCTAACAAACCTCGCTCATCGGCTGCTGTTCAATACAACAACACCTACATTTTCAATGAACTTGACAAGGTGAACAGTCTGCGAAACAGAATTGCTCATCACGAACCGATATGCTTTAGACTTCATGAGGCTGAGATTGATACAAGTTACATTATCAACGAATATCAGAAAATTCAAACCTTGTTTTCGTGGATGGGCATTGATTCACATTCAATGCTTTATGGACTTGACCATGTGCAAAGTGTCTGTGCCAAGATAAATAGTTTAAAAGTGTAATAATAGAGTCTGCTTATGAGCAACGACAAAAATGACTTCTTCCTCCATTCCAATGAGGTAAATCACATAGCGAAGGAGGATTACGACAAGATAGAATTGTTGGTGAATGCGGCAAAGGCTTTTGCTCGCAGCACCTACCAGTGCGTCTATATCATTGACTACTTCCACCAGGGTTTCATCTATGCCTCTGATAACCTGGCGTATCTCTGCGGTTTGCAACCTGAGCAACTCTTGGAGGCTGGCTATCAGATGTATATCGACCATGTGCCAGAGCAAGACTTGCAGATGTTGTTGGAAGTAAACAAGAAAGGTTTCGACCTATTCAACGAACTGCCTGTGGAAGACCGCCTGGAATATACCATATCGTATGATTTTCATCTAACCAACGGCAAGCATAGCCGACTGATTCATCATCATCTCACCCCGATTCTCCTTTCCGATGACGGCAGGATATGGCTTGCCTTCTGCACCGTTTCGTTGGCGGCGACTGATGAGCCAGGACATATCATCATGCAGAAGAATGGCGAGCGTGGGTATTTCGAGTATTCCACAGACCGCCACAAGTGGGAGAGGAAAGAAGGTATAACCTTGAGCGAGGCTGAGAGAGAAGTTTTGAGACTGTCTGCCCAAGGCTATACGATGAATGAAATTGCCGATAGAGTGTGCAAGTCGGTGGATACCATCAAGGCTTGCAAGCGAAGCCTCTTCGCCAAATTGGGTGTGAAGAACATTGCAGAGGCTCTATTCCATGCGGTCAACTATCAGATGATATAAACTATACCTCTTCCAGCAGTGGCGAGAGATAGAACTTAGGGAAATACTTTACCTCCTTGCCTTCCGCAAGTCTGCAAAGGATATTCACGCAATAGCCTGCGGCAATATATGCCCCAATGCTCAGTTGTGGGAAAGATTTCTCTGAATAGTTTTTGATGGCTTCGTCTATCCAAGGTACAGGCTTCTGCCAAAACATGCCATACTGCGAGATGTACTTGCCAAGCTTTCTTTGGAATATATCGGCATTCCAACTATCAAGAGCAATCCTATCTTCATTCTTTTCGATAGAATCCTCTTCATGCTTCCCAATAGAACCCTCATCTGAATTTCGCTTTTTTACCTCGCTGAAAGGATAGCCTTTCGGTTTTTCAACGACGAGGAAAGCTGCCTTGCCAAGGTTGACGGCATGGATGACAGGAATGCCCTGCTTCTTGCATTTCTCATCGAAGGCAAACGAGGCTTCTGTATCGTGCAGCGTGGCATTCACGACATACGCTACCCCCGACAAATCACATTGCTCCACATCTTCCATCGTCAGCGTTTCCTTTTCGAGACGAGAGATTCGGAATCTATCTTTTTGCAGAAGACGATTCTGGAAGTCATAGTGCAAGGCACAGGAAGCTATCAAGCCTCCCATGTCTGCACCTGCTATCATAACATTAACTTGATTATTCATATCGTTGAGAGATTAGAAACGGTTTATTTCCTCATTACCTGCACCTTTACCCTTGTATCGGTTTCTTGAAGTATTGAAGTTGTACTGCAATGTCAAGAGCAAGGCACGAGTATCACTTGTCATGTTTTGCCTAAGTGTAACATCCTTGTTGTAGAATGTAACATTACGGTAGCTCTTGTTGAAAATGTCATTGGCTTCAAGCGACACGGAGAAACGGTTTTTCCAGAAAGCCTTGTAAAGTTTGGCATTGAGGTACGAGGAAGAACCGAGTTTCATGTTGTCCTTGTTACCACGGCTATTCCATTCCATATCGATGTTCATCCAAATGTCTCCAGGCAGATGGATAGCATTTTGGAACTGTACGATTCCCAAAGGATTGCTAAAGGATTTGCGTTCACCCATATACTCGCCTGTGAACCACTGTTTGATGATGCCAGCATTCACTTTAGGTTCCCAAATACCAACCTTAAATTGTGCGCCAACAAATGCTTGTAGTTCATCTATCTTTGGAGTGTTCTCCATGGTGAGCAATTTCACCTCTCCGTCCTCGCAATACGATTTCGTAGTCTGGATAAAGGCATCTTTTCTATGTTCGTATGAAATCTTCGCAAAGAATTGCTTCCATGCACCCATCAACTCTACAGAATGAATCTTCATAGGGGATAGGTAAGGATTGCCACTTTCCAAGGTCAAACGATTGACATAGTTGACTGTTCCATCAAGGTCATCGTATGATGGACGCTGGGTCTTGCTTGTATAGCTCAATGACAATTGCGTTTTTCCAATCTCTGTAGAAATAGACAAAGAAGGGAAAACGTTGTTGTAAGTCTTGCTTTGGTCTTCCTTGAGTTGGCCATTTTCCGTGTATTTGAAGTTGACATGCTCGTAACGAAGTCCTGCCTCTACGGCAACCTTTC
>NZ_JAHOEA010000111.1 GCF_019127135.1 Segatella copri | reverse complement strand
CAAAGGTAAGAAATTTTACGATAAAGGGCAAGGTATAAACGCGGAGCCGCTTACCTCAAGAGTGTACAGACGGTACACTTCCTTGGTAAGTTCGACATCTTTCAGTGTTGCTTCTAATGATTCTTTCATGTAATTGAAACTTTAGGAGTCAACCATATTTACAAAAAGACACTGCTTCAGCGCGCTGCTTGCTAGGGCGTGGCAATAGGTGGCATTAGGTGGCAATAAGAACAGGGGTTATTGCCACGCGTAAATCACTATATACCAATAGGTTAACCATAAGTGTGGCAATAGTGGCATTAAAATAGAGAAAAAAATATTTTTCCTCCATTCAAAATCTGCTGATGAGAAAGGCGGAAATCATGCAGCGGCTTGCCATTGAGTGTTAATGACTTTACACGATAACTGCCTGATATACTGGCTGGTGCAGAGATTTCGAAGCGCTTTCCGTTCTCCAGATTCAGCGTAACTTTCTCGAAAGCAGGCGTACCAATATAGTAAAAAGGTGTGCCTGGACATACCGGATAGAAGCCTAAAGATGAGAAAATATGCCAGGCAGAACGCTGTCCTGTTGCATCTTCACCCGAAAAACTGTCATTTTCCAGTATCTGATGCAGCCTTTCCTGCGTCTTCTCCGGCGCACCGGCTGCCGCATAGAGATATGCCAGATGATGGCAAGGCGAATAACTGTGCTGATACCATCCCCTATCAAACATCCTGTCTAATCGGGAAATCACCTTACCGTTGCTTACCAGCACCTCCACTTGAGGATGCGCCTTTCTCTCCTTCTTCTCCTCTTTATCAATCAGTTTCTCCTTCTTGTCCATCGGTTTGCTGTCATGAATCACCTCAAACAGACCGGTGATATTCTGCGGAACCGACCAGGTATCCTGACAGGCAGAACCTCCCAGGATATTACTCTTACCTGAAAACAGATCTTTATCTTCTGCCCATTTTCCATTCTCATATCTTCCGTCAGCCCAGCCCGAAAGCGGGTTGATCACGTTGCGCCAATTCTCAGAACGGCGCATAAGTACCTGATAATCATCCTGATACTGCTGGCGGAGCGTAGCATCCTTGCAGGAATCAAGCAGCAGCTTTGCCATCTGCGCCACGGCAAAGTCATCGTATGCATACGCCAGGGTGCGCGAGGTAGAAGCGGTAGCAGAACCGGCCCCCTCCTCTACCGGAAGATAACCATTCGTCATATAGGAAGTGATGGAGCGGCGGCCCTTTCCGGAACGGTAATCCTTGGCAAGATAAGGAGTAGAGAAGGCATTCATGCGCATTCCCTCGTAAGCCTTCACGGCATCAAAGTTGCGGATGCCCTTGACATAGGCATCGGCAAGCACGATACTGGCATCATCGCCCAGCATCTCCCTCTGCCCGCAGTTGGCAGTTGGAAAGACAGGCATCCAGATACCATCCTGATACATTTTTACCAGAGACTGCATCATCTCTCCCGACAGCATCGGCGTAAGAAGATGATAAAGAGGCAACTGTGCGCGGTAGGTATCCCACATCGCAAAGTCACCATATTGCAGTTCGCCGACATCGCTCAACTCATGGGGAAGAAACGAACTGCGGTACAGGGCGGTATAAAAGCGGTTCACCTTTGCCGTGTCCTGACTCTCCACATCGATGGTATGCAGACGTTCGCACCACAGATTGGCAGCATACTCCATCATACTGTTGAAGTCCAGACCGCCGTACATATAGTTTTCGGCATTGAGATTGGTCACCGCCTGGTCGTGCGAAGTAAAGGAGGTAGCCGACATCCATTCCATCGCCTTTCCTGTCTTGCCCCTGAAGGTGAGCCAGACTCCGATACCCGGCTTGCAGGTCATCATCAGTCCCTTTCTTTCCGCCTGTGCTTCATCAAAGACACCATAGTCAATCAGCTCATCTTTATCATAAGCCAGCACGAAATGTCCCCCGAAATCATCCGGTTTCCCCCATCCCTGATATACATGAGGCGCCGGATTATAGGCATAAACCACATGGTTCACGGTATCAATCTCGATGGTTCCCTGTCCGTCATCATTATTGGGCTGGATAACGAGATGAACCAGTTCGTCCTTATCGGGCGTAACACGGAGCATGGAGGTATGGCTCAGGGCAGTCATCTCTGCCTTCAGATGCTCATTCTTCAGCTGGACACCATAGTAATGGGGATGCGATACCTCGTCCTGATGGCTGAAAGCGGTGGCACGCTGAGCGGGCTGCAGACGGAGTTTGCCTCCCAAGGCAGCTAGGGTGAAAGAGCCGTAATCCCGTTTCTCCCCACCTCCCGGCCAATGGCTGCACCGGAATCCCTGCAACAGCGTATCCTTATCATTATAAGGAGCCACACAAGGCTGCTCGGTATCCCGGGTTTGGGGAGTCCAGAAGTTCTGGCCGTTCGGAACCAGTACGGCAGGAATTGCCTGTCCCGCTCCTTC
The DNA here is from genome assembly GCF_019127135.1 of Segatella copri. GTDB lineage: Bacteria > Bacteroidota > Bacteroidia > Bacteroidales > Bacteroidaceae > Prevotella. The sequence continues at coordinate 1,485 of NZ_JAHOEA010000111.1, read as the reverse complement.
CATCGTTTGGATGGCATAGAGCTGGCGCACATGTTCCAGCTGGTGGATACGCTGGTGCATCTCCTGCTTCCATTCTTTCCAGGAATAATAATGAGTGCCGTAAATCACCTGTCCTACAGGCGAAAGCATGATGTCTCTTTCGTTCAGCATGAACTTCACCACCACGCTATCCTTCCGGTTCTTGTAGAATATCATCTGCAGGTTGGCACCCATCGGAACCACGCGGTCCATCCTCTCTGTCTCTGCACCGAGTACTACCTGGTCGGCGTCTTCACGGGCACCGGCAGGAGGCAAGGTGGCATCAAAAAGAAGAGACAGGAGCCGGTAGAGGGCTGTATCATGACCGAAACGGAGGGTGGCTGATGACTGGGAAGAGCGCAAGGCAGCATCGGCTTCGGTTTCGATGTTCTGCCAGAGCGAGATGGCGCTTCGTGCCGGAATCTCTTCATTGGTAGCCATACTGCCGTTGGTGATGTTCATGCGGAGATTGTTGGCTTCATAGATGGCACGGAATTCGGCATCGGTAAAGAGTGCATTCAGGCTGTCTTCCATCTCCTGCGGATAGGCAGGAAAGTTCAGGCCCACATCCTGCAGGGAGGAGGTGAGTCCATACATTTCGGTCATCAGTTTCAGGGGTTCATCTATCTTTGCGGTATTCTTGAATAGCTGTTGCAGGAAGCGGCGTGGCGAAACCTGGGCCTTCACCCTGGTGCGTTTCTTCAGCGCCTTCAGTTCGGGAGATTCGTAGGCTATCCAAGCCATATCAGCAGAATCGGTCTTCACGTCCAGATGCAGCTGGGGCTGTAGATTCCGCAGCTGGGAAGTAAAGGCGAGCATACTCTTGGCGCAGCGGTCGGAAACACTGGAGCGTGCCTTTACCTGGTGTCCGGCAGCAAAGATCTGTGGATAATGGGCATACATGCGTCGGGCAATGGCCTGATGCTGCAGTTCACCCAGTCGGGTCAGTTTGCCGCCGTTCCCTTTTGCATTCTCACATATCCGGTTCACGATACTCTTAATCTGAAGTCCGAGCGGAGTAAGATTGCCTTCATCAGCAAACTGCTTTTCTATCCAGAGATAGCGTTCATCCCTCGACATCCATCGCGAACCATGGCGCCCGTAGTGACTGATATAATAAGGTGAGAAACCGGCAGGCACCTTCACTTCTGAAGCATCGGTTCCGGCATCATCCGTTACGGGGTAAGCATAATAGATGCCTCCCATTTCGCGGCGGCTCTGTGCTTGCAGTCCCAGGCAGCAAACCAGCCATAAATATATAAGATAACTTACTTTCTTCATAATAAATAAAAACGGAGAAAACCGCTGTTTATTATGAATGTACTTCCCTGAAAAAGGTTGTCACTTAGGAACAAACAGAAGTGACAATGAAACGTAAGACAAGAATTGAACGTGTGTATAATGAGAACACTGGTTGGTTTGAGACCCGTGAGGTAGAGTTGAATGGCTACTCTTTTACAGATGATG
>NZ_JAHOEA010000110.1 GCF_019127135.1 Segatella copri | reverse complement strand
TCAACTCGTCTTACAAATAAAGCTAAAAGTGGTCAACTAAAATCGTTAAACCACAAAGTGCCGTTTTTTCATCGCGATGCATTATTTTTTTCATCCCGATGCAATAATTTTTCCATCCCGATGCAATAATTTTTCCATCCCGACGCAATAATATTTTCATCGCGATGTAATAATTCCTCCCTCGCGAGGCATCATTGAAGCCTCCCGCTGGTCATCATTTAAGCCTCTTATCTGTCTTAATATAAGGTACTTATCTGTCTTAATATAAGGCACTCGTTAAGATAAAAAGATGCGCTCTGGAAAGAGAAAATTAAGATGGGGGTTAACAGGTTAACAGTTAACACCCCAAAAATGCATACTTCCATCCACACACTTATATAAAAATAAGTATATATATATTATTATATAATAAGGTACGCGAGGGGGACCATGCAAAAAACAGCTGTTAACTGTTAACCCTGTTAACCCCCCAATGAAAAGTTAATAGTTAAATATAATATTCTGCCGAATCAACCAAACCGGCTCTCAGCGCATATTTCGTAGCCTCGTGAACGTTGTTTACGCCCAACTTGCGGAAGATGTTCTTGCGGTGGGTATTGACCGTATGGAAGCTGGAAAAGCGCTTCTCGGCTATTTCTTTCGTCGTCATTCCCAGCGCAATGTCTTTCAGAATCTCAGTCTCGGTCTTGGTGAGGTTGATTTTCTCCTGCTCCTCCTGTTTCGGAGCCAGAAGAACCTCCATCATGCGCTGGCAGACAAAACGGTTGCTTGCCACACAGAAACGTACCGCCTCCTTGATTTCCATTAGCGAACACTCCTTCAGCAATACGCTGAACTGCGTACTGCTGGCGATGAGAATCTTAACGAAATCGGCACTCAGATCCTCACTGAACAGTAGCCAGCGCGTGTATGGGAAACGCTGGTTTAAAATAAGTAACTCGGCAGCATCATTGATGTCGAAAAGGGTGTAATCGAGTATTACAACCGTATCCTCATTCTCCTTTAAGGCAAGCATCAGGTCTGCCTTGTCTTCGACGGTCCGGGTTTCCAAACCCTCTATCTTACTGATCACATAGCTCAATCCGGCTCTTGTGATGTCCTGTTTGTCTGCTAATAGAATCTTCATTGTATTTACTCTCTTATATGTTGTTTATATATGTACGCAGATGCCTTGATGCAGTATTTTTACTGCATCAAGGCATCTTTTTTCTTATTAGAATGACATGAGGAAGCCCATACGGATACCCCATTTTGAAATGTTTGCATGGTCATAATAGTTGAGGCGGCGAACATAATCTATTCCGAAGAACTTGAAGATGTTGTGCACGCCGGCTACAAACTCCCAGTATGGCGTCTTGCCAAAGGTATAGGAGTTGGTAGGGAATTTGAAGAGCTTCTCATCATTGAGGTTCTTGCTCGGGTCGTTCTTGCTGGTCAAATCGCCCCAAACTCCCTTGATGGCTACATATTCACGCCACTTCAGTTTCTTGATGAGCGGAATGCGGTTGAGCAACTTGCCGTTCATATCCCAGGCTACTGACCAGAACAGCTGGCGGTCGCTCAGGAACTCCCAGTCCTTCATCATGCTGATGGTTGCCTCCTGTTCGAAGATAGAGAGGTTGACCGGTGGCTGGATGAGCATGGTGAAAGGCACTTTGCTCCACTGCGCCTTGCCCACGATGTTGAAATCCATATAACCGAAGCTTCCCAGCCACTGGCGCTTGTAAATGCCCAACGTGGTGAGGTTGCTCTGATACTGGCCGCCCATGAATCCGTCTAAGCCCATGGTGTGGCGAAGCGAGATTTCAGGACTGTCGAGGTTGATAGGCAGGCGCTGCTGCTTGGTGTTGACATAGGTGACACCCGGGTTGTAATCTAAGCCTACACTTGCCTCAGTGGTGCGTATCTTGCGTATTTCCTCGCCGTCGCTCACCCTGTAGTAGTGGAGATTGCCCACGGTGCGGTTGCTCTGCCAGCGGAGGCTGGTGTCGAAGCGGAAGCCCCAGTCGGTTTCATAGGTGAAGGTCACCTTCTGGCGGTGATACTGATACATCTGGTCCTGCGTAGTGGCACGGAGGGTCATGAAGAAGTTGTCCTTGTTGTGCAGCAGGTTATCATCGGATGGAGATGTAATATCATGCCCCAGCTCGAAGGTAAGCTTGCGCATCGGGAACTCGAACGGACTGTTCTTCTTCTTGTTGAACGAATAGGTGAGCACATGGCCGTAATACCACTTGTTGCTCTTCAGACCGTAGGCGCCGTAACCATCCCAGAAGAAGTGAGGGTTGAGGGCTGCCATCGTTCTGCCCGCCAGACGCAGGCGCACGCCGTCTACGTAGTTGTTGGAGAGGAACGTGTTGATAGGTCCCAGGTCGAAGAGGCTGCGGCGGTCGTTGATGATGCTGTCTCTTTCAACACCCAGACTGTCTTTCACCGTTACCTTTTTGCCCTTGGTATGAGCCACTTCCACATAGTTCTCCATCAGGGCTCTCACACCGAAGATGATGTATTTGAATCCCTTGGAGTTCTCCATGCGGTGGATAAAACTGTCCATCGATGATTCACTCTTCGTGAGGCCCACCTGCCGGTATTTGTTCCAGTAAGCCTCATCGCGGTTCATCGCATCCATATCGTGCCTGATCTTCGCCTTGCCCTTGAAGAGCTGCTTCGGCAAGGCATCGAAGGCATAATCGGTGATTCGCGTGTTTCGCACCACCAGCAGGTCCTGAAGGAGCTTGTTGACGTGCAGTTCGGCTATCATATCGTCTTTAGAGAGCACCCACTCGCCGTTGTCGAGCTTGGTATACTCCTGTTCAATCTTCATGTCAGTAACCCAGTTTACATCGCTGTTGTGAGGCATGTAGAGGTTACATTTCTTCACGTGCAGGCTGCTGTCGGCAAGCACATAGAGTTCGCCTCGGAATCCGAAGTCCTGGCTGTTGGCTGGGATAAACTGCAGATGGTAGCAGAGATCTCTTTCCACATACACCGTATCTTCGATGTAATAATGGTAGAAGCTGATGGCAGTTTTGCCGATAGGAGATGGGAAGGGATACTGCAGCAGGCGCACGTAATCATCGTAGATGTCCACATCGGTGAACACTTCTTTCAGGGCGGTGTTGAGAATCTCTCCGGTCTGGATTACCTGTCCGATTCCATTGCTCTGCTGACCCTTGATGATGTCCTTTTCGGTCTTCGGATCTTTGCGGTAAATATGCTGTGAAACCGTCTCGTCGATGCTGACAGGCAGGGTGAGCTTTCCGTTGTATGGAGAGGTTTCTACCTGGTCGAGGAGATACTGGCGGCGCTGGAAGAACTTGCTTTCGAGCTGTTCTTTCTTCAGATCGTTGAGCGCGAGCGTAATCTTCTGATACTTATCATATTGCACATAGTCGTGATTGCTCAGATCGCTCTTCTTCTTGGCAGCAATCACGCGCCGCATCAGTTCTACGGCAGGATTATCCTTACGTTTGTAGCGGCCTTTTTTCGATTTTACCACCACTTCGGTAAGTTTGTGAGTATCGTCTTTCAGTTTGATTTCCAGGAAGTTGGTCTTCTCGTCTACCTTTACCGATGTACTCTTGTAGCTCAGTGCGCTCACGGTGAGCATGAGTCCCGGCTTCTTGTCAATGGTAAACTTACCTTCTCCGTTGCTGGAAACCGCAATTTTATGTCCTTTGTATTGCACGCTTGCATACGGTACGGCAAAACCGTCGTCATCAATGACACGACCTGTTATCTTCTGCTGAGCCATCATCTGAAGCGTAGAAATCATCAGAAGGATGACCGTAAAATACAACTTTTTAATACCTTTCATTTTTTATACCTTATTATATATAGGGGCTCTCAGCCCATGATTTAAACTATTATCTAAACCGCAAGTAAGCTCCACACGCCCTGAAAGGGCAGAAGCTCCTAGCCCAGGGCATCGCCCTGGGTAATTACG
>NZ_JAHOEA010000109.1 GCF_019127135.1 Segatella copri | reverse complement strand
CCAATGGCGAGCGCATCAAGATTGGGAGGAGGCTGACTTGAAATATCGTGCTTTGAAGATGGTTCTTCCATCTAACGATCCAAATGTTCGATACATCGAAAAGAACTTTTCTGTATGCCCAAATAAAGAAGTTATTGAGAAAGTGAGAACTCATGTAAATATTTACGAGGACTCAATTCGCTATCATAACGAAATGATACAGATGGCAGCAATTAAAGATAGCATTGCTAATAGCCTATTTAAAGAGGTGAATGAAATTAAAAAGAAAATTAATCAGAAATAATAGATAACGACCATCTGGTACAAGCGCATTCTTCGCTTCGAATCGGGTAGGAGGTAAATGCTAATCATAAAAGGCAGTTGCTTCCTATTTTCACATTTACCGACCTCCCACACCAGGCTTATTAGGGACTTGCACCCATTAGATAAGCTCATGCCGAGCAATCGAGTAGGAGGAAAACGAAGCAGTTTTCTTCCTGCTCGATTCACTTGTTGCGTCTGTTTTTTGAATCCATACCTTTAGAGAAAGCACGAAGTTGTTGCTTCCCAAGGAGGCCATGAAGTGGTGATGAACGGAGAATAACACTATTCACTCTCTCTCGGAGGGTGTGACAGAAGTTCTTTTTGTACAAACACTCCTTTCTCGAACTTCCATTTCCCAAACTCATAATCAACGGCAGAACCACGGCTGAAAGATTCAATAATCTTTTCTTTTTCGTTAAGCGTAGGATTGGGAATATCATGGAATGATGGAACAAACAAGAACTTCTGCTTGACTTCATTCCAGACATAAGCATCCCAATATTCCACACCTTGATTTCCGAATTGTCCCAAATATACCAACAGATCTTTATTGCCATCAAACGTCACATCAGCCATCAGACAGCTATCCTTCCGGCCACCATTTGGGTCAAAAGTATCGTCCTTTGGATAAGAGAAAGGTATAATTTGTACAGTTTTCTCCCCTCGCATAATAAATACTTCAAAATCGAAATCCTTGGACTTGGGAGATTGTGTTCTTATAACAGCGTTAAGCGTATCTTCCGATGCAATATCTTGCTTGGTAAAGACCTTGCCCGAAATCACACTATCGGTGTCAATAGACATGCTGTCTTTGGTAGGGTTTCCCTGCCCCACCTTACTTTCCTTGCAACCGAAGATCAACATCAAAGAAAGTATTACTAATGTACTATCGATAATTCTTTTCATTGTCTTTAAATATTTTGATCATTTCATTGCGTTATTTTTTATTATTGTATGCAAAAGTAGTGCTTTTAGCCTTTAAGCCACTATCACACAACCCCTTTCTTTGAAAAGAACGTAAAATCAATAGTATTATTGCGATGATTGTACTTTTATTAATCGTTTCACTCGTTGTATGGTATTTACCCCTTAAACGGATGATTTCCCGACAACAGGAGTCAATAACATTACAATAAGTCCACAAAAGGAAGAACAGATATATGATTTGTCTGGGAAAAAGGTAATATCTACAACTCATTAAAAAGAAAAAATTAGAAAGGAATTATGGAAAGCGATATTTGCCCATAATTCCTTTTTATTTTTATATTACCCCACCAACTCCAATTGGGTATAATCAAAACGGTACGACCGGTTTCCAGAAATCGCTAATTTGATTTAGTTTCAAGTTTCTCTTCCAAACATTAGCTTTAATAAAATGCTCTTCATAAACAGCCCTGTCTCGCTCTGGATAAATGTTCCCTTTCCAATATTGTCTCAATTCGGCAACCTTAATGAGATGTCCATTGGTGCATACATATTTTACATATTCGTTCTCTGCGGAAGAAACATACACTCTTGAAAGAATACACTTGTATTTGTCGCTGATTTTGGGGTTTGGAATATCTTTGAATTCTTCAATTTTGTCATAATGCTCAGTATTAGGATTCCAAACACATGCATCAAAATGTTCAGTGCCAGAAGCACCAAAGCTACCCAAATAAAACAGCACATCTTCTTTTATACCGTCAAAATTCAAGTCAGTCAACAGACAACTATCAATACGTTCTTCATTTGGTACAAGATCATCATCTTCAGGATATTTGTATCCGAAGCGATGAATGGTCTTGTCGCCACGTTTTATAATCACTCCATAATCAACATCGTCAACCTCATGCTCTATCATAAGGCTTAGAGTGTCGTCATTACTTCTCATAGAAGAATCAGAAGTTGCTTCTTTCTGTGGAACACATTTCGTTTTATTCTTATTGCATCCCCATACTACAAGAAAACTACAAAAAATGAGTAGAATAAAAACTATCTTTTTCATACTTCTTTTTATTTTTATTGCGACAAAGATACAGAATTTCTTTTTATTTTCTGCAAGAATTAGCAATTTTCTTACTCCACCAATAGCAATTGGATATAAATCGTGCTGTGGGAACTTCTCGCAGCCGATATAGAGCGTTTCGAAGGCATCGGTGCCGTCGGTACGGTGTTCGAGAACGTCTCCGCACCATTGCAATACTTCAAATATGTGCGCTGCTCGAACTTGTCATAGTCAATCTTGCTCACATAGTCGTAGCCGTATGACTTGTAGCCATGCACCTTTTCAAGCTGACCGCCGAGGTTGTAAGAATAGGTAATCTTCTCCTCGTCTGGATAAATCATCTCTAACCCGTAGTGCTTGGATTTTATATGAAAAAAAATTCAAAGATACAAGGGAAATATCCTCTGATAAGCCCTGGCGAATTTTAAGGCGGTTTATAGCCTTGTTTTGTTGATACTTTCATACTTCTTTATTTTATGTTTTATCTAAAGAACGATAGACATTTGTTTATTCTCATGCTACAATTCTTATTATTTATTCCATAGTTACCTTATCCTTTTTCAAAGCTAATCTTTCACTTAAGATTTCCTTGACATACTTGGCGAGAAGTTGACTATTGTCTTTTACATCAAATGCCATAAGGCTCTGTTCATGACAAGGAGTCATTCCTCTACCATCATCAGCTTGTTGCCAAAGTTCTAAATGAATTATGCCTGTTTGAACATTCAACTTTACTATGCAAGCCACGGATTGTTGATAGTAACTTTTCAACGAACGTTCTTTAATAAACTTCAGATAAGCGGATGTGGAATTTATTGAAGTTCGTATGACCATACTACTTTTACCCAAACAGAAAAATATCGCATTGGCCAATTCTTCCTCGGATGCTGTAGCAGGAAGAAAGATAATTGGTTTATCTTCTACTTGGCATCCCTCAAAAATCCGATAGAGAGTTATCACCTTGAAACCTTTTGATGAAAAGGAAATGCAACAAGACTTTTTTCTATGGGAATAGAGAAGTTTGCAAAGCCAAAATTTTATTCTTTTACACATAAACATAGTGAATTCATATAGAAAAATTTGATATGGTATTTTCTCTTCTTATCGTCTCCTGTTTAAATGCTCCAATTAGGGCATATTTTATAGGAATTTTTCTTTCAACAACAGTCATCATCTTGACTATATCAGCTTTTGTTAGAAAGAATATTTGCTGCTTGCTTTTATAATTAAGGCTCATATTGTCCATTTTGTTTTCTGCCTTTTTCTTCCACCTGTACGCCAAAACGAAAGCAATGGAAACGGCTAGTATTACGATAAACAATGTCTGTTGCATAATCATTTTTTTTGTATGTCTATTATAAAAATCTGCGTAAAAATATAATTAAGAATATCACAAAAAGAATAAAGCCACATCCCCATGCCCGATTTGACATTTCATTCTCAAAATTAGATAATTCTGATGTTTTCTTCGATTTACTACCTTCATAAAGGGTTCGGTAAGAAATCTTGCGATGCCTTACAAAGCGTAGCCATAGATAGCGTAAGCCTGTACCGATACGAAGAATAATAATATTCCTCAAATAATATCTGAAAAGTTCTTCCATACTCAATAGAAACTCTGATTTTTTCTTATTCCCTGTTTATTCTTTCCACCAATTCGTCTGGTGTAAGTATCTCCATCTTGGAGAAACCAAACCACTTTTTGCCTAAGTCCTTAATGGATGCACCTATGTGATATACACAGTTCGCTGCTCTCCTTTTTTTCTATTTTATCTGTCATATTTATATTCATTTTTCCAATATCACAAATTGTGACTTTGAACATTACCATATTTAACAGCATTCAAA
>NZ_JAHOEA010000010.1 GCF_019127135.1 Segatella copri | reverse complement strand
CAGCCCCCAAAAACAAAGTTAGCTTCATCAGGCAACGAAAGTAGTTTCGGTGCCTGATGAAACTACTTTCGATGGACGATGAAGCTAATATACTTACGGAGGGATTTTTCCCTCATCAACAATTGACTGCACAGGTTCATTTTTTTCTTTTTTATTCTTCCTTAATCTTCCATTCGCTGATGGTTCGCTGGGTGCTGTCAAAGCTGATACCGATTTTTACCAATCGCTTATCTTCAGAATGATAAGGCAGCATATAGCCCTTTTCATCTATCTGGGTCAAAGCCTCATCGGCACTCTTATCAACCTTCAGTTCGAAGACATATATCGTATCAGGCATGTGCATCACGGCATCAGCTCTGCCAATGGCACTCTTCACTTCCGTACGGATATAGATATTCAGGAAACTGAACATCAGATAGAAGATGGTCTGATAATGCTTCTCGCTATGATTCTCCAAATCGTATGGTATTGTAGCCAGATAGGTGCGCATGTGCTCCAAAGCCGCCTCAATATCGTTTCGATAAACCGCCTTGCAGAATCCCAAGAGAAATGCATCGTTGTCGGAACGGCGAGGATTCACATAATGAGGAATCAACGAATTGAGCAATCCATCGCGTACCTCCTTGTTTGGGATGCCCAGCGTATATTCCCGAAACATCGGTTCATATTTCTTGATGGTCAGATAGCCGCTCTGGTAAAGCAAAGGCAAGGCATCCGTCATTTCCTCCGTAGATAAATCAAAGGAGCTCAATACTGCCTCCTGGCCCTCCAGAGAAGCCAGATTGACATGATACTTATCCAATAGTTTCAAGAGGAAGGATGGAGTGCCGGAACCAAACCAATAAGGAGCAATCTTTCCTGCATTCAGTGCCTTTACCAGACTGAAAGGATTAAAGATATCTTCTGAATTCTCACTGAAATGATAACCATCATAGAATTGTGTCAGCTCATTCAGGCACTCCTCGTACGTAATACCAAGAGTTTCACCCATAGCCTCAATATCCGGTTTCATCTGTGTAGTAAGTTCCGTCTTGCTGATACCACAGATAGCCGAATACTGGTCGAACATGCTGATATTGTCGAGGTTGTTGAGTTCGCTGAAGATACTGAGCTGCGAGAACTTGGTGATACCGGTGATGAAGGTGAACTCCAGATATGGGTCGAGCTTTTTCAGAGGACTGTAGAAGTTCTGCATGATAAGACGCAACTGCTTGAGATCATCCTCCTCATGCACAACATCCAGCAAAGGAGCATCATATTCATCAATGATGACAACCACCTTTTCACCCGTCTGCTTATAAGCTTTTTTCACCAGATCTTTCAAACGGAGATTGGCATCCACCTGATGCGTCTTATACCCCCAGACCGTCTCCTGCTCTTCAAGCATATCAGCCAGATATCTTTCCAACTGTTCCACGCCCATATGCTTGGCACCGCTCAGGTCGAAGTGGAGCACAGGATGCTTCACCCATTCCTTCTCATAATCAGCAATGGCCAATCCCTCGAAAAGTTCCTTTCTTCCCTCAAAATAAGCCTGGAGGGTAGAGGCAAAGAGCGACTTGCCGAATCGTCTTGGACGACTCAGAAAGACATACGACATCTGCTTTTCCCTGAAATCCACGATATATTTGGTCTTATCTATATAGAGATAGCCATTCTTGCGGATTTTTTCAAATGTCTGAATTCCTACAGGATATTTATTTACTATTTTTGCCATATTCCTACATGCTTTACGTTTTGCGCTGCTAAGTTACGAAGAAAATCTGAATTAGCCAAGTATATTTTTAAAATTTATTAGGAAAAGAAGTGGCGATAGTTACATAAAAAGTAGTATCTTTGCATTTCATAAAACATGTAACACAAAATATGGAATAGCTATAAAACGTTATGGAACAGCTGAATAACCCATTTGTTATCTACGGATATAAGGGAGCAGAATACTTCTGCGACCGCAAAAAAGAGACGGAAGTCATCATGAAGGCTTTGCAGAATGAGCGTAACATCGTGCTCATCTCTCCTCGACGCATCGGAAAGACGGGACTCATACACCATGTCTTTGAGAACATCAGCAAGCAGGAGCCTGAAACGCATTGTTTCTATCTCGACATCAATGCCACAAGAAATCTGAGCCAATTCATCCAATTATTGGCAAAGACGGTTATCGGGAAGGTTGATACTTTCTCGCAAACTGCCATGCGCAAGATTACCACTTTCTTTGCCGGCTACAAGCCTACGATGTCGTTTGATGAGATGACGGGAATACCTACGTTCTCGATTACGGTTTCGCCAAGCCAGCGCGAGGATTCTCTCAAACATATCTTCGAGTATCTGAAACAATCGGAGAAACGAATCTATATTGCCATAGACGAGTTCCAGCAGATAGCCGAATATCCCGAAGATGGCACAGAGGCCCTGCTGCGCTCCTACATCCAGTTCTTGCCGAATGTATATTTCATCTTTGCAGGCAGCAAGCAGCACATGATGACCGATATGTTCCTGTCGGCAAAGCGCCCATTCTATCAGAGTTCGCAAATTCTCAACCTTCCTCTCATCAACCAGGATGAGTATCATCGTTTTGCCAACAGATGGATGGGAACCCGGAATCTGACCATGGATTCTGATACCTTTGCCTATCTATATAATAAGGTGGATGGTCAAACCTGGTATATCCAGGATATTCTGAACCGACTCTATCAGAACGGAAAGGAAATTACGACAGCGGAAATTGATGATGTAACCCTGGAATTGGTGAACGAGCAGGAAGTGGCATTCGTGAATTACTACGATTCCCTTACTGACAATCAGGCAGCCCTTCTATCTGCCATTGCCCAGGACAAGGCTGTCACCTCCATTCTTTCGCAGGATTTCATCAGCCGCCACAACTTGCCTGCTGCCAGCAGCGTGAGTCTTGCTCTCAAGACGCTGATCAATAGAGAATTCATCTACAAGTACAATGGCAGCTATATCATCTGCAACCGCTTCTTCGGGATGTGGTTGAGGAAGAACTGCGCAACCTCCCTGTAGAAGCAACAGCTCATATAAACACATCATTAAGTATTCTTTTTAAAGCATCATCAATATGAAACATCATCATTATATGAAATATCTGTTTGTGCTTCTTCTCTTCCTTCCTACCAGTCTCATGGCACAGAACAAGGAAGAGAAGACACTTATTGAGCAATATCGAAAGAAATATCATCTGAAAGATTCACTGGGCTCTCAACTCGTCCTGCTCAATCAGCAGACAATAGGCAGTATTCAAAAGGACAGTAGCCGGAATATTTGTCAGATAGAAATCAACCAGCTTCCTACCTACAAGAATCTGACGCACCAGCTTTTCGGTTATACCCAGACAGATATCTACGACCATGTGGTGGAAACCTATCAGATAAGTCCTGAAGATTACTATTCCTTCAAGGACCTGCTCTTCCAGAAATCTGACAACAGCTATCTTTTCTCTCATAAGAAAGACAAGCAGCAGCAACTCATCCATGTGATTACCGAGCTATATATCACGGAAAAGGAGTATGTAGAAAAGAAGCAATCCATCAAACCGGATTCTTCTACTCCCAAAGAATCAGCTGCCGCCATTACCGATTTCTGTATCAGAAACAAGATACCTTCCTTGCCTGAAGCAACAGAGCAGGAGATGCAACAGTTGACTCCCTATAATCCTGCAAACATGAAAGAGATAAAGGAGTAAGGGGGCTAAAAATATTGCCTGATGAAATCGCTTACTTACGGATTTCTTCCAAAACCCGTTCTATTTTGCGTATCCAGTGCTCATCAATTTCCACTTTTTCGGCATAAGACTTGAAGTTCATCACTATGTCTTCCACTTCTTCTATGATATTAGAAGCATTACTGATATCCTGTCTTTGTGCAAAAAGCATCAAATCCTGCTTCGTTATATTCTTTCGCTTGCCAAGAATCGTAAGTTCATGGTTACGATAGAAATGCGAATCAGGATCGGCGGAAAACACGATGTCGTAAGCTGGCGATATATGCCATTCTCCATTGGGATACATCACAAATGAGAAGTTCTTGGTATGGTCATCAACATTCTCTGCAAGAACATTAAACACCATTCTTCTATACTGCTGGGTTTGCTCTTCTGCAGACAATTTCAGTTTTCTACCCACCACAAACAAATCTTCGTAAGTATCAGCCAAGGAACTCATGGCAGCTAAAGTCTGAGTATATATTTTTCTACCCTCCACTCTATCAAAGCGTTGGGTCAGAAAATTCTGGGATCCTTCAATCTCTACCAAACGAGAAGGCATCATATTGATACCGGCATCCTTAGCCATCAGATAATAAGCCATCTCTACCCTGGTAAAAGGAAGTTCATTTTTCCTGCTTGTATCAAACTTCAATATATAGTGCTTAAAGTTGGTTGGCAAATCGGCTTGCCCAGAACGAATAATACCTGTAGTTTCATCCATGCCGATAATCGCCTTAGGACGCTGACCACCAGCGGAAGTTCCCACCTTGTACAGATCTTCAAGAATAAGACTGTTGCTCATATCAATGTTCACATCCTGCCTATCCAGAAATATCTTATTGGCAAGTTCATAAAGTGAAGCCAACTCGATATTTACAGATGCATCCTCCTGGATATGAGCAGGTTGAAATTCCAAGGCACCCATTGCTCTCTTACCGATAAAAGACAGTCTATCCACTGCATTTACCATTTTGGATTGCAGATGATTGGCTTCCATCCATTTCTGGAAGACCACATTTCCCCAATGGTCAGGCAGAGAATCTGCTACGAACTCTGGCAAACCGGCATAAAGTTTTTCTCTGTTTCCCGACATAGGGAAAGTTCTTTGTACATAAACAGAATCCAACGGTGCTACCAATGGAGCAATATTCCATCCATACTGCATAAAATTCTTGTCGAATTGGAAGACAGAGCAGCTGCGCTTGTCATCCCAAGACAACAAGCCTACATTCTTATCCCACAAATTCACCTGCACAACATTATCTTTCATGTCTTACCCTTTCCTTCTTTTCATTCATTTTCTTCACTTGGCTAGGCAGCATTGGCAATGGCGGCAAGAGTTTCTCTGCTTCCTCCAGGAATCCGATGCTCCTCAACAGAGAAAGAATAGTGCCAAAGCCTATGTTCTTAGCTTCGCCTTTTTCAAACTGGCTAATGGTGAAAATGCTCACACCAGCCTTTACAGCCACCTCTTTCTGAGTGAGATTGCTGAACAGACGATATTGCTTGAATCGTCCTCCTAATTCAGATATAATCTCAGAATTAGACTTTGCCTCTATACCATATTCCGTAATCATGATGCAAATATAGTTATTTCTTTATTTATCGCCAAATATAGGGTTAAATATTTAAATATCTTTAGTTATTGCAATAAAAAATGTTACAGAAGATGCTTTGCAGATATACCATAAAGAGAAACGCCCAAGGTTACTGGCAAATTCTTTTTCCTATCTGTACACAGATTTCTCACACAGCCCTTCTTGAAATAAGCAGGAAAATGAATTTCACCATTACCGCTACTTGTCAGATACCGCATATATACTATCTACATATACGCTAGCGAATTCAACGTTCTTACCAAATTCATCTACAATATGTCCTTTTATAGTCTTATTTGCAGCAATACATGCCAAAGACATAAACTCGCAGACAATCAGAAAAAATATAAATCTCCTCATATTCATAGCTTTAAAATTTTATGTTTATATGTATAGCATCGTCCTCCCAATTCTGATATAATCTCAGAATTAGACTTTGCCTCTATACCATATTCCGTAATCATGCTGCAAATATAGTTATTTCTATATTTATCTCATAACATCAGGTTAAATGTTTAAACTTTTTTAGTTGTTGCAACAGGAAAAGCATGCCGTAACATCTTTGTCGCAGCTTCGTCAATGCCTTTCAACTTCATTGCAACCATGGTGTAATAATGCTGCCGTACCTTTGCAACCGAAATCAAACGATATAGGTTATGAATGCTAAAAGGGGAATTATTGTATTAGGATTGCTCTCGGCGGCTAGCATGCCAACGTGGGCGCAACAGATTAAGGGTGTGGTTATCGACCAGAAATCGAAAGAGACACTCATCGGTGCAGTCGTCACTGTGGATGGAACCAATGTGAAGGCTATCACCAACATCGACGGAAACTTCCAGATCGATGGATTGGATAAAGACAAGAAATATACACTATATATAAATTATGTAGGATATAAGACTCAAAAAATTGACGGGGTTCAGGCGAAGGATGCAGACCAGGTGATCGCGCTGCAACCTGATGAACAGCAGCTGAAGGAGGTGACCGTTACCGCAGTGGAAAGGCGTAATACGGATGCGGCAATGATACAGGTGGCCAAAAACAGTCCCGTCATCGTGAGCAATGTTTCGGCACAGGAAATATCCAGAACTCAGGATACGAATGCGGGTGAGGTGATACGCCGAGTGCCAGGCGTGAGCCTCATCGACGATAAATTCGTAATGGTAAGAGGATTGTCTCAGCGTTATAACAATGTGTGGGTGAACGGAGGAGCAGTGCCAAGTTCTGAGGCTGATTCCAGGGCATTCTCCTTCGACATTATCCCAAGTTCGCAAATCGACAACCTCACCATCGTGAAGTCGCCAACGGCTGAATATCCTGCTGATTACTCGGGCGGTTTCATCATCGTCAACACCAAGGAGATTCCGGCAGAAAACAGTTTCAACATCGCCATAGGCGGAAACTGGAATACATCTTCTGCCTTCAAGGACTTCTCTTACTCAAAAGGTTCCGGAACCGATTTCCTTGGGTTCGACAATGGCTTGAGAAACCTGAATGGGGGCATCCATGCTGACTTGAATCCGCAGCTCGATGCCAACGGAAAACCGGTGGGCGATTATGCTACTTCGCTCCAGGGAAACGGACTTAACAACGATTGGCTCGTGAAGAACAAGAAGCCTTTGGGCGACTTGAAACTGGCAGCCAGCCTAAACCAGCGCTGGATGCTCGGCGGAAGAACACTCGGCATGCTCGCCGCCCTGAACTATACCAACGAATACCGCACCTACGAGAACATGGAGAACAATCTCTATGGCATCTATGATGCGGCAAACGACAAGCCGAACTATCTTCGTCACTCTGTTGACGACCAGTATAATAATAACGTGAGACTCGGAGCAATGCTCAACTTCACCTTCCTTTCCAAGGACGGCAACCACAAGTATCAGCTCAAGAACATCTTCAACCAGTTGGCTACCAGCCGATATACCTGGCGTGATGGCGTGAGCGCCCAGTCGAATTTGGAGCGAAGCGCAGAGTATTACTACCGCAGTCGAACTACATATAACGGTCAGCTTACCGGCAAGCACACCTTCACTAGCGATGCCCTTGACTGGAGTATCGGGTATGCGTATGCCAACCGTCATTTGCCTGACCGTCGTAGATACCTCATCGACGATGCTCTTGAATCGGGCGTTTATGCCCTGAGCACTGGCAACGACATATCCCGCGAGTGGACTCAACTCGACGAACACATTCTCTCTCTTGGTGTAAATGACAAGCACCACTTCAAGTTTGGCAACTTTGAGCCAGACTTGCAGGTGGGTGCCTATGGGGAGTATCGCAGCCGAGAATACCAGACCCGCAACTTCATCTACAACTGGAATGTTTCAGCTAACAACATGCCATCCGACTTCCGCCACAGCGACATCCCTACCCTGCTCTCCAGCGAGGCAAACATGGATTACGACAAGCTGTATCTTCTGGAGGAAAAGCAGATGCGCAATAACTACCGCGGACACAACACCTTAGGCGCAGGATACCTGGCGTTGTCTCTCCCCTTTGGCAAACTCGGCATCCACGCCGGTGTCCGCTTCGAGCATAATGATATGGAACTCATCTCCAATTCCCGTGACTACGAGAAGAGTGAATCGAGCCGTCATTACAAGACCGATGATGTTTTTCCATCTCTCAGTACAACATACAAGATTAACGACCAGCACCAGGTGCGACTGTCGTATGGCCGCAGTATTAACCGACCAGAATTCCGTGAAGTATCGTCGTCGGTGTATTACGACTTCGACCTTGCCAGCAATGTGCAGGGAAACACTGAGTTGAAGAACTGTTATGTCGATAACCTCGACCTGCGATATGAGTGGTATCCATCCCGTGGAGAGCTCATTTCGCTGGCTGTCTTCTACAAGCACTTCGATTCTCCTATCGAGTGGACCTACACGGTGGCAGGCGGCACAGACCTCATCTATTCTTACAAGAATGCGAAGAGTGCCAACAATTACGGTGTTGAGCTGGATATCAGAAAGAATCTCGGTTTCATAGGATTGAAGGATTTCAGCTGGTCGTTTAATGGTGCCCTCATCAAGAGCAAGGTGCAGTTTGAGAAGGGTTCGAAAGAGGAAAACAGACCGATGCAGGGTCAGTCGCCATACCTTATCAACACCGGCATCTTCTATAAAAACGAGCCATTGAAGATGGATATCGCCCTGCTCTACAACCGCATAGGCAAGCGAATCATCGGTGTGGGCAGAAGCGAAGGAAGCACAGGCGATGACTCCAATTCCCGAGTGCCTCACAGCTACGAGATGCCCCGCAACACCATCGACTTCTCGCTGGCTAAGAAATTCGGAGGCCATCTGGAGCTGAAGCTCAACGTAAGGGATCTTCTTGCAGAAAAGATATATTACAAGCAGTTTGCTGATGTAACGTATAGCGACGGAAGCAAGAAGGAAGTGGAAGAAATTGCAAGATGCTACAAGCCGGGCAGAAATATCGGTTTGCAGGCAATCTATAAATTTTAGAGACTATCCGTAGAATTTCAAGAAAGATAATAATAGATGTTTGTTTAATAAAACAGGAAATAATGATGAACAAGATGTATTTTTTAGGATGCATGGGCATCCTCGCAGCATCTGCCATGTTGAGCAGCTGCAGCAGTGATAATGACGATCCAAATTCTGGATCAGAAGTAGCTTACAAGTGGACAACCAATGGCGGCTTGAAGGCTTGCGACCACATCCTCTTCGAAACAGATGACAAGGAAAACGCCAACGGAACACAGATTGGTAACGGCGACCAGGAATTCGTCTTCACAGGCAAGCAGACTTTGAAGAAAGGCACTTATCTCCTCAAGGGATGGGTATATATTGCAGATGGTGCTGAGCTTACCATCGAACCGGGAACGATCATCAAGGGCGACAAGCAGACCAAGGCGGCACTCATCACAGAGCGTGGCGGCAAGCTCATCGCCAAGGGTACAGCCACAGAGCCTATTGTCTTTACATCTGAAGAGGCTGCCGGCAGCAGAAAGCCTGGCGACTGGGGTGGCATCATTCTCTGCGGCAAGGCTAAGAACAACCAGACTGAGCAGCAGATAGAGGGTGGTCCTCGTACCAAGCATGGTGGCGCAGATGATGCAGACAACTCAGGAGCCTTAAGTTATGTACGCATCGAGTTTGCCGGTTATCCATTCCAGAAGGATAAGGAAATCAATGGTTTAACCTTAGGTTCTGTAGGTTCAGGCACAGAGATAGACCACGTTCAGGTATCTTATTCCAATGATGATTCCTTCGAGTGGTTTGGCGGTACCGTAAACTGCAAGTATCTCGTAGCCTACAAGGGTTGGGATGACGATTTCGATACCGATAACGGTTTCTCAGGAAAGGTGCAGTATGGTCTTTCACTGCGTGACAGCAAGATAGCCGATACCTCTCAGAGCAACGGTTTCGAGAGCGACAACTGTGCCGATGGTGCTACCGTGGATCCTCGTACCAAGGCAACCTTCTCTAACATCACCTTCGTAGGTCCTAAGGTATTGGATAATAAGTTCCAGAACACCACAGATTATATCAATGCCGGTGCATACAATCCAAACAATGGTTCAGCCCTTGGCAAGTTCCAGTCAGCCATGCAGATTCGCCGTTCTTCTAACCTCAACTGCATCAACTCAGTGGCCTTAGGCTGGCCTATCGGTTTGATTATTGATGGTGAGAAGGGTGAAACTGTAAAGGATGCCAAGGATGGCAAGTTCAAGCTTCAGAATGTATATTTCGCTGGTATGGATGCCGTTGGCACTGATGCCAACAAGCAGTATGAGGATTACCTCTACGATGCAGCGAACAAGAAGGATATCGACAAGAATCAGAAGTCATACAGCAACACCTTCTTCTTTGCAGAGCAGAGCAACAAGTATTTTGATTCATGGACCTTATTGGTTGGTGCAGATGGCTATACTCCTATCGCAGGAAGCCCATTGCTCGATGCCGCAAGTTTCGCCGGCTGGACAGGTTTCGACACCGTAACCTACATCGGAGCCTTCGATGGCAGCACCAACTGGATGAGCGGCTGGACCAACTTTGATCCTCAAAATGCGAAGTACTAAAGAAGAATAGCTAATTTCTATTTTGACTATAAGGTTTTCTTTTATTGGGGCATGGCGCAGTGATTTGCGCCATGCTTTTTTTGTTGGGTTATGGAGGGAAATGAGGTTATTGCATTTTTTGCAACAACCACAAAACGCAACTGGCGCATATTTTGCAACAGTTCAGATGCCTGTCAATACCCATGTACGGCGTTTCACCGTATCAAGTCTGCCTAAGACAGTCTCCTTAACTAAGGGATATAAATTTCTATCTCTCGAAAACAAGATTGCCTATCTAACCTTGCGAGTTTCTGCAGCCATGGCAGTCTCGTTGATTGCATTTTCTGCATTCACTTCTCTTTGCTTGCTTATATTTTTCAATACAGCTTTTGACAGCATATTTTGCCCATTTACAATGTTATTTTTTAGTAATTTCACCTTATAAAACAAAAAGAAAGCCGTTTGCTTAAAAATAAAGATGCATTTATTCCACCTTTTCATTTTTTTATTGTACCTTTGCATAGGAATTTCGCCTTTCACGGCATTTTTCCAAGACATTGTGGGTAAAAATTACGCATTCGCTATTATTTCGCGTTTAGCCAAGAGCCTCGGAAACTCTAATTGGAATAAAAAGCACGAAAATAATATGTGACAGGTGGCTCGTATTGTAGCCTCTGGAATACCAACAGCGATGCACACGCCATAGGCGTGATGCATTCTTATTAGGTATTCCGGGGCTCCATTCCGAGGCCGCCCCGTGCTAAACGCGATAAGAGGCATCACGCCTTTTTTATACCCTATTGCGTTTTGCGGATTGATAGTTGGGTGCAATTAGCAAACTATCAATCAAAGATACTGTATGCGCTACATAGGAAGTAAGATATTGATGTTGTCCAACATCAAAAATGTCATCGACCAAAACACCGAGAATGTTCAGACCATTGCTGATGTATTTTCGGGGACAGGAGTCGTGTCACGATTCTTTAAGCAAAACGGATACTCCGTTTACTCTAACGACAGTTTATATATGTCGTACGTATTGAGCAAAGGAATGTTGGAAATGGACAATCCTATAAGTCCAAAGTTGAAAGAAACTATCAATCACCTCAACACTCTAACCATCGAAAATGCCAAATGGTTCGACATCAATACAGCTTTTATCTACCAGAACTATTCTCCAAACGAGAATAGTAAAAGGATGTATTTCCAAAATAAAAATGCCATAAAGATAGACTTGATAAGGCAAGAGATAGAACGATTGAAACCACAAATTACTGAAAGTGAATATTTTTATCTTTTAGCTTTGCTTATCAATGCCGTACCATATGTGTCCAACATAACTGGCACTTATGGAGCATACTTGAAATTCTGGGACAAAAGGACTTACAATTCTTTAGTTCTCCAAGAAACAGAAATTTTGCACAGTAACGTTGATTGCAAATGCTACAATATGAACGCCACTGATTTTGCTCGGCAAGTAGTCAGCGATTTGGCCTATCTCGACCCTCCCTATAATGGCAGGCAATATATGCCAAACTATCATATACTCGAAACTATTGCAAGATACGATTACCCACAGATAAAAGGTATAACTGGCATGCGTATCGATCCCGAAAAGATGTCGGATTTCTGCAAGAAGAGCAAGGCAGAACAAGCGTTTCGGGAATTACTGACAAATCTCAACTGTAGATACATCTTATTATCATACAACAACGAAAGTTTGCTGTCCACAGACATAATGTCTCAAATCATTCAAGAAGCAGGAATCAGACAAACATTCAGATTGTTCGAATATGACTACAGAAGATATAAAAACAAAATTCCAAACAATGCCGCAGGCTTAAAGGAACAACTCTATTTTATCGAAAAAAAACTATGATGAAGTCTCCTCTCAATTACATCGGCGGGAAGTACAGGCTATTGCCCCAAATACTTCCTTTGTTTCCAAAACAGATAAATACCTTTGTCGATTTATTTGCTGGAGGACTTGACGTGTCTATCAATGTAGATGCCCAACGCATAATCTGTAACGACATCAACAATTACGTCATCAGTCTTTTTGAATATTTCAAAGAAACCAGCATAGATGATTTAACAAAGCAAATTCAACTGGTTATCGAAGAATATCAACTAAGCAAACAAAACAGAGACGGATATAATTCTCTACGCAAAGAATACAATCGGACACACCAACCGCTTCACCTATTCATGCTTGTTTGCTACGGCTTCAACCACCAGTTCAGATTCAACAATAAAGGAGAGTTCAACAATCCATTCGGCATAAACAGGAGCTCATACAATGCCAACATCGAGCACAATCTCAAACAAATGCATAACATCCTAAAAAACATAGAATTTCATGTTTGCAACTTCAGAGAGTTCGACCTTACGTTTATGAGCACAGGAGACTTTCTATATGCAGACCCACCTTATTTAATATCCTGTGGTTCGTATAATGATGGCAAAAGAGGATTTGCAGGTTGGAGCGAACAAGACGACCTGCTTCTCTTCAAAAAACTGGATGACCTCAACGAGCGTGGAATCAGCTTTGCTTTGTCGAATGTTATCGAGCACAAAGGTATGAACAACGAGACCTTGGCAAGATGGGCCAACAGATATAACATCAATTATCTGAAAGCTGATTATTCCAACTCCAACTATCAGGCTGCGGTTAGCAAAACAAAAGAAGTATTAATTACAAACTATTGAGAATATGGCAACAAGAACTTTCGGTTGGATTCAAAATCCTTCATCCACGGACACTCTAAAAGACATTCTCGGGCTTTTTGTCCAAGGCTCGAAATTCCATACCTATATGACAGAAAAAAGATTGCCTCTGTTGGCTAGCGCAGGACTATTCCAAACACCCAATCTTTACTTGGAGTTTCAAAAAATTCTCAGAGCGAACAAACCTATTGCATATAATGTCCTTAAAGGAAAAGGAGCTGGAGGTGGAAGCAGAAAAAACGCCAAATGCTCAGGACTTGCCCAAGCTGCGGTAACAGGACAACAATGCCAAACATATACCATTGACAACAAAATTGTAAAAATAAAGAAACCATATACTGACGACTGGACAGCAGATGGTTTTATAAGATGGGCAGTATCTCTCGGCTTTCTCAACTACAACTATTCTGATGATACTTGCAGCATAACACTATTAGGCATAGACTTTGT
Organism: Segatella copri; assembly: GCF_019127135.1. Taxonomy (GTDB): domain Bacteria; phylum Bacteroidota; class Bacteroidia; order Bacteroidales; family Bacteroidaceae; genus Prevotella. The sequence goes on along the minus strand of NZ_JAHOEA010000010.1, from coordinate 66,851 downwards.
CAATGCAGAAAACACAAAAGAGAAGAACGACATATTAGGCCGAGCTTTCTTGTCGTATCCACCTGTATGCAGAGTCATGGGATTATTATGCAAATACCAACACATGACCAAGTTTGAAATTGGAGCGAAACTTGGATTCACCGACGAAGCTGGTTTCACCTCTTTTCCACAGAGCATTTGGGTTCAGGCCTACGAGGAAGCTACAGATGCTAACGAAAAGAAGAAACTACGCTCTGACACCGAAGGCTCTTCAGACAAGTATGCCCGCATGATTTGCAACTGGCTTGAATCCATCGGTTGGGTAAGCAAGAAACCGAAACTCGTAAAGGAAACTTTTGGCTCGAAAACATACGAATGCGAGATTACATCTGCATTTGAAATAACCGCAATGGGCATCATCAATTACAGGAAAGCCATAGGTATGTCGAAAAGTCCAAGAATCCCGAAAATTGTGTATAGAGAGATGTTGGCAAGCAAAGCATCTGATGCCAATTATCTGCGAATGCGCAGAACTTTAATCATCGAATTTCTAAGTAAGCACAAAGCCAAAACTATAGAAGAGATTGTATCCTTCCTTGCCACCAAGGGCATTCAAGAAAAAGCCACGACCATCAGAGACGATATGACGGGGCTCATTAATATCGGCTTGGACATTGAGAACGAAGGCGATACCTACAAACTCAGAGACATCATTACGAAACTAAGGTTCTACGAGGAAAATATAACGAAAGAAACAACAGATGCCATTGTCGTAAAAGACAGAGCAAGAGTTAGACTGCATAATATCAATCACAAATATCTCACGCTCATTGATTACGCATTTTCGGGCAAGAACAATTGCACTGAATTTGAAATTTACACCATAGACTTGCTGGTCAACGAACTTGCATTCAATGGAATTCATCTTGGGGGTACAAGAAAACCTGATGGTATTTTCGATTATAATCAACAAGGCATTATCATTGACAATAAAGCATACTCTAAAGGATTTACCATAACCAGAAGTATGGCTGACGAAATGGTAAGATACGTACAAGAGAACAACGACAGAAACCCAGAACGAAACAAAACCCAATGGTGGTTAAACTTTGGCGACAATGTCAATCACTTTAATTTCGTCTTCATCTCTTCAATGTTCAAAGGCGAGGTAAGACACATGCTCAACAACATCAAACAGAGTACAGGAGTTGACGGTTGCGTGCTTACAGCAGAAAACTTATTGTATTTTGCCGATGCCATCAAAGGTGGTACCGTAAAACGAACGGACTTCATAAACTTGTTTGGAAAGAATGACGAACTGGTATATCCATACAATTAAAAAAAAGAAAATGGAAGAATTTATATTAAGAAAAGGAGATTGTATGCAAGAGCTATCTCTTATAGACCAAACAATAGACATGGTATTCGCTGACCCTCCCTATTTTTTATCTACAGGAAATGGGACTGTAAAAATTGGCAATAGATATGTCAGCTTCGACAAGGGAGAGTGGGACCACATTCGCTCCAAGGAAGAGATATATCAATTCAATTACAAATGGCTTTCACTTTGCAGAAAAGTACTGAAAGATTCTGGTACGATCTGGGTTTGTGGTACTTACCACAATATTTACGAAGTAGCAAACTGCATGAAAGACTTAGGATTCAAGATTCTGAATATGATAGTATGGCAAAAGGCTGACCCTCCCAAAACGCTCACAGAACAGCGCTTTAATTTCTCAGCCGAATACATTATTTGGGCAAGAAAATGCGAGAAAGTTCCTCACTATTTCAATTACCAACTGATGGAAGCCATGAATAATGGTGTCCATATGCCAGATGTGTGGAAACTGCCCGCACCAGGAACATGGGAAAAGGTTTGTGGCAAACATCCAACCCAAAAGCCTTTACGACTCCTGTACCGTATCATTTTGGCTTCAACACGAACTGGAGAAACCATCTTAGACCCATTCGCCGGGAGCTGTACGACAGGCATAGCTGCAAACTTACTGGGCAGAAACTTTATTGGCATTGAACAAGAAGAGAAATACATAAGATTAGGACTAAAGCGAAAAGCAGAAATCGAGGAGAAAGCAAAAGCCGAGCAAATCTTCAAGCATATGTCTGAGAATCCAAATGAAGTACAAGTTCTAGTAAATCATGTCAGAGCCAGCATCTTACCAACAATGATAGAAAAAGGAATTACCTATATGCGAGCAGGAGACTCCAAAGGCTCAATATTGGTTACCCCAGGATTTGAGCGGATGGGGTATATATTGTTACATACAGGTGGAGAAAATTGTCATTTATTCAAACTAAAGCAGCAAGGCTGTTTTCAAATTTGGACAAAAGAAACTTTGGAGGCACAAGGATTTCATCCCGAACATGCTTCTTATTATATGGTTCTTCATTTTGACAACCATAAAGAAATTCCTTTTTCTACTTTGCCCAAGCTTAGACAAGGAATCAACACATATCGTTCTAAGATAAGACCACTAAGCGATTTTATTGGAACAAAATAATAATACATAACAAAACAATTCATCACATGTATAAAAAACAGACATTACCTTTCCCTTCAGCCAGAGATTGTTGGTTCTGGACGAGAGGTAATCTTGTTATCGCACTTTTTCTGGCAACAACCACGAAACGTAACCGTTGCATATTTTGCAACGGTTCAAAAAGCATAGAATCCGCTCTCGTTGACAAAGATCAACTTATACCAGCGCTTTACTTCAGTTCCTTCCTTCTTTATACCAGTCACTACCCATACGCTACGTTTCACGGCGCATGGGTAGTAACAGGCAAGAATAAGGATGGAACTACAGCATAACGTTTCCAGCAGATGCCTTTTATCATCTTCTCGCTCTTGACAGCTTATGTGGTAGATGTAGAAGTGCACAGTTCGAAACATCTTAGTATAGTCTTCAAAAGAGCTAATTGAAGTTGCCAGAAGAGTTACAATCTGTTTTTAGAAGATATAGCTCCTAAGACAGCACATCAGCTGTTGTGCGGTTGCACATCACCTGTTGTGCGCATGTCGCCCAGCTGTTGTGCATGCGTATTTCAGCTGATGTGCGTTCTCTTTTTACAAGAGGCTAGCTATCTTTATCATTCTCTTCAATTATCCAATCCTCTATATTTCCCTGGGTAGAATCAAAGTTGATACCTACTTTCACTATAGGTTTCCCGCAAAGCGCAAAGCGCTGGGCATAGTTCTTGAGGTTGATTTGCTGCAAAGCCGTCTGGGCATCCCTGTTCAGCTTCAGCTCTATGATATAGAGACGGATGTCGGTCAACAGCACAATATCTACCCTTCCATTGGGAGTGTGCACTTCTACATCTACCACATAGCCAGTCAAAAGCGAGAAGATGATAAACAGCATCTGCTGGTAATGACCTTCATGGTTGGTGACATTGCAATATGGAACAGTTCCCAGAAAGGTCTGGAGCAGCTGTAATGCTCCGTCCATATCATCCTGACGGATAAGCACAGACATCTGAGCAATGGTGACATCTCCATTCTGGGCAAACATTCCTTCCAGATAGTTAGGAAGAAGACTCTCGAACAATCCTACTTTGATTTCCTTGTTCGGCAAATCAAGAGTATAGAGCTTGCTGGTCTTGTCATAATCTTTGATGGTAAGATAGCCACTTTGGTATAGCAAAGGGGTTATGGCCGTCATGTTCTCTGTCGGGGCATCAAAGGCTGATGATTTGGCATACATCTTTCCAAGAGTTGCCGGCAAGACATGAAACTTCCGCATCATGTTAATCAAGTAGGTTGGAGTGCCGGAAGCGAACCAGTATGAACCGAAATCCTGATTGGCAAAGCAGTTGAGCAGACTGAACGGATTGAATATATCTGACGATTGGGCAGAGAAATGATAACCATCATAGTTCGTTTTCAGTTCTTCGATGGCAGTTTCTCTTGTGGAGCCTAGCGATTTTGCCAATTCATCAATGTCGTCCGACATCTGGGTGAGCAGCTCCTCCTTGGTGATTCCACATATTCCCGAATATTCCCTGTTCATCGAAATATTGGTGATATTATTCAGTTCGCTGAAGATGCTGAGTTGCGAAAACTTGGTGATACCGGTGAGGAAGACAAAGCGGAGATATGGGTCGCAATCCTTCAATGGACTATAGAAATTACGCATGATATTGCGAAGATCCTTGAGATTGTCATCCTCGTGTGCTACATCAAGAAGAGGAGCATCGTATTCATCAATGAGCACGACCACCTTCTTTCCCGTTCGTCTGTACACATTCATAATCAGGCTTGCCAATCTCACATTCGGATCAACAGCATCATTTTCTATACCAAACTTCTTTTCATTCAAGCCGATGATATAGAGCAGGTATCTTTCCAGTTGCTCCTTCTCCATGTGTTTGCCCATAGCCATACTGAAATGGAGCACAGGATATTCTGTCCAATCCTGCTCCAGCTTTTCAATGGCAAGTCCCTTAAAGAGTTCTTTCTTTCCTTCGAAATAACTCTGTAAAGTAGATACAAGCAAAGACTTTCCGAAACGGCGTGGTCGTCCCAGAAATATATAGTTGCTGTCAGAATGTGTCATGCGGTAAACATATTCTGTCTTGTCGATATAGAGCCGGTCTTCCGTGCGAATCTTATCGAAGGTTTGTATTCCTATAGGATATCTTTTTTTTGCCATAATTCTATGCTTGATGATATTACAACAGCTTATCTTGCATAAAGCCACTGCAAAGATACGAAGTTTTTTTGGAAACTCTATTAAAAAAGAAGAAATATTGGGTTATCATTTTCAATAATAACTCTCGGGAAGATATTTATCTCATTTTTTCCAAAACAAAAAAGAACTTGAAGAAGATATTTCATATTTTGCCTACATGTTTCAAAAAGATGCATATCTATCTTCAAACGTTGATGTCCTGAAACAGGACATCAACCTTCATCTGTCTTAATCCATGAACTTAATCATGTCCTGGCGTCTTGACTTTGCTTCTGGCGATTCGTCAGGATATCCCAGGGCGATGCAGTAGAGCAGCTTATAATTCTTAGAGAATGCCATGCGGTCGAGGTAAGGCTTGGCTGATGGCGAATCCAATATCCAACGGGCTGAACTGCCCAGGCAGCAGGAACCGATGCCCTTAGACCATGCTGCAAGAATAATATTCTCACCCAGCAAACCGCAATCAATCTGCGCCATATCATAAGTAGTATCGTAGGCGATGCAAACCACGCATGGAGCATTCACGAAGATGTTCTTGAAGCCCTTGCGCTCTGCTATCTTAGGATTATCCTTTACCACGGCTTGGGTGATTGAATCGATGAGAGCAGGAGAATCTATCACTCTGATTTCATACGACTGCAGGTTCTGCCCGTTTGGCGCATGAATGCCGCATTTCAGAATCTCGTTCAGGGTATCGCGGCTGATGACGGAATCCTTGTAAGCACGGATGCTTCTGCGACTCATCATCAAATCGGTTACCACACTTGCAGAGTCAACGCTGGTCATTGCCTCCGGCTGTCTGTTCTCATTGCAGGCAGTCAACATCAGTGCTGCTGCCAATCCTAAAAAAAACTTCTTCATATGATTCATGATTAAACTTATATTCCTATTAGTATATACCCATGTAGCGTTATTAGTATATACCGTGCAAAGATAGCAACAAATACTTGTATTCAAGAAGATACGTTATGATTTTTAAGAGATTTTATCGGTCTCTCTGCCATTCTTTTAACAAGTATATATCATAGCCAAACATTTTCCACCTATTTTGCTAGAATTTCCCAAAAACTTCGTATCTTTGCAATGGCTTTATGCAAGATAAGCTGTTTATAAAATCATCAAACGTAGAATTATGGAAAGAAAAAGTTATTCTATAGATATAAATCGCATTGCACAATATGCCATGTATGCATATTGCATTTTCGCATTGTTTTCGCTGGCATTTTCTGTTTGCAGACAAGCGGGCTTATCCTTCAGAACAAGTCCCATCCTGATTCCAATAAGTCCCATCCTGGTTACCATCAAGCAACTGGTCTTGCAGCTCGCCCCTATAGCTTTATGGGGAATATTCCGCTACACGCTACCGACAGGCGTAAAATTGCTACGACGCTGCAGCAAGTTGATGGTACTTTACTATGTGCTCTCATTCATCCTGGGCCAATGCTTCAATCTTCATCTCGTAACGATGATGCAGAACGGACAGATAACACCCACGGCAACTATTCTTACCTGGATACAAAGCTCTATGGGATTGATTTCCGTCATCGCCTCCCTGGTAGCCGGCTGCCATCTGTACAGCAAGCACAGAGGTAACATGCGCAAACTGGGCTTAGCCCTTATCCTGGTTTTCATGGTATGGCTGATATGCTCGAATCTCCTCCCTGCGGCAGTGTTTTGTCTGGCAGGTAACACCCAGCAGGCAGCCTTCACCTGCATGAATCTCATCAGTATGATAACCACAACATCGACTTATATATACGTATACTATAGGATGTTTCGGGCAATAAAAACGATAGGATGTTTCGGGCAATAAAACTAATAAATACAAATTCTCGGATATACAGATTATAGAAAGGTTATCAGTTTTACAGAAAGTGTTATCAGTTCTACAGAAAGAAATTTGCAATGCACTGCAAATTTCACCAAGAAACACAAGAAATTTGCACTACACTGCAAATTTCCCGAAAAAGTTTCGTATATTTGCAGCGCATTTCATTTTTAGCAATCAAGATAGAATGCAAAATGAATAGCAAAGTGAATAAATAGAACATAAAGAGAATATGTGCTCGACTGGCTTATGGAATGCTATGATTCGCCTAAAAAATAAGACTCACATAGAAAAGCAATAATGGAAAAGAATCAGATTTTTGAAAATATTATGAGCCGTACATCGGTGAGAAGCTATACAGACATGCCTGTAGAGCCGGAGAAGGTGGAGATGATGCTGCGTGCCGGCATGGCGGCTCCATCGGCATGCAACAAGCAGCCTTGGCATTTTGTGGTTATCAACGACCGGGAGATTCTCGACCAGATACCACAGTTCAGTCCTTATGCCGGCATGGTGAAGCAGGCACCGCTCGCCATCGTGGTTTGCGGATGCCTTGACAAGACGCTGGAAGGCACAGAGCAGGAGTTCTGGATTCAAGACTGTTCGGCAGCCACGGAGAACATCCTGCTGATGGCTCACGGCTTGGGACTTGGCGGAGTATGGACAGCCCTCTATCCCCTAAAAGAACGGTACGAGGGAATGCAGCAACTACAGCATCTGCCCAAGACGATGATTCCGCTCAACACCCTCATCATCGGATATCCGAAGAATCTGGCGGAAGCAAAGAATAAGTGGAAAGAGGAGAATGTATCCTATAATAAATGGATGGAGAAAAATTCATAATACAAGAAAGAAAAAGTATGAATATCAAGGAGAATTATCAACAATATGTAAGCCGATATGCTTCTGAGGTGGCTGCCCTGAAGCGTAAGAATACGGGATTTATAACAGGAGAGCTGCTGGCTTTTGGCGGCATCCTCGCCTTCCTGATCTGCTATTTCGCAATGGATGGAGATACGCAGAACTATCTGATGGGGGCAATTTGGTGCCTGATTGCCTATCTGGGTATCAGACGACTTGACGACAAAAATAAGGAGAAGATAGAGCATCTTTCGGCATTGCTCAAGGTTTATCAGGACGAAATCAAGGCTTGGGAGGGCGATTTCTCGCCTTTCGAAACGGGCGATTCCTATCAGAATCCGCAGCATCCTTATTCCTTCGACCTCGATGTTTTCGGCAAGAGTTCGCTGTTCAACCGCATCTGCCGAACCATCACATCGGGCGGTTCGGAGGCACTCGCCAGGAATCTTACCCGGGAAACGCCTCTGAGCATGGAGGATATCAAAAGAAGAAGAGATTTGCAGAAGGAATTGGCTGGAGAAGGCGAAAACTGGCGAATGGAATTTCTGGCACTTGGCGAAAAGAACAGAAGCCAAACTGCAAATGGCAAAATGGTGAATGGCAAGATGAAGAAGATTGATTCTGCTGCGGTGGTGGATGCGATGCAGAAGGTTTCGAAGATGGAGGTGCCGGCATGGTTTGGATCTCCGGTTTCTCTCGTTATCGGATGGATGATGATTATTGGAGTCATCGGTTCCGTGATTTTATCGATATGCGATATGGTTTCGGTGAATTTCGCCCTATGGTGGGTGTTGGTTCAATACATGGTGGTATTCTTCGTCTGCAAGCAGACACTTGACAAGATAGATAGCAATGGCGGCAAGCTTCGCCATCAGCTCATCGCCTATGCCCAGATACTTCAGCTTATCAACAGGCGCAATTTCCATAGCGAATCAGGCAAGGAAATGCAGGATTCCCTGGCAGATGCCCTGCCTTCCTTTGCCCAACTGGAAAAGATATTGAAGGGGTATGACAGAAGAGGCAACTTCCTGGGTCTTTTCTTCACCGATGCCTTCATGCTGAGCGATTTCTTCCTGGTTCGCAGTTTTCTGAAATGGAAGAATACCTATATGATGAAGATGGAGGAATGGATGCATATCATCAGCGAGATGGATGCAATGGTTTCGATGGCGAATTTCAGATATAATCATCCAGAGGCAGAAGAGGCAGAATTTGTTTCGGGAAGTCCGGAAGCAGATACTGAAAGCTATGTTTCAGAAAATGCAGGAATCGGAAGTCCGGAAATCGTGTTCGAGGGTAAGAATCTCTATCATCCTTTCCTGGGTGCCAAGGCGGTGAAGAACGATTTCACCATCAAGGACGACAACTATTATATCATCACCGGAGCCAACATGGCGGGAAAGAGTACCTTCCTGCGTTCGCTGGGCGTGAACTATATCCTAGCAATGGCGGGTATGCCGGTGTTTGCAGATCAGCTGAAGATTTCACGTTTCAGATTGTTCTCGAGTATGAGAACCACCGATGATCTTACGCATGGCATCTCTTATTTCAATGCAGAATTGATCAGATTGGAGGAGCTTTTGAAGTTCTGCAAGGAAAGTGCAGAGGGAGAGTTCTGCAAGGAAAGTGCAGAGGGCTATAAGGAGCCACTCCGAACGCTGATTATTCTGGATGAGATTCTGAAGGGAACGAATTCATTGGATAAGCTGAATGGTTCGAGAAAGTTCCTCGAAGCCATTGCCAAGCAGCCGGTGAGCGGTATCATTGCGACCCACGACCTGGAACTTTCCAAGATGGAGAATGATGCATCAGGAAAATTCCACAACTATTGTTTCGAGATAGATTTGGGCACGGATGTTACCTATACTTATAAGATACAGAAGGGCGTGGCAAGAAACCAGAATGCCACCTTCTTACTGAATAAGATTCTGGAGAAATATTAGAATAAAAAGAGAAACTCCCGATAATTTGATCAGTTTCAAATTATCGGGAGTTTTCCTTTTAAATTATACATTATAACTCAACGCTATCCAGGCGGAATTTGAGCAAGCCGGCTGGTACCTTTACCATTACCTCTTCACCAGCCTTCTTACCCAGAAGGGCCTTGGCGATAGGCGACTTGATGGAAATCTTGCCACTATGCAAATCAGCCTCGTGAGGATTCACTATGGTATAATTCATGCTGCACTTGTTGGCGAGATTGGTAATCTTAATCTTGCTCAACAAGCCAACGGTATCACTCTTCAGGCGAGACTTGTCGATGACACGGGCATTCTCCAAAACCTTCTGTTTGAAACTGATGCGGCTCAACAGTTTGCCCTGCTCGCGCTTGGCAGCATGATACTCGAAATTCTCGCTGAGGTCACCCTTGTCGCGAGCCTCAGCTATCGCATCGCGAACGGCTGGCAACTCTACGTTAACCATGTGTTGAAGTTCGGCCACGAGCTCATCGTAGCCTTCCTGAGACATATATTCCATATTTCCTAATTTTCTAATTTCTTATTGTTATGAATGATGATTTTTTATTCGGGGTGCAAAGTTACTAGTAAATCACGAAATCACCAAACTTTTTCAGTAAAAAAGTGAAGGAAACTAAAGATTAGAAAAAACAGAAGCATCAAAAATCATTATTTTTGGGTATTGCAGAAGTAGATAGATATTCTTACCTTTGCAACCCATTTAGTAGAAAACAACAATGTTTATTAGAAAACAACAATGAGAGAAAAAAAGAAAAAACGTTTTACATGGAAGAAATACCATCGTTGGTTCGGACTTGTACTGTCTGTCTTTATGCTGGTATTCTGCGTATCAGGCATCATTCTGAATCATCGCCAGCTATTCGCCGGTTGTGAGGTAAGCAGAAGTTTGATGCCATCGGCTTATCATATCAAGAATTTCAACAACGGCATCATCAAGGGTTCTATCAAGATCAATCACCGCATCAGCAAAACTCCAAGTGATTCCATCCTGGCGTATGGTTATGGTGGCGTATGGCTTACGGATGCAGAGATGAAAAGTTGGAAAGACTTTAACAAGGGATTACCCAAGAATGTGGATGGCAGGAATATCCGAAACATGGTGCAGACGAAGAATGGAGAAATCTGGTGCGCAGCCATGATGGATGTATATCGCTTCGATGGAAAGGAATGGAAGATGTTTCCGCTCGCAGATAACGAAGAGAGAATCACCGACATTACATTAACCAAAGACAGCACAAGCATCATCGCCATGACCCGCTCTGCCGTTTATGAAATATCCGGTAAGAAGACGGATGCTGCCAACGAAAAGACGGATGCTGCCAACGAAAAGACGAATGTTACCCGCAAAATCATCGGTCAACCGGAAGGTTTTGTTCCGGAAGTTACCCTTTTCAAGACCGTTTGGAACCTGCATAGCGGTGCTTTCTTCGGATTAGCCGGAAGATTGGTGGTGGATGCCATCGCCATCGTACTTATCATCCTTTCGATAACGGGCATCATCCTTTTCATTCTGCCTTACCGTATTCGCCGACAGAAGAGATTACAGGCAAGAGAAAAGATGCAGAAGCTTGGCAAGCAGATGGTTTTCAATGCAAAATGGCATAATAAATTAGGATACACGACTATCATCCTTACACTTTGGCTAGCGATAACAGGTATGTGTCTCCGTCCACCATTGATGATACCTCTTGCCATGAACAAAACCACAGAAAAGGTGAAGGATGGAAATGTCTGGCACGATAAACTTCGCGCTATCCGTTGGGATGCTGCAGAGGGCAACTGGCTTGTTTCTACCTCAGAAGGATTCCTGAGAGTGGATGAGCATTTCCAGCATAAACCTATCTTATTAAATAAGGAGAAGGCACCAAAGGTAAGTCCGATGGGAGTGAATGCTTTCGAGAGTGATGGCAAGGGAGGTTGGCTGATAGGATCATTCAGCGGCATGTTCCGTTGGAATCCGGAAAAGAATCTGATTGTGGATTATTTCACAGGGAAAGCCAACCAAGGAAAATCGATGATTCCGATTTCCAGTTCTTTGGTTAGCGGTTATTCCAAGGACTTCTTTGGAGGAAAAGAAGTGATTTTCGATTATAGCAAAGGGGCGAGCTTAGGTGAAACAGCATCTACCCCAGAGTTGCTTTCTGCCACACCCATGTCGCTTTGGAATGTGGCATTAGAACTCCATGTGGGTAGATGCTATTCTCCATTCTTAGGGCCTCTTTCCGACCTTTTCGTCTTCATCTCCGGCTTGCTGATTACGCTGGTTTTGCTTTCCGGCTACATCATTCTGCACCGGAGAAAGAAGAAGAACCCCAAACTTCCTCGGAAATCTCTCTAACCAAATCTATCTTTGCCCATTGCTCAGCATCGGTAAGTTTATTGCCAATCTCGCAAGAGGCGAAGCCGCATTGAGGACTGAGGCTCAGGCGATTGAGAGGGATATATTTGGCAGCTTCGTGGATTCTGGCGATGACCGTAGCCTTATCCTCCAACACAGGAGATTTAGAGGTTACCAAACCCAGAACCACCTTCTTGCCATCTGCCACATACTTCAAAGGCTCGAAACTACCCGAACGCTCATCGTCATACTCCAGATAGAAGGTATCTACATCTTCATGAGCGAAAAGATAAGGAGCTACGGCATCGTAGGCACCTTTGGTGGCATAGCAGGAATGATAATTGCCACGGCATACGTGGGTGTTGATGCTCAACCCCTCCGGTTTGCCCTCGATGGCAAGATTGTTCACCTTCAGATATTGCAGGGCTTCCTGCTCTAGGGTGAACCCTGTGCCCACCTTAGCCTTCCAGTAATCACTATCCACAATCATTCCCCAGGTGCAATCATCCAGCTGGACGGTACGGCAACCGGCTGCATAAATCTCCTGGAAGAAGGTGCGATAAGCCTGGGCTATATCCTCAATCAGCTGGGTGGTGTTAGGATAGAACTTGCGGGTGTTCTCGGCATTCTTGCCACGGAATAATTCGGCAAGAAACTGTGCAGGAGCAGGAACCGTCTGCTTTGCCTCGAAGATATATTCGCCATTGGCATCCAACTCTTCAAACTGCTTCACAAACAGGAAATCCTTGATAAAAGGATGATTCTCGCCGGTAATCTTGCCGGTCAGTTGGATAGAACCCTTGGTTGTCTCCTCGCCATGAAACTGGTAGCCATGCTCCAGTTCGATATGCTCCACGCCATTGAATCCCCACATAAAGTCGAGATGCCAATAGCTGCGGCGGAACTCGCCATCGGTGATATAAGGCAGGCGATGCGCCTTCTGCTGTCTGATGACCTCAGTAATCAGACGGTCTTCTACAGCACGAAGGTCGGTGGCAGAAATCTTGCCATCAGCAAACTTGGCTCTTGCTTCTTTCAACTCTGCAGGGCGCAAATAGCTGCCCACTGCCTCAAAATGTATATTTCTTACGTTGCTCATATTTTTATCTCCTTAATTATTATTTGATGTGAATGACTCTTTATCCTGTCATTACTGATGAATGACGCTTTGCATCCGGAATTGCGGGTGCAAAGGTAAGAAGAAGAATTTTATTTGCCAAATATTCTCCGTAATTCAGAAAAATATACTATCTTTGCAGCAAATTAAGCAAATCAGCAGAATATTATTCTGCAAAAATGAATAAAATCAGTAATAAAGAAACAATGGCTACAGAAGAAAATCTCGACGAAATCGATATCAAGATACTCAAATTGTTGCAGCAGAACTCGCGACTCACCGTGAAGGAACTTGCCGCAAGAGTACACCTCTCCCCTTCTCCCACCTTCGAACGACAGAAGCGATTGGAGCGTGAGGGATACATCCAGCGATATGGAGCGATAGTGGATCATCACAAGATGGGACACAACGTAATCGTGCTCTGCAATATCCGACTGAAGCAGCACACCCACGATTTGATTCAGCAATTCATGGATACCGTGCAAACCATCGACCAGATAACGGAATGCTACAACACCACCGGTGATTACGATTTCCAGATCAAGGTATATGCCCGGGATATGAAAGCCTATCAGGACTTCATGCTCAACACCCTGGGAAACATCGACTGCATCGGAAGTCTGCACAGCATCATCGTGATTGGAGAAATCAAGGATTCGCATTATATTCCCGTAGCAAAATAAGGAGAAACGTGATGAAAGCAAAAAATATATTGATGATATGCCTGTTTATTTCCGGACTTTTCTGCCTCCCATCCAAGGCACAGAAGCCGGGAGAAATCGTCAGTCCCCAAACCATCAGAAAACTGGGCGCGAAGCATTTCTTCTCCACATCCCCCATTCCTGATGATATCTTCCGCCTGATGCAGGGCAAGACATACAAGAAAAACTGTACCGTGGCAAGAAGCGAACTGAGATACATAAGATGCCTGCACGTAGACAAGGACGGCAGAAACATCGTAGGAGAGATGGTAGTGAACAGGGCGATAGCCACAGATGTGCTCGATATTCTCAAAAAGCTATACGAGGCAAAATATCCGATAGAACGGATGAGACTCATTGACTACTGGAATGCCGACGATGAAAGGGCGATGAGAGCCAACAACTCCTCCAGTTTCAACTTCCGCTTCATCTCGCATACCCATACGGTATCGAAACACGGAAGGGGACTGGCCGTAGACATCAACACCCTCTACAATCCTTATCACAAACGGCTGAAGAACGGCAAGGAAGTGGTAGAGCCTGCCACCGCCCGCCCCTATCTGGACCGCAGCAAGAACCACGCTTACATGATTAAGAAAGGCGACCTCTGCTACCGGCTTTTCAAGGCAAAAGGATTCAGATGGGGAGGTGACTGGAAACGCAGCAAGGATTACCAGCACTTCGAAAAATAGAAATGCAGGAAAGAACAGCCAGCAGGGAAAGGACATAAAAAAGACTATGCCTATGTTACATCATTTCTTTAGTAACTATGGCATAGCCTTTCATTATCCTAACGATCTTTTTTATATGTAATACAAATTTAACTCACCTGCTACAGCCTTATTTTAAGATATTGCAACTAGCTGTACCAGACAGAATTATATTCTCTACGTTCATCGTCCTCATTATAGAGGTTCTCATATTCAAGGTTCATAGCCTCGAATGATTCCAGTGTCTGTTTCATGATAACTCCTCCTCTATTTATTAAGTTCAACTTTTAATATGGCAAAATTACTAAAAAAACAGATTCCTGATGTCAATATTTCAGAAAACTTTTGTATTTTTGCACCATCTCTGCACATCTGGGGCAAAAAGTGCAAAAAAACAGCTCTGTTCAAGAGCCATGCAAGATAAAAAACAAGAAACAAAATGAAGATATTACATACTTTACGACTCGACAGAATGAAGTGGCGCCACTGGGTACTGCTGCTGTTGCTCATCCTCGTCACCCTTACCAAGATGATTCCTCTCTGGGGAGTTATCTACACCTACCGTGTTTATCCCATTATCGGCACCCTTCTCTCGCCCATCTCGGGCATCTTTCCCTTTGCCGTGGGCGATATTTTCATTGCTCTCAGCATTGCCTGGGTCATCCTCTATCCTATCTACGAGATGGGATTACGGAAGAAACTCGCCCGTCGGTTTATCTTTCTTGCTGCCAAGAGCGGCGGCTATCCGAAGAAAAAGGCGGTCTTCGGAAGGGTAATTGAATATCTGCTGTGGGTATATGTATGGTTTTATGCAGCTTGGGGACTGAACTATTCGCAGCCTGTTATCTATTATAGAGTTGGCATGCAGCCTGCTGAAGTTTCGGAAGAGAAGTTCCGGAAATTTGCCTACCAGTATGCTGACAGCCTCAACCTTTTGAGTGAAGAACGGAGAGGGAAGAGTGAAAAAATCAATTGTATTGTGGATGATAAACTGAAGAATCGGGTGCGGGATGCGGTTCTGAAGGAATATAACAAGATAGGCTATCGGGAGGGCATCAATCCGCCTTTCAACCAGCATCCGCATGCCAAGACGATGGTGTTTACGCCCATCAGTTCGATGTCGGGTGTAACCGGCAGCATGGGACCATTCTTCTGTGAATTTACGCTGAACGGCGATATCCGGGCGCATGATTATCCGGCTACCTATGCCCATGAATTTGCTCATTTCCTGGGTATTGCCAACGAAGGAGAGGCAAATTTCTACAGTTATCTCGTCTGTACGGCATCACAGGATAAGGCTGTAAAATTCAGCGGATATTACCACATTCTGCCCCATGTATTATATAATGTATTCGATATTCTCGGCGAAAAGGAAGGTGAGAAATATCTGAAACATATCCGTCCTGAGATAATCAGGCTGTTGAAAAGCGACCGCCAATACTGGCAGGGCAAAAGATGCAAGGTACTGGATGCCGCCCAGGATTTCTTCTTCGAACTCTATCTGAGAGGCAACCATGTAGAAGGCGGCAGAAAGAGCTATGCCGGCGTCATCGGTCTGATTCTGGCTTGGGAGAACAAGCAGGAAAAATCTCTTATGAAAAGATGATAGAAATAATTACATGAGAAAGAAAAGACGATTGGCGCGCGCTCTTGCACCAATCGTCGTTCGCATATATTTGAATATAGAAAGTAATCTTTTTTCCTTGTATAAGAGGACTAATATATTATTACGCTAAACATTTCTGCCGTTTTTACTTCTGCTGTGCAGGTCCATGCATTCTTCTTGGACCTGGTCTTCCATCCTTACCCATTCCCTTGCGCGGACCTTTCTGGGCAAAGCGCTTCATCATCTGTCGCTCCAGTTCGTAAACACGCTGAATCTGCTGCTGGCTCAGGAACTGTGAATACTTCTTGTAGTATTTCTGACGGATGTTGAGAATCTTCTCGCTCATCTCGAAACGCTGCTTGATTTCCTGTTCGGTCTGAGCATCCGTTTTCATTTCGCCCTTCTTGTGATGAAGGCGAGGACCTAAAGCCCATACCTCTTTCTGATAATCAGTATAGGTCTCGATAAACTTAGCGTTGGTCTTTTCATCAAGCCCCAAATTACGAGAGATGTACTGAGCCTGCTTTTCTGCCAACTGTTCACGACTGAGGCGCTGCTTCTGGTTAGGCGCCTGTGCACATACACTTGTAGTAACCGTCATCATGGCGATGACCATCATTAAAATACCCAAAATTCGTTTCATAACTCTGTCATTTTAAATTATTATTGAATCCGTTTAATTGTTGAGGAACACATCCTCCTGATATACAGAGAGAAGATAAGCCTGATCGGCAGAAGACAGCTGAGCGAAAGCCTTATCAACCTCCTGTATTCCGTTATTCACCTGTGAAGGTTGAGAAGAAGAGGCTGAGAAATCGATGTTGAGTACCAGAAGTACTGCCACCGATGCAGCCACAGCTATTGCAGCCGTCCAAATCACCTTCCTCAGAGATCGTTTCTTCGGCTGTATCCTGACAGGTGCCGGTTTGTCGTTCTTCACCTGCTCCAGGATATTGGCTTCCATCTCCTTGAAGAATCCTTCTGGCGTAGAATAAGGCATCCGCTTACCCACCTTACCGAAGTCAAACTTCCCGGTTTTGTTGAAATCAAAATTTGTATCCATATTCTTTTCCATTTAGAATAACCATTAAAAACTCACAGAACTCTCACTTAATCGTTCGAATTCATGTACTTGATAATTTTCTCCTTGGCAACATGATAGCTTGCCTTGATACTGGCTGGCGTGGAATCAGCGACCTTCGCTATTTCGTCGAACCCGAGTTCATCGTAATATCTCATATTGAATGCCAGCTGCTGCTTAGGCGGAAGCGAGAGAATCGCTTTCTGCAGTTTTACCGCCACCTTATCATCGAAGTCGATATAATTATCTGCTGGGATGAGACTGACGCCCGTTGAATCTGATTCCAGAGAAACTTCTTCCTGTTTCCGTTTGCTGATGAGCCGCAAAGCCTCGTTGGTAGCGATGCGGTAAATCCAACTTCTCAGCGAGCAGTCGCCCCGATATTGATTGAACGAGCGATAGATTCTCATAAAAGTTTCCTGCGAAGCATCCTGTGCATCATCATGCGAAACCACCAATCGGCGTATATGCCAGTAAACCGGTTCCTGATACTTCATCATCAGCATTCTGAATCCGTTCTCCGGGCATTCCTTCAGCGTATCCACTATGCCTTTGTCATTTACACTCATATTCGTTTATTTTCATGAACGTTACGATTATATGACCTTCAGAAACGGGAAAAGTAAAAAGCGGGATGCATTTTTTTTCGATACCTGCTTAATTTTTCCTCCTTTTTTCTCTTTTAATATCATAGAGAAGAGAAAAAAGGGAGCTATTTCTCCGCTTTCTCAAAGAAAAAGTATATATTTGCAAACGGATTTAGAATATCGAATCGATATGAAGAAAGAAAAGAATTTTTCAGAAACTGATTTTCAGAAGAAGGCATTAGAAAGCTTATCGGACGATGAGATTCTGCAGGGCTTCAAGGATGCCGATGCCAGAATCGTAAGGGAGTATTACTACGGATACTGCCGGGTGGCTTATTGCATCTACGATAAGCGATACGACCTGCAGCACAAGCCGGGCATGGACTTCTTCTCGCTGGCTCACGAATACTATCTCTATCTCTGCGAACACGACTTCAAGCCTCTGGAAGACCGGAAGCCGAGCATGTCGCTCAAAACCTGGATGGTGAATGGTTTCCGGTTCCTGCTGCTGGATAAACTGAAGGAAGTGGTAAAGGAGCATCACTTCGAGAGTTTCGAAGCAAGGCAGGAAAGCCGCAAGATGCAGTTTGACGTAACCGACAACCAGTTTGAGCACGATCTTTATCAGACGATAGAAGACATCGGCAATTTCTATTATGGCAGAGACAGTAAGAACAGCATCATCCTGAAAATGCTCTATATAGAGGGATTCAGGGGCAAGGACGTAGCCGCCCAGTTGGGCATATCCCATTCAGCCGTCACCCAGCGTTGCCAGAAGATGATGCACGATGTGGTGATTCCTTATTTCAAGAGATACTTCGATGCATCGGAATACGGAAGCTATCTATCGTTCGGCGATAAAGACGCATGTATCGAAAGTGCTCCGAAGATGTCGATGCCGAGTATGATGTCTTCGAGAATGTACTGCGAGGAAGCAGCTGAAGATAATAACATATTTAATAATAGCAATATGGAAGATAAGAAGAAGGGAAGAATCACTCCTAGCTGGATTGATTCATTAAAGGAGAACGAGATTTTTGTGTTTGGCAGCAATCTGGCTGGCATGCATGGTGGCGGTGCAGCCCGCATAGCCCGATTACATTTCGGTGCCGTCATGGGACAGGGCGTAGGCTTGCAAGGCCAGAGTTACGCCATCCCTACGATGCAGGGTGGCGTGGAAACCATCCGTCCATACGTGGAGCTATTCATTATCTTTGCCCATCAGCATCCCGAGCTTCATTTCCTGGTAACCCCAATAGGTTGCGGCATAGCCGGCTTCGAAGCCGAAGACATCGCCCCATTGTTTGAGAGTGCAAAGGAGATGAAGAACATCAGCCTGCCGGAGAGTTTCTGGGAGGTGATAGAGTAATCTTCTGAAGAAAGAGCGGAAAACAGTTTTTGAAAGAAAAAGGAAAAGATTATGCTGAACTTGAAAAAATCTTTAGAATCATTTACTTTGAGTGAGGATACACGGAGAAAAATTCTGAACGAGAACCACCCTTTCGGGAATCAGGGCACTCCATTCATCCCTTCGGAATTCAAGGAAATCGCCCAGATAGCTTTAGCCGGCCACTTCCAGGTAAGTGCTGGAACCCAATAGGTAACAGTACAACCCACATGTATGGAGTTCTACTATCACGAAGAGGCAGAGGGTGGCATCAAAGACCCCATCGTATATCATCGCAACCCCAAGAACGGTTCTCCCAAGAGCATCTTCAAATTGGGCATCCTGCACAACCATGTTTCTGGAATCGACATCACGTTCGAGAAGGGCACCCATCCCGAAGATGCCATCAGGGCATCCCTGCTGATACGTGAGTTTTCGGTAGATGGAAATCCACCCGACAGTCGTTCTACCTTATTATATGATATGCTTTATTCGCAAGCCTCCATCTTCGATGGCTTCTCCATCAAATGGGTTGATGGAGAAGAAAAGGCAGAGGTAGAAGCTGATGTGCGCAAGAACGTGGCGAAATATGATGAAAACGGCCAAAAGATGCAGGCAAAAGAGCATCAGGATCTTCTCGACAAAGGGTTCACTCTGACAAAAGACAGGAAGCATATCCAAGACCCACGGCCATGGCAATTTAAAAAGAAAAAATTATGTTAGGAGCAATAATAGGAGATATTGCTGGCTCAAAATATGAGTTCAACAATACGTTTGATTATGATTTCGAGATGTTCGGCGAAGGATGCGACTTCACCGATGATACCATTTGTACGGTGGCGATAGCTGATGCGATACTGAACGGACGAAGCTATCAGGAAAGCCTGCTGGATTGGTGCCGCCGCTATCCTTCTCCAAAAGGAGCGTATGGCGGAAGATTCGCGGGGTGGATTCGTTCTCTTGATCCGCAGCCATATAATAGTTTTGGCAATGGTTCGGCAATGCGAGTTTCACCGGTGGCTTGGCTATTCGATGACCTGTCGCAGGTTTTGGAAGAGGCAGAGAAAACGGCTCTTCCTACTCATAACCATCCCGAAGGAATCAAGGGAGCCAAAGCCGTGGCTCATGCCATCTGGCATTTCCGCAAGAGCAGATTCTCAGAAGAATCTAAGGAGTGTAAAGATAAGAATTCTAAAGAATCTGATGATAAGGCAATGAAAGCCTTCAGGGAAATTGCCCGAAGCTACTACGAAGATTTCGATACCCGAGATTATCCGAAAGGCAAATTCGATGAAACCTGCATGGATGCCGTGCCATTATCTTTCTATCTCCTCTCGCAAGCCTCATCCTTCGAAGATGCCATCCGCCTAGCCATATCTCATGGCGGCGATAGCGATACCATCGGAGCCATCGTTGGCAGTATCGCCGAAGCACGATTCGGTATTCCACAAGAGATTAAGAACAGAGCTATGGAATATCTGCCGGATGAGATGCAAGATGTATTGAAACAATTTGCAGGGAAATGCGAAATAAAGCCCAAATAATTTGGTGTTATCGAAGAAAAGTCTTAACTTTGCCCCATACATATTAAAAAAGTAAGATTATGCAAGAATATCAATTGGATTTCGTAACCTATTGCGTTGGCAACTTAGCCGACCGATTGAACATGAGTGCCAGTAAGGTATATAAGATGTTACGGTCAACAGATATCTTAAATGGCTATATGATACCCTGCTATGATGTGCTCCATACTTTCGGCAAGGAGTACATCATGGACGATTTGATTAACTTGTTAAAGAAACGGGGAGCATTAAAATGAAAGTTTATCATGCATCAAAATTCATCATAGAATCACCAGACATTTATCATTCTCGTGATTTATTGGATTTCGGCAAAGGATTCTATCTGACATCACTTGTCGAACAGGCGAAGAAATATGCCCAGCGATTCATCTTCCAAGGCGACAAAGCATATCTTAACCAATACATCTTAGATGAAAACTTAGACAGAGAATATAAGACAAAAGAGTTTATTGGTTACAACGAAGAGTGGTTAGATTTCGTTGCTTTATGCCGAATTGGGAAACAAACAAGTAAGTTTGATATGGTTACAGGTGGTATAGCTGATGATAAAGTATTCAATACCGTAGATCTTTACTTCTCCGGTAACATCAGTAAAGAAGAAGCACTTAAACGCTTAAAGTTTATCCATCCCAATCACCAGATATGTATTTTAAATCAAGATATTCTAAACAAGCATCTGCACTTTCTTCGGTCAGATGAAATAATATAAGGAGGGACTTTCATGGAAGCAAACAAGACAATACTCCAAATGAAATATGCTCGCATAGTACCTATCTTTGCAGAGCAAACAGGCATTACGTTGGAAGATGCTCTAGATTTCTTTTATACTTCTTCTATTTATCAGATGATGAATGAAGGCATTGCTGATATGCATTGCAGAAGCGATGGATATTTGGCGAATTTAGTAAAAGAAGAGTGGAAGAATAAAATTGCATAGATTCCTAATTCACACTACAGCTTATTCTTCCGGATGATATGAGAGAAATATCGGCTAGAATAAAGTGTAGCAACTAGGCTCAGCAAAGCTGCTGACTGCAGTCAGCAGACCTGCCGACTAGGCTCGGCAGACCTGCTGAGCCTAGTGGCAACTGCTGAGAAGGTATCTTCTGGAACCCAAGGAGTAATGTCTTTCAACTCACGAAGACGCTTGCATCAACCTATAAAGTTGACTTCTTTATCCCATCTATCCGACTCCGTCATCCAGTAGAACCAACTTATTCTGCTAAATCAACCCTATCTACAACCTTCTCCAGGCAGTTAATCATTTTGATACTGCTTATCAGAAATCGTGGTCCCAATAAAAGTGTCTGCGATGCTGGCGAGCTATAAAGTCGATATTACATGTAAATGAATCCCAATAAGAACTAGAATTTCCGACAATAGGGTGAAGAGTGATTTTAGAAAAAGCCTATGTAAAATAACACAAGAAAAATTTGGTGTTATCAAAGAAAAATCGTAATTTTGTAGCAATTAAAACAAGTAAATATGACGAATCATGATTTTTGGATGTCCATCAGTGACATAATCAATGAAGGATTTACATCTGAAGGTCTAGCAAAATTAGATGATTATGCAGAACAATTCAGTACTGGAAAGATCTTATATAAACGATTTTCACCGTCAGAACAGTATGGGTGCTGTGAAGGAGGTAGAATCCATGTTATTGCATCCTTACTCGCGGGAGCAGAAGTTGGCACAGATCAACTCTCTGCGCCAGAACAACAGAATCAAAAAGTAAGCTGAAAAGCAGTATGAAAAACACGCAACATACTGCTTTTCTCTATCCTTAGTTTATTTTAATATTTATCTTTTCGTAAATGTAAGTTCTGTATCACCCTCATCCATTAAGCATACTGTACAAATCATCGTATTACCTTTGATAGAAACAATCTTAAAGCGCTTGCAAGTTTGCCAATCTGTTTCATCCCCTGAAAAATAAGAATCCTTAATAATCAAAATGTTGGCATTCAATTCATATTTAGTAATTCCTGAATAAGATTTCCAAGTCCCTGCATCATAATCATACCAAATACAACCACCATTAGCATTGAGAAAAAATCTAAATTTATCATCACTTTCAGGACTTTTATCTACAGTGATATGGCTTTCATCCTCATCATCAGCCCAATACCACCCCTTAATATGCGTAAGTTCCCATGTACCAACGATGTTGGTCTTAATATCACCAGAAGCTGGAGTGTCGTCATCGTCCGAAGATGAACAAGCGGTGAAAGACACCATTGAGAACAAGGCGAAAAGAATCGCCATAAATGCAAAATATAACTTTTTCATAAACTTACCCGTAAGCCGATAGCTCAGCTCTAATGTTATAAATATATGTAATTGTATTAATCAATCATTATTCATTATTTCTCCTCAAAATAACTACCAGCTTCCATCTTGCAATCCATCGCACGGCACTTGTTGTAGCGCTCTCGGGCTCTGTTTTCTCTGGCAAACATCGCCTTGGTGCCAGCCTCATCTTCTGAGAACTGCAGATGATTGTCGATGCCCATACCATGAGCAATGTTCTCCACATCAAGATCATCGGTACCGATGAAGGTAAAGGTCCAGTTCTGCTTCTTCAACTTCTCAATGAGGTTCTTGATCATCTTCAGATCATACTCCTCGCTACAGTTCTCCTCACCATCTGTGATGATAGTCACTAACACGCTGTCATCCTCGGTGGTCAGGGCGTTGATCTTAGCGATGCCCATGCCGATGGCATCGTAAAGAGGGGTGCCGCCACATGGGTTGTAATCCCTTGACTTCAAAGAGTTAGCACGGCGGGCAGACACATTATCGTAGAACAGATTCTTGTGGGTGCTGTCGAAGGTGATGAGCGTTACACGCTGCTCCATGTCTTTATGCGTCTTCTGCATTTTCCGAATCGTGGTCAGGGTCTCGTTGATACCCACCAGTGCCTGGCGCTCGATAATACTCATGCTGCCACTCTCATCCACTACCAAAAGATTGAATACTCGTTTCATAACTTGTTTCTCCTATTATTTTTAAATTGTTCAACATAATTTTATAAGCAAGAAGAACTATTCCCTGCTTCTATTTATCCCTTAAAAGAAAGAATAGAGGGAAAAATTAAGAAAAGGATTATCTTTTTTCCAAAAATTTTTTTGTCAGTAGAAATAAAACCCGTACTTTTGCACCAAATTATTATACATATATTATATAAGGAGATGAAAGAAATATTGATAGTAAGCATTGGCAGCTTCTTCGGAGGCGGCATGAGATATTGGGTATCAAAGATGGTGCAATCCTGCACGGTGATTGCCTTTCCGTTCGGAACGATGGCGGTGAATGTGGCGGGATGCCTCATCATCGGGTTCCTCTCGGGATTGAACTGGCGGGAAGGGGGATGGATGTCGCCATCTGCCAAACTGCTGCTCACCACGGGATTCTGCGGAGGATTCACTACCTTCTCTACCTTTATGAACGAGGGGGCAGGACTGATGAAAGAAGAGAATTACCTCTATATGATGCTCTATCTCTTCGGAAGTCTGGCGCTGGGACTTATCGCCGTTCTCGCCGGACATTATCTGGCGAAAATGATTGCATGAGAAGAAGTAGGAGAATAGAAGAAAAAGGCTCAGATTGCCGAAAAATATACTGAAGATAGTATTCCATCAAATGAAGAAATGATGAAAATACTATCTTTTTTATTATTTTATATTTCCAAAATGCCTTAATTACGAAATTTATTCGTAAATTTGCAGAAATAATCTGCATTCGACAATTTGAAAGCAAGTTTTCATCATGCTCGTTTGCTTAATTTTTGCACCAATGAATACATTAGATACAAACAATATAAAATGGAGCGAGAATGTAATTATCGCTGACGCCGACTATATCGACCGAGTGGCTTTTGATCTGATAGTCAACTTCGAACGTATGATCAACCGTCGCATCCAGCCAGCAGACATGGCACAATGGGCAGTCTGCATTGCCCTTGACGGAGGTCTGAGAGAGGGCGAGCACGAGACACAGGTTGTGCTTATCCACGACAAACAGTCGATGGCGATGAAGAACTTCCGCCCTGCCAACTATGAGAAGGATCTGAACGCTCAGGCTTTCAAGGATGATAAGCTCGGAGAATTCATCATCTCTTCATATCCTACGGAGGAAAAGATGGTAGGCAAGGATGACTTCCTCGTAGATGTGGCACGCACCGTATGCAACGCCAAGGAAGTGAAGCGAGTGATGGTAATCCCAAATTCTGAGGATGGAGATGCTTACGACCGACTCCGCGAGATACTCCGCAAGGTAGATGACGACGACAAGCGCATCACCCTCTTTGCCATGCAGCCCATGCCAGGCGGCAACTTCAGACAGGAGATTCTCGGTTATTCGCTCATGAATGCCCTGGGAATTTCGGCAAATGAGATAAAGTAAAAAATGAAGAGTGAAGAATTCATTTGCTTTACTTTCCATAAGGGCGCAAGCCTAATTTAACATTTAACATTACACTTAACATTAAAAATAAAAAATGAGTAGAGTACTTATGATTGGCGCAGGTGGCGTGGCTACCGTGGCTGCCTTCAAGATCGTCCAGAACCAGGACGTTTTCACCGAGTTTATGATTGCTAGCCGTCGCAAGGAAAAATGCGACAAGCTGGTTAAGGATATCCACGCCAAGGGCTACAAGATGGATATTCAGACAGCTGAGGTGGATGCCGATGACGTTGAGCAGTTGAAGGCTCTCTTCAATAGCTATAAGCCTGAACTTGTCATCAACCTCGCTTTGCCTTATCAGGATCTTACTATCATGGATGCCTGTCTGGCTTGCGGTTGCAACTACATGGATACCGCTAACTATGAGCCTAAGGACGAGGCTCACTTCGAATATTCATGGCAGTGGGCATACAAGGATAAGTTTGAGCAGGCAGGTCTCTGCGCTATCCTCGGTTGCGGTTTCGACCCAGGTGTATCAGGCATCTTCACCGCTTATGCAGCCAAGCATCACTTCGATGAGATTGAGGTGCTCGACATCGTGGATTGCAACGCCGGTAACCATCACAAGGCTTTCGCAACCAACTTCAACCCAGAAATCAATATCCGCGAGATTACCCAGAAGGGACTCTGGTATAAGGATGGCGAATGGATTGAAACCGACCCACTCTCTATCCACAAGCCTCTCACCTACCCTAACATCGGCCCTCGCGAGAGCTATCTGATGCACCACGAGGAGTTGGAGAGCCTGGTGAAGAACTACCCTACCATCAAGGAGGCACGCTTCTGGATGACCTTCGGTCAGCAGTATCTCACCTACCTCGACTGTATTCAGAACCTCGGTATGAGCCGCATCGACGAAATCGAGTACGAGGCTCCATTGGCAGATGGCTCAGGCAAGACTGCCAAGGTGAAGATTGTTCCTCTGCAGTTCCTCAAGGCCGTATTGCCTAACCCACAGGATCTCGGCGAGAACTATGATGGCGAAACATCTATCGGTTGCCGCATCCGTGGTAAGAAGGATGGCAAGGAGCGCACCTACTACGTTTATAACAACTGCAAGCACCAGGAGGCTTACAACGAAACCGGTATGCAGGGCGTAAGCTACACCACCGGTGTACCAGCCATGATTGGTGCCATGATGTTCCTCAAGGGCATCTGGAAGAAGCCAGGCGTTTGGAACGTAGAGGAGTTCGACCCAGATCCATTCATGGAGCAGTTGAACAAGCAGGGATTGCCATGGCACGAGGTGTTTGATGGCGATTTGGAAATCGACTAAACTTTAAATAAAATAAGAATATGGCAAAAGAAATGCAAGAGGGAAAATTGAATCCCAATGAAGGCAAGCTGAAAGCTCTTCAGGCAGCCATGGCTAAGATAGAAAAGGACTTCGGTAAGGGCTCTATCATGAAACTCGGCGATGAGCACGTTGAGAATATCGAAGTTATCCCTACAGGCAGTATCGCTCTCGACAATGCACTGGGCGTAGGCGGTTATCCTAAGGGACGTATCATCGAGATTTACGGTCCGGAATCTTCAGGTAAAACAACATTGGCTATCCATGCCATCGCAGAGGCTCAGAAGGCTGGCGGTATCGCTGCTTTCATTGATGCTGAGCACGCTTTCGACCGTTTCTATGCGGCTAAATTGGGCGTTGATGTTGATAACTTGTGGATTTCACAACCAGATAATGGTGAGCAGGCGTTGCAGATTGCAGACCAGCTGATCAGTTCTGCTGCTGTAGACATCGTAGTTGTTGACTCTGTAGCAGCCTTGACTCCTAAGAAGGAAATCGAAGGCGATATGGGTGACAATGTGGTAGGTCTTCAGGCTCGACTGATGAGTCAGGCTCTCCGCAAGCTCACTTCTACCATCAGCAAGACCAACACTACCTGCATCTTCATCAACCAGTTGCGCGAGAAGATTGGTGTAATGTTCGGTAACCCAGAGACAACCACCGGTGGTAATGCTCTGAAGTTCTATGCATCAGTGCGTTTGGATATCCGCAAGGCTACAGCCATCAAGGATGGCGATGAGGTAGTAGGTAATCTGGTTCGCGTAAAGGTGGTGAAGAACAAGGTGGCTCCTCCTTTCCGCAAGGCTGAGTTCGACATCATGTTTGGCGAAGGTATCAGCCGTGCCGGCGAGGTATTCGGCCTGGCTGTAGCCAACAATATCATCGAAAAGAGCGGCAGCTGGTATAGCTATGGCGGTTCTAAACTCGGACAGGGTGCCGATGCCTGCAAGGCATTGCTCAAGGATAACCCTGAACTTCTTGACGAACTGGAGGCTAAGGTTCGCGAAGCACTTGCTGCTAAGGAACAGAAATAAAGCCAGATAAGGTTTCACACCTTATTATATATAGGAGCTTTATCTGAAAAGAAAGATTTCTCAATCATATTACAGGAATCAAGATAGGGAGAATGCGACATTTTATCGCCTCCCATATCTTGATTCCTTTTATTTTGTCAGCATTATCTGACACCTTGTCAGCTACTTTTAGTCTTACAATCCCTTGGCACATGCTTTGTTATGACGAAAAGCGTGAACGCTGAACAGAGAGGTTCCCGACAGATGCATATCTTCGGCAGACTTCCATTAGCCAGCAGTTCATGAGATAAATAACATATTAATAACGATAAAAATAAAAAAAGATATAATTATGGGAAAAGTAATTGGAATTGACTTGGGTACCACAAACAGTTGTGTTGCCGTTTTCGAAGGTAGCGAACCAGTTGTAATCGCTAATAGTGAAGGTAAGCGTACTACTCCATCAGTAGTAGGTTTCGTTAAGGATGGTGACCGCAAGGTAGGTGATCCTGCTAAGCGTCAGGC
Organism: Segatella copri; assembly: GCF_019127135.1. Taxonomy (GTDB): domain Bacteria; phylum Bacteroidota; class Bacteroidia; order Bacteroidales; family Bacteroidaceae; genus Prevotella. The sequence continues at coordinate 39,083 of NZ_JAHOEA010000010.1, read as the reverse complement.
CATCACAAACCCTAAGAACACTGTATATTCTATCAAGCGTTTCATGGGTGAGACATACGCTCAGAGCCAGAAAGAGGCTGAGGCAATGCCTTACACAGTAGTAAACGAGGGTGGTTATCCACGTGTTGAAATCGAGGGTCGTAAATATACTCCACAGGAGATTTCTGCAATGGTTCTCCAGAAGATGAAGAAGACTGCAGAGGATTATCTCGGACAGGAGGTTACAGATGCTGTTATCACAGTTCCTGCTTACTTCTCTGACTCACAGCGTCAGGCTACTAAGGAGGCTGGTCAGATTGCAGGTTTGAATGTTCAGCGTATCGTAAATGAGCCTACAGCCGCAGCTTTGGCTTACGGTGTTGACAAGGCTAACAAGGATATGAAGATTGCCGTATTCGACTTGGGTGGTGGTACATTCGATATCTCTATCCTGGAGTTCGGTGGCGGCGTATTCGAGGTACTTTCTACCAATGGTGATACTCACCTGGGTGGTGATGACTTCGACCAGGTAATCATCAACTGGTTGGCTGATGGCTTCAAGGCAGAGGAAGGCGTAGATCTCCGCAAGGACCCTATGGCTATGCAGCGTTTGAAGGAGGCAGCTGAGAAGGCTAAGATTGAGTTGTCAAGCTCTACATCTACCGAAATCAACTTGCCATACATCACAGCCGTTGACGGTATGCCAAAGCACTTGGTTAAGACTTTGACCCGTGCACAGTTCGAGCAGTTGGCTCACAACCTGATTCAGGCTTGTCTCGTACCTTGCCAGAATGCCGTTCGTGATGCTAAGCTCTCTACATCAGATATCGACGAGGTTATCCTGGTTGGTGGTTCAAGCCGTATCCCAGCCGTTCAGACCTTGGTTAAGAACTACTTCGGCAAGGAGCCTTCTAAGGGTGTTAACCCTGATGAGGTAGTAGCAGTAGGTGCAGCTATCCAGGGTGCCATTCTGAACAAGGAAGAGGGTGTTGGTGACATCGTATTGCTCGACGTTACTCCATTGACTCTCGGTATCGAGACTATGGGTGGTGTGATGACTAAGCTCATCGATGCCAATACAACTATCCCTTGCAAGAAGAGCGAGGTATTCTCTACAGCAGCTGATAACCAGACAGAGGTTACCATCCACGTATTGCAGGGTGAGCGTCCAATGGCAGCTCAGAACAAGAGTATCGGTCAGTTCAACCTGACAGGTATCGCTCCAGCTCGCCGTGGTGTTCCTCAGATTGAGGTTACCTTCGATATCGATGCCAACGGTATCTTGAACGTATCAGCTAAGGATAAGGCTACCGGTAAGGAGCAGAGCATCCGCATCGAGGCTTCATCTGGCTTGAGCGAGGACGAGATCAACCGCATGAAGGCTGAGGCAGAGCAGAACGCTGCTGCTGATAAGGCTGAGCGCGAGAAGATTGACAAGATGAACCAGGCTGACAGCATGATCTTCACCACCGAGAACTTCCTGAAGGATAACGGTGATAAGATTCCTGCAGACAAGAAGCCAGGTATCGAGCAGGCATTGCAGCAGTTGAAGGATGCTCACAAGGCTGGTGATGCTGCAGCTATCGATTCAGCTATCAACAACTTGAACACCGTAATGCAGGCTGCTTCTCAGCAGATGTATCAGGGCGGCCAGCAGGCAGGTCCTCAGGGTGCACAGGGTGGTCAGCAGGCACAGGGCGGCAACGACGGCGCTCAGGACGTACAAGACGCTGATTTCGAAGAGGTTAAGTAATACAGATTAATATTATAATAAAGGCGTACAATGCTCAGAAATGGGTTTTGTACGCCTTTTTTGTTTCATTATGATTTTTTATATCCTAATAGTTTGCTAATTCGCTGAAAATTATGTATATTTGCAAATTAAGGGAGAAAGAACATCGCCCGAAAGAGATAGATAGTTTAGGGTTAATATAAAAGAAAGGAGAACGAGATATGGCAAAGAAGAGACCAAAGGTAGCGCTGGTTTATGATTTCGACGGCACACTGTCGCCGGGCAATATGCAGGAGTTTGGATTCATACAGGCTACAGGCAAGACAAAAGATGAGTTCTGGGAGAAAAACAGAAAGTTTGCAGAGGGTAAGGATGCCAACGGCATTTTGACCTATATGTATCTGATGCTCGACGAAGCCAAGAAGAACAATATCTCGCTCACCCGGGAATCTTTTCAGAAATTCGGCAAGGATGTAGAACTGTTCCGCGGCGTAAAACAATGGTTTTCGCTCGTGAATGAATATGGCAACAGCATCGGACTGGACGTAAAGCACTACATCAACTCCTCGGGACTGAAGGAGATGATAGAGGGCACACCTATCGCCCACGAATTTGAGAATATCTACGCCTGCTCCTTCCTCTACAACAAGGAGGGAATCGCCTATTGGCCAGCCGTAGCCGTAGACTATACTACCAAAACGCAATTCCTCTTCAAAATCAACAAGGGTATCAAACAGGTGAGCGACAACAGAAGAGTGAACCAGTATATCCCCGACGAAAAGCGCCCTATCCCTTTCCCCCGAATGATATACTTCGGAGATGGAGAAACCGATGTGCCTTGCATGAAGATGGTAAAGGAACATGGCGGCCACTCGATTGCTGTATATGATAACGAGGATAAACAGAAAACAGCCTGCCAGCTTGTCAAGGAGGGACGGGTAAACTTCATGTGCTCTGCCAACTACAGCAAAGGAAGCGTGATGAATATCATCGTAAAGAGAATATTGGATAAAATCAAAGCCGATTTTGAATTCGACCGTCTGATAGAACTGAACCAGAAGAAGGCATGGAAGTGATTTAAAGGTAAAAGGGTAAAAAGAGCAAAAGGGTAAAAAGGGCAAGAAAGTAAAGGGAGAAAGGGATTCTTTTGTGAATTCCTTGAAACTTTTCTTGGTTTTATCGAGGATTATGCTTAATTTTGCACGCAAAAATAATAATATCAAATCATATTAATGGGAAGAAACAAATACTCAGCAGGAGAAATCAAGGAAATCGGCAAGTTGCTGCGCCTCAAGAACGCAGGCAACCGTTTACAACAGAAAATGATACGCCACGACCTTCGTGTGGATTATGAATTCAATATCTCTGACTTCAATGAGCCTGGCAAGGCTTTCGGCGAAGAAGAACTGCAGGATGCCATCAAGCGTGGCGCCATTCAGATTCTCGACGATGCCACCATCGAAGCAATGAAGGCAAAACGTGCACGAGATAAGGCTCGCGACGAGGCAGAGAGACAGAAAGAAGCCGTAGCCAGCGGTGAACAGACCGACTGGCAGGAGGCTATGAAGGAGTGGAATGAGTATTACGAAAAGTAAAAAGGTAAAAAGGTAAAAAAGTAAAAAGAACATACTGATTACGACATATACCGATTAATAAAATATACTGATTATAAATTATTATGGCTAAAGTATTGATAAAGACATCAGAGGGCGACATCAAGGTGCGCCTCTACGACGAGACACCTCAGCATCGTGACAACTTCATCAAGTTGGCAAAAGAGGGATATTTTGACGGCACTCTCTTCCATCGTGTCATCAAGGATTTTATGATTCAAGGCGGCGATCCAGACAGCAAAGGCGCTCCTAAAGGCAAGATGCTGGGCACAGGTGGTCCTGACTATACCATCCCTGCTGAATTCGTTTATCCACAACTTTTCCACAAGCGTGGTGCCTTGAGCGCAGCCCGTTTGGGAGATGAGGTAAACCCAGAACGAGAGAGCAGCGGTAGCCAGTTCTATATTGTATGGGGAAAGACCTACAAGCAGAACGAACTGAAGCAGATGGAGAAGCAGATGGGCATGCAGATGGAGCAGAACATCTTCAACCAGCTTGCCAAAGAACATCATGATGAGATTATGAACTTCCGCCGTAACCGCGACCGTGAGGGCCTGATGAAGCTTCAGGATGAGCTGGTGGATGAAACCAAGAAGCGCTGCAAGGAGCAGGGCTATCCTAAGTTTACTGAAGAGCAGCAGAAGGCCTACACCGAAGTAGGCGGAACTCCTTTCCTCGATAACCAATATACCGTTTTCGGTGAAGTAGAGGAAGGACTTGACGTGGTAGAGAAGATTCAGAACTGCGAAACTTTGCGTGGCGATCGTCCAAAAGAGGATGTTTCTATGCAGATTTCAGTCATCGAAGAATAAGAAATCTCTATAACGCTCCGCCGGACGGTAAATCCGGCGGAACGCCTAATAAAAAACTAAATAAATATTATATAAGTAATAACAACTATTCATTCGTATTACACAAAAAGACAAATCAATATGGAAAAAATGAAAAGCAAAATGGTAAAGAGTATCATGATGCTCTTAGCATTGGCTAGTTCTAACTACAGCTATGCTTCGTCATTTTTTATTCCGCCTTCGTCATTCTATCCGCAATATACATACCTGCCAGAATGCAGCAGGCACCTGCCAGGAAGTAAGGAGTTATCTTTTCGTCTAATACCAGAGAGGCGAAAATCATTGTGGTGATAGGATTGAAATAAACCCAGTTGGTAGCTTTCACGGCACCCAACTTAGAGATACACCAGTTCCAGGTAAGGAAACATATCATGGATGCCAAACAGCCCAGGAACAAGAGATTACCCACCACCTGAGGCTTCATAAACACATCCCATGCCGGCCACCCAGGGATAATAAGATAATAAGGCAAGATGGTAAGCACACCGTAGAAGAAGACCTTGCGGGTAATAAAAGCTGCGCCATAATCGCCCGATACCGATTTCATCAGGAGCGAATAGACAGCCCAGCTCATACATGCCGTAAACGCCAAGGCATCGCCTACAGGCGACAGATGCAGCACGAATCTGCCATTCAGCACCACGATAATCATACCTACAAAAGCAAGCAGAGAGCCCAGCAGCTGTATCATGTTGATGCGCGAAGAATGGCGATAAACCAGACGTACCAGCAAGGTAGCAAAGAGCGGACAGGAACATACGATGAGCGATGTATTGGTCGTTGTGGTATAATTCATCGCCTCGTTCTCACTCAGGAAATAGAGCGAACCGCCCGTAATGCCCAGCATCGCCATTTTAAACTCATCTTTCCAGCTATCAGCAAACATCCGCTTATGATTCACCATCAGCATCATCATGTATGCGAAACTGAAACGGAGCGTAAAGATCTGTGCTGGTGAAAGCCCGTTCAGCATCAGCACCTTGGTAGAAACAAAGGTGGTTCCCCAGATGGCTACGGTGATGAAGGCCACAAGATGATATAATAAATTACTATTATTCTGTTTCATTCTATTTTTCTGATTTTTGAAATTATGCTGCAAAATTATAACTTTTATTCGAAATGAGCAAATTGTAAGCAAGAAAAGCAGAAAAAGACAATAAAAAGAGCGAAATTGGAACAAAAGAAAAAGTCTTAGGAGTAAGTGCAGATACGACTTCTCCTAAGACCTTATTATTTATATAGTAAAAAAAATCAAGCCTTATTTTTTCTGGAATACTCTCACATAATCCACTTCCATCTGAACTGGGAGGGCGCTTTCGTCAACACCCTTCATGCCGCCCCAGTCACCGCCCCAAGCCAGGTTGAGGATGACATAGAATGGTTTATTGAAAGGCCACGAACCAACATCATTTTTACCGTCATTGTTGAAATTGAGCAGTTTCTTACCATCCACATAGGTCTTGATATAATCAGGAGTCCACTCCAGACGATAAACGTGGAAACCGTCTTCAGCACCCGCAGTCAGACGCTCCTTGGTAATCTGGGTTCCCATCACGTGATTAAACTTCTCAGTATGGAGCGACGAAGAAGTATAGTTAGGATTAACGCCAACCTCTTCCATAATATCAATCTCGCCACACTTAGGCCAAGGATTTGCTCCGAAATCATTGTTGCAAGGCATCATCCAGAAAGCAGGCCATGTGCCCTTACCTTTAGGCAATTTGATGCGCGCTTCGAAGATACCGTAAAGCCAGCCCTGGGTTTCGTGAGCATATACGCGACCCGAATAAATCTTGCCGTTACTGCCCTTGAAACAGTTGATATAAAGCCGGTTATCAGCAATTTCTGTTACGCGTTTGCCATCAGCAGAGCCATTCACATAATTCTGAAGTTCATTATTCACCCAGCCCGACTTCTGCACCTCATGACGCCAATCGGTACTATTCAACTCTGAGCCTTCATTAAACTCATCATTCCAGACCAGTTTGTACCCCTCAGGAATCACCATTTCGCCCCCTTCAATAGGAGTGACCTGTTTTCCAGCCTGATGCACTGGCACCGATACCTTCTTATCCTCTAATGAAATCTCGACACTTCCGTCAAGAGCTACAGACGATTTATTCTCTTCCACATCTACAGTTACCATACCCATAGCTTTGTTATTACCGCTGGCACTCACTTTAAACCAAGGGTATACATTTGCCGTAGGACCTTCTCCAGGGAAGGATGCTCTCGCTTTCCAGCCTCCTTCAGAAGCCACAACCATGATTTTATAAGTACCGCCCTTAGCCGGAACATCAATGCTCGTAGGAGAGCAGGATATTGTCACCTCTCCATCGCCGTCAGAAGAACTACTGCTGCAAGAAAGCAACATAAGCGAGAGAAGGAAGGAAAATATTTTCAAGAATTTCATGTCATTTAAAATTTAGAAAGGGAGCCACTCCTACTTATTTTTTATAGAAGCAGCTCCTGTATAATTCTATATAAACCAATAAAACCTAAAGCCTATTTCACAATCAAAACGATATCGCTGACAGTTATTTCTGCATCAACAGGCGCGCCAGCGAAGTCCATAACAAGCTTCACTTTCTCCATATCACCTGCCTTACTACCTTGGATAGTCGCATTGTCATAACGAACCACATATTCACCATTAACGTTCTGATACATATCAGCAAACAAATAGCTGTCATCATTACCTGTGTCACACAACTTAAATGTTGCTAAAGGCAACTTAGCTGTAGTAGTAACCTTGCAAGAGAAATCCACCTTCTGGCCCATCTTAATAGATATAGGAGCCTCTGTTAATGCCCACTGTGCATGCCATTGTTCAGCTGGAGTTTCAACTGGGATAACAATTGTATGCTTACTGCCCTTATGGGTGATAACCGGAGAACAATCTATAGCTCCCCAACCTGCATCGCCAAACCAATTGGTATTTACAAACGATTGAGCCTCATCCACAGCCTTCCAAAGGTTGCCCGCTGTATTGTAGTCGAATGGCACCTTCAATTCTACAGGAACCACAGTACCATCATCGTTGGCATGATCTTTCAATACAAGGCTTTCTATCATGATTTCATCGCCAGCTTTGTTGCCACCAAAATCGAAGACAATCTTCAAGTTTGAGATGTCCACACCGTCGAGGTCAGAGCCGAAGAGACATTTTGGTTCACCTGCCTCCAACTTTATGTCTTTATCCATCAAGATAGCATCATCATCGTCTGTTTGGCAGAGCTTAACCTTCACACCACCATGACCCAAGTTTGATGTCAAGATGACAGAGAAATCGTAGTGCTTGTCGGCAGAAGTAGAGATACCTAAGTTGGTGAAAGGAACCTGAGCTTGCCAACGTTCGGTAGTTGCCTCAGGGAGCTTCAATGTATAGCATCCCTTGCTGTAGCTACAAACCGGGTCAGCAATTTGGCTCCATCCTGGAGCATAATAGCCAGCAGAAGGTTTTTCAGGGAAGGCAATTTTCTTGAAGAGATTAAACTCGCTGTCCTCTACGAAACCTGCGAAGCCATTCATCTTAGTCTTTTCGATAGAGAACAGTTTCCGAACAGATTCCTTACTGATACCATTACGATTCTTCACAAAGCACTCCACATCGTAAGTACCCTTCTTGCGATAATACTTAGAGAGATTGAATTCTGAAGAATAAGCTCCATCTATTACCCAAACCGGTGTAACGCCACTGGCTCCCTCGAAAGAGAACTTAGCGGTATTCGTTTCCTGATCAACAGCAACATTAAACTTGTCTGCATAATCGACAATATCAGGCAATTCGCCATTGGCACCAGAGAATTCTTCTGCTGAACATGCACCGAGCATCAGTCCGCCGAGCAGTGCATAAGCCATATTTCGAAATATCTTTTTCATATTGTTGGATTCTTAACGTTAATAATTATTTTGTACCAAAGCAGGATCAGAGTCAAGCTCAGCCTGTGCGATAGGAATATACTTCTTGGATTCTGTCCAGGAGTTGGTGCGATAGCCGTAGCTGTCTGGTACCAACACGGTAGCAGCCTTGCCTGTGCGAACGAGGTCGAAGTAACGCTTACCCTCACCTACGAACTCCAAATGGCGCTCGTTGATGACATCGTCCACTGTCACTGCACCAAGTTCTGCAATGCCGGCACGGCGACGAATAACATTCACGTAATCCTTAGCCTTGGTTGCATCTCCACCTGTCTCGAGCAACAACTCTGCTGCATTGAGGTAAGCCTCAGCTACGCGATACACACGGAGATTATTGTTGTAGTTCAAGTCCTTATCACCAGAAGTAGCATTATTCTCTGTATATGGACGATACTTACCAAGCCAGAAACCTGTATCTTGATATCGCTTGGTATATTCTACACCACGGCAATCCCATATGGTAGCATCACGACGCTTGTCATTAGATGCGAACATATTATAAGTCTCAGTTCTAACAGGCATGAATCCCCAGCCGTTAGCACCTGCGTCCCAGCCCTCGCCACCAGGCCAGGAGTTTGGAGAAATCAAGGTAGGAAGTACTGTTCCACCAATACCTTGTGGATTGCTCCAAGAACGCTCACTGAAGCCTATCTCATAGTTCACCTCCCAGATGCTCTCCTTGCACCATTCGCCACTGTTCTTCCAGATAGAAGCAAAGTCGTCCATGATACCATAGTCATTCTTGTCGTTGATGATTTCCTGCATATACTGCAATGCCGTGGCATAACGGGAAGTATCTTTCTGATACATCACCATCTCGGCATACATCATATAGCACATCGCCTGTGACATTCTGCCACAATTGACATCATCCCAACGCATAGGCAATACATTAGATTTGATGACTGACTCCAACTCAGTAATCAAGTTATTGTATACCTCATCAGCGCTCAACTGAGGAGCGGTATATGGAGAAGAGAGGTTTTCCAAATAGAAAGGAATGTTTCCGAAGTAGTGCCACAAGTTATTGTAGTAATACACACGGAGGGCTCTGCCCTGCATTTCGTAAGATGCCTTGTTAACAGCGGTGAGGTTAGCCTCTGCCCAACCCAAGTACTTCAAGAGGTCATTGCAACGCTTGATGCCTGAATAGTCCACTGTCCAAAGTGAGCTAAGGGTATTGCTGGAATTTGCCTCATAGTTAGAAAGCATGTGCCATTCCTGCCTATCGGTTTTGTTAGAACCGCCTACCCAGAAGTCATCACCCATAATCTCGGCATCAATATTGAGGGCATTATACTGTCCCAAAGCCCAGTCTGGCCAATGGGTAGGATCGTAAGCCGCATTCAGAGCCTCATTGATGTGGGCATCTGTGGTATAATATTCCTCGAGGTTTTCACCTGATGGGTTCTCCACCTCTAGGAAGCTATCGCTGCAGGATGTGGTTGCCAATGTGATGCTGGCTGCCAACATACCAAAAGCTATATATATCTTTGTTTTCATAATTGTCAATGTTTTAAGAGGTTATTGATGTTAGAATGAAAGATTGAAACCGATGGTATAGGTGCGAGCCTGTGGATATACACCATAGTCTACACCGAGAGAGGTACCACCTGATGAAATCTCTGGGTCGAAGCCCCAGTACTTGGTCCATGTGATGAGGTTTTCTGCCATCACGTAGAAGCGCAAGCGGCTGATAGAGAGTTTCTGGGTCAACTGCTTTGGCAAGGTGTAACCCAAAGAGATATTCTTCAATCTCAAGTAAGAGCCATCGCAAAGATAGAGGTCAGAAACCTGCCAGTTGGTAGCATCGCCATTCTTCAGGATAGGATACTTATTAGATGTACCCTCACCAGTCCATCTGTCGAGCATCCAAGTAGGGAAGTTGCCAGAGAACACATCTGTACGATAGGTTGCATCAAATACCTTATTACCCGTTACACCCTGCAAGAAGAGATTGAGGTCGAAGCCTTTCCACTCAGCATTGAAGTTGAAACCGAAGGTCCATGAAGGTGTACCATTACCGATGTTGGTGCGGTCATCTGGATCGATTTTACCATCACCATTGACATCAACGAAACGTACATCACCTGGTTTGGCATCTGGCATAATCATATTACCATCCTTATTTACGTAAGCCTGAACCTCTGACATATTCTGGAACACACCAGCTGTCTTATAACCATAGAAGTATGGGAAAGGCTGACCGTTAGATCCACGAGTTCCACCGCCAGAGATGCCCTGGAAGCTATCGAGGTCGATGTAACCGGTATCATTACCGAGGTTGGTCAACTCATTGTGCAGATAGGTAACATTAGCCTTGGCATTGAAGCGAGCATCAGAGATGTGCCACTTATAGCCGAGCTCAAACTCAAGACCAGAGTTCTTCATATCACCCACGTTACCGATTGGCTTGGTCTCACCTACGTAGCTTGGGATAGGCATAGTAATCAACATACCGTTGGTCTTCTTTACATAATAGTCAGCTGAGAATGTCAGCGCACTGCCGAAGAAACCGAAGTCGAAACCGATATCAGTCTGCTCACTCTCCTCCCACTTCAAGTCTTCATTGGCTGTGGCATTCGCCTTAGAGCCATTAAACTTGACAGCGTTCTTACCGAAAAGCACGTTGTTGCCCATAGAGGTCAATACGGTATAACGGAAGTCTCCGATATTATCATTACCATTCTTACCCCAGCTGGCACGGAACTTGAGGTTACTCAACCAGTCGCGGGTGCCCTCCATAAACTTCTCGTTCATGATGTTCCAACCAACAGAAGCTGATGGGAAGGTACCATATTTATGAGATGGTCCGAAACGGCTTGAGCCATCTCGGCGGATTGTAGCCTGGAGCATATATTTCTCATCGTAATTGTAGCTCAAACGGCCAAAGAGTGAAGAGATGGCATGTACCACGTTGTTACCGCCCGATACGCTATGCTGAATCTGAGGCGCACCTACAGAGATGATCTTTCCGTCAGCATCCTTCACGATGGTCTGCTCGTAGTTGCCGGTAGCATAGTCGATAGAAGGCTTGTTTACATTCACAAGATTCCAACGGCTACCGTTCAGATAATCGCTTTTGTTCTTCATTGCACTCTGACCCAAGACAACAGCAAAACTGTGTTTGCCGATAGTCTTATCGTAAGTCAAAGTATTCTCTACCTGCCAGTTGATACCCTTGTCAGAGCTCTTGTAAGCTGAGGTATGTGTAGAATAGTTATTACCTGAGAGGTAATACTTGGATGCAGTATAGCTATCTGTACCCCAGAAGCTGAGGTCGGCACTATAAGTGAAATGATACTTCAAGTTATCCCAGAGCTGGAGGTCGATAGAGAACTTAGGCACAAACTTGTGTGACCAGTTCTTACCTGCTGGGCGCGCCATCATGGCAAGAGGGTTGTTCATCTCCTGATAGGTACCACCCATACCAGGGATCGTATAATAGTTGCCATTGGCATCACGGAGAAGCTCGTAAGTATCACGAGTACCGTTCACTTTACCATTAGCATCGTATGTGTTAGGATCCTCGTAGGCATCATAATACTTCTTCGCCACATTGCTATTGGTTACCGTAGGAGCCAATGTTGGAGCAAGATAGAGGGCACTACCCAATACAGAACCATAGATACTATTGGCATCGATACCTGTACTCTTTACACGGGTGTAAGCCATGTTGACGGTTACATCGAGCTTATTGAGGAAGTTGCGGTCCTTGCTAGCATCTATTACATTATATATATTGTTGCTGCGCAGGGAGAGACGCTCGTAGTTGCTCTGTCCGTAGTTACCACCTACGATACCTTCCTGCTTGTAGTAGCCAAGAGAGAGGTAGTAGTTGACCTTGTCAGAAGCACCACTGATGCTTACCTCATGGTTCTGAACAGGGGCATTGTCATTGAATACCAAGTCTTGCCAATCAGTACCAAAACCATTGATGGCATTACCATTGGAGTCGGTCAGTTTGTATGGATCAGCATAGATAGGAGCCTGACCGCCATTCACTGCACGCTCGTTCTGAAGGATGGCGTAGTCAGTGGCGCTTGTCACATCACGCTTCTTCCATGCGCTCTGCCAGCCGTATGAGAAGTTATAGTTGATCTGTGCTTTTCCTATCTTACCCTTCTTGGTGGTTACGAGAATTACACCGTTGGCAGCACGGGCTCCATAGATAGCACCTGATGCGGCATCCTTCAGTACCTCGATACTCTCGATATCACTAGGGTTGAGATAGTCGAGACCACCCTCGATAGGCATACCGTCTACGATGTAGAGAGGATCTGAATTGTTGATAGTACCTGTACCGCGAATACGGACTTTAGGAGATGCACCAGGCTGACCTGAAGAAGAGGTTACGTTGACACCGGCAGCCAGACCCTTCAATGCGTTATCAACACGCACTGGGCTCTTGCCAGCCAAATCTTCGGTGCTCACTTTAGCGATAGCAGCAGTTACCACGCTCTTCTTCTGAACACCGTAACCTACAACAACCACTTCGTCCAGAGCTTTGTCGTCTTGTTTCAGAGTAATCTTCATGTTGGCTGAAGGACGAATCTCTGCATCCTTGTAGCCAATGTAGGTAATAACCAAGGTCTGGTTAGCATCTGCATCGATGACAAAGTTACCATCAAGGTCGGTAATTGCACCGGCACCCTTGACGCCTTTAACCTGTACGGTGGCTCCGATAACGGGTTCACCCAGGTCATCCAACACGACACCTTTGAAGGTGTTTTTCTGTGCGAGCGCTGACGTCGACATCAATAATGCAGTCGCCAGCAATAGACTTTTTGTTTTCATATTCGATTATTAGTTTAGAAAAATATCTATTTGTTAGTTCACTCTATTATAATAATGTATAAGACTGTGCGGCTGTGCATTTCCTAAAATGCGTTAAGCCGTGTTTCCGATTGCAAATATAATATGATTTTTTGATAAATCCTAGCCCCTTCAACAGATAAGTGGAAAAAATGCTTGTTCAAAACAACTTATATAGTTTGTTTTCAGATACTTATCTATTTTTAACAACTATACGAAAGTGGATGGGGAAAAATGGAGGAAATGAGGCTAGAACACCACTGAAACGTTATATCAGTATATTTCAGTGTTCACACTCTGCCACTTTTCATTCGCGCCACAGTACATCTATCTTATTAATTATCAGCCGTTTACAAAAGTTATATTTTTTACACCCATCCACTTTTCACTTATCATCCATCATTTTTTCATTATTTATTTAGTAATTTTGCAGATGAATGAGCATATACGCCTAAAACACACAAAAGACGTGAGAGGCGGTGTGCAAAAACAAACAACTGCAAGAAATAAACAAACCATAATAAATATTCATTACTTATGAAACAGTTCATTTTATCATGTGTCCTGTCGGTTGCAGCCATCGCTCCATCTCAGGCACAGCAGACTACCAGACAATTGCCAGTCTATCTCGACCAGACCAAGCCAGTAGAGCAGCGCATCGATGATGCCATCTCCCGCATGACGCTGGCAGAGAAGATACGCATCATCCATGCTCAGAGCAAGTTTTCATCAGCCGGTGTACCACGCTTGGGATTTCCTGACTTCTGGACGGATGACGGACCTCACGGAGTGCGTCCTGACGTATTGTGGGATGAGTGGGAACAGGCTGGTCAGACCAACGACTCCTGCGTAGCCTTCCCTGCCCTCACCTGTCTTGCCGCATCATGGAATCCGCAGATGAGCCGCATCTATGGCGAAGCATTGGGCGAAGAAGCCCTGTATCGCGGCAAGGACATGATTCTGGGTCCTGGCGTCAACATCTACCGCACGCCTCTCAACGGCCGCAACTTCGAGTATATGGGCGAAGATCCGTTCCTGGCAAGCATCATGGTAGTGCCATATATCCAGGGATTGCAGTCTAAGGGCGTATCAGCCTGCGTAAAGCACTATTGTCTGAACAATGACGAGGAATACCGCCATCAGGTGAACGTAATCGTCAGCGACCGTGCTCTCCATGAAATCTATCTCCCTGCCTTCAAGGCGGCTGTTGAGAAGGGTAAGACATGGGGTATCATGGGAGCCTACAACCTATATAAGAATGAGCACAACTGCCACAACCAGTGGACCCTGAACAAGATTCTGAAGGGCGACTGGAAGTATGATGGTGTCGTGGTGAGCGACTGGGGCGGTGCCCACGATCTGGAGCAGTCTGTAAAGAACGGGCTGGATATGGAGTTCGGCACCTGGACAGACGGTCTTACGATGGGCGCTACCAATGCCTACGACAACTATTATCTCTCCATGCCTTACATGAAGGCCATACAGGAAGGCAAGTTCACCCAGAAGGAGCTGGACGATAAGGTGCGCCGCGTATTGCGCCTTTTCTATCGCACCACGATGAATCCGAACCGCCCTCATGGTTTCCTCTGCTCAGAGAGCCATTATGCAGCAGCCAGACAGATTGCTGAGGAAGGCATCGTATTGCTCCAGAACAGGAACAATGTGCTTCCTATCAACACCCAGAAGGCTAAGCGCGTACTGGTAGTAGGCGAGAATGCCATCAAGATGATGACCGTAGGCGGAGGCTCTTCTTCGCTCAAGGTACAGCGCGAGATTTCGCCTCTCGATGGTCTGAAGACGCGCCTGGGCAAGGACGGCATCGAGGTAGATTATGCCCGCGGATATGTGGGCGATGTAACGGGCAACTACAATGGCGTTACAACCGGTCAGAACCTGGAAGACAAGCGCAGCGAGGCTGAACTGATAGCCGAAGCCGTAAAGAAAGCCAAGACTGCCGACTATGTCATCATGTTTGGTGGTCTGAACAAGAGCGATTTCCAGGACTGTGAGGGTCACGACCGCAAGCATTATGAGTTGCCATACCATCAGGATAAGCTGATCGAGGCTTTGGCTAAGGCAAACAGAAACTTCGTTTATGTCAACATCTCGGGCAATGCGGTAGCTATGCCTTGGAAGGCTAAGGTTGCCGGCATCGTACAGGGCTGGTTCATCGGTTCGGAGAGCGGCGAAGCCCTTGCAAGCATCCTTACAGGCGATGCAAACCCTAGCGGAAAGTTGCCGTTTACATGGGTCAACTCGCTGAAGGAAACAGGTGCTCATGCACTCAATACCTATCCGGGAACCTGGCGCCAGGAAGGTGGAGCCGGCACAAAGGGCAACATCATTGATGAGGAATATAAGGAAGGCATCTATGTAGGTTACCGCTGGACCGATAAGGAGCGCATCAAGCCTACCTTTGCATTCGGTCACGGCTTGAGCTACACCCAGTTTGCCATCTCTAATCTCCGCAGCGACAAGGCGCAGATGAAGCAGGACGGTACAATCACCTTTACCGTAAACGTAAAGAATACCGGAAAGTGCGCCGGATCTGAGACGGTTCAGCTCTATATCCACGATGTCAAGGCATCAGTAGACCGCCCTCAGAAGGAACTGAAGGGATTTCAGAAGGTTTATCTCCGGCCAGGTGAGAGCAAGGATATCAGCATCACCATCAGCAAAGAGGCCCTCAGTTTCTACGATGAGGCATCTTCATCCTGGAAGGCTGAAGCCGGAAAGTTTGAGGCTCTTGTTGGTAATGCAGCCGATAATCTGAAGCTCAAGAAAGTCTTCGAACTCTTTTAAAAAAATGATGACTACCCCGAAGCATTTACTCTTATGAGACACAGCTTCTCTATACATGTTACTGAAGTTTCGCAAGTGGTTCAAGTACGGGCTAGGAGCTTACTTGCGAAACTTCAGCATATTTAAAAGTTTGGCGCCTTGAAATAGGGCGTCAAACTTCTATCCACTCAAAAAAAGCTTGACTTATTATTTCATGCCAATCTGCTTCACACGCTGCTCGAACTCTTCCCTGTCACAGATGGCACTATTCTTGATTTTGGCGCGATAATTATAGATAGTGTTCACAGAATAGTGAAGGAACTCGGCAATCTTAGAACTGTCCTCGATGCCCAGACGGATAAGGGCAAAGATACGGAGGGTGGTAGAAAGACGGCTGTCATCTTCGAGCACGATACGCTCTTCAGGCTTCAAGAGGGCATTGAACTCCTCAACAAAGTCAGGGAAGAGCTTCAGGAAGGCGGAATCGAAATACTCATACAGCTCGCCCATGTAGGCCTCGCCAGCCTGCATCTGCTCCAGCAGCTTGTTGAGTTCTCTTGCCTTCACCAGTTTCACTACTCGCTTGCGCATGGTCTCTATCTTGTCGACATAGATGGCACAAAGGCGCAGGAATCGACCAATATATACTTCCTTCATCTTGTTACTCTCGTTGAGCGACCGGTTCATCTCGTTAAGTGACTGGTTCATCTCGTTAAGACGCTCATTTGCCAACTGCAAGGCATGGTTGGTTTCCTTCAGCTTATGATGGGCCGCAGCAATGCGCTTGCGCTGCTTGTTGACATAGTAGAGCAAGAGCATAACCACAAAGAGAAGCAAGGCTGAACACGCTACCATGAGCCGCAGATGCTGGTTGCTCGAAGAAAGTTCTTTCTGATATCCCTCCTCAATCTGCGTGAGCACAGGCATGATCTGGCGGCTGCGGATAGGCGTATTGAAAACGGTAGCCGACTTCCAGGCAAACTTGATATACTCATGAGAGCGCTTCTGCTCGCCCGGTTCGGCGTTGAGCAGATTGGCGAGTTCCCAGAGCGACCCCTGGTCCATCACAGCCAACTGGACATCGCAGATAGCAGAACGCAAGAGGCAGCGGAGGAACTGCTCTTTATCACCAAACTGATTGTAGGTCAAGCCGCGATAAAACTGTACAATGGCATACTGATGGGTGCCCGGTTTCGTCATCGCCAGCCGTTTATCGCTCAATCGCAAAGCCTCCTTCATATTGCCTGCATCGCGTGCCCTCACCTCCTGCATCTGCAGATAAAGGTCATCATCATGGCTGAATGTGCTGTCTATTGCAGCCTGATAGGCATTATGCTTGCCGGCATAATATTTCTTCAAGGAAGGAACGTTGGAATAATATGCCATCTCGCCATACAGGTGCTGGCAAGCCCAGAGGTAGTTGCGTTTGCCCTCAGCATCAAGATCAGCGATATTGACAGACTTCAGCAGGTCGTACGATTCGGCATAATCGCCCGTGGTAGATTCCTGGAAAGCAAGCAGCGCCTTGGCATTCCCCACCTTCTTTTTATCACCCATTCTGATGGCAAGTTCCATACACTGGTTGATGTATTTCAGCGCCATGTCGTTCTTGTAGGAGCGGTATTCCTCAAAGAGCGCAAAGCAGGCATCATACTTACTGCTTAGACGCCTGGCGGTCTTCAGTTTCTGCTCCCAATCGCGAATTCGGGCTTCACGTACCTTCACATAATCAGCCGAATGGGCAATGGCGTTGTCCAGACTCTGAAAAAGCTGCTCCATATTATCTGTTGTTTTTGCTGCAAGAGAAAGAGGCATCAAGACAAAGAGCAGGAAGAAGAATGCCTTTCCCCATAATTCATTTACGCGATACATCAACTTGATTCCGTTTAAGATTGATTTATTTTCATGAGGTTTCATGTGCAAAAGTAATAAAAAAATCGGAAACGACAAATCAAATATAGAAGAAATGTAGATTTCTTCGCATTTTTCGTCTATACCGCATCCACTTTTTATATATTCTCCATTTTTCTTATCCATCTCATTATCAGACACATTCCTATCTAAAAAGAAAAATTCATCCACATTTTAACATTTCTATCGCGCATCGTATCATCTTTTTTATTATCTTTGCATAAGATAAACATAAAAATAACAATTAACATAATAAACAATGAGAACAGCACTTTTATCACTCACATTTCTTTTGGCTGGTTCTATGGCAGCACCTGCTTTCGCCTATACCGCAGCCCCTAAGAAAAAAGTAACTGCCACAACCAAGAAAGGCAAGATTCTACCCATGAAGGAGTATATCGACCAACTGATGGCGAAGATGACGCTACAGGAGAAGATTGGTCAGCTGAACCTGATGGTAGCTGGCGACATCACCACCGGCGGCGCACTTGACACCCAGGTAGGCGGCGATATAGCCCAGGGCAACATGGGCGGAGTTTTCAATATAAAAGGGCTCGATAAGATCAAGGCTCTGCAGGAAATCGCCATCAAGAACAGCCGTCTGGGCATCCCGCTGCTCGTAGGTATGGACGTGATTCATGGTTACGAAACGATGTTCCCTATCCCTCTCGCCCTCTCCTGCTCATGGGATACCGAGGCGATGAAGAAGGTAGGCGAAGTATCGGCCAAGGAAGCCAGTGCCGACGGCATCAACTGGACATTCTCTCCTATGGTAGACATTGCACTCGATGCCCGCTGGGGACGAATCAGCGAAGGAAATGGCGAGGATCCTTTCCTGAGCGGCGTGATGGGAGCAGCGATGACCCTGGGCTACCAGGGCGTGGATATGCGCACAGAAGAGATTCTGAGAGCCAACCGCATCATGGCTTGTCTGAAGCATTTTGCCCTGTACGGAGGCGTTGAGAGCGGTAAGGAATATAACACGGTAGATATGAGCCGCGTGCGCATGATGAACCAGTATCTGCCGCCTTACGAGGCAGTGGTGAAGGCTGGTGTAGGCAGCGTGATGTCTTCATTCAATCTCATCGACTACATACCTGCTACAGCCAACAAATGGATGATGACCGATGTCTTGAGAAAGCAGTGGGGATTCAACGGTTTCGTTGTTACCGATTACGCTTCTATCGCCGAGATTCTGCAGCACGGAACGGCTAAAGACATCAAGGAGGCATCAGAACAGGCACTGAAGGCGGGTACCGATATGGACATGTGCTCCAACGCCTTCGTAAAGCATTTGGCTAAGAGCATAGCAGAAGGAAAGGTGAGCGAGGAGGATGTGAACATCGCCTGCCGCCGCATTCTGGAAGCGAAATATAAACTGGGCCTGTTCAGCGACCCTTACCGCTACTGCAACACCAAGCGCAGCAAGAGCGAAATTTATACCGCAGAGAACCGTCAGGCAGCCCGAGATGTAGCTGCAGAGACCTTCGTGCTCCTGAAGAACGAAGGAAATATCCTGCCACTGAAGAAGGAAGGAAAGATAGCCCTGATAGGTCCGCTTGCCGACACCCGAAACAACATAGCCGGTACATGGAGTGTGGCTCAGGCACCATCTAAATATACCACCATCAAGGAGGCAATGGAGCATGCACTTGCCGGAAAAGCCACCTTATTATATGCCCAGGGAAGCAATATCTGGCGCAATCAGGAGCTGCAGAAAAACGGCGAATCCGGTAAACCGATCAACTGGGGCTACGAGGCTGAGATGAAGGCTGAAGCGCTGAAGATAGCTAAAGAGGCGGATGTGATAGTATGTGCTATGGGCGAAAGTGCCGAGATGAGCGGCGAATGCAGTAGCCGTACCAACCTGGAGATGCCGGACGTACAGCGCGAACTGCTTGCCGAACTCCTGAAGACGGGCAAGCCAGTAGTGCTCCTCAACTTTGCGGGCCGTCCTACGGTTCTTACTTGGGAGAAAGCCCATGTACCAGCCATCATGAATGTATGGTTTGGAGGCTCAGAGATGGGCGATGCACTCTGCGATGTCATCTTTGGCGACAAATCGCCATCGGGTAAGCTCACCACTTCGATGCCTAAGACTACCGGTCAGGAGCCTCTCTACTATAACCATCAGAACACCGGCCGCCCTGTAGCAGACGATAATGAGAAGTTTGCCAAGTTTGCCAGCAACTGCCTGGATGTAAGCAATGGTCCGCTCTATCCTTTCGGTTACGGCTTGAGCTATACCAACTTTTCATACAGCAACTTCCGCCTGAGCAGCCAGGAGGCCGGCATCAGCAATGAGGAGGCTACCGAATGGCAGGATGGCAAGAAGATTACAGCTAGCGTCACCGTTAAGAACAGTGGTTCCCGCGATGCCGACGAGATTGTGCAGCTCTACATACGTGACATGGTAGCCAGCATCTCCCGTCCTGTAAAGGAGCTGAAAGGTTTCCAGCGCATCCATCTGGCAGTAGGTGAGAGCAAGGAGGTAAGCTTTGATATCACCCCAGATATGCTCAAGTTCTACAACTCAGATCTGAAGCACGTGATAGAACCTGGCGACTTCCAGATTATGATAGGAACCAACAGCAAGGATGTAAAGACAATGAAACTGAGCGTAAAATAAACAATAAAATCGCCCTGCAAGAAGCAAAAGCATAGCTTGAAAGATGCTTTACTTCTTACAGGGCGATTATCATCTACTGAGCCCACTCCAACAGAAGGCTCGGTTATTACTTAGTCATCTCGAAACCTACACGCATACCATCGTAATTATTGGCGATAGTACCGAGAGCGCTGAGCGTAGAATTACCCTTGAGGGAACCGATGGTCTTGATGAGGTTGAGCAACTTCTTCTGGTCGAAGAGCAGGCTGATGCCATTGGCAGCCTTCGTAGCATAACCCGACATACTCAAGATTAATCCCTTCATCTGAATGGCGTGAGTCTTCTCATCAAAAGTATAATTGCCCTGCCATGACCTGCCATCTATCTTGGCAGCGAAAGTTCCATCAGTTTTGAAGGTGAAATAGGTGTTTGAGCCGCTGAAACCAAACTTGCTGTAATACTCACCCAACTTCTCCTCTACCTTGTTGGCAGCAATCTCACCGCCAGCCTTTGCCAGGAGATTCTCAGAAGTAAAGGCGCATCCCGGCTTGCTGTACTTCCAGGTATGGGCACAGAGATCCTGCTTGCTGAAGGTACCTGAACCGATTACATTATTCAGAATGCCATTGATAATGCTGCTACCTGCAGAGCTGCTGCTGTTAGAGTTTCCGCCCAGTACAGCACCCAAGATACCAGCTATGGCAGAGCCTGAATTGCCGGTTGCACTGGTAGAAGCGGCGGCATTGCTGGTTGTTGCAGCAGTTGTTGTTGTCGCTGCTGTAGTGTTAGATGCTGCAGAAGTTGTTTTCTTTGTAGAAGTCTTCTTGGTCGTAGTTTTCTTAGAAGTCTTCTTCGAAGTCTTCTTTGTTGTCTTCTTAGCCGTTTTCTTAACCGGCATCATCTCAGACATTGAGGCATTGAGCGCTGCCTCGTTCATAGCGCTTGCGTTGCTGCCAGCTGTGCATGCGAGCACGAGGGCAGCCAAAAGAAATACCTTTTTCATTGCTTTCTATATATTTATTTTTATCACTCTTATTTATATATACCCAATACTTCCTATTGTTCTTTCGGGTGCAAAGTTCGCAAAAAAATCGGGAATACGATAAGAAAAATCCCTATTTCGTGTATGAATCTCCCTAAAAAACTCAGCATTTCTGCTCTTTCTACGTTATTATAGACGATTGCGATGACAATTCGTTTAAAAGACTATGAAAAAATCGTTCAGGAAATACCAATTATCATTCTAAAGGGGGGAAACTGTTCAAACGATTGCACATTTTTTTGACATAAATCAAAAAATAACGAATAAAACACGCATTTTCATGCATTTTGTACCTAGAAATAGGTAGAAAACCCCTATCTTTGCAAGCGGTTAACAAATATCAATAGGTTATGAATGATTTAATTAAGGTAAATTCAGAAAATCAGAATCAGGCTATCGATAGATGCCAACAGATTCTTCAGGATCGCCGTGAGGCTCTTGCTTCTAAGGCAAAGAGAAGAGGTTAATACTCTTCAGAAACAGAAAGTAAAAGAAGGAAAGATGGTGCTCTTATACATATATAATAAGGACGCATCCTTTCTGTTTAAAGAGAGATTTTTCGAAACGACTCTTAAATGATGAGTTTCAAAAATTTTGGGAAAAGAAAAAAACGTAAAAATCCCGTTGTCAGCCATCTGGCTTGTACAACGGGATTTTTACGTTTATTATATCAAGTCCGAGATTTACTTCTCGTTCTTCACAGCCTTCATGATAATCTCGAAGTGATTACCACTCTTCAGGATCACATTCTTCAGGAAGTCTGAAATCTCAGATGCTTTCAGATTCTTCACCATCTCCTTGTAATCGCTATGAGTATCAACACCCATACGCTCGTATGTACTCAATGCACCAAGCCAATAACCGTTAGACTTCTCGCTAACAGCAGCCTGCTTCAGGAGAATCTCCTTCACCTTCTGAAGGTCTTCTGCATCTGGCTGGGCGATAGTCTCATCCATACCCTTGAAGAAGTAAGGAATAGCGATATCCGACTTCTCTGGGTTCAGCTGAGCTACGGCTGTAATAGAGATGGCAGCCTTGTTATCATAATCGCGAAGCAAACCATAGTTTGCACCTGCATGATAAGCAGCGCTGAGTTCCTCACGGATAGTACGCAAATACTTCATCTCCAGCAAACGGGCTGAAACATCAGCAAGAACCATATACTGCAAGGTGAATGGAGCCTTGGTATACCAAATCTCTGTTGCCTGGTTCTGTGGGTTCTCCATTGCCTTGGTAAAGATATTGCTTACCTTACCCTTAGCATAAGGAATCTGCTTGTTCTTAAGCTTGAAGCCATTGTTTGGCAGACTGGCGATATACTGCTCGATGAGTGGGAGGAGAGTCTTCTCATCATAGTTACCTACGAAATAGAAGGTGAAGTCCTTGGCATTGCCGTAGAACTGCTTACCAATCTCCAGGATACGGTCGTAGTTGATATCCTTTATATCGCTTGCCTCTGGTACACGGGCAAGTTTGCTACCCAAATAGAGGGTGCTCTGAACAGAATCCTGATATACGAGGTTTGGGTTATTGCTCTTGTTGGCAAGAACAGTAGCCATCATACTCTTCATATTGTCAAAGCTCTTCTGGTCCTTGCTTACTGCGGTCATCTTGAGATAGATGAGCTGCATCAGGGTTTCGATATCCTTAGGAGTAGAATTACCCTTCAAGCCATGATTGAAAGGACTGAAGCTGAACGAAACGCCAGCCTGCTTACCTGCCAAAGCCTTATCAAGCTCATTGCTTGAGAAATCGCCAAGACCACTGGCATCGAGAACATCTGCTGCAAATGTAGCATTCAGAAAATCTGCCTTGCCGAAAGTAGAATAGCCCACATTGGCTGAAGCTGCGAAAGCAATCTCATTGTCCTTGAAATCGGTCTTCTTCAATACCACCTTAGCGCCATTAGAAAGAGTCAACTCCTTGAAGCCCAACTTCTTGTTTTCAACAGTCTTCTTAATCTTACCAGCCTTAGGTGCCTGAGCGATGAGAGGTTCCTGCTTAACATTATCCACATAAGCCTCGAGCTTCTCAGCACGTACCTGCTTTACGATGGCAGAGAGTTCCTGCTCTGTAGGATAAACGGCACCAGCCTGCTCGCGCATCATAACCAATGATACAAGGTTAGTATCGCTCTGGCAAACCAACTGCTTGGCATAGCTGTTGATAACCTCAAGAGGCAAGTTTGGAACTACCATCTTCCAGATCTGGCTCTCCTCTTCTACTGAAGGAATAGGCTCGTTAGAAGTGAAGTTATCCACATACTGGGTGGTAAACTGCTCGTTCTTCATCTTATCCTTGTTGGCAAGCGCCTTGTCAACCTGGCTCATGAATTCATCCTTGGCACGCTGATACTCAGTAGCTGTGAAACCGAACTCATGCATACGCTGTGCCTCGCGGAGAACAGCAGCATAAGCCTCCTTAATCTTTCCTGGCTTAGCAACACCGGTAAGGGTGAAAGCATCCTTAGTGCTTGAAATCAGGTATGAACCGTCACCGGCATTTGCCTGGAGATATGGACAGTCTGGCTCCAATGCCTTCTCTGCATAACGGGCAGCAATCATAGAAGAAATCACATTATCCATGTATCCCTTCAGGAGATAGCTCATGTTGCTCTTCAGAGAATCTGGCACAGCATTGTGCTTCATATAAACCTGGAAGAGATCAACCTGCTGCTCCTTATCCTTGTCGATAACATAGATGGCTGAATCATTATCAGATACTTGTACCTTCTCTATCTTAGCGGCATTCTTAGGTACCTTGATACCTGAGAAGAGTTCCTTAATCTTAGCTTCGATATGATTTACATCTACATCACCTACGATGATAATAGCCTGATTGTCTGGGCGATACCATTTGCGGTAGTAAGCACGGAGAGTTTCTGGCTTACAGCCATCGATAACGCTCATCAAACCGATAGGGAAACGGTAGCCATACTTTTCGCCCTGATAGAGCTTAGGAAGTGAACGCTCTATCATGCGCTGCTGACCTACGATACGCATACGATACTCATTGTGTACCACATCGCGCTCGCTCTCGATAGCATCCTCTGTAAGACTGATACCATTACTCCAGTCCTTGAGGATAAGCATACAGGAGTCTACGGCTGTTGTACGGGTAGTAGGAACATCTGTGAAGTAATAAACAGTCTTCTCTACTGCTGTATAGGCGTTGAGATTACGGCCATACTGTACACCGATGCTCTGCAGATAGTCCTGCAAAGAGTTGCCCTTGAAATGGTCGGTACCATTGAAGGCAAGGTGCTCCAAGAGGTGAGCCAAACCGCGCTGGTCATCATTCTCATTGATAGAACCCACTTTCTGTGCGATGTAGAAACTGGCTACATGCTCAGGATAACTGTTGTGACGAATGTAGTAAGTCAATCCATTATCAAGACGACCTATCTTCACATTCTTGTCTACCGGAATAGCTGGCATCTGCTGTGCCATCGCTGTACCTGCAGAAAGGAACAGCACAACTGCTGCAAAAATCTTTCTTAGTTTCATCTGATTTTAATTATTTATGTATTTATTGCATTCTATATCATTCTTTCTTTATACCTTATTATATATATCATGCTACTTAACAAGTTCGCCTATATATAACGACAAAACCTGTGACATGGTTACCGTCTGCGATGCAAAATTAAGAAAAATAGAAAAGATTTGCAAACATTTTAGAGAATATCTTCGCGATGTATGCAAATCTTAACCTAAAACTAACATTGGAGGCAGAAAACCAATCCTAACCTACATGAAAACTCTTCATCCATGAACCTCTGAAGAGGCGGATAAGGAAGAGGATTCCCCTGAATGTGAGTTCGGTAGCCATCGCTATCCATACTCCCTCCAAGCCATAACTCTTGGAAAGCGCATAAGCCAGAGTGAGGCGCACCAGCCACATGGTACCAAGATTGATCATCGCCGGTTTCCTGGTATCGCCCGCTCCTACACAAACACAGTAGGTCACGATGCTGGCTGCAAAGAATGGTTCAGCAAAAGCCTCGATGCGCAAACAGATGGTACCCATCTCACGGATACTTTCTACCGGAGAAAGAACGCCAATCATCTCAGAAGCAAAGACATACATCACCACTCCCATCACAGCCATCACAGCCATTCCAAGTCCTACTGTCATATAGGCAAAATTCTTGCACAACCCTACTCGCCCTGCTCCATGCGTCTGTCCCACCAGAGTAGTAGCCGCATCACCAATACCATAACCCGGCATATAGCAAAGACTCTCTGCCGTAATAGCAAAAGAATGGGAAGCAATGGCTATATTGCCAAGAGGTGCCACAATCATGGTACTCACTATCTGCGCCCCGCTCATCAATATGTTCTGTATGGCTATCGGAATGCTGATTTTACAGGCATTATGAACATACGACCTGACCCAACGGAAACGGACATGGTCCTGACGGAGATTCAGTATCTTATTCTTGAAACCTGCAATAAAAAGATTAGGCAGAGAGATGCAGACGTAAGCCATTGCCGTTCCTAAGGCAGCCCCCACAACACCCAACTTCAGAATATAGATAAACAGGTAATTGAATATCACATCGCAGATGCAAATCAATACTGCCATCACACTAGGCGTATGCATATTGCCCGCCGATTTCAGCATCATCTCGGATATATGATAAAGGAAAACGAATGGCAGTACCAGACCGTATATCAGAAAATAGCGAGAGGAATTGGTGGCTATATCAGCACCTCCACCCAGCCAATAAGGCAGATAAGAATGAATGCCGACACAGAGAAGAGAAACAAAAATGCTGAACGCCACACCGCAAATCAGCGCATGACGAAACACCTGACGGGCATTTGCAAAATCATTAGCTCCGATAAAATGAGCCACCTGTACTGAAAAGCCAGTAGCCGCAGCACTGAGCAAACTACCAATAAGCCAGGTAGTTGACTCAATCAATCCAATACTGGCAGAAGCCTCTGCTCCCAGATGACCCACCATCGAAGCATCGATGAAGAACATCATCACCGTAGAAATCTGAGCCAACATAGAAGGTATACTCAACCCTACAATAAGATTGAGTTTCTCGCGCCGATCCATCTCCCTACCCAGGCGAATCGACTCCATCAAATAATCTGTCTTCTTGCTATAAAGCATAAATTAATTTCTCGTATATCGCTCATACAAAAAAATATGTGCATATATCATTTCAAACATATGCACATACTTTTCTCTAAATCTTTATTCTTATTATTTAGTAATCCACTTCTTGCCAGAAGCTCTCTTATAACTATTGAGCACTATCTCAAAACGGAGCATTGAATAGCCTTGGATTGAAGAATAACCGCTCTCGCCATAAGCCAGCTGGTATGGAATGAACACCTGCCAATGGTCACCCGGATGCATTTTGAGCAATGCGGTGGTAAAGCCATCAACATATCCACCGGACACATTACGGGTAGGATTAGCTGTAGCTGCATCAAAAGTACCCGTAAAGCTCTGGTCGAAGACGTAACCTTCCTTATAATTATCAGTAGGAATATAACGGCCACGATAGCTCACCTGTACCGAATCGGTAAGGATTGGAGAAGTTGTACCCTCTCCCTTCTTCAGAACATGAACGATGATATTATCGCAATCCTTATAAGTAAGGGTCGCTAAATTACCATTCTGATCCTTGTTCGGAGTCTGGTTTTCGAACGTCCAGTTCTTATAAACGTACCAGCCGTTAGCTTCACCCATCTTCCTGGCATAAGCCAATGTATCGGCAAAAGCCTGCTCGTTACGCTCCTGCCAGTTGGCATATTCCGAGACTGTATCATCATCTTCGCTGCATGATGACAGTGTAATCACTGCCATCATGAGGAAGAAGAAATATTTCAAACTCTTAAGATTCATCTAAATGTATTTGGTTAATTAGAAGTTCTTGATTTCCTTGCCAAGCTTCTTCAATACGCTAGTGATGCTTACGCGCTCCTCGATGATGCTGCGAAGATCTGAGATAGCTACGCGCTCCTGCTCCATGGTATCACGATAACGCAGAGTTACCTTATGATCGTTAGGAGTCTCGTGGTCTACGGTGATACAGAATGGAGTACCGATAGCATCCTGACGGCGATAACGCTTACCGATAGAATCCTTAGGATCGCCATAGTGAGTATTGAAGTGGAACTTCAGCTCGTCAACGATTTCGTGAGCCAACTCTGGCAAACCATACTTCTTATCCAATGGGAACACAGCACACTTAACAGGTGCCAAAGCCTCTGGCAAACGCAAAACAACACGTGTCTCGCCATTCTCCAGCTTCTCCTCGCAGTAAGAGTGGCACATTACGCTGAGGAACATACGGTCTACACCGATAGATGTCTCTACATCATAAGGTACATAGCTCTCGTTCTTCTCTGGATCGAAGTACTTGATAGAACGGCCGCTGTACTTCTCGTGCTGAGAAAGGTCGAAATTGGTACGGCTGTGGATACCCTCTACCTCCTTGAAGCCGAATGGCATCTTAAACTCGATGTCGGTAGCAGCATTGGCATAGTGAGCCAGCTTCTCGTGATCGTGGTAACGGTAATTCTCATTACCCATACCGAGAGCCTCGTGCCAAGCCAGACGAACCTTCTTCCAATACTCAAACCACTTCATCTCAGTACCAGGCTGGCAGAAGAACTGCATCTCCATCTGCTCGAACTCACGCATACGGAATACGAACTGACGGGCTACAACCTCGTTACGGAAAGCCTTACCAATCTGGCAGATACCGAATGGCAACTTCATACGGCCGGTCTTCTGAACGCTCAGATAATCTACGAAGATACCCTGAGCAGTCTCAGGACGGAGATATACCTTGCTTGTAGCATCGCTGGCAGCACCCATCTGGGTAGAGAACATCAGGTTGAACTGACGGACATCAGTCCAGTTCTTGGTACCGCTGATAGGGCAAACAATACCCTCATCTTCGATAATCTGCTTCAGCATCTCCAGGTTAGGACCCTGCATAGCCTCTGTATAGCGGGCATGGAGGTCATCAAACTTCTTCTGGTTCTCCAGAACGCGAGGGTTGGTTGCACGGAACTGAGCCTCATCGAAGCTATCGCCGAAACGCTTCTTAGCCTTGGCAATCTCCTTGGCAATCTTCTCCTCATACTTAGCCATGTGGTCCTCGATGAGCACATCGGCACGATAACGCTTCTTTGAATCGCGGTTATCAATCAATGGGTCATTGAAAGCATCTACGTGTCCAGATGCCTTCCATACTGTAGGGTGCATGAAGATAGCTGCATCGAGACCAACAATGTTCTCGTGCAACAACACCATACTCTGCCACCAGTACTGCTTGATATTGTTTTTGAGCTCAACACCATTCTGACCATAGTCATAAACGGCAGCCAAGCCATCATAAATTTCACTACTTGGGAACACGAAGCCATATTCCTTGCAATGGCTTACAATTTTCTTAAAAACATCTTCCTGTGCCATGATTAAATCTTATTTTTTTCAAATTTTCGGCAAAGATACTCTTTTTTCTCGAAAAATTGTTGTATTTTTGCCATAAATTAATAAAATAAGTATTAAAAGCTATATATGAGCGACGAAATTAAAGATAAAAACGGTCTTGAAGAGGAAAAATCGCCAAATTTGGAAAATTCTTCTACAGAATCTGAACAGGATGCTGCAGAAGATGCCAATGAGGAGATTTCGACCGAAGAACATTCCGATTATAAGCCGGTGAACCGATTCGATGCTTCTGCTGTACATCACCTTAGCGGAATGTATCAGAACTGGTTCCTCGACTATGCATCGTATGTGATCCTCGAACGTGCCGTTCCTCATATTGAGGATGGTTTGAAACCGGTACAGCGACGCATCCTCCACTCTATGAAGCGCATGGACGACGGAAGATACAACAAGGTTGCCAATATCGTGGGACATACCATGCAGTTTCACCCTCATGGCGATGCGTCTATCGGAGATGCTTTGGTACAGATGGGACAGAAAGACCTGCTCATCGATACGCAGGGTAACTGGGGAAACATTCTTACGGGCGACCGTGCTGCTGCTCCCCGATATATCGAGGCACGCCTCTCTAAGTTTGCTCTCGACGTGGTTTTCAATCCTAAAACCACCGACTGGCAACTCTCTTATGATGGCAGAAACAAGGAGCCTATCACGCTCCCTGCCAAATTCCCGCTGCTCCTGGCACAAGGTGCCGAGGGTATTGCCGTGGGATTGAGCAGTAAGGTTTTGCCACATAATTTCAATGAGATTTGCGATGCTGCCGTCCACTATCTCAAGGGCGAGCCATTCCAACTCTATCCTGATTTCCCTACAGGCGGTGCCATCGATGTAAGCAAATACAATGATGGACAGCGAGGGGGTGCATTGAAAGTAAGAGCCAAAATCGACAAGCTCGACAACAAGACACTCGTTATCAGCGAGATACCATTCAGCAAGACTACAGGCAGCCTCATCGATTCTATCACCAAAGCGGTAGAAAAGGGTAAGATTAAGGCACGCAAGGTAGATGATGTTACTTCGGCAAATGTTGAGATTCTTGTGCATCTGGCACCAGGTACCTCATCAGATAAAACGATGGACGCACTCTACGCATTCAGCGATTGCGAAATCAACATCTCGCCCAACTGCTGTGTCATCGAAGACAACAAGCCTGTATTCCTCACTATCAGCGATGTGTTGCGCCACAGCGTAGACCGCACAATGGGATTGCTGCGCAAGGAGCTGATGATCAGAAAGGGTGAATTGGAGGAACAGCTCTTCTTCTCTTCTCTCGAACGGATTTTCATCGAAGAACGTATCTACAAGGAGCGAAAGTTTGAGCAGAGTAAGAGTCAGGATGAGGTTGTTGCCTTCATCGATTCAAAACTCGAGCCATTCAAGGACAAACTCTTTACTGCCGAAGTTGACGGTAAGGGTATGGTAGAATATGCCTTCCATCGGGAAATTACCCGCGAGGACATTCTCAAACTCCTGGAAATCAAGATGCAGCGAATCCTTAAATATAATAAGGATAAGGCAGACGAACTGCTGATGAAGATTAAGGCTGAACTTGCAGAGATTGAGAACGACCTGGCTCACATGACCGATGTAACCATCAACTGGTTTGAATATCTCAAGGGCAAGTATGGAAAGAACCATCCTCGCAAAACAGAAATCAGGAACTTTGATACCATTGAGGTTACCAAGGTGGTAGAAGCTAACCAGAAACTCTACATCAACCGTCAGGAAGGTTTCGTTGGTACAGGGTTGAAGAAGGATGAATTCGTATGCAACTGCTCCGACCTCGATGACATCATCATCTTCTATAAGGATGGCAAGTTTAAAGTCACCAAGGTAGCAGACAAGATATTCGTCGGCAAGAATATCCTCCATGTTCAGGTATTCAAGAAGAACGATAAGCGCACCATCTACAACTGTGTTTACCGCGACGGCAAGCAAGGCGATTACTTCATCAAGCGATTCAATGTAACCGCCATGACCCGCGACAAGTTGTATGACATCACCCAGGGCACACCTGGCAGCCGCGTCATCTATTTCACCGCCAACCCGAATGGAGAGGCAGAAATCATCAAGTGTACGATGGAGCCAGACCTGACGAAGAAGCGCCAGAGCATCTTCCTGGAGAAGGATTTCTCAGACATTCTGATCAAGGGACGTGCTGCCAAAGGAAATCTCCTGACCAAGCGCACCATTCGACGCATCGGTCTGAAGAGTCACGGCCACAGCACGTTAGGAGGCAGAAAAGTTTGGTTCGATCCAGACGTAAACCGCATCAACTACGATGAGAACGGACGCTTCCTGGGCGAATTCAATGATGATGATTCTATCTTGGTTGTACTCGACAATGGTGAATTCTACATCACCAATTTCGATGTCAACAACCACTACGAGGACAACATCATCCGCTTAGAGAAATGGGATGAGCATAAGATATGGACGGCTATCCTTTACGACGCTGACAATCAGGGATATCCATACATCAAGCGATTCACGATGGATGCCACCAAGCGCCATCAGAATTTCATGGGCGAGAACCCTAACTGCAAGCTCATCTTGCTTACCGATACGGTTTATCCACGCATCAAGGTTACTTATGGCGGTGTGGATGCCATCCGTCCTGCCGAAGAAATCGATGCCGAACAGTTCATTGCGCAGAAGAGTTTCAAGGCAAAGGGTAAGCGCCTCACGACATTCAAGATTGACAGCATAGAAGAACTGGAACCAACCCGATTCCCAGAACCTCCTTCTGAGGATAATGATGAGGAACAGGATGGTTCTGACTCAGAAAATGAAGGTGAAAACCTGGATCCGGATGCCGGCAAAAGCGAGCAACAGGTGATTGACGAACTGACCGGTCAGACCAATCTCTTCTCAGAAAAAGATTTCGAAGAAGACCAGAAGGATAAAGACTGGTTATCGAAGCAATAAAAAAGCAAAGAAAAGCAGCAAGAAAAGCGCTAAAGAAAAGCAGCAAGAAAAGCAGTAAGAAAAGCGCCCATCATAAAAAAAGGAGCTTAAGTCCCAAAAGCTTAAGCCCCCTTTTTTATTATCTAGCTATTTGCATTTCTGCATTTCGCGTTTCTCGTTTCTCGTTTCAGCAAAAAAAGAAGCCAGTCCCCCTCCTGCCCCCGTTCCAGGCGATTCCATCGCCTGTTCCCCCAGCAGTCAGTAGCCTTCATTTTTACCTTTTATACCCCGCCAGCTTTTTCAGGCAGTATTCCTTAAAGTCATTCCAGTGGTAATAAGGTGCCACATCGCTCTTGATAGGCAAAGTAGCCTCATCTTCATTCAAAAGCACCTTTACCAATACATCATTCGCCTTGTTTCTATAAAAAACAAACTGCAAATTCGTAGCCATCGGGGTAATCTTATAATCCCACCATTGAGAAGCAATCTTCTCCGGATCCTTAATCTCCTCGCCATACCCATTCAAATCCAGCAAACAGGTAAGCGGAGTAACCATTGTATCGTGTCCATATCTCAGGGTAGCACCCGGATGCGGAAGAGCGATGCAGCTATCCGCCTTCTGGATGATATTCCTCAAGAGATTGCGCTGGGAAAATGGCTGCACATTGCCCGTATAAGGCGAGTTGCCATAAGCCATCTGCCACCAGATGTTGGCATTCAGCCAGTTCTGATACAGTTCCTCCTCCGTAAAGAGGTCATAGAGCGAAACCTTGCCTCTCAGTTCCGTGCCTTGGATTGAGCTTGCCATCTCATAAAGTTTTCTGTTCAGGTCACTCTGGTTGATATTCTGCTTCACCCAGGCAGGGTCGTTGAACAGTTCCTGCATCACACGGCTATAGCTAACGTGCTTCTGTGCAAATTCCTGCTGTGCCACCTTGATACCCACGCTATGCTTCAAGCTATCCAGGTATCTGTCGCCCTGGTTCATATAATACATATCATGCTCGCTGGCATCATGGAAGATATGAAGTTTCGGATTGATACGCTGCATCTGCTGCAAACCGTTCTCCATAGAGAGGATGCATCGGATTACCAAAGTACTTCGGGCCTCAATATTCGTATTACCGGCAAAAATCTCAGGGAATCGCTCCATCATTCTTCTGGTGATACCCTGATGCTGGAGAGCTCCGAGCGGAGTCAGTTCGCCATCGCGCCCCTTCGCCTCCTCACGAATCATCTTCACCTTAGCCAGCGTTTCCTCGCCCTTAGCTGTCAGTTTGCCCTCCTGCTTCGCTTTGAGCAGAGAGAAATAAGGCACATCATAAGCCTGCTTGCCTATCATATAGCGGGAACCATGCCGCCCATAATGGCTCAGATAGAAAGGCTTATAACCTTTAGGAGCCGCAGTCAACTGCTTCTGCGGACCACGATAAGCTACATAGTTACTACCCGAAAGCGTAATATCCCGCTTGAAATCCTCTTGCGGAGTCTGTGCTGTCAGAGGCATCGCCAATGTAAGAGATGCCAATAATAATAGATTCTTTGTATTCATTGTTATCATATAATTTTGTTTGGGAAACATACAGTCTCATTTAATTCCAATTCATCAGTTTTCTCAGGAACGGAAGCAATTCTGCCGCCATCTTCCGATGCTGCAACATACTAGGATGCCAGCTGGCGCCATAACCTAAATCTCCTTTCTGGAAACTGAAATCGAAACGGTAAATGTTCTTATCGGTTTTATTGGCATCTGCACAGATTCTGTCAAGCACAGTTCGCTGCTTGCTACTCTCCTTCTCGCCGAGCATCGGACCTGTCAACATCACAATCTTTGCATGAGGATACTTGCTACGTACCGTTTTAAGAAACATGCGATAATTCTTCTCGTAGAGTTGAATATCATAATTCTTGGTAGAAAGATCGTTCGTACCCAGATTGATGCAGACTAACTGAGGCTGATACTTGGCAAAATCCCATTTTTCATCATGCTGGTCAAATAAGGTATATTCATATTGCCAAGGCATGTTATCGGCATCACCCGTCTTCGGACCATTATAATTACGATATACACCGATACCACTGCGGGAGATAGAAGTGTGCTGAGCCTTCAGACTGTCACTTACGATATTGGCATAAGTAAGCCAATGGTTCTCCGTTTCATCCTCAAAAGGATCAGACATGTTGATACTTTCTACACCATAACCGCAGGTGATGGAGTTTCCGATAAATTCAATCTTCCGGTCTGGGAGAGCTGGAGCCTCAACAAGATGACATCCCTTATCAAGAACAAATCCCCTGAATTCCGGTTTACGGAATAAGCCTTCTATCACATACATCACCTTAGCATGATGCACCCCCTTTGGCAAAGCCGCAGCCAGGGTAACAACCGAATCGCGTTCGGCATTAAAGCCCACTTTAAAAGGTTCACAATCATCAATCTGCGCCATGAAATATCCAGTTTTCGGGCGACATAGCATTTTCAAAGAAGACCCTTGGAAACTAGCCTCAATCGTAGTTCCCGGATAATTGAAACTGGCTACATCAGGATTCTTAGCAAAGCTCACACGCCCAACATACTGAATCATCGGATGAGAAGCCTTTACGATCTCTCCCTCAATAGGAAGAGTAGTTGATTTCTTCACATTTCCAGCCATCATCGTGGAAGAAACCATCAATGTAGCCAGCATCATAACCCATATTTTTTTCATATTCCTGTTATTATAGTTTTTATCTGTCCTTACTGTCCAGCCTTCGTTTTTTGCAAAATAAAAATAGAACAGTATCTGTTTGCAAAATTACCATTATTTCTCGTAAAAAGCAAGTAAAACCATCATTTTTTTCATTTTTATTCTTTTTATTCAAATTATTATTGTATCTTTGCACCCAAGAATGCGCTTGTGGCGAAATTGGTAGACGCGCTAGACTTAGGATCTAGTGGTTTAGGCCGTGTAGGTTCGAGTCCTATCAGGCGCACAAAAGAAAATGCTAAGTAGTTAATAATTAACTACTTAGCATTTTCTTTTAATATAACTACCTGTCTTTTTACACCTTTTTGTCAGATCCTTCTCCTCAAACAGAGAGATACCTACATCATCCCTTCCAGTTTTTCCTGAGCCTCGCGCATATCTTTTTCAAAATTCACATGATCTAGAAGGAATTCCGTTCTGCCTTGAGAAAGAAGAAGATAGAGCTGCGGATTCATGCCCTCTACATACTGGGCGATGGCATACTCTATATCATCACGCTGCGTAGGATTGGTGGAGAATTCAAAAACTCTGAGCTTCTGATGAATAAAGCAATATGCCGACTCTATACAATCTCTGGTGATGCCCCCTGCCAAGAGAGCATCACCATTATTATTCTGATTCATTCTCAATATCCTTTTTATTTCACGCCCTTCATCGACAAGGCGATGCGCTTGCGCTTCAAATCTACTTCTGCCACTCTCACCATCACATGCTCATGAAGCTTTACCACCTCAGAAGGATCCTGAATGTAACGGTTTGACATCTGGGATACATGAACCAGACCATCGTTGTGGACACCTATATCTACAAAGGCACCAAACTTGGTAATGTTGGTAACAATGCCCGGCACAACCATGCCTACCTGCAAATCCTCTATCTCCTTGATGCTGGCATCAAACTCAAACTTCTCTACCTCACCACGAGGATCCAAGCCCGGCTTGTCAAGCTCAGCCATGATATCGGTCAAAGTAGGCATACCCACCTCGGCACTCACATATTTTCTGATATCAATCTTCTTCTGCAGCGCCTTGTCTTCTACCAGCTGCTTCACCGTTACGCCCTGATCTTTCGCCATCTGCTCTACCAGCGCATAGCGCTCCGGATGAACGGCACTGTTATCCAAAGGATTCTTAGCGCCTGGAATGCGGAGGAAGCCGGCACACTGCTCAAAGGCCGAAGGACCCAGACGTGGCACCTTCTTCAACTGGGCACGGGAAGCAAAGGCTCCATTCTCGCGGCGATATTCCACGATATTCTTGGCAAGCGTAGGTCCCAAACCGCTCACATAGGTCAGGAGATGCTGCGATGCGGTATTCAGGTTGACACCCACCGAGTTCACGCAACTCATTACCACCGTATCCAGACTCTTCTTCAACTGAGTCTGATCCACATCATGCTGATACTGTCCCACACCGATGCTCTTCGGATCAATCTTCACCAATTCTGCAAGCGGATCCATCAGTCTTCGTCCGATGCTCACAGCACCACGCACGGTAACATCCTCATCCGGGAACTCATCTCTTGCAATCTTCGAAGCCGAATAGATAGAAGCGCCATCCTCGCTCACCACATAGATATCTACCGGATGAACGAAATCGATACTATGCAGCCAGTCGCTGGTTTCGCGGCTTGCCGTACCGTTACCTACAGCCATTGCCTCCACCTGATACATCTTTACCATGCGCTGGATGGCAGCCGTAGCCTCGCTCTTCCTGTTGCGGGGAGGATGAGGATAAACAATTTCATGATGAATCAGATTGCCCTGCGCATCAAGACAGCAAGTCTTGCAACCATTGGCAAAACCTGGGTCAACCGCCATCACGCGTTTCTGTCCGAGAGGAGCCGCCAACAGAAGCTGGCGCAGGTTTTCGGCGAAGACCACAATAGCCTCCTCATCCGCCTTCTGCTTGCTGAGCGCAGCAAATTCGGTTTCAATGCTAGGTTTCAGCAGTCGCTTAAAGGCATCATCCACCGCTTCACCCACCAGCGTCTGGCACTCACCGAAACCATGTACATAGTGGCGCTTCAGTTTATCCTGACACTGCTCATCATCAGCCGAGATGCTGACACGCAAGAATCCTGCCGCCTCGCCTCTACGCATAGCCAGCAGTCGGTGCGAAGAACATTTCTTCAATGGTTCTGAGAAATCGAAATAGTCGGAGAAGCGCTGCGCCTCTTCCTCATCCTTCTTCTTGGCTACCACCTTAGAAGTGATGATGGCACCGCGTCTGAACTCACCGCGAATCTGATTGCGGCTCTGCTCATTCTCGCTTACGGTTTCGGCGATGATGTCCTTGGCTCCCTGAAGTGCAGCCTCCACATCCTTCACCTTATCACCCACAAACTTCCTGGCAGCCTGTTCCGGATTGCGCTCACGCTGGAAGAGGAGCAGCTGTGCCAGAGGCTCCAAACCTGCCTCACGTGCTATCTGTGCACGGGTGCGGCGCTTTGGCTTATAAGGAAGATAGATGTCTTCCAGTTCGGTGGCATCCCAGCACTGTTCGATGCGTTTTTTCAGTTCATCCGAGAGTTTTCCCTGTTCCTCGATGGTTTTGAGGATAGTCTCCTTTCTCTTCGCCATCTCAGAGAGTTTCTCGTTAGCCTGTGCGATGGCTTCAATGTTTACCTCGTCCATATTACCGGTTTTCTCCTTGCGGTATCGCGAGATAAACGGAATGGTGCAGCCCTCTTCGAGCAGCGCCAGAGTATTTTCTACAGCCTGCTCCTTCAGATTGAGCTGGGCTGCTATCAGCTTTGTAAATTGATTCATTTATGATATTTATAAAATAAGATTCAAACTGTTTGTTCATGCAAAGATAGAGAAAAAAGTTGGTTTGCCCAAATATTCCCTCATATTATTTGGCGGTTTCACTAAAAAATCGTAGCTTTGCAGCAGAAATAGCTTTAGATACATTCAGCATGCCTACTTTTCTTGATTTATATCAACAATACGGCTTGTTTTGCAAGAAAAACTGAGAAATAGTTTTGAGTTTTAAGTTATTTCCTATACCTTTGCCGCCGAATTAGAGAGTGCAGGGCATGTCTGGGATGTGCTTTGCTATCATAAATAAGGGGCTGAAAAGCTACCTGATTAGAGTGATAAAATAAAGTAATAATTAAAAGAAAAGATTGATTATGAAAAAGATTATGTTGAGCCTTGCTATGGCTCTCGTTTCAGTTTGCGCTAGCGCACAGGTTTACATCGGTGGTACTGCTGGTATTTCCAGCAACAAGATCGGTGATGGTGACAGCAAGACAGCTTACACCTTGATGCCTGAGATTGGTTACGAATTCAACAACAAGTGGGAAGCAGGTCTCGAGATTGGTATCAAGAAGGGCGAAGTTTGCAAGCTTTCTCCTGTAGGTGAATCTACAACATTCACTGTAGCTCCTTACGTACGTTACACAGCCGTAGAAACCAAGTTGGTTAACCTCTTCTTAGAGGGTACAATCGGTTACAGCAGTTACAGCAAGGGCGGTGGCGATTCTTACGAGGTAGGCATTAAGCCAGGTTTGGCTGTTAAACTTTCAGACCACGTAAACTTCATCACAAAGGTAGGTTTCCTCGGTTACAAAGGTTATTCTCCTGACCATGGTGACAACTCATCAACATTCGGACTTAACGTAGATGCGAGCAACATTTCATTTGGTGCTATCTACAAGTTCTAATCTTAGGGTGCTCATTTACTCATAAGCAATAATATCAGGGGCGCAAGCGATTCCTTTCATGGAAACAGCTTGCGCCCCATTTTTTATCTGCAAGCGAACACGCTTTTACTCTTCACTCTTCACCTTTCCTTCGGAAACCCCTGTGTTTATCGGCATTCCGAGGGGTGAAGAGTTTGCAGCGACTCTTCACCCCCTCTTCACCACTCTTCACCGATTCCAAAGACTAACAGGCGTAAATTGCAGCGCAAGACCGCTAGGCGTCCCTGAGGAGGGTGTGTCATAAGTCTGGATGTTGGTGCATAACAGTTGACCATCGCATGCACATCACCTGTTGTGCATGCGCATATCAGCTGTTATACAAGCGCACAACAGCTGTTGTGCGACCGAAGATACAGACTGCCTCAACAACATATTCTTACTCATCCAACAACATATCCTAGCTCATCCAACAACATATCCTTACTCATCCAACAACAAGAAAAGGGTGAATCATAAATTTATGACACATCCTCTGCCGAACCAGCTAAGGTGAAGAGTGGTGAAGAGTGGGTGAAGAGTGTCCATGAACTCTTCACCCCTCGAAACGCCCATAAACACTGGGGTTTCCGAAGGAAAGGTGAAGAGTGAAGAGTATTTTCTTATCCCTTACTTACAACATTTTTACAGGCATTTACGCTGACTGTTGCATTAGAACAGCCAACTAGCGAGCGTACGGCTAGTCAGCTGTTCTACATCCGCCTGTACACTATTTCCGATTAACAGCCAACTTATTCCTCGGCAGAATATTCTTCCATAACAAGGCTATAAACGCTAAGTACTAATAAAAACTCTCTGGCAGCTATAACGAAATTGGGGACAAAGGAAACTTTTTAGCAAAAATAAATAACTGAAGTTTCGCATGTGGTTCAAGTACGGGCTGAAGGCCCAAAAGCTCCTAGCCCAGGGAGGGCACTGAAAAAGGTATCCAATTTTAAGTTGCATAGCTTGTTTTTGAACTTTAATTCTTGTCCAAGAAGCAT
>NZ_JAHOEA010000108.1 GCF_019127135.1 Segatella copri | reverse complement strand
ATTTTGCGAGCTCAAGCACAGGCGAGCCAGTCAAGTAATGCCATACAGTTGTCTTTATATTATGGTATAGGGCGTTATGTGTCTATCAATTTACAGCAAGCACATTGGGGCGCAAAAGCTCTTGATACTATTAGTGAGAGATTGCAGCGTGAATTGCCAGGATTAAGAGGCTTTTCTTCAGGCAACTTGAAGAAAATGCGCATCTTCTATGAGGAATGGCAATGCCTTTCAATTGGTTCGCCATTGGCGAACCAATTACAACAGCTTGAAAATAAGATAGAAGAAGGTGTTGAAATAGGAGAAAAGACACTCCTTTGTATTAACAGACCTATAGAGTCAGCAGACTTACGTATAGAGGATTTTGTGGGCATTAGTTTCACTCATCATATGGAAATTTTGCATAAAACTACCACTTTAGATGAGCGCATCTACTATATACATCAAGTGAACCTGTATCATTGGAACAAGTACGTATTACGGAAATACTTATCAGATGACCTATATCACCATCAAGGCAATATGCCTAACAATTTTCCGAAAGCGATACCAGACATTAAGCAATCAATGAAAACAATATCAATGTTTAAGGATGAATATTTGCTTGATTTCATCAATACTGAAAATTTGGGACTGGAGATAGAGGATATTGACGAACGTGTAGTTGAGCAAGAAATTGTAAGAAACATGCGCGATTTCATTCTTCAATTCGGAAAGGATTTTATCTTTATGGGTAACCAGTATCGTGTCGTACTTGAAGGAGAAGAAATGTTCATAGATCTTTTGTTCTTTAGTCGAGAACTTGCAGCAATGGTAGCCGTGGAACTAAAATACGGTAAGTTCAAGCCTTCATATTTGGGACAACTATGTACATATCTACAAGCGTTAGACCTTACTGTAAAAAAGCCACACGAAAATCCTTCTATTGGCATTGTGTTATGCAAAGAAATGAACAAGGCCTTTGTTGACATTGTTGTAAGGAACTACGACAGCCCAATGGGAGTAGCGACATATAAAACCAAACAGGATATGCCTGAAGAATTACAGAAGGCTTTACCTGATTTGGATAAGATGAAAGATTTATTTTGCAAATCGTTGTAAATGTGTATTAACATTTTATAAAATACGTATTAAGGAGTAAGGCTATAATGTTCTTACTCCTTTTTTCATTTGTACAACGAGTGAAGCGATTAATAAAACTACAATCACAGCAATAAAACTATTAATTTTACGTTCTTTTCAAAGAAAGGGGTTGTGCAATAGTGACTTAAAGGCTAAAAGCACTACCTTTGCATACAATAATAAGTAACAACACGTTTAAGGTCACAATATTGTGACCTTAAAAATAAAGATAGAAATATGGTGGATAATATAGAACATCAAGATAAAGGAGAACTGGTCACAAATTGTGACCGGTTCAATAGTTTGAAGCACTCAACAGTTCGTTCATATGCTTTCACGGAGCAGGGAGTGGCTATGCTCTCCACTATTCTCAGAAGTGAAACCGCAATTCGTGTAAGCATACGAATTATGGATGCATTTGTTGCAATGAGACGTTTCATGGTGACAAATGCAGAAGTTTTCCAACGTCTTTCAACAATGGAGTACCATCAACTGGAAATGCAACAACATCAGCAAGAAACAGACAAACGCATTGACGAGGTATTTCGCAGATTGGACGAGGGTAATGCAAAGCCGAAACAAGGTGTGTTCTACAATGGTCAAATTTATGACGCCTATACTTTCGTATCCGGCTTGATTAAGAGTGCAAAGAAACGTATTGTCCTTATCGACAACTATGTTGACGAGACTGTACTGACATTGGTTGAAAGAAAATCCCATACATTCCGCTCGATTTAAGAAAAAATAATATAACTTTGAATCAAATTTCCCATCTAAATGAAGATATCATCCATATTAAAACAGAAGCGGACATGGAGCATCATGCTTTTCTATGTTCTGGCGGTATTAATAAGAG
This sequence comes from Segatella copri, assembly GCF_019127135.1. Taxonomy (GTDB): domain Bacteria; phylum Bacteroidota; class Bacteroidia; order Bacteroidales; family Bacteroidaceae; genus Prevotella. The sequence goes on along the minus strand of NZ_JAHOEA010000108.1, from coordinate 2,322 downwards.
TCGTCTCAACCCGCTTTGAGACCATAGACCCATCCCACGTCAAATTGTGGGATTTCGTAGGTGGCTTGAGTCCACTCATAGGCGCGATTGTAGTTATCTTGGCGCTTCGAAGAAAAATGAAGACATCTCTTTTTGGTACATCGGTCACCAAGAGCATCCTCACATTGGCGGTGCCTTTTGTTCTGTTTGGCATTGTTGATTACAAGGAGATTGGACTCTGTTTGTGGTTATTGTTTGTATATCTGCTCTATGCCTTCTTTGAAGAGGTGGGCTGGCGTGGATACCTTTATAGCGAACTAATTGGCTGCAAAATCATTCACCGACTGCTGCTCACCACTTTGCTTTGGTTCTTTTGGCATTGCAGAGCATGGCAAATAGGGGATGTGGGCTTCTTTGCCTTGTTGTTCCTTGCTTCTTTTGGTCTTGACAAGCTTATCCGTGATACGCATTCTCTTATACTGGTGGCCTGCTTCCATGGTCTGTTCAATTTTTATTTCAAATGCCTCTCCGACCCAAGCCATTGGTCGTCAATCGTTTGTCTCGTCATCACCATCATGCTGTGGCTCTACATTTGGTATGGGCCAAAAGTCAAGATTTGCTGGAGATAATGTAATGCTTGGGACAAAAATACAAAAAGAAAGGAATACTTTATGATTACAAGAATCATATATCATATGCGCAAGGAGATAAATGCTTCTGGAGTTATATAGTTAGGAGCTGTTGGATATGAAGTTTTTCATGATAGTAACGTAAAATCTTCAAATGTCCTTGATGCAGCTATGGGAGCGATAAGTTTTGTCCCAGGTTGGGGATGATTTGCGCAAAATTAGAAACAATGACAGAACTATTGAGTATATTATACAAGCTGCGGATATTCACTTTGGATGAACTTTCTGAGGCTCTGAAAGGCAAGGTGAAATCGGTGGAAGCGTTGCTTGCTCGGTACAAGCAACAAGGGTGGATTGTGGCTATACGGCGCAATACCTATTGCATGAAGGATATTGCATCTGGTTTACCTGTTTGCAACAAGTAGCAGAAATCATCGAATTTCTGGATGAACCATAAAAAATCACCCTGGAAGGGAATGCATACAACAACACTATGCATATTCCTTCCAGGGTGAATTTATTATAGGAATTCCTTGATTTAAAATGCCACACGATTTCTTGTAAACTTATCAAGAAAAGTTCGAACCATGCCTTTATTATCGCTCCTATCTAAATCTTCTTCATAAGCAGATTGCAAAGAAAGCCAAAAAGAAGCAGGAATGCCCAAAATACGTTCTAAAGAAGAAGCTATCTCAGGACTTAAACATAACGTTCCATTCAAAAGTTTATCTAATTCAAACTCTTCAAGCCCTATTTTATGAGCAAAGTCAGAAATTGGAAGACTGCGAGCTTCCAATTCTTCCTTCAAAATACAACCAGGACTAACCGGCTGGAAAGGACGCGGATTAATATTATTTCTTGTTTCCATAATGCGAATCGTCTAATTTCAATAATTTTATAGTTATACCTCCTTCGTGCTCTGTGAAAATCAAACGTTCTATATGCCCATTTGCTATTCTCACAGAACAACACCCAGAATATTGATATTTTAACTTTTCAAACTTTAAAAAACTGAATTGATTGAGTAAAGAAACATGAGGAGCTTGATCTAAAATTCTATAGACCTTTAGCAACCCACCCATCAAGACTTTATTCTTTGCTATTTTCTTATATTTCTTATTTTGTCCCGTTTCTATCAGTTCCTTTAAGTCTTCATCTTCATATTCAATTTTCATTGTTTATAATTTTTTCCGCAAAAATACGCTAAATACCTGATACAACAAAGACTTTTTTCGATTTTAACATAAAAAATACCACTTTTTTCAACCTTTTTTTCCCGAATCCCTGCAAATCGCACAAATCGCATAGTTGGGGGTTCGGGAATGTTGTATCTTTGTATCGTCAATCAGAGAGGTTGATGCAGCAACGGTCTCGGCGGAGACACAGACTGCTTTTACTAAAACTAAATTTTTAAAAGTATGATTCTCATCAAATTAGCGAAGAACAAGAACAAGACTATCAAGGAAGCGTATGGCAAATATTATGCGCGACCAGTAGTGACAGAAACCATCGGCATCGATGAACTCGCCGAACACATGTCGAGCCACAACACCCCGTTCTCGAAGGGTGCCATCAAGGGTCTTCTCACCGACATGGTGAGCTGTGTGAAGGAGCTCGTACTCCAGAACAAGGCTGTGAAGATAGACGACCTTGCCATCTTCTCCATCGGCATCATCAACAAGATGGGAGCCGCCAGCATCAAGGAGTGGAGCCT
>NZ_JAHOEA010000107.1 GCF_019127135.1 Segatella copri | reverse complement strand
ACACTATTTCAAAGAACGTGGGTCTATTCCTTACGGACAAGACTCCTTTAAATGAATTGTTTAACAAAGCTGTTCCAACAGAAGAGACGGAGGATTGGCTATATCCTAGCCTTTTCAGGCCCGATGATTTCTAAACGGGACAGCAGTGAAATGTTTATTATTAACGGCCGCACATCAACTAATCATAAAGTTCAATGTTCAACGCTCAAAGTTCAATGCCTAGAGCATTTCAGCCAGTTCCAGCCATCTCATTTCCTTCTCATCAAGTTCATCCTTGATTTCTGGCAGGCGCTTGCTCTTCTCCGTCAGTTCCTCAACCGATAGATTTCCGCTGCAGAGTTCCTCTTCCAGCTTCTTCTGTTCCTCAGTCAGCGCATCTATTTCCTGGGTCAGCTGCTCATATTCGCGCTTCTCCTTATAGCTCATCTTGCGCTTGTTCTCAAAGTTGGCGTCGCGCTTTGCCGTGCCTGCTCCGTCGTTTTCAGCCGTGGCATTTCCGTTCTTTGCCGGTTTCGCCTGTTCTGCCTCGTCCTTCGCCTGCATCCGGCTCCATTCCCTGTACTGCGTATAGTTGCCAGGGAAATCCTGAATTTCGCCTTCGCCCTTGAAAACCAGCAGATGGTCTACTACCTTGTCCATGAAATAGCGGTCGTGGCTCACTACGATTACGCAACCCGCAAAATCCTGAAGATATTCTTCCAACACCTGCAGCGTCTGGATGTCGAGGTCGTTGGTCGGCTCGTCCAGCACCAGGAAGTTCGGATTCCTCATCAGCACCGTACAGAGATAAAGCTTGCGCTTCTCGCCGCCACTCAGCTTGTAAACGTAGTTGTGCTGTTCCTCAGGCGTAAAGAGGAAGAACTGCAGAAACTGCGAAGCCGTCATGTGCTTGCCGCCGCCCAGGTCTATGTAATCGGCAATCTCCGTAATCACGTCAATCACCTTCTGGTCTTCACGGAATTTCAGTCCCTCCTGCGAGAAATAGCCAAAGCGAACCGTCTCGCCGATGTCAAACTTGCCGCTGTCGGGCTGAACCTCGCCCAGCAGCATCTTGATGAAGGTAGATTTTCCCGTTCCGTTATTACCCACAATACCCATCTTCTCGAAGCGGGCAAAGTTGTAGTAGAAGTTGTCGAGAATCACCTTCTTCTGTCCCCTGTCGTCGAAAGCCTTGCTCACATACTGGCATTCGAAAATCTTCGAACCAATATAAACGGTAGAAGCCTTCAGTCTTACCTGCCGGTCTTCGATGCGCTGCTTTGCCACCTTTTCCAGCTCGTAGAAGGCATCCTCGCGGTATCTCGCCTTGTGTCCGCGAGCCTGAGGCTGACGGCGCATCCAGTCGAGTTCCCTGCGGTAGAGATTCTTCGAGTGCTGTATTTCTGCTCTCAGATTGTCCATTCTCTCCTGCCTCTTCTCCAGATAGTAGGCATAATTGCCTCGGTAGGTGTAGATGGTGCGGTCGTCGAGTTCCAGAATCGTATTGCACACCTTGTCCAGGAAGAATCGGTCGTGCGTTACCATGAAGATGGTCTTGTTGCCGCGGTTCAGATAACCCTCCAGCCATTCTATCATCTCCAGGTCCAGGTGGTTGGTCGGCTCATCCAGCATCAGGAAGTCGGGTTCCGTAATCAGCACATTTGCCAGCGCCACTCGCTTCTGCTGTCCGCCGCTGAGCTGTCCCATCGGCTGATCCAGATTGGTAATGTGCAGCTGGGTGAGAATCTGTTTCGCCTTCAGCACCTTCTCCGGATCATCCTCATGATTGAAGCACGCCTGCAGCACACTTTCCTCCGGATCAAACTGCGGCGACTGCTCCAGATAGCCCACCTTCAAGTCGCGTCGGTAGATGATGTCTCCGCTCTCGTGGCCCTCTTTATCCATCAGCACCGACATGAGTGTAGACTTTCCCGTGCCGTTTCTCGCCACGAGTCCCACTTTCTGTCCTTCAGCGATAGAGAAGGAAATATTATCAAAAAGAACCTGTGCACCAAAGCGTTTGGTGAGGTTTTGAACGTCTAAATAGGGTATTTGACTAGCCATTTTTATTTTTTTTGTGCAAAGATAGGCAAAATATTTGGCAGAAACAAATTTTTTAATTATCTTTGCACTCGAATTTATCAATCAATACCGTGTTTCCATTCAGAAACGCGACATTTCAGAAAGAAAATCATTAATATACAATATATAATATATGTATAGCAAAGAAGAATTACAAGCAAAGAGTGTCGTTCAGTTGAAGGACATTGCAAAGGAACTAGGAGTCAAGGTCAAGTCGGGCGATAAGAAGGAAGCTGTCGTCTACGCCATTCTCGACGCCCAGGCAGAACTGCCTGCTTCTGATGCATCCCCTAAGCGCAAGCGCACCCGCATTGCAACCAAGAAAGAAGACCGTGTTTATTCCGTACACGGCAATGAGGGAGAAAATTTCGACGTGCAGAAGAACCAGGTATTGGGTCCTAACGGCGGCGAAGCAGCTCCTCAGGCTAAGAACGAAACTGCACCAGCCCCAGCGGACGAGGAAGAAATCCAGTTCAGCCCGGCAGAGCAGAGTTTACAATCAGCAGCCCAGAAGCAGGTTCTCAACCAGACGGGCGAAGACATAGAGTCACAGGTACTTGCCAACTTCCCGAAACACCGCGGCAGAAGAAGCAAGGCTGAACTCGAGGCCATCGCTGAAGCCAGAGCTGCAGCCATCAGAAAGCATCAGGCGGTAAAAGCCGAGCTTGAAGCCCAGATGGCGAAAGATGCGCAGAAGAAGGATAACGACCAGCAGACTGAGGCTAACCAGCCGGCAGAAGCTGCAGCCGATAACCAGCAGGCTGCTCCTGAGCACGCAGCCGTTCCTGAAGAGCAGTTCTCTGCCGGAAACGCAGAGAGCGCCAACATCAGCGGCGATTTGCAGGCGATGCTCCAGGCTAAGATGAACGCACAGAATGCAGCAGCCGCTCCTGCTCCAGCAACTCAGGAAGCCGCTCCAGAAGCTGCTCCAGCTCCAGCTGAGGCAAAGGAAAATGCTACTGAAGAAACTGCAACCGACAAGAAGCAGGAGTCAGCTCCTATCCACTATACAGAAGGTATGAAGGTAGAACTCGATGCAGACGGAACCTGGAAGGGTGATCCGGGCGATGGAACCGATTTCATCCCTGTAGTCGACATTCCTATCGAAGACCAGGCTGCCATTCCTACAGTCGACATCTTCGACCGTCCTACCACTCCACAGGCTTCTCACCAGCACACACCAGCTGCTCCTGTTGCCAAGAACAAGCAGCAGGAATCACCAGCTTACGATTTCAGCAATCTCGTGAAATCCAACGGTGTGCTCGAAGTGATTTCAGAAGGCTACGGATTCCTGCGCAGCAGCGATTACAACTACCTTTCTTCACCGGATGATGTTTATGTAGCATCCAGCTTCGTCAAGAAGTTCGGTCTGAAGACTGGCGATGTCATCGAGTGCAAGGTGCGTCCGCCTCACGAGGGCGAGAAATACTTCCCGCTCACCAGCATCATCAAGATCAATGGCCGTGACCCGTCAGAGGTTCGTGACCGTGTTCCTTTCGAGCACCTCACCCCACTCTTCCCTAACGAGAAGTTCAATCTCTGTGGCGACCGCCGAACCACCAATCTCAGCACTCGCATTGTAGACCTCTTCTCACCAATCGGTAAGGGTCAGCGTGCGCTCATTGTGGCTCAGCCTAAGACCGGTAAGACCATCCTCATGAAGGATATTGCCAACGCCATCGCAGCCAACCATCCTGAGGCTTACCTCATGATGCTGCTTATCGACGAGCGTCCTGAGGAGGTTACCGACATGGCACGCACCGTGAATGCAGAGGTTATTGCCTCTACCTTCGACGAGCCGGCAGAGCGCCATGTCAAGATTGCCGGAATCGTGCTCGAGAAGGCTAAGAGAATGGTAGAATGCGGACACGATGTTGTCATCTTCCTCGATTCCATCACCCGTCTCGCTCGTGCCTACAACACCACAGCTCCTACTTCTGGTAAGGTGCTCACCGGTGGTGTGGATGCAAACGCCCTCCAGAAACCTAAGCGTTTCTTCGGTGCTGCGCGTAACATCGAAGGCGGCGGTTCGCTCACCATCATCGCTACTGCCCTCATCGATACGGGTAGTAAGATGGATGAAGTCATCTTCGAGGAGTTCAAGGGAACAGGTAACATGGAGTTGCAGCTCGACCGCTCACTCAGCAACAAGCGCATCTTCCCTGCTGTCAACCTCGTTTATTCGTCTACACGTCGCGATGATCTCCTGCAGGACAAGACTACGCTCGACCGCATGTGGATTCTGCGCAAGTATCTGTCAGACATGAATTCTATCGAGGCGATGAGCACCATCCACAAGAACATGCAGCATACTCGCAACAACGAAGAGTTCCTGCTCTCTATGAATTCATAACCCAAGTTTAGCAAGTGGTTTAAGTACGGGCTGAAGGCCCAAAAGCTCCTAGCCCAGGGCGATGCCCTGGGCTAGGAGCTTCTGCCCTTTCAGGGCGTGTGGAGCTT
>NZ_JAHOEA010000106.1 GCF_019127135.1 Segatella copri | reverse complement strand
GTTCTACCCTATGTGATACACCCCAAAACGGCCGTTCTCGGACGGGCTGGGGGGGGTAATATTTGTTTTTTCAGGTATGATTTTTTGGTTTTAGGTGTCTCATTCGTGGGCAATGCGACACCTTGTTTATATTTTTTAACATTTTCAGGCTCTATTCAAGAAGTAATTATCAACAAAGACTAATTATACGTCACCTGTTCATCGAGGCATATAGACCATTCAACACTCCACATTCAACATTCACCATTCAACACTCAACATTCAACATTCACCATTCTCTAACTTTTTCCGAAACTTTTCCCTAAAATCTCTTGCGGGTTTGAAAATAAAGTCGTAACTTTGCAGTAGTGAATTTTAAAACAAATGGTTATGAAGTACTTAGATCCTAAGGCAGACCTTACGTTCAAGAAGATATTCGGCAATCATCCTAAAAGATTGATCAGCCTTCTGAACGCCCTCCTGCCACTCAGCGAAGAGGAGCAGATACACGAGATAAAGTATCTGCCTACAGAACTTGTACCCCAGCTCGAAGGGGGCAAGAACACCATTGTGGATGTACTCTGCACAGATGTCAGAGGCAGGAAGTTCTGCGTGGAAATGCAGATGGAATGGTCTGACGCATTCCAGCAGCGAGTACTGTTCAATGCATCCAAGCTCTATGTGAGTCAGGCAAAAAAGGGAGGCAAATACAGCGAACTCCAACCAGTGTATTCTCTCAACCTGATAAATGAAATCTTTGCGCATGATACTCCGGATTTCATCCACAACTACCGCATCGTGCACGATAAGGACAGCAATAAGGTCATCGAAGGCTTGCATTTCACCTTCATTGAACTCCCGAAGTTCACTCCTCATTCCATTGCCGATAAGCGCATGATGGTCTTGTGGCTCCGTTTCCTCACAGAAATAAATTCCAATACGAAGGATATTCCTGCCGACCTGCTCAATGATCCGGAGATTGGAAAAGCAGTAGAGGAACTGAAGATATCCGGCTTTACAGATGCCGAGCTCCGTGCCTATGACAAGTTTTGGGATTCGGTAAGTGTTGAAAGAACCCTTCTGGATGACAGATATCAGAAAGGAATGGAAGAAGGTATGGAAAAAGGCATGGAAAAAGGTAAGGAAGAAGGAATTGCTGAAGGTATGGAGAAAGGCAGAGCAGAAGGCAAGCATGAGGCCAACACAGAAACAGCACAACGTTTGCTGGCAATGGGACTTTCTGCCGAACAGGTTTCCAAAGCTACCCAGCTACCTTTGGAAATCATTAAGAATCTGAGCAATACATAAAAAATATAATAGCGGAGATATTGATGACAAATATCTCCATATAATCAAGGGTCTATTCGCCACCTTTTCTTCGTGGCATATAGACCCTTGTCGTTTCCCGTGAGGTGCAATGTGTACCAAACCTGTTAATTATAAGTAATAAAAACAAAAAATCTATCATTTTTGTTACTTATGTGAAACAAAAAGAGTATCTTTGCGAAAAGTTTTACTCGTATGAAACAAAAAATATTAGAAAGATTAGGGTATTCCAATCGTATCGAACATTACCGGCAGCAACGCCAAGATGCTTTCGGGCGAACTGGCAACTCGCCTGAGAGGCAGATATATTGCTTATCGCATTAGAGGACTCTGCTATGAAGAGTTTCTGACGTTCCATGAACTGAAGGATGATGATGCTTCCTTGAACCTGTATCTGCAGTATGGCGGGCTCCCTCAGTTGCGCAATTTAGGGTTGGAAAATACGGATTTGGTAGAAGATTATCTTGACAATGTGTATAATACGATAGTACTTCGTGATATCATAGAGCGAGAAAACATCAGAAACATACCATTGTTGCGAACGCTGCTGAAGTTTGTGAGCGATAATATCGGTAAACAATTCTCAGCAACGAGTATTGTAAAATTTCTGAAAAGCCAGAACACCGAAACGTCTGCCAAGATGATTCTCACGTATTTGGAGTATTTAAGCAATGCTTTTATTATCGATCGAGTTAACAGATACGACATTCATGGCAAGCGACTTTTCGAGTTAGGCGACAAGTTCTATTTCGAAGACCTGGGAATCAGGAATCATATTATAGGTGGCAACAGGCGTTTTGATATCGAAAAGGTGATGGAGAACGCTGTATATATCCATTTGTGCAGGATGGGGTATAAAGTATATGTTGGTCAGATGTATAAGGCTGAGATTGATTTTGTTGCCGAGAAAGCGGATAGTGTGGCGTATGTGCAAGTTACCTATCTGCTGGCTTCTGAGGAAACGGTAGAGCGTGAATTCGGCAATTTGAAATTGATAAAAGACAGTCATCCCAAATACGTGATTTCTATGGATAGGCTTTACAGTCAAACCAATATTGATGGCATTAAGCACATTCATCTGCGAGATTTTCTGAAAATGACTACTTTGGTTTGATGCCAGGTAGATTACGAATATCACCATATAATCAAGGGTCTATACGCCACCTGTTCATCGTGGCATATAGACCCTTGTCGTTTTCTAAATTCTTTAGCACTCCGTTATTTTCCACAAGTCATTACCTTTATAGATGATGGCTATCTTGTGGATAGGCATTCCATTCATCAGCTGTGGCAATCTTGTGTCTTGCGCATATTGCTCCAACTGAGTCCTTGCTTCTTCCAAGGCCTTGTTTCCTTCTTCATCGGTATCGCCCGTTTTCAGATATTTCAACTCCAAGAGGTAGGCATGGGCAACCTCTGGAAAACGGGTGAGGTCCGGAATCATCGTCAAGTCGCAATAACCACCATTCAACTCCATTTCCTGGATGATATAGTAATAACCACTATGGTTGAGATAAGCGGCGATGAAACCTTGCAGATTGCGCTCTGCCTGAATGCTGGAGTGAATACTTGTGCAGTTTCGATAACCTTCGGCGATGTATTCGATGGCTGGCTTGATGTTACCATCCAGAGCCATTACATCGTATCGGTCGGCAAGATGATTATTGTTGATTTTGGCATCCCTGTTGTATTCATCCAACACATAGCCGTAATATTGGCGGCGTACATTCTCGTTAGGGATTCCCAACTTTACTCTTCTGCCACGCTTGCCAATGATGGTCAGCATGCCGTAATAGTAGAGCAGACTTGGGAACAGGTCAGGGTCAACCAAGTCTTCAGCAGGGAAACTTTCTCTCAGCTCCGCCCAGATGTAACCTTGGTTGATGATTTCTTTCAGCACGCTCTTGCGGTCGCCCTGCAGCTTGTCCAGGAAGATGATCTTCTTCATCTTGGCATAATCAGTCATGGTGTTTGGGTCTACCATCTCGTCCGGCGCTTTGCCAAAACGGATGAAATGGCGGAGATAATAGATAACCATATCCGAATTGAACATCTTGGGGTCTGTAACCAGACTGTCCTTCGCGAAGCAATAGTTGTCATACCAAGGCTTCATGTCGGTAATCAGCTGGTCGGTCGGAACCTTGATGAGTCCTACTTCTCTGTAGTATTCTATCATTTCCCGTACCTCGTTCTCGCTGAATCCCAGCATCATGTTGAACATGGGGTCCATGGAGAGATTGGTGCCGATGTTATAGCCACTGTTGAGGTCGTTCACGGTGACAGGACTTACTCCCATCATCATGATGCGTTGGAACATTCCCTTGAATAGCTTGAAGAAGTCACGGTAGAAGCCTTGTGCATGAGTCAAGGCGTGATACACAGCTTCTCCTTCCTCACTCAGGATGTTGTTGGTGAAGTTGTCATACTCGTCGATGATAAGGTAAAGTTGCGTACCTTTGCTTTTGGAATAAGTATTCAGTGCATTTAGCTTATAGGAGGCACCGGAAAAGCCAAGGTATTCCTCCATGTTGAAATCTTCATCATAATAGGCAGCATACTTTTTGATGAAGCCATCCAATACGCTGTTACAATATATATTGAAGTTTTCCTCCAAGCTACCTTGTCCTGCTGCAGCTCTAGAGAAGTCGAAATACAAAACCTGATATTGTCCAAGTCCTTCGGTTGGGTGCGACTCAATCCAAGTATCCTTGAATGTAGTATGGAACGAGTCTTTCTTCTCGATGTCGTAGTAGGCTTGAAGCATCGTGAGGAAGACACTCTTTCCAAAACGGCGTGGGCGGATGAGATAGAGAAAGTCTCCAGCTTCCTCCATCTTAGGTATAAACATTGTCTTGTCAGCACAGTATCTGTTCTGACTCTTAATCCAGGTATAATCGGCAACACCGTATGGTAATCTCTTGTAATCCATATCTTCTTCGTTTTATCGAGTACAACCAATTCAATTGCAAAGATAGTGGAAATAATCGGGAATAGCAAGACTTTTCTCAAAAACTTCCTTAAATGATGTTTTTTCGTCCGGAAATTATATAAATCTCTTGCGGGTTTGAAAATAAAGTCGTAACTTTGCGGCATGGATATTTAAAACAGATGATTATGAAGCAGGTAGAAGAAAGATATATCAGCTTGCTGACCGACTTTGGTTTCAAGCGAATTTTCGGAACAGCAATGAACAAGGATTTGCTCATTTGCTTCCTCAACAGCTTGTTTAATG
>NZ_JAHOEA010000105.1 GCF_019127135.1 Segatella copri | reverse complement strand
TCAACTCGTCTTACAAATAAAGCTAAAAGTGGTCAACTAAAATCGTTAAACCACAATGAGCATCCGCACCCACGTACACGGGTACGGATGACCGACGCATTGGTTACGGATAACCGACACGATGGTCACGAATGACCGGCATAGCTGGGTACATTTGCCCAACGCCTTGGGCAAAGCTGGGCAAAACCATCAGCAACCCTAAGTATCACCCTATCAACAAATTAGCAGAAATATGAAGTTTACTATTACAAGAATCAACAAGCAGAACAAGTTGATGGTCAGTTCGAAAACCGTAGAACGGTTTCTGGAGCGCATCGCTAAAGATGATGCCAAGCTGAGTGTCACCAATTTCAGAATGAGTGTGCCGCTCATGGAGGCCGACTACCAGTACTACAAAGGCATCAAGGAATGGCAGCACGTTTATCCAGCCGCAGAATTCAACAAGGATGAAAGCGGTAATCTCGTCTTCCAGAAATCAAACGGACTGGTGATGCTCCACTTCATCAACCTCATGTCAGATCAGGAAAAAGATGCCGTCAAGAAGACGGTCAGTCTGCTGCCGATGACCTTCGCTGCCTTCGAAGGAGCCGACGGCAGAAGCCTCATCGTGCTCGTAAGCATCTGCAACGAAGAAGGAAAAATCCCGACAAAAGAAGCCGACGCCGACTTACTCTACCAGTCTGCCTACGAACAGGTAAAGACGCTCTACCAGTCGCAGGTACAGGCAGCCATCAAACCCGAAAAACCATCATTGGCATCCAACTTCATGCTTACGCTGGATGCCTCTCCTTATTATAACAGTAAGGCTGTGGCGATGCGCATCTCCCAAAATATGAAGAAGGTAGCCTCAGCCCCTAAAAATGTAGACGATTTGAAGACATACGATGACTATGAGTTCCTTTACCGCAAGGCAGCAGAAGAGACGAAGGAAGAGATGAAAAAAGCCAACATCTCATGGCAGAACGATGAAGACCGGTTCCTTGCCGGTTTCTCAGCCATCGCCATCAAGCTCTGCAACATGGGCCTCAGCGAAGAAGAAGCTTTCATCCATATCCGCCGCAACAACTGGGGACATGTGACAGAAGAGAAACTCCGCCAGATAGTGGGCACCGCTTACGATACCCATTCCAAAGACAGGAAGACGGAGAAATCAGCCTCAGGCAGAAAAGGCCGTGCCGAAATTCTGCAGATGATCAGATACCTGGAGAGCCGGTACCAGTTCCGTTACAATACCGTGATGAAATATACCGAATACCGTCCGAACAATTCATGGGTTGGCGATTTCAGACCGGTGGATGCCCGTGTGCAGAAAAGCATGACGCTGGATGTTCAGATAGCCGACATCCACGTAAGCATCAAGGATGTAAGGAATTTTCTAGAGTCAGACCGCATCAGAAACTACAGTCCAATAGAGTCCTATCTCTATGACTGTCTGGGAAAATGGGACGGTAAGGACCGCATCCGTGCCCTGGCACGAACCGTACCCACCAACAATCCTCATTGGGAAGACTGGTTTTACACCTGGTTTCTGGGAATGGTTGACCAGTGGCGCGGCATGTATCGCCGTCAATATGGCAACAGTACCATGCCGCTGCTCATTTCCAAGCAAGGTTACAACAAGAGCACCTTCTGCCGCCGTCTCATCCCTACCGAATTATCGTGGGGCTTCAGCGACAATATGATTCTGTCAGAAAAGCGTCAGGTATTGCAGGCGATGTCACAATTTCTGCTCATCAATCTCGATGAGTTCAATCAGATTTCACCACAGGTGCAGCAGGGATTTCTGAAGAATCTGCTGCAATTGCCAACGGTAAAAATCAAGCCGCCATACGGAAGTCATGTACAGGAATTCCCTCGTCTAGCCTCCTTCATCGCCACGAGCAACATGACCGATATTCTTTCCGACCCATCCGGCAACCGCCGTTTCCTGGGAGTAGAACTGACGGGACCTATTGATGTGAGTGGCAGACTGAACTATGAGCAGCTTTATGCGCAGGCGATGCAAGCTTTGGAGCGTGGCGAAAAATCCTATTTCGACGCCAAGGAAACTGCCATCATCATACAACATAACAGACAATTTGAGCAGATTTCCCCTATCAAGCAATGTTTTCTGCAGGTTTTCGAGCCTGCAAGTACCACAGAAAATGGCGAATATCTGATGGCAGCCGCCATTTTCGACATTTTGAAGCAGAAATTCGGCTCTTCTCTCCAGGTTTCGAGTATACAGAAATTGGGCAGAGAACTCCAGAATATCGAAGGATTGCAGAGCAAGAAAACGAGGTTCGGCACTGAGTATCTGGTAGTTAAAAAATAATCCACTCCCTTTTCATCTCATTTTCTCATAAAAAAGGCGTGGTAACGCGTGGTATTAAGTGGTAACAGAAAAACCGCTCATTACCACGCATTATTCTCTTATAATCAACTAGTTACGCAAAGCATGGTAAATGTGGTAATAAAAACAGAAAAACATTTTCGTATAAGAATCATAAAGGTAGGAGTAAACCACTTTTTGCTTTACCTTTTGCATGTATTGACAATTGTGCCGAAATCATGAACTTCATTATGCGAACTCATCCACTTCATTTCACTACTTCATGTACTTCATTTCACTACTTCATCCACTTCATTGAGTTGACACATACAGCTGCGGTGGCTGAAGGAGACGACTGAGTTGGCTGAAGGAGTCGAATGCGGTGGCTGAAGGAGTCGAATGCGATAGCTGAAGGAGTCGAATGCATTAGCTGAAGGAGTCGAATGCGATAGCTGAAGGAGTCGAATGCGATAGCTGAAGGAGACGAATGCGATAGCTGAAGGAGACACATTTGCACATTATTACATAAAGATAGCACCTTGACCGTACTAAACATACAGTCAAGGTGCTACAGTACAAATAATCTTCCTCCTCTAATTATCCATCGTTTTGCTATTGCTTATTCCTTAACTCTTCTATCAAGTCATTTACAATATATGTATCACTCATTAGATGCAAGCCAAGTTCTTTGTCATGTAACATACGACAAACATCAGAGTCATAGAATATCTGTAAAGCCCTGTCGGTTGATATATGTAACGTATCGGCTAACTGCTTTATGATACGAGCGATTTTATTCCATAATAAAAAGTCCAACATAATTATACCCTTTCGTATGATTTGAACTGCTTTTCCATTATTCTTTTCTTTCCCAATTTTTAAGAGCTTCGACCACATCATTCGCTACAGCTTCCCGGCTCTCTGTATGTAGAGTATCATAGCAATCTTGGATGAGACTCTTGATTAGCCCCACCTTATCCAATCGCTTTCTCATTTCAGACGGCGATATACCCATTTTTTGTGCCGAAGCCTCGATAGCCAACACCGTAAAGGCGAGGCGGTCAAACTCTGGGTCACTTTTCAGCAACAGTTCTCTATCTTCCATTCTTTACAAAATATTGTATTTAAATGCAAATTTAAAGATTTTCTCTGATATTCCACTCAATTTCAGAGTTAAATAAAGAAAAACAGCCCGATTTTGCCAATTTCTTTGCTAAACATTCCTGAATTTCACTCAATTTCTGCACTTTTTGCGATGCAGATTGGAGGCTCTGTGTTTTCCCCTCTAAAGCACCATGGTGAGTGGTCTGTCGGAATTTCCGACAAACCACTTTTTTCTTACAAAGCCTATTTAACGTTAAGTTTATTTCTTTTGCTAAAATTCTTCGTACAAAAAACGAAGTAATCAATATTTTTAGTATCTTTGTGGCGTAAACATTCAAACTAAGCGTTATGGAAAAGGATTATCAGAACAACAACAGCATATCAGACGCTGCAAACAACAACGAAGAATCGAACAAGCCCGAACATGAAATTAAGGTAGAAATCGTTAGCATTGAAGTAGTAGGCGAAGATACTCCCCCGAAGCACTCTAAGAAATATGAGCGTTGGGGGACAACAGCCTTGTTGTCCTTCTTTGTTTGGGTTGCAAGCATAGGATACTGTGCTTACAATCCCCTATCAATCTACGGCGTGTTGACCCTTATCGTCACATCAGCATTGTTTTTCTTATCTATTGGGCAAATGGTGTTTCTTAGTTCCGAAGAATAAGCCAACGGATGATAATACCATACTATCACTGCAAACAATACTAAGATTTAAGTTTCGCTTGTTGAATCCACATTATCTACATCTGCTCTTATAATTCGGAGTGGTTGTTCGGAAATTTCGAACAACCACTCCGGTACGAAATATAATAGCCTTACTCTACATCAAACTCCAAACCTAATTGATTGGCCGATTCCTTAATACTCATGAAGTTAAAGTAACTTCTCAGAAAAGAGAAGGAATCAAGTGAGTGAGAATAGTGAACAAGATAGTGAACGAACACAATATGATTGAGATGAATAAAGGAATCTGCCCGTCAGAAAATCAGAATAATTTCTTGTCAGTCAGATTCCGTTACTATTGGCATTACATTATTTAAAATGCATTACCCTATATTTTTAGCAATTCTTTTATCATTTCAAATAGAAACACCCCGAAATTACCAGTACTATAATCTTACAAAACTACACAGAGAAAACCTGTCTTTAAAAATATTTCTAAAAGTATTTATATACTCTTTTTACGGAGAGCACAAAAAATTAACCATCAATAAAACTCTCTAAAATCACTAGTGTCCCGTTAAAACGAGACGATTATCAAATAAGTTATTAATACTCAAAAGTTTACGGACTTTTTATAGTGTATTCGATTTGATTTTGTATCTTTGCACGCATATTTAAAATACGTGTGCGA
>NZ_JAHOEA010000104.1 GCF_019127135.1 Segatella copri | reverse complement strand
GGGAGTGGGAATGAAAGTTAAGAACAAGCCTTGACACAGTTTAAATTACACCCCCGTGAGATTTAATGTCTTGTAATGAAAGAATTTGCGACATCTTTATAATCCATTTCATGTTGTTTTTATATTACCATCAACAATTGCAGCAAAGCCTTAAAGCCGCCCTTGTTCTTTTCTTCTTTGAAAACATTGAGAACTTTCTTCTCTATGATATACTTCTTAAAATCATTCCGATAAGTAGGATGGGAGAGTAATATCCAAAGTTCCTGGTCAATGTAGGCGTACTGGGTATTTCTGTTTAGCCATGCTCTTGAAGGGACTCTGTTTTTACTTCTCCTATAATTTTAATTTGTTCTATCTCTATATCCCTTAAAAAAATCCAAGCAAAAAATTAAGCACAATAACAAAAAACTATTGCAGAAATAAAAATCCCTTGCCCAAGCATCTATGTTTGGACAAGGGAAATTTTAATTTTTAACTAACTTAGACAGCTATGCCATATTTGAGTCATCACCATCACTGCCAGAGTTGCTTCCACCACCATCAGGAGTTGTGGTAGTACTACCACCCGAAGTTGAATCACCACCTGATGGGATTGTAGTTCCACCCACCACGCTGCTAGCTCTTCTCACGCTAGCTACACTGTTGAGGTTGGCATTGCTCAAGATACCAGTGGCACGAGCACGGAGTTTTACGCTGCCAATGTTGTTGGCCACGCTGAAGTCAGCCTCTGTCTTTGCACCTTCCTTGTTACGGATACCGACCGAGAAGATGGCGAGATTGTCAATCTTCACATTCTTGCCAGCCAAGAGCTGCTCCTTGATACACTTTACCATCGCTGTCATCATGCCCAGGCACATTGCCTCAGAGAAACCCGTGTTATGTTCCTCCATGTGCTTGGCAAGGGCTGCAAGATTCATCGTTTCCTCCACTACAGGGTAAGCATACCACTTGCCGTAAGCAGGACTTTTCTTGTTTTTGTTTTCTTTTACTACATACTTAATCATAATGATAAAAATTTTGAGTTAACTACTGCCGACTCCGCTCTCCTCTTTACCCACAGCCTCATACTCTTCGTCCATAGGCGTATGAGAAAAGCTTCATCGCATAATCCCTTTGGATTACAATGCAAATATACCACTTTTCTCATCGCTGACTATACGATGTCATACGTTGCGTGAGATAGCAAACGTTAGAGGGACATTCTTAGTAGGAAAGCCTTGGCTATCCCCTAGAATGCCCCTCTTTATCTTATGGCTCACCCAGGTATTCTGCGATTACCGCCACCTGCTTGGGTGTGAAAAACTTGTCCGACTTGCGATAGCCCATCTTCATCAGTTCCTCGCTCAACTCAGGATTGCGATGAATCCACGACATGAGATGATTGACAGCTGTATGGGCTGAACCTGCATCTGGAAAATACAACATGGCAAGCTCTGACTTGCCGTATGCCTTTACCTTGAATTCCATCATATTTTTCTCAGTTTTTACATTGATATACGATATAATGATTACAACCTTGCAGGGCGTATGTATCATACTTAGGAGCCTTAAGTAGCATAGTTAGCACTCACAAAGATAATACTTACACCCCAAAAGCAAGATACTTATTTCTCCTCAACTTTAGCCTTACAATAAACGCCACGATGAAGAGGAATGATGATGCGATACACATTGCTCATCTGGCTGAGCATCCTTTGGGCGGTTCGTTTGCAGATTTTCTTCGTCTCAGCGCAGGCTAAGAATTCGGCTGTGCGAAACTCGCCATCAGGAAGCGACTGGTAGACGCTAAGTTCATCTGCCTTTAAGTTCACGCCCGAATTGGCAAAAGGATTTTCATTCTCCTTGGCTAATACAGCATACACACGAGCCGTATGGTTGATGAGGCAACCCATGATGCTCATTGCTGTATGGAAATCACGGTCATCACACACCAAGGCTCGCTCATCAGCAGTGAAAATGTCATCCTTCTTGTTCCAATCCGACAAACGACGCAGGGCAGTCAACACCATTGCATAACGGAAGTTGGCAAGAGCCATACGAAACACAAAGGCATTGAAACCTGCTCCCAACATCTGGAACTGCTCGCAAAGCGTCTCCTCGTAGGTGGAGAGAAATTCCTGCTGCTGTGCCTTGCTCATGACAAACTGGATAGGATTGCCCTTTCTCTCCAACAGAGCGTGATAGAGAGGCAATAAGTCCTCGCCCATCTGCTTATAGGTGTCTTCCAAAGGGGAGTCGCTACGGGCGAATACATCGTGAAACTCCACCGTGTCGTCAGGCAGGTTGTAGAACTGGAATCTACTGCCCAAACCATTCTCAAACGATGGGAAAAGACGAGGTATCTGGCCAGGAGTGCAGGTGATGAACGCTGAGAGACGTGGAATTTCGATATCGATATGGATTTTATCACTCACACGATTCATAGAAACCGTCTCGTGATGATACGCCTTGCGTAATAAATCAGAGTAGTGACCATAGTCGGAATCTAGCATATTCGACACGGTATCAGCCTCTGTCTCATACATTATGCCCCATCCACCGTTGGCATCGAGGGCACGATATACAGCAGAAGAAGAGCTATTGCCTGGCATAAATGGGTCGCGAAAGACAGGCTCCTTAGGAACTGGTCCACGCTCGCCCTTGTTCTTACCCTTGCCCTGAGCCTCATAAACAGCCATATCCTCATCATACTGCGCCTTCGAAGCCTCAAATTGTTGACGCATCTCCCTTTTCTCTGGTCGGGCCAACAGCTTGCAGAAAATCAAATCTCCCTTTTTTGTTGCGGCAGAACCATATATGTTGGTAAAAAGCGGTGCAAATACACGATGACCATCATATATGCCGTAGATACCACTCTGTTCTTCGGTCGAACCATTGGCACCACCCATCAAACCCGACACCACATTCAGAACGCCCAAGAGCATCTTGTCTCTGCTCACAGTATCCGGATGGATTTTATAGATGTTACGGAGGCAAATAGGCAAGTCATTCTCATTCACCTTGTCGGAGAAAGTGTAACCTGTAGAAATAGTTTGCGCCACTGGTGCCATAGTGCCATGTGCCATTTCCTTATCCAAAATACCAGAATTCTTATATTTTTCTATATATTTGGCATTTGGCATATTGGCGCAAGTGGCACGAACTGTCTCCTCTCTTGCGATAGTTTTAAGGTCGACGCCAGCATCCTTAGCCATCTTGAAGAAGGTTTTGATGGTGATGCCTTTTCCATTACCCTTCATGCAACTCGTATATTTCTTGTCGCACTCCTCATAATTGTATTCGGCGTTCATGCTGCTCAACTGGTGAAAGAAACCTCTTCCATCCTCACCCAACCCATGGACTAGGGCGAAACCTAAATTGATCCACTCTTCGTAAGGGGTCGTAATGTCAATATGACGATTTACGAGTGTGAAAACAATGAACTTCACCTCGTCATAAAGATAGGCATCCCCACTTGGAGCATCCTTTTTTCGATGTCCTCCAACGCTTTTTTTGTGCAAAGTTTCTTGCTTTGTCTTGTCTTTCCCTGGTAGGGAGGTTCCATAAACAGTACCTCTACCTGCAAAAGCATCCAGGTCGAACTGACTCAGGTTGTCCTCCTTATTTTCTACCTGTTTGTTATTTTCCATATTGTTATCCTTTTTAATTAGTTTAATTTTAAAATAATTGAAAGCTAGGGTTGATTACCATATTTGCATCCCAGCAGAGGAAACATGCCGAGGCTACATTTGCTGGTGCCGAGTCAGCCTCCAAACCATAAGTCTGGAGGAGATAGTTGCGCACGGCTCGATACCATTTTTCGTGGGAACCACGAGAGAGGTCGATATGCGTAACCCACTTCACTCCATCGCCACGCGGACTGGTAAACATCAGCATGGTTTCGAAGTATCGGTCTTGTTCCAGCAGATGTCTAGCCTTCCAAAGGTTCTCATTTCCACCGAGGTGGTCGAAGTCGAAACAGAGTAGTCCCGAATGCAGTAAGAGTCCATTTTGGTTACGGTAGGCAAATGTTCCACTGAAGGTAGCGAATGGCAAAAAGCTAGCCTTGAAGAGCTTCTGCTTCTTCTCGTCTTTAATGCCCCTAAGTTGCTCGGTGAGTTGCATCATCTTCATCGAGTTCATCCAACAATATACATCCTTCAGGGTACCTTGCTTATAAGGTCTCTGGCTAGATGGCTTGTTGATGCCTGCAGCAAAGAGGCTGAAACGAGCTGGTGTTACATCTTTCATGTCATATCGTCTTTAGAAAGTTCGACACTAGCGATAGCTTCTGCATGAGCATTAGTCTCGCTTACTCTTTCAGCCGCCATTCGCTTGCGATAGGCGACAGCCAATGGTGTGTTGGCGTGGAGAAGCATATCAGCGATTGCTTCTCCGAGCGATAATACCTTGTTCATAATACTTTGGGTATTAAAACGTTGTCCTAGCACTTACTTGGGTTATATAGGACAACTTATGTTATTCGTCCCCAAGCCATCGGACCGTGCTCAGTTTTATACTGCTGACTAACATCTTATAAAAAGAATGCAGCAGAATTCCGATGTTCTAGAATTCTGCTGCAAAGATACAATATGAGGAAATGTGAGTTCGCCTTTTCTCACCTTTTCTCACGTTTACTCAACTATATTCCACTAAAATGTAATAAAAGTGAATCATTCACGTGAATTTAACCACTTTTTTAAACTACATATTTTTTTATAGACTTGCACCAATTATTATATGTTGGTTCACTAGTGTCCCGTTAAAACGAGACGATTATTAAATAAGTTATTAATACTCAAAAGTTTACGGACTTTTTATAGTGTATTCGATTTGATTTTGTATCTTTGCACGCATATTTAAAATACGTGTGCGA
>NZ_JAHOEA010000103.1 GCF_019127135.1 Segatella copri | reverse complement strand
ACCAGGAGCGTAGCCAGTATTTCCCTCCCCGCCAGGTATCCACCATCTTCGAATACCTGGGCGAGCCGGGGGCATAATAGCAATCAGCAAGACGCCCTGACGCCCTGAAAGGGCAAAAGCTCCTAGCCCAGGGCAACGCCCTGGGTATAATAGCAATCAGCAAGACGCCCTGTAAGGGCAAAAGCTTTGTATACTGCCAGGTATTTGAAAGCTTTTGCCCTTACAGGGCGACAGGTTTGTGTCCGTAATTACCCAGGGCGATGCCCTGGGCTAGGAGCTTCTGCCCTTTCAGGGCGTGCTGCTTCCAGGGGCTTCTGCCCTTTACCTTTGCTTTACCCTTCGGCCAGCGATTTTCAATTCCCTTCGGCCGGTGACCGCTGGTTCAGGGCGTATTGGGTAATTTCAACCGTTCAGGTCGATATTTTTTCGCTATTCCGAAACACAACGGACAGACATTGCTATAGAACGGCTATTTGTATTTTTCTTCCGTACTCCTTTTGATATCGTGAGATTATATACCTTTCCTGCTTCAAACGTATATTGCTGTATTTCTTTAGAAGCATCAATCGGGTGACCACCATAATCCCACATCCAGAGTCCCGTAATCTTTTTCGGCAAGATAAATACGGTAACGGTAACAGGATTATTTTTAATCAGGTCTTTATATTCAAAGGTAGCATTAATATGCGTGTTAACATCATCAATTTCCCAAACAGGGACTCCATGGTCATTGCTCATTGGAGAGAAATGGCCAGCTTTGTAACCCGAGACTGTAACTTGTCCGATATCACCCAAAGACTTGTCAAAAATAATATTCACCTTAGCCAAGGCATGCACCATCCAGATCGATACGGTCGGGTTCTTTTCACGATTCCAATCGGTAGCTAAGCCATACAACAGATCTTGTGTCAAATTATTTTCATAAGTCATCATCTTCTTTTCTACGTCATAGTGAATAGAGTTGTATGGATTGCATGGATAACTGGCATAAAAATCTAGCAGTCCATATTTAGGCCAGAAACGCTTGGGGGTATAATTCCAGCTATTACTCTTATCATCATAGGTTACTATCTGACCATTATTCGGATTTTTTACATCATACATAAACTGAACATTCTCATCCGCACCTTGAGAAGATTTATGAAAACCGAAAATCTGAACCTTGTCACCTCCGGTAAATTTCATTGTACCATTAACATCAACCAAACGAGTATTGGGAATTTCCTTCCAATCTGATTGCACAGAAAACCCAATAGGCTGACCAGATACAGGAATAGCATCCTCCACTTGATTGGTACAGGCTGCACCCATCAAGACAAAGAGAATCATCCATAACTTACTATAACTATAAATATTCCGCTTCATATTCCAGATTATCCTTATAAAAACATTGTTTCATTGTCACCCTATCCCCCAATTATCGACAGTAGTCTCTACTTTGAAATCGATAGGATCAAGTGAAAGTATCAAATGAAAGACATACGCTTTTCCTCCTTTAAAATACGGATCACTATCTCCTGGAAGAACTTTTAACAGATCTTTATATACCGTCACCTCTTCCTCAAAATCTCCCTGCGTTACCGTATAAGTTATCTTTAGATTAAAGTAATCGGGCTTCTTCTGAGGGATTATAAAGATATAAGAATCCTTATCATTTGTTACTTTATCATGTTTATAGTCTAACTGAGGAGGTACACTTAACTTATATATGATACTATTTTTTTTGTTATTTTCTTCGCCATCTTCTTTGCCATCTTCTTCGCCTTCTACATTGCCATCTGGTGTCCAAGTATAAAACCATCTAGTACCATTATCGTAGGGGCTCCAACCTCCCGTTTTAAGATTCAGACGGCCCTCCATACGAAAGATGCCTATAGTTTCTTTCTCACCATATAGTTTCACCTCTTTAACTTTTATAACTACATCCTTTTCCTCTATTTTCGGATTGGCTGTGATTTCAAAGCTCAAACGAGCCAAAGCATGTTTGAAAGTAAATTTAACAGGGTTGTCAGCCTTTTTCTGATTCTCAGCATTAGCATACACCAAATCTACAGGAGACCAATTAGCAGGAAAAACTATTTCGAAATTATTATTCAGTTTTGGGACATCACTATAAGGCGCAAAGGCATAGAAATCCACAGATCCTTCACTTGGCCAATATCGGGTATTTGTATATTCCCAATGATTTTGATCTTTATTCCAGGTTACGTGTTCAGTATCCAGCAGAGATATATGGTTGTATCTTGCAAAGACACCAAATCCAGCGTTAAAGTTATCTGGGTTTTTTATATCCCGTTTGAGAAAATCAATATCGGTTACACTAGTACGGGTTGAAGCATTCCGACCCACATAAGCATCAAAGTTGATTTCAGAAGAAGAAGAAGAATCAGAAGATGAAGAAGATGAAGTTTCTTCCACAGCTTCGCCGGCACAACCAGATAATACCAGCTGTGCTATCAAAACATAAAAAGCTAAACGAAGAAACTTCATCTTATGATAATTTAAATTCATTATTTTTATCTGATACGATTACTTCCAAGAATCGATATCGATTGCATCACCATTTATAGGATCCCAACCAGTAACCTCAGCATTGAATTCGATTGGAGTCAGACCAATGGTCAAGTTGATTGTATATGCCTTGCTCTGCAAGAAGTTATTTGTAAGTTGCTTACAAACCTTATTTTTTATTGTTGCCTTTACACCATCCTTATAGCTTATAGTGTACTCTACGATAACATAAAGTTGATCATTATTTGCATTTCCGTTAGAGAAATTCTGTGGAATTACAAACAAATATTCGCTGTCAGAATTTTTAATTGCATCATCATCATTACTACTTAACGTTTTACCAGACGTCTCATTATCGAACCATACAAAATTTTGCTTAGCATCATTATATTTAGTATCATTAGAAGATGCTGTTGACCAATTACCTGTAGACAAATCTATGGTACCCTCTTTGTAGAAAGCATTTTGTGCTAGATCTTTAGATCCTGCCAATGTAATCTTATTCAATGTAATAGTTGCTACAGATTCATAACTAGCATCTTTTAACTTTACAGAATAACCAAGTCTAGACAAAGCATGAGCAAAATTAAATGTCACTGTACCATTTTCTTTTGTCTGACCAACAGCTTTAGCATACAACAAATCTTTCTGCTCAGTAATTGTTCCTGATACATTAAATTTAAGATGATATGTATTTTCAAACGCTCCTGCATTATAAGGAGCATACGCCAAGAAATCAATATGGCCTGGTGTTAGCCAATACTTAAGAGGAGTATATTCCCACTTTTTATCTGTACTAGAATATTTTACCTGCTGATTGTTGAACAAATTAGCACCAAACTCCTGCCCCCCCGTAGAGTTATAGTTACCAAACACACCAAAACCATCAGCAGATGTCTGAAGATCACCTATCTTCACCTCGCTACCACGTGAACCATTTACAGCAACTGCACTTCTTCCCAAATAGCCATCAAAGCTGATAGCCTCGTTCTTAGAAGAATTGTCTGAAAAACTATTCAAGTCATCGCTTGAACAACTTACCAATGTTAACGCTGCCATTGCAGCAATACCCATAAAAAATTTCTTATACATATCTATTATGTTTTTAAATTAAACTAATCTATTATTACTTTATCTGATTCTTATCACTTTACTATTTCTACAGTTCCATATCAATATCCTCAGGTTTACCCCAATCCTTGACCGTGACGTCAAAACCGCCAGAACTTCCTTCCGAAGGATTCACCTCAGGTAAAGGTTTCGGCAACTCAACATCAACATGGAGAGAAGAAAAATAACCTAACTCCGATGAATTTTCATCTTCCTCAAACTTATCTCCTACCGCAAACTGATAATCTACCTGCGTCTTTTTGTCTATCAACAAAGCAGAAAAAGACAGCTTATTGTTTTCTGCATCAAGATGGGCAGTTTCTGGTAGGCCAAAACATTTAAACGATGTCGTCAACGTTCCCAGTGTCGCGTCATTTTTATCTATCGTTTTAGTCCAGGACTCCAGAAGATAAGTCACCTTACTACTCTGAAGCGGCTTCCCCTGTCCCAGCAGAAATCCTTCTGAAATACCAGTTAAGGATCCTCTCGCAGAATACAGGTTTCCTATACCTGGAACTTTCACGTTGACCTGGATATGCGAAAGCACATTCCTTGGCGTTAAAGTAGCCTCAGAATAGTCTCCAGAAACATCGAATTCATCGAGTTTATCAGAGGCAAGCCACTCGGGCTCAACCCCTATCAATTCATTATCTCCACGCGAGTACCAGCGCGATGTTGTATGTAGTACCACAGCTCGCGCCGTCTCGTAAGAGTCCATTCCCTGAAAGTCGAGTGTACCAAACTCGGTCGTACTCTGGTTGAATACCAGTACATGATATTTTCCAGGTTCTAAGGAAAAGTCGGCATGAGTTATCTCATTAGTCAAGACAGTATGCGGAGCACCACCTGACCAGGGAAACACCATGACCGTCATACCAGTAGGCACCTCTTTATCAAACAAATGCCAATCCACATTAATCCGCACCATTCTACGGTTATCCTTTTGGGGACAACCGGAATA
The DNA here is from genome assembly GCF_019127135.1 of Segatella copri. Classification (GTDB taxonomy): domain Bacteria; phylum Bacteroidota; class Bacteroidia; order Bacteroidales; family Bacteroidaceae; genus Prevotella. Next base: position 489 of record NZ_JAHOEA010000103.1, on the reverse strand, counting down.
GTCATCATAAATGCAAGAAGTAAGCGAAATGATAAGGAGCCAACAGTATAAGAATAGTCCTATATATCTTTTACATCTTTTCATGAATGTTTCATCTTTATAAACTTCTTTTCTAGTTATTAATTCTTTTCGAAAATTCCGGGTGCAAAAGTACAACATAAAATTGATTTAGGTCTTAAACAATATTTAATAAAAATTAAATGATAAATAAGATAACGTTTTTGTTACAACACAAAAAAAATGCCAGTAGCCACCTTTTTAGCAAGCAATTAAAAAACCTACAATCAAACCAATTGATTGTAGGTTTCATTTCTATCATTTATTCAAGTTTCGCATGTGGTTTACGGGCTGAAGGCCCAAAAGCCCCAGAAGCAGCACGCCCTGAAAGGGCAGAAGCTCCTAGCCCAGGGAGGGCACTGAAAAAGTCCCTTCACGGGTTATGTTAGTTTAACATTCGATCTTTGAAATAGTGTACCCAAAAGTTGCATA
>NZ_JAHOEA010000102.1 GCF_019127135.1 Segatella copri | reverse complement strand
AGTACGAGACCAGCAAGATGGCATATCGCGACATCAAGAATTCCGTAGACACTGCAAAGCGTGAAGGTATAGAAATAGGCATGAAGAAAGGCAGAGAAGAAGGCAGAGCTGAAGGCATGAACCTGCGAAGCCTTGAGATTGCCAGGAAGATGCTGGCAAAGGGTATGGATGAAGCGTCTATCATGGATATGACGGGGCTGACGGCAGAGGAGATAAAGCTGCTGAAAGCGGAGATGTAGATTACGAATATCTCCATATAACCAAGGGTCTATACGCCACTTGTCATCGTGGCATATAGACCCTTGTCGTTTCCCGTGAGGTGCGGGGGGATATGTTTGCTGGGCACCTTATACTCCTGCCCAGCTTAGGAGTGTATATGGAATGCTAAAGCTTAACCCCACATTTTACAGAATTGAATGTCATTCCAAGGAAAGATCTGCTTGTATGGTCTTTACTCATCTGATAGGGTTCTTCAGTTGGAGTCCAACAATAACGACCATCAATTAGTTGCTTGGTCATTATTCTCTGTTTTTCAGACAACTCTAAATCTATATTTTCTATAGAATGAGAATCGAAGCCAAAAATACCATCCCCGTGTTCATAGTCACCTTTTACATTCGTGAGTTCTCCCAAAGTTACTTTTCTCAAATGGTAACATTCTGCAAATGCACCTTCATCTATAGCAGAAACATTCGGAGCACAAATTTCTTCCAAATCCACACAGAAGAGTAAGGCATTCTTTCCAATTTTTGTCACATCAGGCAAAGTAATAGACTTTAATGCCTCTAGTCCTCCTGATTGGTTGTTCAAACCATCTGCAGGAATTTCCTTGCATCCTATTAGAGTGAGATCTATAGTGCCAGATTTCACATTCTCAAAAGCTTCGCGGATAGCCTTAAACTCATTATCGCCAGCATCAGAAGCGAGGTTAAGTCTTATAGCAGTCTTGCCGTCTGCTACTTCTTGCTTGATAGCTGACTTTATTTCTTCTGCACTATTTGCCGAAATGACAGTAGCATCCAGAGCATAACTCTTAGCTTTTTCTGTTGCTTGCAAGAATGTATGAGTTGCCAAAGTTGCTTCTCTATATTTCACAGTGACTTCGGCATATCTATCAAAAGTACCATATAAATAGGCATTGCCCTTTTCATCAGAAGTAAGGGCATAATTTTGATCCCATATCATATTGCTGCTGCCCGCAGGAGTGTATTCACTGATGCTAACTGTTATTGGCTTATTTGGCATAGTTGCAATGCGGAGGCGTGAATAATTACGTGTGACATTGGCAAACGATATGTCTATATAATTATCATCTCCATAATGAACATTACAAGTTGCTTCGATGAACTCTGCTATTCCATCTTCTCCATCATCCTTATACCCAAGATAACCATCATTTAAATATTTACGACCTGGAGCATAGTAAGCATAAGCCGTCACAGGTTCCCCCTCAAGATAGCACAATGAGTTGCCATCTTGGATTTCAAACTTTACTCCATTGTATTTTAAAGTTGCAGTCTGGATTCCTAACTCTTTAGATTCTAACTTTATACAGATTTCGTCTCCAACAGCCCATGCTGTCTTACCCTTGTCTTCTTCGCCGATAGTTCGGGTAGAAGGTTTCTCAAACATAGGAAAGTCATCTACAACAAAACGTATATTACTTTTAACAGTTGGTGTAGATTCTTCGCTTATATCATTAGCACATGATGCCAAAACAACAGCAATCAATGCCATCATCATGTATTGAATAATCTTACGCATAATTATATTCTCCTTTTATTTGTTATAGTTCTTCTTCATTTTCCCAACCAGGCAGAACACCTTGATTGCGGACTGCGAGTTCCACTTTGTCTCTTCCTATTTTTTTGAGACTATAGGTGTAACGATGCCCTTCCAAAAAATCTGTTTTTTGCTTTAACTTGACGGTATAATCTTGCCCGTCTAAAGTAAACTTCAAAAAATCAGCACTTGTGTCTAACGAGCCTGGTACAATGATTGCAGAGAAAGACTTTTCTCCATCATCTCCTGTCTGGCATGCATATACCAACGTTGGCTCTTTATAATTAGAAGTGTCCATTATCCAATCAGTGTTTGATCTTCTGCTAAAGCTAGCCCCATTGCATGGCGAACAAATCTGTAGGTTATTTATATCCTTATTAGGATGATCGTATGCACCAATTTCATAGAAAATTGTAACCAGCGACATGCGATGCTGCATAGGAATTCTTAAATCGTACCGAGGAACATCGTGCCAATATCCAGTTATGAGATCAGCGTTTTTCAAATTACCTTCGCTGCTTTGGTCTGTCTGTAAATCATACTGTAGATTTTCTTTCCCAAAATCCGTGTCAGATGGATATACAGCCAAAATAGTATGTTGTTCGTATCCATTTAACCAACGGAAACTACCACTGCGGGACCAGGTTTCGCCATTAAAAGAAAGAACTGTCGTACTACCAGGATCATAATCCGTAAATATACTTACTTTCAGTTTATCTTTATCCTCCCAATTTTTACCGTCTCCCAATGTATTGACACGAGTCTGCATACCTCCAACAGAGAAAGTGGCATTGATTTCCTGCCCTTTCAGCGTTGGAGCCATATCTTCATTTTGCGTACATGCTGTAAAGCCCATAGCCATAAGGCCCATTACCACATAGGAAATTCTTTGTTTTATCGTCTTCATAATCTTCAGTTTTTTATTGTTAGTGAGTTAGTGAGCGGCCAAGCTCACTAACCCTGTATTTCCTATTTTCAGTACCTTATTATTCTATTTCTGCATCGAGAGATTCATTGTCTGTGCCAATACCCCAACCCGTTATGTTTGCATTTCCTATTACTATACTATTATTTCTAACAGTGATAGTATAAGTATATTTTTTACCACCTTCGAATCCATTTGGTAGGGGTATCTTTGTTGTATAATTGTTAATAGTATTTTCGTTATACAACACACTACAACTAATGGTCAATTCTTTGTTTTCGAACTGTTGCGGGAAGAGTATGAACTTGCAGACCCTGAGATCGGTCAAAAGACCTGTTACTGGTAAGGTTTTTAGGGAAGAAGTCCCTGTGACTTCTGTCGCACCTGTTTTTACATTTATCTTACCCTGTGTCTTTATCTTGTCCAATGTTATACTTTGAAGATTACTCTTGCTGCTCTCAATACCTTCTCCTGCACAGACCGTAAATTCTATCATACTCATCTTGTGCTTAAAGCGATGGTCTTTCTCTGGCAAGGATTCACCCACATTATTCAAGTCAGTGAAATTAACCATTGGAGATGCTTTGCTGGCTGTTGCTCCCGAGGCAAAGAGAAAATCGTTTGCTAATAAGGTATTACTTGGATTGCTGTAATCAATAGTCCAATCATTTTTTAACCAACCATCCTCATCGAATTTGTCATTATTGGGGTCATCAATGTATGGATAATACGCACTGAATGTCTGTTCCGCGTTATCTCTAAAATAAATAGGATTTGCCGAAACAAATTCACCATATCTGTCATATTCATACTTTACATTTGTTCCTTTTGTGTTTCCTGCGGAAGTGACGTACACACCGATAGCGTCGCCAGTTGTCCATCTGTCGTTGTCTGCAGTTCCACGGGTTTTGATATTGTTGGAAATATCCGCCTTTACTGTGGCAGCAACAGGACCATTGTTGCCGATACCGTCTTCTTCGTTAGCGCAAGCTGCAAACAGCAATGCTGCGGCAGCGATGTATAAGATTTTAAACTTCTTCATAAACGTTGTATTTTAATAGTTATTAATTTGCTACATATTCATTGTTGCCTTCTGCCGGAATCCAGCCTTTAATCGTTCCTTCTACTACAACTCCGGTCTTCCTGATGTTGAGCGAAAGGGTATAATACTTGCCCTGCTCCAGGGTGATGTCGGCATTCGCCTTCCATGAATAGGTGGTATCACCCAATCGGAAGGTAACCGTCAGAGGCTGATTGGCTGCCTGGATGGTCTGCGGAACCAGCAGACAGGAGTATTGGGCAGAGATGCTGGCATGCTCTGCATCCTTTGCCTGGAAAGAAACATTCTCTGGAGTAATGGACGCTGCTGCGGCATCAGCCTGAACCGTTATCTGCGGCTTGTCATGAGAAAAGTCGCATACGCCAGACAAAACGGTGCCCTCTACCCTTACGTCTTCTATCTTTGACAGATCTACCTCGTCATTGGAAAAGGCGGAATGGAAGTTGAAGGTTACCATCAGCTGGCTGAAGGCATGATCAAACTTCACCTCTACAATCTTGTCTTTGTTCTCGCCGACGATGGTTGGAGCATAATCCTTAGCCTTGAACACCAGAAGGTCGGAAGACAGGTCTTCTTTAGTCTGTACGGCTTTCACCGATACAGGGAACTGCTTCTGGGTTGCCAAGGCATCACTTATATCAGCCTGATAAGGAGCATAGGCGATGATGTCGGCAGAAGGAATCTCACTCTTCCACAGCATTGGGGTAGCAGAAGTCCACTCTTCGCCGTTCTTCGTCATCTCCACATTATTATATTGCAAAGATGAAGCGTGCTCTCCGGAACCCAGAATACAGATACCGAAGTTTTGCAAGGTGGCGGTTTCGGTGATGCCACGGGTAGCAATATCTGATACCTGGGTGGTGATGCGAATGCCGCCAACTGAAGATGGGCTTTCGCCTGGCGTCAGACTATCCTCCTGCGAACAACTCGCCATAAGGAGGATGGCGCAAGCCATCTGGGGTAATAAACTGGATAATTTCATATTCATTTCATTTTATATTCATCTTAGTCCCAAATGCTAGTTCTTCTAGCCGATGTACTTTCTTCCATGTCACCTGTACCAAAAGAACCACCGGGTTGAAAACCGTTCACGGTAGGTGTAGAATTGGTTTCGCCACTTCCTGCGAGAATCTGAGTAGTTTCCAATTCGAGTACCTGCACAGATGGAGCTACATACTTTTTCTTCTTAGTTAAAACTTTCTTCATATCTATTATGTTTTGATTATAATTTACGACATTTTAAATCTTTACTTGATACAGATCCTTAATTCCGCAACACTATAGTTTAACATTATTTATAAGTGCCTGAGCAACAAAAA
>NZ_JAHOEA010000101.1 GCF_019127135.1 Segatella copri | reverse complement strand
AACACAATATGCATCCTAAAACAAACGGCAGGTGTTCGGACATAGACTATCCGAATACCTGCTGCCATAACGTTTTGTTGCTGACGATGATTCTGACATCGGCTTTCATGTACTTTTGCAACACAGGGGACTTTTGTCCCTGTGTACTCACTGTGGCTATAGCCATAAAATAGTTACCATCTTCCCTATGTATGAGCCTGGCTTTATGGCTTGTGATGTTGCAGTTATAAGATGCATTATCGTTGCCCTCGAAAGATACATGAGCCGTCCTTAGCTCATCGAAAAGATACAAATACTTGTATGGCCCAAACACTTGCACTGTTCTTTGATTGATGACCTCACCATTAGCCTCTATGGATATAGGATAAGGTATCTTGTAGAAAGCAACTGCGAGGGCGAGGACTATTGTCGTAATGACAACCGTTCCCAAGCTGACGAGGCGAGGAGGAACTTTGCCTATCACGTTCCTCACCTTCTCGCTTCTCAACTCGATATTATCTGATTCTTTTTCATTCTGTTCCATATTAAAAGCATTTTAGTTTCCCAATTCCAACTGATTCTTCACAAGGTTATAATATGCCCCTCGCTTGGCGGTCAAAGACTCATGGTTGCCTATCTCAACCACCTTTCCATGGTCGATGACCACGATTTGGTCGGCATTCTTCACCGTGCTTAGGCGATGAGCCACAATCACAACGGTCTTGCCCTTATAGAACTTATCCAAGTTCTCCACGATGCTTCTCTCATTATTGGCATCGAGCGAGTTTGTAGCCTCGTCAAGGAATATATAGTCAGGATTCTTGTAAACCGCCCTTGCAATCAAGATACGCTGTTTCTGTCCCTGGCTTAGTCCCACGCCATCACGTCCAATCTTGGTATTGAACTTCAGAGGCAAAGCCATTACATACTCCTTGATACAAGCTATCTCGGCTGCTTTCAACAACCGTTCCTTGTCTATGTCGCCATCGTCAACGGCAATGTTTCGTGCTATACTCTCCGAGAAGATAACGCCATCCTGCATCACTACGCCACATTGTCTGCGCCACCACTTTTTGTCGAGTTTGTTTATGTCAGTATTTCCAATGTTTATTTTTCCCTCCAAGACAGGATAATAACCAAGTATCAAGCGGATGAGGGTGGTCTTTCCACTGCCAGATGCGCCAACGATGGCTGTTACCTTACCTTGCGGAATGTGAATGCTCACATCGTCTATGGTTTTGCGCAAAGCATGTGGGTCGTACTTGAACATGATGTTCTTGATGTCAATGCCCTCATTCTTATCTTCAATAGAAGTCAGCAAGCCTTCCTTTCCATTCTCATCATCCATCTGGTGAATCTCGTTGATACGTTCCAAGCTAATCTTCACATCTTGCAAGGAATAAAAGAAGTTCATCAATTGATCTACAGGTGTATTTAATTGACCAATAATATACTGTATGGCAAGCATCATGCCAAGGGTCATGTCTCCGTGAATTACCGCTGTTGCAGCTATAACTGTAATGATGGTATTTTTAGTTTCATTGATGAATATGCACCCTGCTTCTTGCATTTGTTGGAGTTTGAGCGATTTCATCTGTACTCCAAACAAATCAGCTTGTGTATCTTCCCATTCCCATCTTCTGCGTTGCTCACAATCCTGCAATTTGATTTCTTGCATAGAGGTGATAAACTCGTAAGTTTTGTTGTTGTTGATGGCTTGCTGTTCAAATAACTCATAATCTAGTACTTTCCTCCGTCTTAAGAATAAAGTCATCCATGCGCCATAGAGAATACTTCCAAGCAAGAAGATAGCAAACACAAATTTATCGTATAAGAACAGCACCACAGAAAACACAACAAAAGTGAATATCGCAAATGTTATGTTGAGTGTCTGCTGTGTGAGAAATTTATTCACACGACTATGGTCACTCATTCTTTGCATCAAGTCTCCCATAAGCTTTGTGTCAAAGAAAGACATTGGAAGCTTCAGTAATTTAATGAAGAAGTCACTCAATAGTGAAATGTTAATGCGCAAGGAGATATGAAGCAATAACCATCTACGGATAAAGTCAATAGCTGTTCGGCTAATTGTTAGCATAAGTTGTCCCAATAATATCAGCCAAACAAAACCAATGTCTTGGTTTTTGATGCCAATATCAACAATAGATTGGGTGAGAAATGGCAAGACTAACTGTAAAAGGCTTCCAACAACCAAACCTAGTACAATTTGCCCAAAATACTTACGATATTTTTTCACATACCCCAAGAGAAAACGAAAAGACCGCTTTTCTTTTATGTTCTCTTCTTTCTGCATCTTGTAAGCAAAAAAGGCAGGTGTAGTTTCCAAGAACATAGCGATGCCCTTGTCTTCACCATTGGTATTTGTGCTTAGCCAATGTTTCTTGAATTCATCAAGAGTATAAGTTATCAAACCTTTTCCTGGGTCAGCAATATAGTATTTGTTGTTCTTTATTCTATATAAAACGACAAAATGATTTTGATTCCAATGCAAAATGCAAGGAAGAGGAACAATTTGTAACTTATTGATACTGGTTCTTGCAGCTATAGCATGAAAACCAAGAATCGTAGCAGACTCACTTAATCCCATTAAAGACACTCCCTCTTTATTAGCATGACATAAGTTTGCCATAGTTTCTATGGAAATGCTACGACCGAAAAACTTACATATCATACACAAACAAGCAATGCCACATTGCATAGAATCATGTTGTATGAAAAGTGAAAATTTTTCATCATTTTTATTTTACAATACCATCTATGTTGTCCGAATTATTTAATCTTTTATTTCTTGCCTTATAAGATTTACCCCAATTTATGTCATAGGAAACACCTAGAGTTATCATATTAGCATTGTCCTTTATTCTAAAATACTCAGTTTTATATAAACCATTTCTAGCATACTCGAAACCAGAACTCTGAACATATTTTTTAAACGGATTCCATACTCCAAGTGAGAAAGTCATTCTTTTGTATTTATAAGAACAATCAACGCTGCCTGTGGATTCTCCATAAAAACTTTTCATTCCAAATAATTCCCTTGGATTATGATTGAAAGATATATTTGCAGAAAAGTTTTTCAGGTAGAACACTATCTTCCCACCATATGTATAGTCTGTTAAAGAGAAAGTTTCGTCTTCTATTTTAAATTTATAATAGTTGTATGAAATATAGCCATCAATGAACAACATGTCCTTTATGATGTCAAAGCTTGTGTAAAAATTTATTTTACGAACAGTTTTTGAATCAAAATTTATATGTTGATAACCTGATTTCCCATTTTGACAATAAATACCAGACGCAAAAAGATTTTTTGCACTTTCGATATTGTAGTTTAGTGAAATATACCATCTGTTAGGATTCCAAGATAAAGATAATTTATGTTTTATGTTGTCATAAGGACGCAAGGCAGAATTGCCTGTTTCGAATTCATATCTATTCAAATTTTTTGTAATTCCACTTAATGTTGACAAGCTTGGTATTGTTGGTTGCATTGAAAATTGATAAGACATACTAAAATTGTCTAAAGGCATATACTTAATTCTGCCTAAAGGACGATATAATACTTTGTTAAAAGAATTGCCACCTTCCTTGAAACTAACCCAATTTATACCTATTCCCCCCATGTAGTAGATATTTTTAACATTTCCAGAGAATTGGGTATAAGCGTATAAATTTTGGTCTTTTGAATCAAAATCATTTGTAATATCATAACTATATAAATTGTGAGTGTCTGAATATTTGTATCTTAAACCAGAATCCCATGAAAGATTTTTTAAAGAATAAGTATGCATGATTTCTGTTATAAGAGACTTGCGCTTTCCTTCTACCCCATACTCAAAATGGGAATTATTTTCGTTTACATTTTCAGTATATGAATAATCATAGTTTGTCTGTAATATTTTTCCTACCATATTAAAGAGCAATGACTGTTTGGAGGAAATTTTATATTCAGAAAACAAGTCTATTGCAGGTGAATGACTTTTGTCTTTTGGTGACCTAAATGAATTTCCTATCAAACTTTTCTTATCAAATATCTCCTGTGAGCAATTTTGATTGGTGTTTCGGTTTGTACTATAGTTGAATTTTATGTTAAATGTAAAGTTATTCTTATAATAATTATATGCAGCATCTATATTTTGAAGAAAGTATCCATATGGCGATTCTACGCCCTTTCTGGATATTTCAACATCTTCATTTTCTAGATACGTATCTGTGTATGAATTGGAATAATCTCGGTACTTGCTATTATAGCTTAGGCTAAACAAACTGTTTGCCTTGTTAAATTTGACATAAGCACTATTATATAGCGACATTGTTGTTAGAGCCGCATCTTCATAGAGTCCAAATTGTCCACCAGAAGTATGCCTTTTAGTTACAATGTTAATGATTGCACTAATGTTACTGTCATTATATCGTGCTCCTAATTTATCAAAAAACTCTATTTTTTTTACATCGCTTGGGATTATCGTCAAAAAATCTGCAATAGTGGCATCAATGTTGTTGATTTTAAAAAGTATATTACTTCCATTAATAGTTGTTGCATTCTTGTTCTGGCGGTCAACGATTACTCCTGGCAGTTTTATTTTGCTCAGCAAATCCCATGCAGATGACGATGCCTTCTGCATATTAGAAGTTGGAATTAATATTAAGCGGTCTGATTTTGTTATGATATTTGAACCTTTTACAACGACATCTGACAAGTTAAAGATTCTAGATGTATCAGACAAGTTCTTTGATATTGTATCGGTTACTATAAAATCAGAGCCTATTGTGAAAAGACTTTTTTCCCCACTAAAAACATCCAAAGTAACCCAAAGAAGAAAAAATATACAAAAACTATTTCTCATTATTTCTTTCTATTAAAAAGTTGTAGATGACTTTTCTTTTTGCTATAAAAGCGATGCAAAAATAATGTTTTTATTTCGAAGTTACAAATATTTTCATACAGTTTAACACAAAAAACGCATAAAACATGTCTTTCTGTTCGTTCCGAACTATATTTTGTTGTTGCAAAGGAGAATAATAATATTCAATTAAGATTTTATATGGTTGCTTTATCCTATGAGGATAGCTGGCATCATTTCAATATATGACTCTTAGTTTCAATTTGCATACATCAGAAGCAAAGACTTAACCTCTCCTTTCTATGTCTACTCTCGTATATACTCCGCCAACTTGCGGTTGGCTTTTCTCGCCCTCAGCCTCAATGCCTCGTAGCTTGGTTTCGAGAACTTCACCGTGACAGACTTCGACAACTTGCGAACCCTGCCTGTGGGCGGTCTTCCGCCCTTTCTCTTGTCCTGTTCATGTATGCTTGTCATTCGATATACTGTTTACAGTTGGTACACTTACTTTCTGCGACCGCCGGGAGCAAAAAATCTCCGCCCTCATGGTGGAGCGAGGCGTTTTGGGGTTCCCAAAACATAACCTCGCTCCCTC
>NZ_JAHOEA010000100.1 GCF_019127135.1 Segatella copri | reverse complement strand
TCGCACACGTATTTTAAATATGCGTGCAAAGATACAAAATCAAATCGAATACACTATAAAAAGTCCGTAAACTTTTGAGTATTAATAACTTATTTAATAATCGTCTCGTTTTAACGGGACACTAGTGAGATGGGAATATATGGCACCTGGCTCGTCTCTACAAGAATGATTTTCCGAAAAAACTGCTTCTTGGCCTAAGTTCCCAAAGTCCTAAAGACGATGCACACACCTGCTATTTTACGGAAGTGTCGCTTAAGCAAGAGGCTGTTGCCAATTTTCGCATAGGTAAGCTCGACGGGGAATAAACACCATACCTCAGCACTATTATCAGATTTTAACAAACATATTAAACATTTCGACAAATGAAGAGAAATCAATTTTTCATAGCATTGTCGCTGCTTGCATGCACTCTGCTGTCATGTCAAAATGAGAAAAAACAACAATCATCAATAGCAAATAAATCGAATATGGAAAAAAATGACACCATCTTAAAGCCATTTGTGGCTGAAAACTTGTTTTGGATTCGTGAGCCCAAACAATACACCATCACGGACTCTTTGATTACAATCGTTTCAGAACCTCACACAGACTTGTGGCAGCGCACCTATTATGGGTTCAGCAACGACAATGCTCCAGTGCTGCAAATGAAAACTTCTAACAAGTTCTTTTCTTTCACAGTAAAGACATCGTTCAATAGTTCTGCTCTGTTTGACCAATGCGGTATCGCAATCTATCTTGACAGTGACAACTGGATGAAGGCGTCAATCGAATACGAAAATAAGGAATATCAAAGGCTGGGTAGTGTTGTGACAAACAACGGATATTCCGACTGGGCTACGCATGATATTCCATCTTCCATAAAGGAAATGTGGTATCGCCTTAGCCGTCGGGGAAGCGACTATTATATAGAGACAAGTCCTGACGGTACCACTTTCCACCAAATGCGTACATTTCATTTGGATAAGGGTGATGGGGAGATCTCGTTCGGAATATATGCGGCAAGCCCGGTTGACCATTCATTCACCGCACAGTTCTCTGAAATGGAAGTCGGCGAGTGTAAATGGCAATCATGGTCAGCGGAAGATACAGGATTCAAACAGACAACGAAATAATACGAACAACATACAAGAAAGTGTTCTTTCGTTATGACACCATTGAATCTGAAATAATTCTATATAATAATTAACGAACTATATTTTCTTTACTTTTATGAAAAGAGCAATACTATTTACCATCATTATTTTACAGTTATCGGCGTCTTATGCCCAAAAGATTTTATCTCCTTCAGGTATTATAGACGTAAACTTTGAATTGACCGAAAGAGGTGTTCCAACCTATTATGTAGGCTATAAAAACAAACCTGTTGTCAAGCCCAGTCATTTAGGATTGGAACTGAATGGGCAACCCGATCTTATGGATGGTTTTGAGGTCGTAAAGACCTCTACCTCCTCTTTCGACGAAATATGGAAGCCGGTATGGGGAGAAGTAAAAAACATTCGCAATCACTACAACGAACTGCTGATAGAACTCCGGCAGCCAAAGACCGACCGATATATGAACATTCGCTTTCGAGTTTACGACGATGGTTTGGGCCTGCGCTACGAGTTCCCAAGCCAAAAGGAACTGATCTATTTCATAGTCAAAGAAGAACATACCCAATTTGCTATGACGGGTAATCATACAGCCTGGTGGATTCCTGGAGATTACGACACACAAGAATATGACTATACAGAAAGCCGCTTGTCAGAAATTCGCAGGTTGATGCCAGAGGCCTATACGGACAATTTATCACAAACAAAATTCTCTGATACGGGGGTACAGACCTCTTTACAAATGAAGACTGATGATGGGCTTTATATTAACCTGCACGAGGCTGCTTTAGTCGATTATTCATGCATGCATCTAAACCTGGATGATAAGAACTTGGTTTTCGAATCCTGGTTAACACCCGATGCACAGGGGAACAAAGGAAGACTGCAAGCGCCTTGCCATAGTCCTTGGCGAACGATTATGGTCAGCGATGATGCTCGTGACATCTTATCTTCAAAGCTTATCCTGAATTTGAACGAGCCATGCAAATTGGAGGATACTTCTTGGATCAAGCCAGTGAAATATATCGGTGTATGGTGGGAAATGATTGCCGGAAACCGCCCTTGGGCTTATACATGGGATTACCCTTCCGTTAAACTGGGTGAGACGGACTATTCAAAAGCAAAACCGAACGGACAACATCCTGCCAACACCCAAAATGTGAAAAAATATATAGACTTTGCCGCAACCCACGGTTTCGATCAAGTATTGGTAGAAGGCTGGAACATCGGATGGGAGGATTGGTTCGGGAAAATGAAAGACTATGTCTTTGACTTTATGACTCCTTATCCGGATTTTGACCTACCGGGGTTGAATGAGTATGCACACAATAAGAATGTTAAACTGATGATGTATCACGAAACATCTTCATCTGTGCGCAACTATGAGCGCCATATGGAAGAGGCGTATAGTCTTATGAACAAATACGGTTATAATGCGGTGAAGAGTGGATACGTTGGATATATACAACCTGCTGGCGAATACCATTATGGCCAATGGATGGTAAACCATTATCTTTATGCCATTAAGCAAGCTGCCAAGCATCATCTCATGGTCAATGCGCATGAGGCAGTACGTCCGACCGGATTATGTCGCACTTATCCCAACTTGATAAGCAATGAATCCGCTCGCGGCACAGAATATGAAGCCTTTGGAGGTAATAAACCTTTCCATACAACCATTTTGCCGTTCACACGTCTTCAGGGAGGCCCGATGGACTATACGCCAGGTATTTTCGTTATGGACCTCAGTACATGGGCTCCCAATCGTTCACACGTCAACTCCACATTGGCACGTCAACTTGCCTTATATGTCACAATGTACAGTCCATTACAAATGGCGGCAGATTTGCCGGAACATTATGAGCGTTATATGGATGCGTTTCAATTCATCAAAGATGTGGCAATCGATTGGGATGATTCTAAATACCTTGAGGCGGAACCTGGACAATACATTACGGTAGCCCGTAAAGCTAAGGACACAAACAACTGGTTTGTTGGATGTACGAGTGGAGAAAAAGGGCATCAATCCGTATTGAAGTTAAACTTTCTCGATGCTGATAAAACCTATGTAGCCACCGTGTATGCCGATGCACCCGATGCCGACTACAAAACGAATCCACAGGCTTATACCATCCATAAAGGAACAGTTACTTCGAAATCTGTTTTAAAATTAAGAGCTGCTTCAGGAGGAGGTTATGCCATCAGTATCTTTGAAGTAACCAATAAATCGGATGTAGCTGGAGTAAAAAAACTTAAATTATAAACAGGCTATTCCCGAAATAACTACGAATCAAGGAATATCAAGCAGGCAAAAAATGATTGCCTGCTTGATATGACATCGCAATATATCTTAATGATCAATTAAAATGAATATACTTCATAATCAACATAAACATTTGCTTGTCGCCAATCGTGTTGCCTTTATGATAATAGGGGTTCTCGAGGCTGCGTGGGCACCGCTTGTACCATACGTCAAATATAAGCTAATAATGGCTATACAATTCCCCAAAAGGGGAAAGTAAAGAGTTTCACGCTTATAGGGCAATGTCATCCAAACTGATAGTATTATTGCAAATTCTTTATTCCACCATTTCCGCCACGCACTCGATCTCCGCCGCCTCTTCATGACGACAAACATACAGCAAATAATAGAGAGTACCAAACTTTCGGCTATCTTTTTGCATAAAGTAAGCAGTTTCTGTATATCTATTCACTATTTGTAAGTTTTTCGCCTAATATATGCATAAAATTATCAAATTATTAGCGTATATCGAAAATAATGTGTAACTTTGCAGCCGCAAACAGTTATCAATTATCAAGAAGGCGGCTATAAGTTCCGCTAATGAGTATTAAGTTAGAAGAAAATGGCATATACAAGATTGAGTGCTGCCGAAGCGGCAGCGATGATTAACGATCAAGATACAATCGGATTGAGTGGTTTCACACCAAACGGCGTGCCTAAGGCAACCTTCCGCGAACTCTCCAAGAGAGCCGTGGCTGAGCACGAGGCGGGCAGACCTTTCCAGGTGGGCATCCTCACGGGTGCTTCTACCTCGCAGAGTATCGAAGGTGACATGGCAGCAGCCCATGCCATCAAGTTCCGTGCGCCATTTTCTACCAACAAGGATTTTAGAACTCATACCAACCTGGGCGAGATTGATTATGAGGATATGCATCTCGGCCACATGGCTGAGCGTCTGCGCCGTGGTTTCTATGGCGAAATAGACCTTGCCATCATCGAAGTTTCTGATTTGGAAGAAGGCGAAACCACCTGCAAGGCATTCCTTACCTCTGCCGGCGGCATTGTTCCTACCATCGTCCGCCTTGCCAAGAAGGTGCTCATCGAGAAGAATACCTTCCACAGTCCAGCTTCCCGTTATCTGCACGATGTATATGAGATAGCAGAATGCCCATTCCGCACACCTATTCCTATCATGAACGTAGGTGACAGAATAGGTAAGGAGTATGTGGAGATTGATGCACATAAGATTGTGGGTGTGGTGGAATGCAACATTCCGGAGGAGGCGCGTGCCTTCAAGCCACTCGACCCTGTGACCGAACAGATGGGTCACAACGTTGCCGATTTCCTGGTCAGCGACCTGAAGAAGGGACATATTCCTCCTCAGTTCCTGCCTTTGCAGAGCGGAGTGGGCGTAACTTCCAATGCCGTTCTTGAGGCATTGGGACAGAACCCTAACGTGCCGGTATTCAGCGTTTATACCGAGGTGGTTCAGGATGCTGTAGTGAAATACATGCGCGAGGGAAGAATCAAGGATGCTTCCTGCTCTTCGCTCACCGTAACAAACGATACATTGAAAGAGGTGTATGATGATATTGATTACTTCAAGAAGCATCTCACCATCCGCCAGAGCGAGATTTCAAACTCTCCTGAGGTCATCCGCCGTCTGGGTGTCATCGCCATGAACACCGCCATCGAGTGCGATATCTACGGCAATGAGAACTCCAGCCATATCTGCGGCAGCAAGCTGATGAATGGTATCGGCGGTTCCTGCGATTACGAGCGTAATGGTTTCATCTCTATCTTCACCACGCAGAGTACCACCAAGAACGGTTGCATCTCTGCCATTGTTCCTATGTGCAGTCACGTGGACAGTACCGAGCACGATGTGGATGTTATCGTTACCGAGCAGGGAGTAGCCGATCTTCGTGGCAAAGGCCCATTGCGCCGTGCCAAGGATATTATCGAGAACTGTGCGCATCCTGATTATCGTCCAATGCTTCGCGAATACTTGAAGTTTGCAGAGAAGGGCCACGAGCCACAGAGCATGCGTGCCGCCCTCGCTATGCACGATACCTTCCTGAAGAAGGGTGATATGAGATTGACTGATTTCGGAGAATATCTGAAATAATAAGAAACAATACACATTTTCTAGGCGTAAGGCATACGCCTAGAAAAGTTTTTTCTCTTTTTATCCCTCACATCCATCACGTTTTTTACTTTTTAAGTTCTAATTATTTGATAATGGGACTATTATCTCATTGTAAGCGTCTCCGCGTTTATACCTTGCATAATTCAAAAAAAAAAAGCAGTAACAGCTGATTAAACTAATGCTGCTACTGCTTTTTCCATCGGTCAGGAAGTAAGTCTCTATATTTCTCCAG